>CALQCM020000010.1 GCA_943329075.2 Chitinophaga pinensis | reverse complement strand
CTTGCTGGAGTTCTACACGTCGGAGGGCTGCAGCAGTTGCCCGCCGGCCGATCAATGGCTGAGCCGGCTCGCGGCGAAGAAATCGGTGCCGGACAATCTCCTGCCGCTGGCCTTTCACGTCGATTACTGGAACGACCTCGGCTGGACGGATCCGTTTTCGCGGGCGCAATTCAGCGAGCGGCAGAGGCAATCGAGCCGTCGCCGCGGCGCGCGCTTCGTGGTGACGCCGCAGTTTCTGCTCGATGGGCACAGCGACCAGCGCCCGCTGCTGCTCGACAACATTGATGCCAGGACCAATGCGATCAACCAGTCGCCGCCGCGGGCGACCCTCGCGATCCATCAACGCCGCACTGCCGCCGGCATCGACGCGCGTGTCGATGTCACCGTGTCCGCTGCCGAAGCACGCCACGCGGAGACCTACATCGCCATCTACGAAAACGTTCTGGCCACTGCCGTCAAGGCGGGCGAAAACAGGGGCGCGCTGCTCAAACATGATTTTGTGGTGCGTGCACTAAGCGCACCGTTGCGGCCCGACGGACAAGGGCGCCTCGTTCATGACATCCGCATCACCTTCGATCCGGGCTGGAAACCACGCGACCTGCAACTTGCGGCCTTTGTGCAACACGCCGAAAGCGGCGAGATATTGCAGGCGCTGAACGCGCCCTGCCGGTAGGCGCCCTGCGCCTTGGCGCCAGCCGAATCGCCTATAATGGGGTCTGGTGATGACAGGGGCCGCCCTGCGGGGCCGGCAAAGGCAATGAACAGGAACCAGGCGATTGCGCTCGCTTTTGCGGCAGGCAACATCCTGTTGATCTTGATGTTTCCGCCGTTCGATACTTATTCCATCGCCAACACCAAGATCCCGGTATTCAGCGGCTTCGAATTCTATCCGCAGCACACCACCGGCATGGTGATCAACCTGAGCCTGCTCTACCTCGAGATCATCGTAGTGCTGATCAATGCTTTTATCGGCCTGCTGCTGCTGCGCGACAAAAAATCGGTCGTCGCGCGAAAACGCATCAGCCTGCAGAATGTGACGCTGATTTTTGTCGCGATCAACCTGGTCGTAATTCTGCTGTTCCCGCCGTTCGAATCGGTTTTCGCCATGACCAACGCCGCACTGCCGACCTTCGAGGGTTTTTATTTCATCTTTGCACGCCAAACCAACCACGTCATCGTCACCACCATCCTCTATCTCGAGGTCATTCTGGTGTTGATCAACGGCGCCCTGTTCTGGCTGATTTTCCGCGAACGCAAACGCGAGGCCCTGACGCCCGAAGAGGCGATGAAGGTCATGCTGGAAATACGCAAGCGCGGCGGCTGAATTATTGCGCGACGGGCTGGTGCAGGCGGCTTTGCGCCGGCACGTGCTGGGCCAGAAATTCCATTTGATCGGCGAGTATCCGCCGGTTGGTCAGAATCAGATACTCCGCGCGGTTCGGCACATAGGGCAGATAGAGCAGTTCCATACGCGCCTTTTCCGGCGTGCGATCGCTTTTTCTTTCGTTGCAGGGGCGACAGGCCGCCACAACGTTCATCCAGGCATCGCGCCCGCCGCGCGAAAACGGCACCACGTGGTCGCGCGTCAGCTTCGCCCCCGGCAGGAAATGGCCGCAATAGGCGCAAAGATAACGGTCGCGGTGAAACAGCTCGCGATTATTGAGCGGCGGCACCTGGCTAAAAGCGCGCGTCGCCATTGCCCGCCCCCTGATCGCGATGATGCTGCTGGCGACAATTTTTGAGCGTTCGCCGGAGAGCCGGTTGCGCCCGCCGACCAAGGTAAAGGCCTGTTCGCCCGCCGCCCACGCAACCTGATCCTTGGCATAATAAAAACAGGCGTGCTGCCAGGTGATCCAGCGGTGTGGAATACCGTTTGAATCGAGGGTCAATATCAGCGGAAACGCGGGCGTTGCACCCGCGGCGGTGATTTCTTCCGAACGAACCGTGATCGACACTGGTTTTCCTCTACGCCAAGAATGAAACGCCGGCAGGAACCGCAATCAGCCCTCATTATGTGGAAAATCCGTATATTTTTCAATGAAACAGCGGTGCTTTCCGGCCAGTATTGAAAATTACACCCAGACTATGCGGGGCGTCGGTCGGTCGCGGTCTGCGGCAGTCAGCGGAACATTGCTGGCGAACCGGCCGCAGACAGGATATAATGGCAAAACAAGTGCTTAGCATTGTCTCAACCAGTAGTCGATTGCGGCGAGCCACGCGCAGTATCATCTGCAGCGCAGCCACCGTCCGTATTTTCCAGTGAACGCCGCTCAGAAAGTCGCGCGCGCGTACGCCGAAACCCAGGAGTTTTTCTCAATGTCGTTTGAGTCGCTCGGGTTGCTTCCCGAGCTGTTGCGCGCAATTTCCGATCAAGGTTACACCGAGCCGACGCCGATTCAACTCAAGGCCATTCCGCCGGTGCTTGCCAAGCATGACATGATGGCATGTGCCCAGACCGGTACCGGTAAAACCGCCGGATTCGCACTGCCCATTCTGCAAATGCTGGCGCCGATGCAAAGCGCGAGCCCCTCGCCGGCACGCCACCCGATTCGTGCACTCATACTCACGCCGACCCGCGAACTGGCAGCCCAGGTCGAAGAAAACGTCGCGGCATATTCCAAATACCTGACCCTGCGCTCAACGGTGGTCTTCGGCGGCGTCGATATCAATCCGCAGATCAAGGCGCTGCGCGCCGGCGTCGAGGTGCTGGTTGCCACGCCCGGCCGGCTGCTCGACCACGTGCAACAAAAAACCGTCAATTTGACGCAGGTTCAGATTCTCGTCCTCGACGAGGCTGACCGCATGCTCGACATGGGCTTCATGCCCGACATTAAGCGCATCCTGGCGCTGTTGCCGGCGGAACGCCAGAGCCTGTTGTTCTCTGCCACCTTCTCCGATGAAATCAAACGCCTCGCCAACCAGATGCTGCGCAATCCGGTGTCGATCGAGGTGGCGCGGCGCAATGCGCCCACCGATCTGGTGACGCACCGCATGTATGAAGTGGACGCCGACCGCAAAGGCCTGCTGCTCGCACATCTGATAAAGAGCCGCGATATGCAGCAGGTGCTGGTGTTCGTGCGCACCAAACGCGATGCCAACCGCCTGATGCGCGAACTGGTGCGCGATGGCGTGCCCGCGACCGCGATTCACAGCGACCGCACCCAGGGCGAACGCATGCAGGCACTTGAGGACTTCAAAAACGGGACCATGAAGGTCATGGTGGCGACGGACATCGCCGCACGCGGCCTCGACATTGAACAACTGCCGTTCGTGATCAACTTCGAACTGCCGTACGCCGCGGAAGACTATATCCACCGCATCGGCCGCACCGGCCGCGCCGGCAGCCCGGGCGAAGCGATTTCACTGGTCTGCAGCGATGAAAAACGCATGCTCGACGATATTGAGCGTGAATTGAAGCGCAAGCTCGAACGCCTGCCGATGCCGGAACTTGCCGGCGCTCGCCCGCGTGCGCCGCGTCATCACGAAGAACGCAGCGCCAGCGAGCACCGTGCGCCGCGCGGCAATTTGCATGCGGTGCCGGCGGCAAAACCGGTGCATGCGGCCAAACCAGCACATGCAGCCTCAGCCGGCGGCTTCGATTTCAGCAAGCCCTACGAACCGAAACCGTCGAGTTTGACGAACGGCGGTGCCGCACCGGCAAGCACCACAGCGCGCGCACCGATGCGCCGCCAGACCGCCGCCCTGCTCGGCGGCCACGCCAAAAAATCCTGACGCTCAGGAACCGCTGAACCAGTTGTAGCCCTGGTCCTCCCAGTAGCCGCCGGGGTTGTCATTGGTGATGAAAATCGCCGCGATGTGCTTCGGGTTCTTGAATCCGAGCTTGGTCGGGATGCGCAGTTTCATCGGAAAACCGTAACTCACCGGCAAAATCTGCTCGCCAAACTTGAAGGTCATCTGCGTCTGCGGATGCAAGGCCGTCTGCATGTCGATACTGGTGTAGTAGTCATCCGAACATTTAAAGCCGACGTATTTCGCCGTCAGGTCGGCACCGACGCGCTCCAGAAACGTCTTGAACGCCGCCCCCGTCCACTTGCCGATGGCGCTCCAGCCTTCGACGCAGATGTGGCGCGTGATCTGGCTCGTTTGTGGCAGCGCGTAGAGCTGTTCCAGCGTCCACGGCGCTTTTTCGCGCACCAGTCCGCCCACCTCGAGTTTGTATTTCGCGCCATCGACGCGTGGCGCCTCGGATTCGCCGTAAAAAGCGTTGAACGGGAACGGCTGCGTAATCGCACTTTCCGGGTAGGTCGGCGCGAGCTTGTTCGGATCGAAAATCGCCGCCTGCACGCTGTCGTTCCAGCGCGACATTGTCCACAACACCTTCTGCACGCTCTCGGCATCCGTTACATCGCAGCCGCTCAGCATGGTCAATGCACCGAGGCTAAGACCTCTTTTCAGAAACAACCGGCGTTCGAGTTTGACGATTTCGCGGCCCGGCGCAACGAGATTACGATCAAGTCTGCTTTTGTCTTCGCGTCCCATCTCAGCCCCCATGTCCGGTTGTGGATGCGCGCCCGGTAAACATGGGCAATAACGTACGCGGCACCAGCGCCACCATGGCGACATGCACGGCGACAAACAACACCACCATTGCCATGGCAATGAAATGGACCCAGCGCGCGCCGTCGAACCCGCCCATCAAGGCCGCCAGGCCCTGAAACTGCACGGGTTTCCAGATGGCAATGCCGGACAATACAAGCAACACGATCACCCCGATCACGCCGATATAGGCCGCGCGTTGCACCGCGTTGTAGACGCCCAATTCATGTTTGATCCGGCCACGCAGCGCATTGGTGAATTCATGCCACACCGAACGCGGCGTCAGCGGCAGAAAATTTGCCTTAAAATGGCGCGTGACGATGCCGTAGGCAACGTAAATCAGGCCATTGATGACCAGTATCCACATGGCAGCAAAGTGCCATTGAAGTGCGCCGCCGAGCCAGCCTCCGATCGTCAGATCCCGCGGAAACTTGAAATCGAACAACGGCGACGCGTTGTAGATGCGCCAGCCACTGGTGACCATGATGAACATTGCAAAAACGTTGATCCAGTGCGTCATGCGAACGGCCAGAGGATGAACATTCTTAACCCCCGTCATCTGCGCTTCTGTATTTGCGTCCATTGCATCCCCCCCGTTTTTCGACACGCGTTCAGGCGACGACAGATCCGGCCCCGCCGCCGCAATTGCCATTATCCACGCATGGTGGTCGTCGCAGCGGCAATATCCTTACATCCACGGTCTCAGCATGGATAGCCTCGGCCCCCTCCAGATCGGCTATGCCTGTGCCGTCGTCGTCCTGTCCTATGCCATCCGTGGCGGCGCAGGCTTCGGCGCGGTCACCATTCCGCTGCTTGCACTCGTCCTGCCGATGAAAATCATCGTGCCGGTAGTGACGGTGCTGGGTGTTCTTTCTTCATGCTCGATCCTCGCCGGCGACGCAAAACACGTCATCTGGCGCGAACTGTGGCAATTGCTGCCATCCTCTCTAGTGGGTGCCGCCATCGGCCTGTATTTCTTCAACGTCTTCGAGGCTGCCACGATTGCCCACAGCCTCGGCGCCGTCGTCCTCTGTTATGGCACCTATGCGATGTATTTATCGTACAAACCGCGCCCCGGCTGGCCATTACCGCTAGGCTTGTTGCGCCCCCTGATCGGCACCACGGCCGGCATTTCCGGCACGTTGTTTGGTTCGATGGCCGGCATGTTCTACGCCATCTATTTCGACCTGAAGAATCTGCCCAAGGACAAGTTCCGCGCCACCGTCGCCGCGATGCTGTTCGTCCTCGGCAGCGTGCGCGGCGCCGGCTACCTCGCACTGGGTGCCTTTAACCGCGAAGCGATGATCGCCTGCGCCTTCGCCCTGCCGCTGATGCTGGTCGGCACCTTGCTCGGCAACCACATCCACACCAATCTTGACCAGCCGTTGTTCAGGCGCTTTATTGCCTTGCTCTTGATCGTCAGCGGAATTCCGCTGCTGATGGTTTAATCGACCTCGCTTTCAAGCCAACAGGAATTTGCCATGACCGCTCAACCCCCCACATCCGTCAGTACCGCCGAACTGAAGACCATGCTGCACGACGGCGCCGAAATCGCGCTGTTCGACGTCCGCGAAGCCGGCCAGTTCGGCGAATCGCATCTGCTGTTTGCCACGCCGCTGCCGTTCAGCCGGCTCGAACTGGATGTTTATCAGTTGCTGCCGCGCCGGAATGCGCGCGTGGTGATTTGCGACGACGGCACTGCGGGCATTGCCGCGGTCGCGGCGGCAAAAATGCACGCGCTCGGCTATACCAATGTCTGCGTGCTGACCGGCGGCACGCGTGCCTGGGCGGCGGCAGGCTATGGCCTCTTTCGCGGCGTCAACGTGCCGAGCAAAACGCTGGGCGAACTGGTCGAACACGCCTGCCACACCCCGCGCATTACGGCGCAGGAACTCGCGCGCATGCAGGCAGCCGGCGAAAATTTCATCGTTGTCGACGGTCGCCCCTTTGCCGAATACAACAAAATGAACATACCCGGCGGCATCTGCTGCCCGAATGCCGAACTGCCCTACCGCATCGCCACCATGGCGCCGGACCCGACGACGAAAATCGTGGTCAACTGCGCCGGCCGCACACGTTCCATCATCGGCGCGCAAACGCTGATCAATTTCGGTGTGCCCAACCCGGTGGTCGCTCTCGAAAACGGCACACAAGGCTGGTACCTCGCCAATTTCAAACTTGAAAAGCAGGCGACACGCCGTTATCCGGACGCCGTCAATGCGGCGGCGCTGCCATCCTCGCGCGAATCAGCACTCAAGCTGATGCAGAAATTCGGTGTGCGTGAAGTGGCGGCAATAGAAGTCTCGGCATGGCTGCAGGACCCAACCCGCACGACCTATCTGTGCGATGTGCGCACGCCGGAAGAATTCGCCAAAGATGCGATTCCCGGCAGCGTGCACGCGCCCGGCGGGCAACTGATCCAGGCGACGGACCAATGGGTGGCTGCACGCCATGCGCGTGTCGTGCTGATTGACGGCGACGGTGTGCGTGCGCCTGTGGTGGCCAGCTGGCTGGCACAACTCGGCTACGACGTTTGCGTGCTCGCCAACGGCATCCACTCCGGGCTGCGCCTGCCGCCGGTACCGGTGGTGGCGCTGCCGGAGCTGCCGACAATTTCCGCTGCCGCACTGAAACAGGCGCTCGAATCCAAACGCGCCACGGCTTTCGATCTGAACTACAGCATGCACTACCGGCGCGCCCACGTGCCGGGCAGCCGCTGGAGCAGTCGCATGAAAATCGTCGTCGACGTGCGCAAGGTGACCGGGCCACTTGTTCTGATTGCCGACGACATCGGCGTCGCGCAACTCGCCGCCGCCGAACTGGCGGCTGCGGGAAAACCGGATGTGCAATTGCTCGACGGCGGCACCGCAGCCTGGATCAAGGCCGGCTTTCCGACTGAAGCTTCGCCGGAAAAACCTACTGACGAAGAATGCATCGACCATCTGTTCTTCGTGCACGACCGCCATGCCGGCAATCGCGCGGCCATGCTGCAATACCTGGCATGGGAAACCGGTTTGCTGGCACAACTCGACGCGCAGGAGCGCGCCGAGTTTCACGTCAAGGCGCCGTAGGCACAGCGCCGTCGCCGCTTAATTGACCTGGGCGCCGGATTCCTTGACCATGCGCGCCCATTTCGCTGCTTCGACTTTTAGCATTTCGCCGAAAAGTTCCGGCGTTTCCTGCCACGCCACTTCCTGACCGGCATTCAGCAGCTGCTTTTGCACGTCCGGCGTTTTGACGATGCGCAACAATTCGCTGTGCAGCTTCATCACGATATCGCGCGGCGTGCCTTTAGGGGCGGCGATGCCGAACCACGCGGTCACGTCATAACCTTTGATGCCGGCCTCGGCAACCGTCGGCGTCTCGGGCAGTTCGGGGGAGCGTTTGCCGCTGGTCACGGCCAGTGCACGCAACTTGCCGGCGCGGATCTGCGGCAGCATGCCGGCGATGCCGGGAAAACCAACGGTAACCTGCCCGCTCAGCAAGTCGGCCGTCGCCGGGCCGCTGCCGCGATAAGGAATATGCATCATGTCGATGCCCGCCATCTTGGTGAACAAGGCGCCGGTCAGATGCTGGGTGCTGCCATTGCCCGACGACGCATAGTCGATCTTGCCGGGTTTGGCCTTCGCCAGCGCGATCAATTCCTTGATGTTCTTCACCGGCAAAGACGGATGCACGACAAGAACGTTGGGCGCGCTGGTGACCTGGGTTACCGGCGCGAAATCACCGACCGAATCATAGGACAGCTTTTTGTAAAGCGCAGCGCTGACGAAATGCGTGTTGCTGATCATCAGCAGGTTGTAACCGTCGGCCGGCGCTTTCGCCACCGATTCAGCACCTATGGTCGAACCCGCTCCCGGCCGGTTATCAACGACCACCTGATGACCGAGCACCTCGGTCATTTTCTGCGTGAGAATGCGGCCCGGGACGTCGGCTGCACCGCCGGGGGAAAACGGTACCACCAGCCGCACCGGCCGGTTGGGATAATTCTGCGCGGTGGCGGCATGCGCAAAAACAGCCGCAAAAACCGCGATTACCAGCCGCGAATTGAGTAGTTCGTTTGTCATGTGCGCTCCATATCTACAGATATCGGACGGACCGGGGAAGTGCTGCGATTATAGCGTGAGCACGCGCCTCTCAAAGGGAAACGAATCGTCGTCGACCGCAAGCGTTCTGCACGCATACACCACGCATCGACAAAAAACGGCGGGCGGCACAAAAATCCGTGCCACCCGCCGTTTTGCCCGATACCTGCGCGACGATCAAGCCTTGGCGAAGCGCAACGCGCCCTTCTCGACGTCGATACGTACGGTGTCCTTGGCGGCGAACCCGCCTTCAAGTATGCGTTTGGCCAGCGGGTTCTCCAGTTCCGACTGGA
This sequence comes from Chitinophaga pinensis, assembly GCA_943329075.2. Classification (GTDB taxonomy): domain Bacteria; phylum Pseudomonadota; class Gammaproteobacteria; order Burkholderiales; family SG8-41; genus PALSA-1004. The sequence continues at coordinate 89,846 of CALQCM020000010.1, read as the reverse complement.
TGGCGCGTTTAAGTGGCCGCGCGCCGTAAACCGGATCGAAGCCCGCCTCCGCAATACGCTTCACTGCGGCGTCGCTCACTTCGAGACGGATTTCCATTTTTGCCAGGCGTTTCTCCAGCAGGCCGATCTGCTTGCGCGCAATCGACGCAATGTTTTTCTCGTCGAGCGCATGGAACACCACGATCTCGTCGATGCGGTTGACGAATTCAGGCCGGAACTGCGCCTTGACCTCGCCCATCACCGCCAACTTGATCACCTGATAATCATTGCCGCTCATCTGCTGGATCATCTGCGAGCCGAGGTTCGACGTCATGACAATGACCGTGTTCTTGAAGTCCACCGTGCGGCCCTGGCCATCGGTCATGCGACCGTCGTCAAGCACCTGCAGCAGCACGTTGAATACGTCCGGATGTGCCTTCTCGACTTCGTCGAGCAGAATCACCGAGTACGGTTTGCGCCGCACCGCTTCGGTCAGATAGCCGCCCTCTTCATAGCCGACGTATCCAGGCGGCGCGCCGATCAGCCGCGCCACCGAATGCTTCTCCATGAATTCGCTCATGTCGATGCGGATCATGTGCTCTTCGGAATCGAACAGGAATTCCGCCAGCGCCTTGCACAGTTCTGTTTTACCAACCCCGGTCGGCCCGAGGAAGAGGAAGGAGCCGTACGGTTTGTCGGGATCCGACAGTCCCGCGCGCGAACGGCGGATCGCGTCGGATACCAGTCGTACCGCCTCGTCCTGCCCGACCACGCGCAGATGCAAACGGTCTTCCATCAGGAGCAGCTTGTCGCGTTCACCCTGCATCATCTTCGCCACCGGTATGCCGGTCGCGCGCGACACCACTTCGGCGATTTCCTCGGCACCAACCTGCGTGCGCAGCAGGCGCGGTTTGGCGCCGTTGACAGGCGCCTTGTCGGCCTGTTTGAGCTGCGCCTCCAGTTTAGGCACTTTGCCGTATTGAATTTCCGACACCTTCTGCCAGTCGCCCTTGCGCGTCGCCGCGTCCATTTCGACCTTCAGTTTCTCGAGTTCTTCCTTGACGTGCTGCGAACCCTGCACCTGGGATTTTTCGGTCTTCCAAACCTCTTCGAGATCCGCATACTCGCGCCCGAGACGAACAATCTCCTCTTCGAGCGCAGCCATGCGTTTCAGCGATGCATCGTCTTTTTCCTTGCGCACCGCCTCGCGTTCGATCTTCAGCTGGATCAGACGGCGATCGAGTTTATCCATCACTTCCGGTTTTGAGTCGATCTCCATCTTGATGCGTGAAGCCGCTTCGTCGATCAGATCGATCGCCTTGTCCGGCAGAAAGCGATCGGTGATGTAGCGGTGCGACAACTCGGCGGCGGCGACGATCGCCGGGTCAGTGATGTCCACGCCGTGATGCACTTCGTATTTTTCCTGCAGCCCGCGCAGGATCGCGATCGTGCTTTCGACCGACGGCTCGTCGACCAGCACTTTCTGGAAGCGGCGTTCCAGCGCGGCGTCCTTTTCGACGTACTTGCGGTATTCATTCAGCGTGGTGGCGCCGACGCAATGCAGTTCGCCGCGCGCCAGGGCGGGCTTGAGCATATTGCCGGCGTCCATTGCGCCCTCGGCCTTGCCGGCACCGACCATGGTGTGCAGTTCGTCGATGAACACGATCGTTCTCCCGGCGTCCTGCGCAATTTCCTTCAGTACCGATTTGAGACGCTCTTCGAACTCGCCGCGGTATTTCGCGCCGGCCAGCATTGCTGCCATGTCGAGCGACAGCACCCGTTTGTTCTTCAGCGTTTCCGGCACCTCGCCGTTGACGATGCGTTGCGCCAGCCCTTCGACGATCGCCGTCTTGCCGACACCCGGCTCGCCGATCAGCACCGGATTGTTCTTGGTGCGGCGCTGCAGAATTTGAATGACACGGCGGATCTCGTCATCGCGACCGATCACCGGGTCCAGTTTGCCGGCACGCGCCTGTTCGGTCACGTCGACCGTGTATTTCTTCAGCGCTTCGCGCGCCCCCTCGGCTTCGGGGTTGCTGACGCTCTCGCCGCCGCGCACCGCGTTGACCGCCTGTTCGATGGCCGCGCGCGTGCCGCCGTGCTGCTTGAGCAAACGTCCCGTTTCGCCCTTGTCCTGCGTCAGCGCGAACAAAAACATCTCGGAGGCGATGAACTGGTCGTCGTGCTTCTGCGCCTCTTTGTCGGTGATGTTGAGCAAGGCGGTCAGTTCGCGCGACACATTGACTTCGCCGGCCTGCCCCTCGACCTTGGGCAGGCGCTTGAGCGCCGCCGCCAGCGCGGTCTTCAGCGCCTGCACGTTGACGCCGGCGCGCGACAGCAGCGAGGTGGTGCTGCCGTCGTCCTGCTGCAACAGCGCCTGCAGCAGGTGCTGCGGCTCGATGTAGGGGTTGTCCTGCCCGACCGCGAGGCTCTGCGCATCGGAGAACGCCTGTTGAAATTTGGTCGTGAATTTGTCGAATCGCATGGTTTCGCCAAGGCCCGGTTAATGTCCTGACTGACAGATGGGGCATTCCACCGGAATTTCAATGACCTCCGGCCCAAATATTCAAGTGCCGGTGCGGCTTATTCAACCGCGGCGCGCGCCGCCTCCGCTGGGTAGGGGTGCAGCATGCTCAGCGCCACACTGCGGTTGGCCGATTCGACGATGCGCACATGCTCACGCCGCAGCTCGCGCGCATGCCGGCAGCCGCAGGAGTGCGCAATCATGTCGATCTCTTTATTCATATTGCGGATGTAACTGGCGACGCGAACATATTTCTCCTCGACGACGAGGCCGCGTTGCAGGCGCTTGTTGTGGGTGGTGATGCCGGTCGGGCAGGTATTCATATGACAGCGCATGGCCTGAATGCAGCCCAGCGCAAACATCGGGCCTCGCGCCGTGTTGATGAAATCGGCGCCCGTGCACAGCGCCCAGGCGGCGCGCGCCGACGTCACCAGTTTCCCCGAGGCGACCACGCGGATGCGGTCTTTGAGTCCCGCTTCGAGCAAGGCGTCGATCACGCGCGGCAAGGCCTCGGCGATCGGCAAGCTCATGTGGTCCATCAGCGTTGCCGGCGCCGCACCGCTGCCGCCCTCACCACCGTCAATGACGAGAAAATCCGGCGCATCCTGCACACCCCGGCGCAAAATCGCCTCACATAAATCGTTCATGAAATCCCAGCCACCGATGGCCGTTTTGACCCCGACCGGCCGCCCGGTGAGGTCGCGGATGTAGACCACCTTGTCGAGCAACTGGTCGATATTGGCGATATCGTGGTGGCGATTGGGGCTGATCGAATCTTCCCCGGCGGGTATGCCGCGTATCCTTGAGATCTCCGCCGTCACCTTGGCGCCGGGCAGCACGCCGCCCTTGCCCGGCTTGGCGCCCTGCGACAGCTTGATCTCGAAAGCCTTCACCACGTGCGACAACTCGCGCGCTTTTTCCGGGGAAAATTTGCCGTCGCCGTCGCGGATTCCGTATTTCGCCGTGCCGATCTGCATGATGACATCGCAGTCGCCTTCGAGATGATAGGGCGACAGACCGCCCTCGCCGGTGTCCATCCAGCAGCCGGCAAGGCCGGCGCCGCGCGACAAGGCGCGCACTGCGGGTTCTGAAATCGCGCCGAAACTCATGCCGGAAATATTGGTGACCGAACGCGCTTCAAAGGGATAGCGGCAATGGTCGGCGCCGATCAGCAGCGAAGGCGTCGGCAGGCGGTCTTCTTCCAGCACCGGAAACGGATGGTTGACGAAAATGATGGAGCCCGGCTCGCGCAAATCGTTGCTCGAACCGAAACCGATGATGCCGCCTTCGTTCTTGGCTTCGCGATAGACCCAGGCGCGGGTGGCGCGGTTGAACGGCATTTCATCGCGGTCGCCGGCGAAGAAATACTGGCGGAAATACTCGCCCATCTGCTCGAAGAAGAAACGCAGGCGCCCGATCACCGGGAAGTTGCGCAGCACGGTGTGCTTTTTCTGCGTGACGTCCTGGATGAACCAGAACAGCAGCATGCCGATGATAAAAAAGCCGACGATCGTGCCCAGGCCGTAGGAAATTACCCCCATGATTCCGGTCATGCGTCCTCCCCATCGGGTAAACTTCAAACTCTTGTTTACGGCCAATATAGATGAAAATGCAGGGCTTGGCACAGGCAATTGATCGCAACGTCGCCGCCGCACTGGAAGAGGATGTCGGCGGTGGCGACCTCACCGCGGCATTGGTCCCTGCCGGCCAAACCGCCGGCGCGCACATCATCACCCGCAACGACGCTGTCATTTGCGGCAGCGCCTGGGTCGACGCCTGCTTCCGGCGCCTCGATCCGGATGTCGCCATTCAATGGTGGTGCGCCGATGGCAGCGACGCCAAAGCCGGACAAACCCTCTGCACCCTGCGCGGCAGCGCGCGCGCCCTGCTCACCGGCGAGCGCACCGCGCTCAATTTCCTGCAACTGCTCTCCGGCATCGCAACGACGACGCGGCACTTCGTCGATGCGGTGCGCGGTACGCGCGCAAAGATCCTCGACACGCGAAAAACGCTGCCGGGCCTGCGTGTGGCGCAGAAATACGCCGTCATGACCGGCGGCGGGACCAACCACCGCATGGGCCTCTACGACGCCATTCTGATCAAGGAAAACCACATTGCAGCGGCCGGCGGCATTGCCGCCGCCATGCAAACCGCACTGGCGTCAGCAGCGCAAGGCGTGTGGATACAGGTCGAAGTGGAGAATTTCGATCAACTGCGCACCGCCATCGAGGCCGGCGCAAAACTGATCCTGCTCGACAACATGAATACCGCGCAAATGCGCGAAGCCGTGGCGGTTGCCGCGGGACGCGCCGCGCTGGAAGCCTCCGGCGGCATTACGCTGGCCAATGTGCATGAAATCGCCGAAACCGGCGTCGACCGCATTTCGATCGGCAGCCTCACCAAGGATGTCAAAGCCGCCGACCTGTCGATGCGCTTTGACGATTAGTTGAAGCGACTTCGGCGCCCCACCTCAGCAGTCGTAGGGCGCAATGTAGGGCGCAATAAGCGCAGCGCATTGCGCCGCATGTAAGTCATCATATCCCAACGAGTCCACCAAGCCGCCTGCGCAATCCTGCGAATATATCCCGCCTTCCACCAACTTGTGAAACGACGATAGTTGGGCATCCGGAAGTATTGCGGTCGATTACATGCGGCGCAATGCGCTTCGCTTATTGCGCCCTACCGGGCTGGAAGCCTCCGGCGGCATTACGCTGGCCAATGTGCATGAAATCGCCGAAACGGGCGTCGATCGCATTTCGATCGGCAGCCTCACCAAGGATGTCAAAGCCGCCGATCTGTCGATGCGCTTTGACGCTTAGAACCCCGAACCCCAGAAGTTCCGTCGCGAGGAGACGCGGAGCCGGGGTCGAGGCATAACGAACAGTTAGACGAGCACGCGACGAAGCGAATCGGCCGCGCAGCAGGAAATTCAGGGATTCGCGCAGGTGCGGACGATCAGGTCCTTGACCGCGACATCGTCGGCATCGAGCACACAAAAACGCTGCGGCAGGCGCTCCAGCCCCGTCATGCCATAAGGCACTTCCGGATCACGGCCGATCGCCTCTTTGATGGTCGCCGCAAATTTTGCCGGCAGCGCCGTTTCGAGGCAGATCAAAGGCACACCGGCTTCGCGGTGTTGCAACCCGACCTTCACGCCGTCCGCGGTATGCGTATCGATGATCTGATTGTATTTGCTGTGGACCGAACGGATGGTCTCCAGCCGGTCGGCGTGTTTGCTCGAACCGGAGACGAAACCGTAATCGGCAATGCGCGCGAAATGCGGCGTGCGTGAAAGATCAAAAATGCCGTCGCGGTCGAGCTGGCGCCACAGGCTTGCTACGGTTTTGCTGTCGCGCCCGACCAGATCGAACACAAAACGCTCGAAATTCGAGGCCTTCGAAATATCCATCGACGGACTGCTGGTCTGCTGCACGCGCTCCGACGGCCGCACGCGATAGATGCCGGTGCGGAAAAATTCGTCGAGCACGTCGTTTTCATTGGTCGCCAGAATGAGCTTGCGTACCGGCAGCCCCATGCAACGCGCGATATGGCCGGCGCAGATGTTGCCGAAATTGCCCGACGGCACGGCAAACGACACCTGCTGGTCGTTCGACTGCGTGGCGGCGAAGTAGGCCTTGAAGTAATAAACCACCTGCGCGACGACGCGTGCCCAGTTGATCGAATTGACAGTGCCGATGCTGTATTTCGATTTGAAGGCGTGATCGTTGCTGACCGCCTTGACGATGTCCTGGCAATCATCGAACACGCCGCGCACCGCAATGTTGATGATATTGGCGTCCTGCAGCGAAAACATCTGCGCCGTCTGGAACGGGCTCATCTTCTGGTGCGGCGAGAGCATGAAAACGCGGATGCCCTGCTTGCCGCGCATTGCATACTCGGCCGCCGAGCCGGTGTCTCCCGAAGTCGCGCCGAGGATGTTCAGTTCGGCGCCGGTTTTTGCCAGCGCATGTTCGAAGAGGTTGCCTAGCAGTTGCATCGCCACGTCTTTGAACGCCAGCGTCGGCCCGTTTGACAGGCCGGCGATAAATACGCCCTCTTCCAGTTGCCGCACCGGCGTGATATCGGCCGAATGGAACACCGCTGCGGTATAAGTCTTGTCGACGATCTGCTTCAGCTCGCTGCTGCTGATGTCGTCTGCGTACAAACGCAGAATTTCAAAGGCGAGTTGCGGATAAGACAGCCCGCGCCAGCGCGCCAGTTCGGCCGCACCGACCTGCGGATAACGTTCGGGCATGGCGAGCCCGCCGTCGCCCATCAGCCCGCCTAACAGGATGTCGAGAAAGGCAGCCGGTGCCGCCCCGCCGCGCGTGCTTACATATCGCATGAAAACCTCGCTCTCAGCTCGTGCCGAGCGGCTCCATGCGAATGCGCGTGACCTTGCCAACCACGACCTTGAGCTTTTCGAGGCCGGCGATCGCTGCGTTGATGCGCTTTTCGACCGTCAGGTGCGTCAGCATGATGATGTCGGCGTGGGCCTCGCCCTCGGGCGGTTCTTTCTGAACCATGGCGTCGATCGAAATCGAGCCTTTGGCCAGGATGCGCGTGATATCCGCCAGCACGCCGGGCTTGTCGAGCACGCGCATGCGCAGGTAATACGAGGTCTCGACCTCGGACATCGGCAGGATCGGCAGTTTCGACATGCGGTCCGGCTGGAAGGCCAGATGCGGCACACGGTTTTCCGGATCCGCCGTATGCATGCGCGTCACGTCAACGAGATCGGCAATTACCGCGGACGCCGTCGGATAGGCACCGGCGCCGGCGCCGTAATACAGCGTCGGCCCCACCGCGTCGCCTTTGACGAGGATGGCGTTCATCACGCCCTCGACGTTGGCAATCAGGCGGCGCGCCGGGATCAAGGTCGGGTGCACGCGCAGCTCGATGCCCTTCGGCGTGCGGCGCGTGATGCCGAGCAGCTTGATGCGGTAGCCGAGTTCCTCGGCGTAACGGATATCGGCCGCGGTCAGCTTCGAAATGCCCTCGGTGTAGGCGTCCTTGAAACGCATCGGAATGCCGAAGGAAATCGCGGCGATGATGGTCAGCTTATGTGCGGCGTCCACACCTTCGATGTCGAAGGTCGGATCAGTCTCGGCGTAACCGAGGCGCTGCGCCTCGGCCAGCACGCTGTCGAAACTCGAACCCTTCTCGCGCATTTCCGAGAGGATGAAATTGCTGGTGCCGTTGATGATGCCGGCGATCCATTCGATGCGGTTGGCAGTCAGGCCTTCGCGCAACGCCTTGATGATGGGTATGCCGCCGGCCACCGCCGCCTCGAAGGCCACCATCACGCCGTGTTTGCGCGCCGCCGCGAAAATCTCGTTGCCGTAATTGGCCAGCAACGCTTTGTTGGCGGTGACGACATGTTTGCCGTTCTTGATCGCCGCCATCACCAGATCGCGCGCGATCCGCGTGCCGCCGATCAGTTCGACGACGATGTCGATGCCCGGGTCGCTCACCACTTTGAATGCGTCATCGGTGACTTTCGCCGTTTTCCCGACCAGCTTGCGCGCACGCTTCAAATCCTTGTCGGCCACCATGCTGATGACGATGCCGCGACCGGCGCGGCGCGTGATTTCTTCCTGGTTGCGCGAGAGCACTTCAAAAGTGCCGCCGCCCACCGTGCCGATACCGAGCAGGCCGACGTTGATCGGGCGCAATGACTTCATAACAAACCGTCCTTCCGGAACATTTCCTTGATGCCGCGCACCGCCTGGCGTGAACGTGCTTCATTCTCGATCAGGGCAAAACGAACATGATCGTCGCCGTATTCGCCGAAGCCGATGCCGGGCGAGACTGCGACGCGCGCTTCATTCAGCAGCTTCTTGGAAAACTCGAGCGAACCCATCTTCGCGTACGGCTCGGGGATCTTTGCCCAGATATACATCGTCGCTTTCGGAATTTCGACGTGCCAGCCGGCCGCCTGCAGGCCGGCGCACATGACGTCACGTCGCTTCTGGTACATCGCGCGCACTTCCTCGACGCACTCCTGCGGGCCTTCCAGCGCGATGATCGACGCCACCTGGATCGGTGTGAAGGTGCCGTAGTCGTGATAGCTCTTCATGCGCGCCAGCGCGGTGACAAGGTCCTTGTTACCGACCATGCAACCGACCCGCCAGCCCGCCATGTTGTAGCTTTTCGACAGCGTGAAGAACTCGACCGCGATGTCACGCGCCCCCGGCACCTCCATGATCGACGGCGCGCGGTAGCCATCGAACACGATGTCCGCATAGGCGAGATCATGCACCACATAAATGTGATGTTCGCGCGCAATCGCCACCAGGCGCTCGAAAAACGACAGGTCGACGCATTGCGTGGTCGGGTTGCCGGGGAAATTGCAGATCAGCATCTTCGGCTTCGGATACGAATCGCGGATGGCGCGTTCGAGTTCGTCGAAGAAATCCACGCCGGCGATCATCGGCACGTGGCGGATATCCGCACCGGCAATCACCGGGCCGTAGATGTGGATCGGATAACTCGGATTCGGCACCAGCACGATATCGCCCTGATCGAGGGTCGCCAATGCGAGGTGCGCAATGCCCTCCTTCGAGCCGATGGTGACGATGGCTTCCGAATCAGGATCGAATTCGACGTTGAAGCGGGTCTTGTACCAATTGCAGATCGCGCGACGCAGGCGCGGAATACCCTTCGACACCGAATACCGATGGGTATCGGGGCGCTGCACGCTCTCGATCAATTTGTCGACGATATGCTGCGGCGTCGGCTGGTCGGGATTGCCCATCGACAGGTCGATGATGTCTTCGCCGCGCTTGCGGGCGGCGGCTTTCAGTTCACCCGTGATATTGAAGACATAGGGCGGCAGGCGTTTGATCCGGGAGAACTCTTCCATAGGCTTGGACTTTTCGTTTCGTTTCGCGTGTAAGGGCGTGAAAAAGCATATAATTTTAGCCGACACCGCCTCCTGCGGCAATTCCGAATCGAATGAAATTCCAACTTGAAACCGCCCCCGGCCGCAATGTCTTTACCGGCTACGGCAAAGGCTATGTCGAGATCAACCGCACGCGGCATGAGAAATGCCTCGTCGTCAGTGGCGACCGCCTGCTGTTTGAGTGGCCGCAGCGCTGGGAAGACCTCGCCGCCGAGCACTTTGCCTTCCTGCGCGGCCTGCAGCCTGAAATCGTGCTGCTTGGCACCGGCCCGACGCAGAAATTTCCACACCCGTCGCTCTCGCGCAGCCTCTACGAGGCGCGCATCGGCCTCGAAGTCATGACCACCGATGCCGCCTGCCGCACCTACAATATTCTGGTCGCCGAAGGCCGCAATGCGTTTGCGGCAATCTGGATGCCCTGAGCCGGGCCGGCGGCACGCCACCGCGCTTGATCCGCCGCGCCGCCAGCGCGGCGGCGCGGATCAAAGACCGCTCAACACCTTCAGATGGACCGCCGCGCTGCGCCCCAGCGCGTGCAGGTTGTAACCGCCTTCGAGCAGCGAAACAATGCGCCCGCCGGCATGGCGGTCGGCCACCTGGCGCAACTGCTGCGTGACCCAGGTGTAATCGGCCTCGACCAGTTTCATCATGGCCAGATCGTCTTCGCGGTGCGCGTCGAAGCCCGCCGAGATGAACAGCATTTCCGGTTTGAATTTCTCCAGCGCCGGCAGCCACCAGGTCTCGACCGCGGCGCGGAATTCGACGCCGCCGCTATAGGCCGCCAGCGGAATGTTCACCATGCGCTCGGAGCGCCCCTCGGTGCCGCTGTAGGGATAAAACGGGTGCTGGAAGGTGGACACCATCATGACGCGTTCATCGTCCCGAAAAATCTCCTCGGTACCGTTGCCGTGGTGCACATCGAAATCGACGATGGCGACGCGTTTGAGGCCATGATGGTCAAGCGCGTGCGCCGCTGCCACGGCGACGCTATTGAAAATGCAGAATCCCATCGCCCGCCCGCGCTCGGCATGGTGGCCCGGCGGCCGTATGTTGCAAAAGGCGTTGGTCGCTTCCCCTGCGATCACCATGTCGGTCGCCAGCACACCGGCGCCGGCGGCACGCAATGCCGCATTCAGACTGGCGGGACACATCGCCGTGTCGGGGTCCAGATGCACGATGCCGCGCTGCGGCGACTGTTCCTCGACGCTGTCGATGTACCACGCCTCGTGCACACGCTCCAGCTGCGCGCGCGTCGCCAGCGGCGCCTCGACGTGCAGCAGATGGTCGCTGATGCCCGAGGCGATCAACTGATCCTGCACCGCCGGCAGGCGCTGCGGACATTCAGGATGCATCGCACCCATGTCGTGCAACTGGCAATCCGTGTGGGTGATAAATGCGGTGTTCAAAACAGGCTCCCGATATCGAGTTGCCATATTAGCTGCGAGCCCCGGCCTTGTCCAAGCGGGCAGGGATATGACGGGCCGTGGCGGCACAAGCACGTGAAACATTACAAAGATACAATAGCGCGGATGCATCGCGAAAAAATCGACAACGTCGTCAAACACATCAGCCAGGTCATCCTCGGCAAGGAGCGCCAGATCCGCCTAGCCGTGGCCTGCCTGCTCGCACGCGGCCACCTGCTGATCGAAGACATCCCCGGCGTCGGCAAGACCACCCTCGCACACACGCTCGCCGTGGTGCTCGGACTGCAGTTTCAGCGCATCCAGTTCACCAGCGACCTGCTGCCGGCAGACATCCTCGGCGTCTCAATCTATGAACGCGAAAGCGGCCGTTTCCGTTTTCATCCGGGGCCGATTTTTTCGCAGGTGATCCTCGCCGACGAGGTCAACCGCGCCACCCCGAAAACGCAAAGCGCGCTGCTCGAAGCGATGGAGGAACACCAGGTCACCGCGGAAGGTGAGACCCGCCCGCTGCCCGAACCGTTTTTTGTCATCGCCACGCAAAACCCGTCGAACCAGATCGGCACCTTCCCGCTGCCCGAATCGCAGCTCGACCGCTTTCTGATGCGCATCGAACTCGGTTACCCGGACGCCGGCGCCGAACGCGCGCTGCTGCAGGGTGCTGACCGTCGTGATCTGCTGCCGAAACTGACGCCCTGCCTGCTGCCCGAAGAACTGGCGGCGGCGCAAACCGCTGCGCGCGCGGTGCATGTCTCCGGCGCCCTGCTCGATTACCTGCAGGCGCTGGTCGATTACAGCCGCAAATCGCCGGACTACGTCAGCGGTCTGTCGCCGCGCGCCGCACTCGCCCTGCTCGCTGCCGCGCGCGCCTGGGCCTTGATGGAAGGCCGCAACCAGGTGCTGCCGGAAGATCTGCAGGCGATCGTGCCGGGAGTCGTTGGCCACCGCCTGTTCGTGGCACGCGACAGCACGCGCATCAACGGCGCGGCAGTCTCGGAAAATCTCATCGAAGCCGTGCCCATCCCCTAGATATTTGAGCGGCGACGCGTGGAAACCCCGCAGCCCATCGGCAGTTACACCTACGAGCCGCCGCCAAACGCATCCCGCTGGTGGTTGTTGCTGCGTCCGCTGGGCGCGCCTTATCGAAAAATCCGCGGTTACTTCGACCGCTGGCTGTTCCAGTTGCACGGTGCACAGAGCGGCAGCATCGTGCTGGCGCAGCGCCGCATTTTCATCCTGCCCTCGCGCTACGGCGTGATCTACCTCGTTGCCCTGCTGTTGATGCTGACCGGCTCGATCAACTACAACCTGAGCCTTGGCTTCGTGCTGACGTTTCTGCTGGCCGCCCTCGGCGTCAATTCGATCCTGCACACCTTCCGCAATCTGGCACGCCTGAAAATTTCCGCCGGCCGCGTCGAACCGGTTTTTTGCGGTGAACATGCGCACTTCACATTGATCTTCGAAAACCCCGGCGCGCTGTTCCGTTACAGCATCGGCGTCACGCGCGACGGCAGACATGAGATTTACATCGACGTGCCGGCGCATCAAAGCACGCATGCGCGCGTTGCCATTCCAGCGCTGCGGCGCGGCGTGCTGCGCCCCGGACGCATCACCGTGTTCACGCGCTTTCCGCTCGGGCTTTGTTATGCCTGGGCCTACGCCGATCTCGACATCCGCTGCACCGTCTATCCGCGCATCGAAGTGGCCGCACCGCCGCTGCCGGTGCCGGAAGCACATCACGGTCTGGGCATGTCACATGGTGCCGGCCAGGAGGACTTTGCCGGCTTGCGTTCCTACAATCCCGGCGACTCGCCGCGGCATATCGCCTGGAAAGCCGCGGCGCGCGATCAGGGCCTGATGACCAAGCAGTTCAGCGGCCGCGCCGATACAGAACTGTGGCTGGACTGGCGCGCCACCGCGGCAACGCTCGGCACCGAGGCGCGTCTGTCGCGCCTGACGCGCTGGGTGATCGACGCGCATGCCACCTCCATCAGTTTCGGCCTGCGTCTGCCCGGCATCGAGTTGCCGCCGGCGCCGGGTGATGCGCAACGCGAACGCTGTCTTGAAGCACTCGCGCTGCATGAACTGGGGCGCACCGCATGAATGCCGTGAAGGAACGTCTGCATCCGGGACAGGTCGGCTGGCTGCTGCTCGCACTGACGCTGGTGACGCTGCCGCATGTTGAACGCCTGCCGTGGTGGGTCACGCTGCTGGCGGTCATGTTGCTGGCGTGGCGCGTCTATATCACCTGGCACGCGCTGCATATGCCGCCGAAATGGCTGCTCTTCATCATCGCCGGCGGCACCGTCGGCGGCATTTATATTCATTACGGGCGTCTGATGGGCCGCGATTCCGGCGTCACGCTGCTGGTCGTGATGCTGGCGCTGAAACTGCTTGAGATGGCCGCGCTGCGCGACGCCATGGTGCTGGTGTTCCTCTGCTACTTCCTCGTCATCACCAATTTTCTTTATTCGCAATCGATCCCCACAGCGCTTTATCTGCTCGTCGTCGTCTGGGTCATCACCGCGACGCTGATCGGTTTCCAGTTCCGGCAGCAGCAACCCGGCTATCGCTACCAGTTCCGCAGCGCCGGCTTCATGCTGCTGCAATCGATCCCGCTGATGCTGGTGCTGTTCGTGCTGTTTCCGCGCATCTCCGGGCCGCTGTGGGGGATGCCGCAGGATGCGCTCTCGGGCACCACCGGCCTGTCGGATGAAATGTCGCCCGGCAGCGTGAGCAAATTGCTGACCTCGGATGCCGTCGCCCTGCGCGCCAGCTTCCGCTCCGAGGTGCCGCGCCCCAACCAGCTCTACTGGCGCGGCCCGGTGATGTGGGATTTCGACGGTTACACCTGGAGCGCCTCGCGCCTGGGCAACCAGTTGCAACGCGAAGTCGAACGCTCGGGTACGCCGATCGAATACACAGTGACGGTCGAACCGCACAGCCGCCGCTGGCTGTTCGCCCTTGACCTGCCGACCCGCGCGCCGGCGCCGGCGCGCCTGACCGGCGACTTTCAATTGCTCAACCCGACGCCGGTGACGCGCCGTACGCGCTACGAAATGACGTCATCACCGGCCTGGCGCGACAACGCCGAACTCAGCAACTACGAACGCCAGCGCGCGCTGGCGCTGCCCGGCCGCAGCAACCCGCGCACCGCCGCACTCGCCGAACGCATGCGCAAAAATGCCGTCGACGACCGCGCTTACGCCAACGCAGTCCTGTCGATGTTTCGCACGCAGAACTTTTATTACACGACGACGCCGCCGCTACTAGGTGGCAACCCGGTCGATGAATTTTTGTTTTCGACGCAAGCCGGGTTTTGCGAACACTACGCTTCGGCCTTCGCGGTATTGATGCGGGCCGGCGGTGTGCCGGCGCGCGTGGTGACCGGCTATCAGGGCGGTGAGATCAATTACGTCGGCTCCTACCTGACGGTACGGCAGGCCGATGCGCATGCCTGGACCGAAGTCTGGTTCAAAGACAGCGGCTGGACACGCGTCGACCCGACCGGGGCAGTGTCGCCCAACCGCGTTGAATCCGGCGTGGCCTCCGCCGTGCCGCAATCCGAGTCGCTGCCGCGCCAGCTGCGCGGCGAATACGAATGGCTGCAACGCGCGCGCATGACCTGGGATTCGGTGACCAATACCTGGAACCAGACCGTGCTCGAATACACGCAGGAACGGCAGTTTCAGCTGATGGAACGCGCCGGCATTGATAACGTAACCTGGCAAAAACTCGCCACCGTCATGTTCATGCTGGCCACCGCGATCACGCTTGCCGTCGGCCTCCTGATGCTCGTCCGGCTGCGCGCGCAACGGCCCGATCCACTGGTGCGCGCCTACGCGCGCTTCTGCGCCAAACTCGCGCGCCACGGCGTCACCCGCCATCCCAGCGAGGGGCCGGTGGCGTTTTCACGGCGCGCCGGCACCATGCTGCCGGCAATGCGTGAGGCCATAGAGCAGATCAGCGCCTATTACGTGGAGTTGCGTTACGGCCCGACGGCAACGGATGCCGGCGTAAAAGATTTGATGACGCGAATCCGGGCGCTTCCCGCGCCCTAGGCATCACCGCCGGCCATTGAATTGAAAGTTCGTTTCCCTGTCGAAGTAGTGGCCGGGCAATACTTCAATAGCCCCCTCCCCCAGAGAGAGATTTTTGAATTCGGCACCAACAAGTGACCCGGTGTGGAAGAAGATTTTCTCCTTATTCCTGACCGACTTCTATTTGCGGCTGGCGCCGCGTCTACTCGAATAAATCCGCATGCGTCCCGGTGCGCGCAAAGATGATAGATCCGTCATCGCGCAACTGGTAGATTAGCAAGAAGTCGCCACCGACGTGGCACTCGCGAAACCCTTCCCAATCGCCAGCAAGTCCGTGATCGAAGTGCTCGGGCGGCAGGGGAGCATCGTTGGCAATAAGAAGCAGCATCGCCTCCTTGAGGCGATGCATATCGTAGCGGCCCGAATGGCTCAGGCGCTGCCAGTCTTTTTGAAACTGCTTGGTCTTATCGGCGTTTCTTGGCGGATTTGCGCGCTTTTGCTGCGCCGACTTTTTCGAAGTCATCGAAGAACTCCTGTGCGGAACCGAACGTCGCGCGCTTCATTGACCGGGCCTCTTTCATTGCTGCGATCGTGGTAGCGTTAGGAGTTTTTACCGAAAACGGCAGCCCCTCCTGAACCACGACCTGGCGCAAAAACAGCCGGATCGCTTCGCTCAGGTTGAGTCCGCAAGCAGCCAGCACCTCGCTGGCGCGATCCTTCAAGTCCGGTTCAATCCGCGAACGTACGTCAGTTGTTTTAAGTGTCGAGAACATAATTACCTATCCGCACTCTTGCACAGGCAGTCAGCCCCAGCAGAAGCATGAGGTTAATACTATCGCCATCAACTGCTCGACAGCATCGGCAACCCAACTTGGATTAACGTAGCTACATCGTAGCCACATTCAATCAACCCGTCAAGAGACCCTTTTGCGCGCCAGCCGGTCGAGGGCTCCCGCTCTCGCGGATGGAATTTACTGCGCCGACTCTGACTCGAATCGTAGTCTCTGAAGTAGCCGTAATGAGTGTTTGCTTCGAGATCGAAATACTGGCCCGGGAAGCGCAGATCATCAGCCCGGCTTGTCGCCCGGCAGCATGCGCATTGGATCGACCGGCTTGCCGAAGCGGCGGATCTCGAAATGCAGTTTGACCTGGTCGGAGTCGCTGTTGCCCATCTCAGCGATCTTCTGGCCCTTCACCACCGACTGTCCTTCTTTCACCGTCACCACGCTGTTGTGCGCATAGACGCTGAGGAAAACCTTGTTGTGTTTGATGATGACGAGCTTGCCGTAACCGCGTATGCCATCGCCGCTGTAGAGGACCTTGCCCGGCGCGCTGGCATTGATCGCCTGCCCCTGTTTGCCGGCAATGCCGATACCCTTGAGATTGGTCGACTCGTTGAACGTGCTGAGCAGCTTGCCCGCCGTTGGCCAGTTCCACTCGATTTTTTCGTCGTCATCCTCGCTGACCGCCGGCTTCTCCTCGACCCGTGGCTCCGCTTTTGCCGCGGGCGCGACCGCGACGACCGGCGGCTTGAGCGCCGCCCCCGACAACTGGGCCAGCGCCTGCTCGGAATACGGCAGCTTGACGCCTTTCGGTTGCGACTTCACCGCCTCGCCCGCAACCGGTGCAGCGCTGGTCGCCGGCGGCAATGCGGCAGCGCTGACCGGTTTGCCCTGAATGGCCGGCGCCGTTTTCAGCGGAGTGGCCACCGCGGCTGAAACCGGGGCGCGCAGTCGGAATTGCTGGCCGCTGCGGATCACATTCGGATTGTCGATCGCATTCCATTCAGCGAGATCTTTGTAGTCGAGGCCGTGATCGAGTGCGATCGAGAAGAGCGTGTCGCCGCGTTTGACAGTGTAGGTTTCCGGCCGCGTGTCCGGTTCGCGGGCGGCCGCAGCAGCGGTTGCGGTTGCGGCCGCCGGCGCCGGTTTGGCCGCCGCTTGTGTTGAAGTTGAAGGCTGCGTGCGGTCGGAAACGGGGGCCGGGCTGCGCGTTGAGGCGCAGCCCGCCATCACCAGCGCGCAAACCAACACTACAGCGAGCGAACGGGGTTTCATTGCCGACCGCTCAGCTGAGACCCGAAAGCAGAGGCACGAAATTGACCGCATCGAGCCGCTTCTCCGCAAAACCGCTGCGCGTGCGCTCGATCAAGCACAGAAACTGCTCGCCCGTCCCCATCGGCACCACCATGCGGCCGCCGACGGCGAGTTGTTGCTTCAACGCATCCGGCACATGCGTTGCCGCCGCCGTCACCATGATGGCGTCAAACGGCGCGCCTTCCGGTATGCCGACATGGCCATCGGCGTGCTTGAAGCGGATGTTCATGACGCGCAGTTCGCGCACGTTGCGCCGCGCCTTCGACAGCAGCGGCAGCAAACGCTCAACCGAATACACCTCGGTCGACAGCCGCGCCAGTATCGATGTCTGATAGCCGCAGCCGGTGCCGATCTCCAGCACCTTGCCCGGCGGCTTGCCTACCGTCAGCAGTTCGGTCATGCGGGCAACAATATAAGGCTGCGAAATGGTCTGCCCGAAACCGATCGGCAGCGCGCAATCATCGTAGGCGCGGCTCGCCAGCGCTTCTTCGACGAAGATGTGGCGCGGGATCTCGTTCATGACGTTGAGCACCGCCTCGTCAACGATGCCCTGCTCGCGCAACCGCGTGATCATGCGCAAACGCGTGCGCTGCGAGGTCATGCCGATACCGGAAATGCGTGTGCTCATGCCAGCCACTGCCTGACCGTCTGCAACTGTGTGTTCTGCGTCAAATCAATCTGCAGCGGCGTCAACGACACCATCGACTGGCCGACCGCATGAAAATCGGTGCCCTCACCGGCATCCTGCGCCGCACCGGCGGCGCCGACCCAGTAGACGGTCTCGCCGCGCGGCGTCGTCGCGCGCACCACAGGTTCGGCCTTGTGCCGCTTGCCCAGGCGCGTGACCTGCATGCCGCGCAACGATTCAAACGGCACGTCGGGCACGTTGACATTCAACAGCAGCGGCTGGCCGAGCGGGCTGCGCGCAAGGCGCACGGCGAGATCGGCAGCGACACGCGCGGCGGTCTTGAAATGGTCGCTGCCGCTGGCGACCAGCGATACTGCCAGCGACGGAATGCCGAGCAAAAAACCCTCGGTGGCAGCGGCCACTGTGCCGGAATAAATCGTGTCGTCGCCCATATTGGCGCCGTGGTTGATACCGGAAATCACGATGTCCGGCATTTTATCGAGCAGTCCGGTCACCGCCAGATGCACGCAATCGGTAGGCGTGCCGTTGACGTAAAAGAATCCGTTGGCGGCACGGCGCACGCTGAGCGGACGGTCGAGCGTCAGCGAATTGCTCGCGCCGCTGCGGTCGCGTTCGGGTGCCACCACGGTGACCTGGGCGATCGCGCCGATCGCCTCGGCGAGGACGGCCAGTCCAGGCGCGAAGTAACCATCGTCGTTGCTCAACAGAATGTGCATTGATCGGCACCGGAAATGAGGCGCGGGAAACTACCCGTTTGCGGCCGCCGCAGACATCGCGACCTGAGGAAATATCGATGCATGCACGGCGCCGGATTGTAACACGCGCCCTCCGTGCCAAGCCCAAGGCGGGCCCGCGCTGCTTGCCGCGCAAGCCGCAACTCTGGCAAAGTGTCGCCTTTCCTGCATTGAAGAGGTCGTGCAATGGCATTTCTCGGCGTACATCATGTCAACCTCGGTTGCCGTCCCAAAGATATTCCGGCCATCGAGAAATTCTACGGCAGCATACTCGGCCTGAACGTCGGTTATCGCCCGCAGTTTCCCAACGAAGGGCTGTGGCTTTACATGGGCGAGCACCCGCTGATCCACGTCGTCGTGCGTTTCCCCGATGACTGGAGCGGCGACGAAAAACGCAGCAGCTGGGACCACGTCGCCTTCGATGTCACCGGCGTTGACGAATACCGCCGCCGCCTTGTCGGCTACGGCGCGCCTTTCGACGAACAGAATGTTCCGGGAGCGGGCTTTCAGATGTTCGTGCGCGATCCGGTCGGCAACAAGATCGAACTGAATTTCCCCAACAGTGAAGCACCGGAGACGGTCGCGCCCGGCACGTTGTCGGGGATCCAGTTCCCGCACCTCGCCGGAAAACAATAAACCGGCTGCGCGCCGGGTTAAGGCGCAGCCGGCGCTTCAAACGCGCAGTCGTGCGTCAACGACGGCAGCATCGTGCGCACGCGCTCGACCTCGGACGGATTGATTTCGGCGTAGCAGATGCCGGGCTCGGCGCCGAGCTCGGCGACGATCTTCCCCCACGGATCGATGATCAGCGAATGGCCGTAGGTGGAACGGTTGCCCGGATGCTCGCCGCACATCGCCGGCGCAAACACATAGGCGAGATTCTCGATGGCGCGCGCGCGCAGCAGCGCGTGCCAGTGCGCGACGCCGGTTTCGCGCTGGAACGACGCCGGCACCGCCAGAAACTGCGCGCCGGCGCGCGACAGCGCGCGGAACAGTTGCGGGAAACGCAGGTCGTAACAGACCGTCATGCCGAGCAGGCCCCACGGCGTTGACGCGATCACCGCGCGGTTGCCGGGCTGATAGGCGCTCGATTCGCGGATGACCTTGCCGCTCGGCAGGGTCACGTCAAACATGTGGATTTTGTCGTAGTGCGCCACCACCGTGCCGTCCGGCGACAGCAGATACGAACGGTTGGCCATGCGCGCGTCGTCAATCTTGATCGTCAGCGAACCGACCAGCAGCCAGCTTGCGGTTTCACGCGCCAGCTTGCGGCATTCTTCGAGCGCCGGATGGACGTCCTCGGCAAATGAATGGTCGCGCATGACGCGCCCGCTGCCGTCGAGCAGCGCCGCGTATTCGGGTAACAGAATGAAGTGCGCGCCCTGTGCGGCGGCTTCGCGCACGGCGGCGGCAATGGCTTGCAGATTGGCGGCGAGATCGTTGCCTGAATTCAGCTGCACGCAGGCAGCCTTGAACGCGGACATGCCTAGCGCGTCTCGGCGGCCGGCGGCCGTTTGGCCAGTTCCTTCATGACGCGGTCGGTCAAATCGATCTGGGTACTGGCAAAGATCGCCTGCTGCAGGACCAGATCAAATTTTTCCGCCTCGGCGATGGCGTTGATCACGGCGCCGATTTCGCCGATCAGGCGGCTGCGCGCTTCGCGCTGGCGGAATTCCATGTCTTCGCTGTAACTGCGCTGCATCTGCTCAAACTGCTGCGAGAGTGCCGCCAGGCGTTTTTCCTTGGCCGCGCGGTCGGCCGGTTTCATCTTGTCCGCCTCGCGTTCGAGTTCGGAGCGCAATTCGACCCCCTGCTTCTGCAGGGCCTGCAACTGCTGTTCGCGCGGCGCGAATTCCTTCTTGATCTGCTCAATCACGCGTTTGGTCGTTTCCGACTCGGCTTCAATGCGAAAGGCGTTGATAAAACCGATTTTGAGCGACTGCGCCATGGCCGACGCCGCGGTCAAAAGGAGCAGTGCAACGATGATGCGGGTGATTGTCGTCATGATATTCCTTGTTGCGTTGCACCTATCTTAGCGCAATTCCGCTCAACGCATGGCCGCCGGATCGATTCCCGGATCAGTCTGCACGCCCTTGAGGCTGGGCACGTTCAGGCGCAGCGCCGGCACGCTTTTGCGGCCGCGCAGGTACCGCGCCATCAAATCCCACACCGGTTCGCCGCCGCGGTCGCGCGCCTCCTCGGAAACCGCGCCCCAGCCCGCCACTTTGTAGAGTTTGCCGGGGTCGAGCAATTTGCCGCGCAGGCGCAGGTCGCCGATGCGCTGCCCGATCCGCGCCGCCGGATCGCAGCGGTATTGCAGGCCGCCGACGCGCACCATGTCGCCACCCTGCTGGTAATAAGGATCGGGATTAAAGAGATTGTCGCCAACGTCTTCGAGCACGCTTTTGATCGTCGCCCCCGACATTTCCGTCAGCGTCGTGTGCGGATACGTGATCGCGGTCTGGTCCATCAGATGTTCCATGCGGATGGTTTCGCCGGGCAAGAGACTGGTGCCCCAGCGAAAGCCCGGCGAAAAAGCGATTTCCGCGTCCTTCTCCGCCATCAGGCCGTCAAGTATGAGCTGGTCGAAGGTACCGTTGAAATTGCCGCGCCGGTAGAGCAGGCCTTCGGTCACGGCGAGTGGCGCCGACAGTTTTTCCAGATACGGCGCGCGCACACGTTCAATCAGCGACTGCATGGCAGGGTCCGCCGGCAGCACATCGGCAAACACCGGCAGCAATTTATATTGAAAGCCATCGACCCTGCCCGCCACCACGCGCAGATCCAGCACGCCGAGAAATTTTCCGTTCGAGCCGGCGTTGGTCACCAGCGTCTTGCCGCCGGCATTGCCGACGATTACCGGCTGCGGCACACCGTCGTGAGTGTGGCCACCGAGAATCGCATCGATGCCACGCACGCGCGAAGCCAGCTTCAAATCGATATCCATGCCGTTGTGCGACAACAACACGACCGCCTGCGCGCCTTGCGCGCGCGCCGCGTCCACCGTGCGCTGCATGGACTCTTCCTGAATGCCGAAATTCCAGTCGGCGACGAAGTAGCGCGGGTTTGCTATCGGCGTGTAGGGATAAGCCTGGCCGATGACGGCAACAGCAACGCCGTTCATCGAACGCAGCGTAAACGGCGCAAACACCGCGTCGCCGAAATCGGCGGTACGGATGTTCTGCGCCAGAAACTCGGTGCGCCCCTTGAAATCACGCTGCACGATTTCCAGCACGCGTTCGGCACCCAACGTGAAATCCCAGTGTCCGGTCATGACATCCACACCAAGCAGGCCGGCGGCATCGACCATATCCTGCCCGCGCGTCCACAATGCGGTGGCCGAACCCTGCCAGGTGTCGCCACCGTCGAGCAGCAGCGCACCCGGGCGGCCCGCGCGCAATTGTTTGACCAGGGTGGCCAGATGCGCGAAGCCGCCGACCTTGCCGTAAGTCTTCGCCATGCGGACGAAATCAAGATGGGTGAAGGCGTGCGCCTGCGCACTGCCGGCGGCCATGCCGAATTGCCGCAGCAGCGCCGCACCAACCACATGCGGCGGGTGGCCACGCGAGTGCCCTGCGCCGAGGTTTACCGACGGCTCGCGAAACCAGACCGGCAGCAGTTGCGCATGACAATCGGTCAGATGAAAAAAGTGAACGTTACCGAAGCGCGGCAGGTCATACATTGCAGTGGCGGCGGCGAATGCCGCGCGTGAGGACTGCAGCAATGGCAATCCGGCCGCGGCCGCCATCGCCAGCACCTGCAGAAAATCCCGTCTATCCACGATTTAGTCGTCACTCTTTGAAAAAAACGTCTTTACCATATCACACCGCCGGCAGCGGCGGGATCGTCGTCGGTGTCGTCGGCGCATTCGACGACTGCGCTGCGCGTCTACTTTCCGCCGGGATTATCTATCGCTACGTCCACAATCTGCTGCGCCTGGGTAATAATTTCCCGCAGGTGTTGTTCGCTAAGAAAACTCTCCGCATAAATCTTGTAGATATTTTCCGTGCCGGACGGGCGCGCCGCGAACCAGCCGTTCTCCGTCATCACCTTCAGGCCGCCAATCGGCGCCTGGTTGCCCGGCGCATGGCTGAGGATGCCGGTGATCTTCTCACCGGCGAGCGCTTCGCTATGCACCTGCTGCGGTGACAACTGCGACAGCATGCGTTTTTGCGATGGCGTCGCCGGCGCATCCACACGATCGGCATAACTGACACCCAGTTCACGTTCGAGCCCGGCGTAAATTTCGCCGGGGTCACGCCCGGTGCGCGCGGTCATCTCCGCCGCCAGCAGCGCGGCGGTGATGCCGTCCTTGTCGGTGGTCCACACTGTGCCGTCGCGCCGCGCAAACGTCGCGCCGGCACTCTCCTCGCCGGCAAAGGCCAGCGCACCGTCATAAAGGCCGTCGACGTACCATTTGAAACCGACCGGCACCTCATAAACTTTACGCGCGAGTTTTGCCGCCACGCGATCGATCATGCCGGTGCTGACAATGGTCTTGCCGATGGCGGCCTGCGCGCTCCATTCCGGCCGGTTTTGAAACAGATAGTCGATGCACACGGCGAGGTAGTGATTGGACGGCAACAATCCCGCGCTGCGGCAGACGATGCCGTGGCGGTCGTGATCCGTATCGCAGGCGAAGGCAACATCGAAGCGGTCCTTCAGTTCGACCAGGTTGCGCATGGCGAACGGCGACGACGGGTCCATGCGGATCTGACCGTCCCAATCCACCGTCATGAAACGGAAGGTCGGATCGACCACCGTGTTCACCACGGTCAGATCAAGGCTGTAACGCGCGGCGATCGCCGACCAGTAATGCACGCCGGCGCCGCCCAGTGGATCAACCCCCATGCGCACCGCCGCGCCGCGGATGACGTCCATGTCGATGACGTTGGCGAGTTCGTTGACATAAGTGTTCAGATAATCGTAACGGTGCGTGGTCGGCGCCAGCAGCGCCTTATCGTGCGCCATGCGTTTGACGCCACCGAGATTATTTTCTAGATAAGCGTTCGCACTCGCCTCGATCCAGCGCGTGACCTCGGTATCGGCCGGCCCGCCTTTGGGCGTGTTGTACTTGTAACCGCCGTGCGCGGGCGGATTATGCGACGGCGTGATGACAATGCCGTCGGCGAAACCGCTGCTGCGTCCGCGGTTGTGGGCGATGATGGCGTGCGAAACCGCCGGCGTCGGCGTGTATTCGTCGTTGGTTGCCAGCATGACATCGACGCCGTTGGCGGCCAGCACTTCGAGCGTGCTGGCGCAGGCCGGCACCGACAGCGCGTGCGTGTCGATGCCGAGAAACAGCGGGCCGCTGCTGCCATGCAGCTGGCGATAATCGCAAACCGCCTGCGTCATGGCAAGTATGTGGAATTCGTTGAAGCTCCGCTCCAGCGAACAACCGCGGTGCCCGGAAGTGCCGAAGGCCACGCGCTGTGCAGGCACCGCCGGGTCCGGCACGTTCGTGTAATAAGCGGATTCCAGCGCCGCCACATCGATCAACATCTCCGCGGTCGGCCGTGAACCCGGCGATACTTTAAGCTTTGACGACGTATCCATGGTCTTAGGCTCGCATTTCCCGTTCTAATTCGGATTGTTCAGGACGCTCCATCCCATCAGGCTTTCGGTGGCGCCTCAAAGCCGTTAAGCCGCCTGATTGCATCATCATATCTCCAATCAAAGGCTGCTTGCCGCGACTTTAATTCCACTTTTCTTTGTAGCACCGCGCTTATTATTCACCGAATCTGCGGATGAACCAGGTCTTCACACCCTGCGTCAGCAGGGCGTAACACAACATCATGGCCAGCAGATACAACCAGTACATCGGCGGCAACGGCACGAAACCCAGCGTTGCGGCCAGCGGCGACACCGTCAGCCACACGCCGACCAGCACGACCAGCAGCGAGGTGGCAATCAGCGGCCAGCTCGCATGGCTTTGCACAAAGGGGATCTTGTTGGTGCGGATGATGTGGATGATCAGCGTTTGCGTCAGCAGCGACTCGACAAACCAGCCGGTGTGAAACAACGCCGGATTGTTCCAGCAATCGAACACAGTCAACAACAGGAAAAACGTCAGGTAATCGAAGATCGAACTGATCGGCCCGACGAAGAGTATGAAACGCAGCAGCCGGTCGACCCGCCACTGGCGCGGCTCGCTCAGCCATTCCGCGTCCACCTCGTCGGTCGGGATGGTGGTCTGCGAAAAATCGTACAAAAGGTTGTTGACGAGGATCTGGATCGGCAGCATCGGCAGAAACGGCAGAAAAGCGCTGGCGCCGACCACGCTGAACATGTTGCCGAAATTCGAACTGGCGGCCATCTTGATGTATTTGATGATGTTGCCGAACACGCGCCGGCCTTCGCGCACCCCCTGCTCCAGAATCAGCAGACTGTTCTCGAGCAGTATGATGTCGGAGGACTCCTTGGCGATATCAACCGCGCTGTCCACCGAGATGCCGACATCAGCCGCCTTCAACGCCGGCGCATCGTTGATCCCGTCGCCCAGAAAGCCCACCACGTGGCCCTTGCTTTGCAGCGCGCGGATGATGCGCTCCTTGTGCGCCGGCACCAGCCGCGCGAACACGCTGGTGGTGAACGCGGCCGCGGCGAGTTCAGCATCGTTCATCGCCTCGATCTGCGCACCGAGCAACAGGCGTTCGACCGGGATGCCGACCTCTTTGCAGATATAGGCGGTGATGATCTCGTTGTCGCCGGTCAGTACTTTGACACCGACTTTCAGGTCGTGCAGCCGCAGCAGGGTTTCGGCCGCCGTGTCCTTCGGCGGATCGAGAAAAGCCAGAAAACCGAACAGGATGAGATCGGACTCATCCTTCACCGTGTAAACCGGCGCGTCGCTGGAACCGGGCATCTCCTTGTAGGCCAGCGCAAGAACGCGGTAGCCCTGCGAATTCAATTCATCCGCCAGTTGCCGGCGCTTGGCGTCGTGTTCGGGCAGCACTTCGACGATTTCGCCCTTGACAGCGACGCGCGTACAGACGTCCAGCACTTCATCCACAGCGCCTTTGCAGATCAGCGTGTTGAGGCCTGTTTCATCCTCCACCACCACCGACATGCGGCGGCGCTTGAAATCAAACGGAATCTCGTCGATCTTGCGGTATCTGGCGTCCGCCTTGAGATGTTCCTTGAGCTCCTCGTGCTTGAGGATGGCGTCGTCGAGCAGGTTCTTCAGCCCGGTGTGGTGGTAACTGTTGAGGTAACCGTAATGCAGCACTTTTTCGCTCGGCCTGCCGTACACATCGAGATGCTTTTCGAGCACGATCCGGCCCTGCGTCAGCGTGCCCGTTTTATCGGTGCACAACACGTCCATCGCGCCGAAGTTCTGAATCGCATTCAGTCGTTTGACAATCACTTTCTTGCGCGCCATCGCCAGCGCGCCTTTCGACAGATTGACCGTGACGATCATCGGCAGCATTTCGGGCGTCAGGCCGACCGCCACCGCCATCGCAAACAAAAACGCCTCCAGCCAGTCTTGTTTGCTCAAACCATTGATCAGAAATACCGCCGGCACCATCACTGCGATAAAGCAGATCATCAGCCAGGTGAATTGATTGACGCCTTTGTCGAAGCTCGTCAGCTGACGCTCGCCGACGATGCTCACCGCCAGTGAACCAAAATAGCTGCGGTCGCCGGTGTCGATCACGACCGCGGTGGCCGAACCGCTTTCGACGTTGGAACCGAGAAAGCAGATATTGGGAAGTTCGAGCGGATTCTGCAGTGCCACCGGTGCCACCACCGCCTTCTTTTCCAGCGGCAGCGCCTCGCCGGTGAGCGCCACCTGGTTGAGGAACAGGTCTTTGGCCGACAGCACCCGCACGTCGGCCGGCACCATGTCGCCGGCGGACAGCCGGATGATGTCGCCGGGCACCAGCAGGCGCAGCGCCACCTCTTCCTCCCGGCCGTCGCGCAGCAGGGTCGCCGTGTTGCTGACCATCGCCTGCAACCGTTCGGCGGCGTGATCGGCGCGCATCTCCTGAAAAAAACGCAACACCACGCCGAGCACCACCATCACCAGAATGACGGCCGTTGCTCGATGGTCGCCGGTAAGGTAAGACAACGCGCCCAGCGCCAGCAGCAACAGGACCAGCGGGTTGCTGAGATTGCCGAGCAAGCGCACCAGCGCGGACTGCCGTTTCTCGCGCGCAATTTCATTGGCGCCGAATTGTTTCAGACGGACCACGGCCTGTGCCGGACTCAGGCCGCCCGCTTGCGACTCGAGCGAGTGGAGCACGGCATCGCCATCGGCACGCGCTGCCGCCATCAACCGCGCCGGGTCGTGCGCAATGCCTGCGCTTTTTGGACTTGGCGGCAATTTGAGCATGAGCAGGTTAACTGGTCGGGTTACGCCGGTATGCGGACCCCGACAACGCAAAACTTATATGAATTGATCGCAGGTGCATCTTCGCCAATTTTTCTGAGGTGTTGCTTGTTCCCGGTCAACTTAATTGCGGGCTGGAAGAATCCCTCGCGTAAACGCTCGTCACCGACACCCGCAAGCACATTCAGATCACGCTACCGCATTTTGCGGCGCCAGAGGATCGCCAAAAAAAATGGCTTGCAGAGGAACTCTGCAAGCCATTGATTTGTTTGGTCGGGGCGAGAGGATTTGAACCTCCGACCACCTGCACCCCAGACGAGCCTGTTTTAAACAATATCAATCAGTTAAGTGCATTTCGTCTAACCAACCACCCAAAAATACCTCTTGAATTGGCTGGATTTTTCGACTTTGATTAGACACGCGAAAGATTCTACGGTTATTAACTCGACGCAACATTGCCACAGCAGCACATCGTTGAAATTCCAGGACTGCGCCACCAGTCTTTGCAGTCGGTAGGCTTCTACTCGGCCCTGACGTCCTTCAGTTCTATCTTGAAGGCACCCGGTTGCTGGTCCGAAATGAGCAGGCCCACGTAATGTACATCAACAAACCGCACGATCGGCGCCGCCACCGCGCGGCCGCGAAAACTGGCCGCGAAATCGGCCGGTTCGAAACGCAGCGTTCGCCACTCTCGCGGCGCAACGAACGCGACCTGGTATTGATTTGTGCCGGTGCTATCGTCGAGTTTGAGTGTCAGCTTGTAGCGCTGCCCGTCGCCGCGCACCGTCAACAGCAGTGCCGCGGACTTCGCCGGGAAACTGACGAGGCCACGAAACGAGGCGAAGCCGCCGTTATTCTCAAGCGACACCTCCCCTTCGAACACCATTGCGCCATCCGTCGAACTAAGCCGCGACCTGGAAACGCCACCCATCACGTTATCGTTGATGACCCGAAACGTCTGCACAACTTCCGAACGGGAGAAATCGAACAGCGCAGGGCCGGCATGGGCAAATGGCATGAGCGTCAGGATCGCTATAGTGGCAAGAGCATGAACTGCACCAGAATACCGCATCGAGCAACCGGCTTGCTCACTCTTGCTCAGTCCTCCAGCCTTAAGCCTCAATACCCAATAGCCTCCACCAGTCTCGTGCGGCGTAAAGCACGCGCACGATAGACACTCCGTCAGATCGTGGCAAATAGAAGATCAAATGGTTTTCGAAGTCCTTGACGCGCAACTTGCGCAGACCCGCCAGCGCAGGATGCTGCGATGTTAGGGGAGTCCCGATCATCGGTTGGCCGGCCAGATTGTTGAAGGTCGCTTCGGCGTTCGCGAGAAACAGCTCCGGGTATCAAGCCCCGCGTTCTCAGCCAAGTAAATAAAGTGCTCTACCAAGTCGCGCCTGGCTGCCGCGCGCTGGCGGACGGTCGGCATTAGCGCTACTTCTTTCGTGCGTCCAGCTTCGCCAACGCCTCAGTGCGAATGGCCCGCCAGTCAGCCGCAGTCAGTTCGCTTTCAGGACTATTCAGTCCTTCCAGCAGTTTTGCTTCCAGATGTTCTTCGGCTTTACGTTTCTCGTCGGCGCGAATCAGCTCGCGTACATATTCGCTCACACTGCTATAGCGCCCTTGGGCTATCTGTCCATCCACGAATTGCTTCAAAGGGTCGGGCAGAGAAATATTCATGCTTTGCATGGGACACCTCCATTCCAACTTAGCGTGCCATAAATGACATTAAATGGCAATAACTGCCATGAAAAACTGAGGGCCTGCGGCATCATGGTTACGTCGCCGTTCGGTTAGCCCGGCCGCGCTTCCGGTAGTGGCTGTGGCACGGCGCATGGTTGAAGCCCTCGCCAAGGTGTCACGCAGGGCGTCACGCACAAAAAAATAGCCGCATTTCTGCGGCCATTGATTTCACTGATTTCTATTTAAAATCAGTGGTCGGGGCGAGAGGATTTGAACCTCCGACCACCTGCACCCCATAGTGCGACGTTATTCCATTGAATCAATGCACTAGCGGCGAAGTGGGCAAAATAATCTTGCCGTTACTGCCGTTGATTCCACACTGTTTTTACAGGGAGTTTTGCCCACATTTGAGCGACGACATTATGAAAATCCCCCTCTCACGAATACTTCAATCAATCTTCACCAAGTGGTTATTACTCTTGACGAAAATATTAACCAATTCACTCATTCGTTACTCTTTAAACATTAGAGTTACGCAATGCTACGAGGAAACAATAAGCGAACACCAGATGCAATTCCGCGCGCGCTAGTCGCGCAATGGCTCGCTGATAAACATTCGCGCCGCGAATACAAAATGATGATTTTTTGCGAAAGATTGCGCATCGCAATGATGGCAGGAGGCGTAAAAAACCCTACCGTCCTTGCCGCATTGGTTGGGATTCCAAAACAAACCGCCTATCGTTGGCATGACGGCACCAACGAAAAAATTGATCCGCAAAATCTGTTCAAGCTCTCGGACGTACTTGGCGTTTCCGCGCGCTGGCTGATGATGGGCGATGTTCCGCCATACGGACGGCATACGCAGTCTGTCGATAATGATTTGATGACGATGGTGCATAATCTGCCCGCAGATAAGCGGGTTCAAGTTGTCAGCTTTGTCGAGGCGCTGACATTATTGAGCACGTCGAAGAAAGAGTGAGTTTTGGACACCCCCCCCTGTTTATTGGTGTTTTGAGGGGGGTTTTGCCCACGTTGTTTTTATGCGACAACGTAAGTCCTTGATTATTGGTCGGGGCGAGAGGATTTGAACCTCCGACCACCTGCACCCCATGCAGGTACGCTACCAGGCTGCGCTACGCCCCGAGTCGAAAAGTATAGCAGAACAGCGACATGCACTGCGAATCAAAGTGCATCCGCTCAGTGGCGCAGGAACTCGATGACGCCCTTGATTTCGCTGCGCAATGCGGAAAGATTCGCGTTGACCGCGACCGCCGCCGCGCGCGACGATGCCTTGACCGGTTCGGCGACAATTTCGTCGAGCCGGTTGCGCGCACCGCTGATGGTGAAACCCTGATCGTAGAGCAGATCGCGGATGCGCCTGATCAGCAGCACTTCGTGGTGTTGGTAATAGCGCCGGTTGCCGCGGCGCTTGACCGGTTTGAGTTGGGTGAACTCCTGCTCCCAATAACGCAGGACGTGCGGCTTCACGCCGCACAACTCACTCACTTCGCCGATCGTGAAATAACGCTTCGCGGGTATCGGCGGAAGCGCGTCCTTAGGACTGTGGTTTGTTTCCATTATTATTGTAGTGTTTCTCGACCATGGCTTTCAGTTTCTGGGAAGCGTGAAACGTAACCACGCGACGCGCTGTAATCGGAATTTCCTCCCCGGTCTTGGGGTTGCGACCAGGCCGTTGCGGCTTGTCACGCAATTGAAAATTTCCAAAGCCCGAGAGCTTTACGCCTTCCGCATTCTCAAGTGCAATGCGGACTTCCTCAAAAAACGACTCCACCATGTCCTTGGCCTCGCGCTTATTCAAACCTACTTTTTCGAATAGCAAATCCGCCAACTCGGCCTTGGTCAAAGTCATGTATTCCCCTTATTTACGGAGTCTTGCTTGAAACTCTTCTTGTAACGCGTGAACTAGACGACCTATCTCCGCCTCAACCTCGGCGTCCGTCAGCGTTTTCGAAGTATCTTGCAATAGCACGCGAAACGCAACACTTTTTTTATCTGAATCAATGCCTTTGCCGCGATAGACGTCAAACGGCGCGAGATCGAAAACCAGTGCGCTGGCCGCTTTTTTCATGGCCGCGACCATGGCCTCCGTCGAGGCGGTTTCACCCACCTCAACGGCAATATCTCGACGCACTGTCGGCTGCCTTGAAAACTCCTGGAATTGGATTACAGGAGAATCTGACAATAAATCGAGATTTATCTCAAAACATATTGGTTCATAAGGAAAATCATACTTCTGTTGCAGGGCCGGATGGAGTTGTCCGAGCACACCCGCGAGGCGGCCGTCGATGACGATTCCGGCCGCCCGCCCCGGGTGCAAAGCCTGCCGCCTGACCGGCTCGAAACGAACGCTGCGTCCGCCCAGCAGCGATTCGACGTCCGCTTTCACATCGTAAAAATCAACCCGCCGTTTCGCCTCGCCCCATTGTTCGGTCACTGCACCGCCATAGGCAATGCCGCCGATCATCCGGCGCTGCCCATAACCGCTGCCCTGGCGCTCGTAACAGCAGCCGATCTCGAACAACCGGATCCGCTCCTGCTGGCGGGCCAGGTTAAGCTTCAGGCAATCCACCAGGCTGCCGAACAGGCTGGAGCGCATCGCGCTCATCTGGGTGGCAATCGGGTTGGCCAGCATGGCCGGGCTTTCGTTACCGCAAAAATCAAGCTCCCAGTTCTTGTCGACAAAACTGTAGCTGACGATTTCCTGGTAATCCCGCGCCACCATCCGGCTGCGCAGGCGACGACTGGTCAGTCGCGTTTCAACAGCCGGCAGAATGACGGCGGGGCCAACGAGTTTACCTTCCGGAATGTGGTCGTAACCCCTTATGCGTGCGACTTCCTCGATCAAATCTTCTTCGATCGCGAGGTCGAAACGATACGCCGGAGGGGTCACCAGAAACTCGTCGCCCTGCTGCGCGAAGACATAACCGAGACGACTGAAGATTCCGGCAACATCCTGCGCAGAAACCGTGATCCCCAATACGCGTTCGGCACGGGCGCGCCGCATGCGCACCTGGGGCCGCGGCGGCAGCGCGCCACGCGCTTCCGCGACCGGGCCCGCGTGGCCGCCGCAAATCTCCACGATCATCTGCGCGGCACGATCCAGCGCCTGCACGGTCGCCGCGAAGTCGACGCCGCGCTCGAACCGGTAGGACGAATCGGAGCCGAAACCCAGCGCGCGCGCCTTGCCGGCGATGGCAGTCGGCGCGAAGAACGCGCTCTCCAGCAGCACATCCTGCGTGCCGTCGGTCACCCCGCTGTCGGCACCGCCCATGATACCGGCCAGCGCGAGTGCTTTCTTCTGGTCGGCAATCACCAGGCATGACGGGTCCAGCTTCAATTCCTGACCGTTCAGTACCTTGAGCATTTCGCGGTCCTGCGCAAACCGCACGCGGATGCCGCCCTCGACTTTTGCGAAATCGAAAGCGTGCAGCGGCTGACCAAGCTCCAGCATGACGTAATTGGTGACATCGACAACGGCACTGATGCCGCGCAGGCCGCTGCGCTCAAGGCG
Source organism: Chitinophaga pinensis (assembly GCA_943329075.2). Classification (GTDB taxonomy): domain Bacteria; phylum Pseudomonadota; class Gammaproteobacteria; order Burkholderiales; family SG8-41; genus PALSA-1004. The sequence continues at coordinate 57,949 of CALQCM020000010.1, read as the reverse complement.
CTGCACCAGCCAGCGCGGACTCTTAGCCCGCACATCGACTCCGCGCACGATACGCGCCGTATAACGCGGGCAGGCATCGCCGGCTTCCAGTGCAATTTCGACGCGCTCGGCTGTTGTTTCGGTGATAGCGGTTGCCGGCATCGGCTTCATCGTACAACCGGTCATTGCCGCAACCTCGCGCGCAATACCCAGCATGCTCAGACAATCGCCGCGATTAGGCGTCGGCTTGATCGTAATCAACGCGTCATCAAGATCTAGCACCTTGCGCACATCAGCGCCGAGCTGCGCATCCGCCGGCAATGCCATCAGTCCCGAGGCGTCGTCCGCAATGCCAAGTTCCTTCGCCGAACACAGCATGCCGCTTGATTCGACGCCGCGGACTTTGGCCTGTTTGATTTCCATGCCGGACAACTTCGCACCGACCGTGGCCAAGGCAACCCGCATGCCGACGGCGACGTTGGGCGCGCCGCAAACCACCGTGATGGTTTCGCCGCCCGTATTGACGCGACACACCTGCAGGCGATCCGCCGAGGGGTGTTTGCCGATTTCGACGACTTCGGCGGCAATCACGCCGGCGAACGGCGGCGCCGCAGACTCCACTGCCTCGACGTCAAGCCCGCACATCATCAACACGTCGGCGAGCGCGGTGCTCGTCAGCGGCGGATCGATGATGTTACGCAGCCAGTTCTCGGAAAATTTCATGGGATATTTTGCAATCGCAGCGGAAGATTCAGGATCAATTCATCGCGTCAAACCAAGCACGCCGGTGCGCTAGCTAAACTGCTTCAAAAAGCGCAAATCGTTTTCGAAGAACAGCCGCAGATCGTTTACACCGTAACGCAACATCGTCAAACGATCCGGCCCCAGGCCAAAGGCAAAACCCTGGAACTGCTCGCTGTCGATGTTCACGTTTTTCAGCACCTGCGGATGCACCATGCCGCAACCGCCGATCTCCAGCCAGCCGTCGCCGAAACTCATGTCAATTTCGGCGGAAGGTTCGGTAAACGGAAAAAATGACGGGCGGAAACGCACCTTCAGATCGTCACGCTCGAAAAAACGCCGCAGAAATTCCGCGATCAGCCCTTTCAGATCAGCGAACGTCACGCTGTCGTCGATCCACAAGCCCTCGACCTGGTGAAACATCGGCGAGTGTGTGGCATCGGAATCCACGCGATATACGCGGCCCGGCGCGATGATGCGGATCGGCGGCCGGTGCTTTTCCATGTAACGGATCTGGATCGGCGAGGTATGCGTGCGCAGAAGATGTTTGCCGTCGTCGAGATAAAACGTGTCGTGCATCGAGCGTGCCGGATGATTTTCCGGCTGGTTCAGCGCGGTGAAGTTGTAGAAGTCGGTTTCGATTTCCGGCCCCTCCGCCACTTCAAAGCCGAGCGAATGAAAAAGGTCTTCGATGCGCTCAAGCGTGCGCGTCACCGGATGCAGACCGCCGCTGCCACTGCCGCGCCCGGGCAGAGTCACATCAAGCGACTCCTGCGCCAGCTGCGCTTCGAGTTTTTTTTGCTGAATGGCGTTGCGGCGCGCGGTCAGCGCCGCTTCGAGCTGCTCTTTAGCGGCATTGAAGCGCACCCCCATCGCCGGACGCTCGGCTGCGGGCACGCGACCGAGCCCCTTTTGCAGGTCGGTCAGAGCGCCGGACTTGCCGAGAAAACGCGCCTTCACCTGCTCGAGTTCGACGGCGTCGTCGATACCTGCGAACAGATCGAGCGCTTCCCTGACGATGTCCTCTAGCTTATCCATTTCGCATCACGGAGCCGAAAAAAAAGGAGGCTGGGCTCAGCCTCCTTTTCGATGGCAATTTTTCTCAGGCGCCGAGGCTGGCTTTCGCTTTCTCGACAAACTTCGAAAACGCCGGTTTGTCCATCACCGCGATATCGGCGAGGACCTTGCGGTCAACGAGAATCTCGGCTTTCTTCAAACCGTTCATGAACACGCTGTACGACATGCCGTGCTCGCGCACCGCAGCGTTGATACGCGCAATCCACAGACTGCGGAAATCGCGTTTTTTGTTGCGACGGTCGCGATAGGCGTACTGCCCGGCACGCATGACCGCTTCATTGGCGATGCGGAATACGTTATTGCGGCGGCCGCGAAAACCCTTCGCGCGGGCGAGCACTTTCTTGTGACTGGCGCGCGCGGTAACTCCACGTTTAACTCTTGGCATGTTCGGACTCCTTAAGCGTACGGAAGCATTGCGTGGACGGAACCCGTGTTGCTTTCATGCACACTGGTCGCACTGCGCAACTGACGCTTACGCTTGGTGGTCTTCTTGGTCAGGATGTGCCGGCGAAATGCCGAGCCGCGTTTGACGCGACCGCTGCCGGTGACTCTGAAGCGCTTTTTGGCGCCGCTCTTCGACTTCATCTTGGGCATGACTGCTCCCTCTTCTAACATAGCGCCAGGTGCTTCCCTGCGGGAAGACTTCGGGGACCCGGACAACTACTTTTTGGTTGCTGCTATTTCTTTTCTTCGACGACCGGCGCTGCGGCCACCGGTTCTGCCGTTACCGGCTCTGCTGCTACCGCTACCGGCTCTGCCACTACTGCCGCTACCGGCTCTGCGTCTACTGCTGCTGCCGGCTCTGCCGTCGCCGCAGCCGGTTTAGCAGCGGCGGGTTTCTTGACGACGGGCGCCGCTACCGCCGGTTTTAAGACTTTTTGCTTCGGCGACAACACCATCACCATCTGACGGCCTTCCATCTTCGGATACTGCTCGATCACCGCGAACGGTTCGAGGTCGTTCTTGACCCGTTCAATCAGACGCAGGCCGAATTCCTGGTGCGCCATCTCACGACCGCGGAAACGCAACGTGACTTTCGTCTTGTCGCCCTCTTCCAGAAACTTGGTCAAGTTCCGCAACTTAATCTTGTAATCGCCTTCGTCAGTACTCGGCCTGAATTTGACCTCTTTGACGACGATCTGCTTCTGCTTGAGCTTGGCCTCGTGACGTTTCTTGCTCTCGCGATACTTGAACTTGCCGTAATCCATGATACGGCACACCGGCGGCACTGCCGTCGGGGCGATCTCAACCAGATCAAGTTCTGCCGCCTCCGCCTGGGACACTGCGGACGCGATGGTGACGATGCCAACCTGTTCGCCATTCGGCCCGATCAACCTGATCTCGGGCGCGTTATTAATTTCGCCGTTAATGCGCGGCTCTTTTTCCTGAATGATACAAAAACCTCGCTATATCAAAAAGTTATGCCGTGCGCCCGAAATCTTGCGCCTCGTGTTGAAGGCGCTCAACGAAGACCGAAACGGGCATTTGTCCGAGGTCTTCGCCTTTGCGGGTTCGCACGGCAACTGTCTGCGCAGCCATTTCCTTGTCACCCAGAATAATCTGGTAGGGCCGCTTTTGCAGACTATGTTCCCGAATTTTATAGGTTATTTTCTCATTTCTCAAGTCACCCTCGGCCCGCAGCCCGGATTGGCGTAATTGTTGCAACACCGCTTCCGCATAAGCCGCCTGATTGGCCGTGATATTCATGACCACAACCTGCACCGGCGCCAGCCAGACCGGCAGCGCGCCGGCGAAGTTTTCGATCAAAATGCCGATAAACCGCTCCATGGAACCAACGATCGCCCGGTGCAGCATGACCGGGGTCTTGCGCGTGTTGTCCTCATCGACGAATTCTGCCCCGAGGCGCCCCGGCATCGAGAAATCGACCTGAATGGTGCCGCATTGCCAGACCCGGCCGATCGAGTCTTTCAGCGAAAACTCGATCTTCGGACCGTAAAAGGCCCCCTCGCCCGGCAACGTTTCCCACGCCACGCCTTTGGCGTTCAAGGCGTCGGCCAGCGCCTTTTCCGCCACATCCCAGGTTTCGTCGGCGCCAACGCGCTTCGGCGGCCGTGTCGACAACTTGTAGATGATGTCGTCGAAGCCGAAATCCTTGTAAACGCCGATCAGCAAATCGATGAACGCCGCGACCTCCGGCTGGATTTGCGCCGGCGTGCAGAAAATATGGCCGTCATCCTGCGTAAAACCGCGCACCCGCATGATGCCGTGCAGCGCGCCCGATGGTTCGTTGCGGTGGCAGGCACCGAATTCACCATAACGCAGCGGCAGTTCGCGATAGCTGTGCAGACCCGCGTTGTATATTTGCACGTGACCGGGACAGTTCATCGGCTTGATCGCGTAATCGCGATTCTCGCTCGCCGTGGTGAACATATTCTCCTTGTAGTTCTCCCAGTGGCCGGACTTCTCCCACAGCGAACGGTCGAGAATCTGCGGGCAACGCACTTCCTTGTAGCCGTGGTCCTGATAAATGCGCCGCATGTACTGTTCGATCTGCTGCCACACCGTCCAGCCATGCGGATGCCAGAACACCAGCCCCGGCGCCTCTTCCTGCATGTGAAACAAATCGAGTTGTTTGGCAAGACGGCGGTGATCGCGTTTCTCGGCCTCCTCCAGCATCAGCAGATAGGCGTCGAGTTCCTCTTTCTTGGCCCACGCCGTGCCGTAGATCCGCTGCAGCATTTCGTTTTTTGAATCGCCGCGCCAGTAAGCGCCGGCCACCTTCATCAGCTTGAAGGCTTTGAGCTTGCCGGTCGACGGCACGTGCGGACCGCGGCATAAATCGATGAAGTCGCCCTCGCGATACAGCGAGACGGCCTGATCGGCGGGAATCGACGCAATGATCTCGGCCTTGTAGTGCTCGCCGATCGATTTGAAAAATTCAACCGCCTTGTCACGCGGCCACTCTTCGCGCGACACCGGAATATTGCGTTTGGCCAGTTCCGCCATGCGTTTTTCGATCGCCTGCAGGTCTTCGGGCGTGAACGGGCGCTGGTACGAAAAATCGTAAAAAAAACCGTTTTCGATCACCGGGCCAATCGTCACTTGCGCGTCGGGAAACAGTTCCTTCACCGCATAGGCCAGCAGGTGCGCGGTCGAGTGCCGGATCAAATCCAGGCCGTCGGCATCCTTGTCGGTGATGATAGCCAGATCAGCATCAGCATCCATGACGTGGGACAGATCGACCAGCTTGCCGTTGACGCGGCCGGCGAGCGCCGCCTTGGCCAGTCCGGGGCCGATGGAGGCCGCCACTGCCGCGACCGACACCGCTTTTTCGAACGGACGCAATGATCCGTCCGGCAGTTTTACATTGATCATTTCAGAAATCCCGATTACAAAAACAAAAAGTGCGGACCAGCCGCACTTTTTTATTGACAGGACAAAACGCGACTAGCAAATCGGCGGGGCAACGATACTAGTTCGCGGTGTCATAACGCTCGCTTCCGTATCCGACGTTTGCCGCAGTCGGCGCTGCCGCGCCGTGCGTCACATTTGAATTTGAATTGTTGGTAGGCGCGATTGGATTCGAACCAACGACCCCCACCATGTCAAGGTGGTGCTCTAACCAACTGAGCTACGCGCCTGGGAAGGCCGGATTCTACCCGTTTCCGTCTGATGGTTCAAATGAATCATGGTCTTGACGGCAAAACACCGCCGCCATTGCCGTCGATACCCGCGCGCAATATAGTTGCGGCTCGAATCAAGCTGCATGCCGCGCCTGCAACCGGCAGGCATGTTTCAACGAGTCCCTCATTGCAACGGTGACCCCGCCATGATCCGCCCATACGTATTGTTACTGTTACTGATCGCCAGCGGCACGACAGGCGCTGCCGCTCCAACGGCAGAAATGCTGCCGATCGCGGCGGGCACGCTGACCATGGGCAGCCATGACGGCCCGGACGACGAGCGTCCGGCACACGCGGTCCGCGTTGCGGCCTTCCAAATCGACCGCTTGCCGGTCACCAACGAACATTTTGCAGAATTTCTCAATGCCGTCGGCCCCCACAATCGCAACGCTGAACGCCTGTATGACTTTGATGACAATGACGCGCGCATTCATCAGGCGGGCAAACACTGGTTGGCCGACCGCGGATTCGAAAATCATCCTGCGGTGGAACCGACCTGGGCCGGCGCACGCGACTATTGCGCCTGGCGCGGCAAACGGCTGCCGACCGAGGCCGAATGGGAAAGGGCCGCGCGCGGTGATGACGGCCGCAAATATCCGTGGGGCAACGCGGCGCCGGATGCAGCACGCGCGCAGTTTGGGAAACATTTCAATGAAACCGCGGCAGCAGACGCCTTTCCCGCCGGCCGCGGGCCGTTCGGCACGCTGGGCATGGCGGGCAACGCGTGGGAATGGGTTTCCAGCGCCTACAAGCCCTACCCCTACAACGCCGGCGATGGCCGCGAAGATCTGAGCGCCGGCCCAGTGCGCGGCACGCGCGGCGGCGGGCATGACTCGCCCGCCGCAGAGATCACCGCCACCCAACGCGGCCGCACACTATCGCGCAATCCGCGCGCCGGTCACCACAACATCAGTTTTCGCTGCGCGAAGTAAAGCGCGCGCTCAGCGCCGCGCTGCGCGGGCCACGCCCGGCACCACGCGTATCAACGCCAGCACGCGTTCGAGTTGCCCGAGGTTCGGCACTTCGACGGTTAACATCATGCGCGCGCATACTGAACGGCTTACGCTGTTGGTTGCCGTCACGTTGATATGCTCGCGCGAAAGAATTTCCGTGATGTCGCGCAGGAGCCCGGTGCGGTCACCCGCATCGATCACGACATCGACCGGAAATGTCGCCAGCGGCGAATCGCCCCACTCGGCGTCAACCAGACGCTCCGCGCTCAATAACGGGACGTTCAGACAGCCACGGCGGTGTATCGTCACGCCGCGACCACGCGAGACAAAACCGATGATCGCATCCGGCGGCGCCGGCTTGCAGCAGCGCGCCGGCACCGTCAGCAATTTATCGACGCCGACGATGAGTATGCCGCCGGGTTGCGCGCGCGCCTTGCGCACGATCGGCGCTTCTTCGGCGACCGCCGGCTCCGCCTCCTGCGGCACAAGGCCGTTGTGCAGTTGTCGCTGGCCGATTTCGCCGCGCCCGACGTCGGCCAGAAAATCGTCGACCTTGTTGAAACCAAACTGGCGCGCCAGCGTTTCCAGATTGAGACGAGTCATACCGTGCCGCTGCAGTTCGCGGTCGACGATCACACGCCCCTGCGCCACCGAGGTTTCAAGATTCTGCCGGTTGAACCATTGCCGGACCCTGTTGCGTGCGCCGGTGCTCTTCAAAAAACCCAACGCCGGATTCAGCCAGTCGCGGCTAGGCCCGCCCTGCTTGGCAGCGACCACCTCGACGCACTGGCCGTTCTTCAATGGCGTGTTCAGCGGCACCATGGCGCCGTCGACCCTGGCGCCGCGGCAGCGGTGACCAAGGTCACTGTGCAGATGGTAGGCAAAATCAATCGGTGTCGCATCCGCCGGCAGATCGATCACGCGCCCCTGCGGCGTCAGCACATAAATGGTGTCGGCAAACAAACCGCCGGCATCGGCCATTTCGTCTTTCCACTCGACGACCTGCCGCAGCCAGGCAATCTTGTCGTCGTAGTGCGCGTCGCGGTGCGAGCCTTCTTTATAGCGCCAGTGCGCGGCTACGCCGAAGTCCGCATGCTGATGCATTTCAGAGGTGCGGATCTGGATTTCGAGCGGCTTGCCGCCCGGCCCGCTGACCGCGGTGTGCAACGAACGATAGTTGTTGCCCTTGGGGCGCGCGATATAGTCGTCGAACTCGCCGGGCAGCGGCGTCCACAGGTTATGCACGAGACCCAGCACGGCATAACAGGATTTGACGTCGGCGACGATCGCGCGCACCGCGCGCACATCGTGTAGAGAGCCGAAATCGAGTTCCTTGTTACGCATCTTGTTGTAGATGCTGTAGATGTGCTTGGGGCGCCCGCTGATCTCCGCCGCGATGCCGGATTCCGCCAGCGTTGCGCGCAGTTGCGTGATCACACCGGCAATATAACTTTCGCGGTCGTTGCGCTTTTCATCGAGCCAATGCGCGATGCGCCGGTAGGTTTCCGGATCGAGTATGCGCAGCGCCAGGTCTTCGATCGCCCACTTCAACTGCCAGACGCCGAGACGGTTTGCCAGCGGCGCATAAATATCCAGTGCCAGCCGCGCCGCCGCCAGGCGCCGCGGTTCGTCGTCACTTTTGACCGCATACCTGAGCGTTTGCACCTGGTCGGCCAGTTTGATCAGAACGACGCGCATGTCCTGCGCCATCGCCAGCAGCATTTTGCGCAGCGATTCGAGCTGCGCGCCGGCAGTGCTGCTTGGTTCGACACGCCCGCCCAGCTCCTCGATAGTCAGCATGCGCGCCGCGCCGTCGGCCAGCGCGGAAATGCCGGCGCCAAACGACTCGCGCAGCGCGAGCATCAATGCGGGGTCTTCGGCATAGCGCCCAAGCAAGCCCGCCGCGACACACTCAATGTCCGGCTTGAACGCAAGCAAGATCTCCACCGTCGCGACCGCGTGGTCGAACATGGATTCACCGCTCGCCAGCCGGCGAGCGCTGGCATTGGTCTCGATCCAGGCCAGCGCCTGCCGCACCCGCGCACGGTCTTCCGCCGGATACGCGGCGTCGAGTGCCGCCAGCATTGCACCGGCGTTGCTCTCATCCGCAGGCGTTACGAGTTTCAAATGATTTGCCATCGCCGCCCCGTCACCCGCGATCGAGATTGCGAAATTGCTTCAATAATAAATACGCGCCCCAAGCCAGCGCCAGCAGCATGATCAGGCTGCCGATGATATCGGCGCCGAGTGCGATTTTCTTCTCGCGAAAAATCAAACCAAGATCGAGCAGTATGTTCGCCCAGTCATGTGTTTCCGGAACGTCCTGGCTGTTGCCGGTCAGCAATTGCAATTGGAGATCACGCGCGTCGTTGATGTAGGGCGCCAGGTCCTTGAGACTCTGGCCGATCCACCACAGGCAAATCGAACCGCCAAAGTTATCGTGGTTCTTGAACACCATCACGCCCAGCACGATGGCGGGCATTAGCAACTGGCCGAGGCTGCCACCCAGAATATGCATGAACTGGCCGAACGGCATGAAGATCACGTGCCCGGCCTCATGAAACACCAGATTGACCCGATGCATGAAGGACGCGCCGATGTCATTGCTGCGCAAATCGAGGGTCACGAAGTAGAGCCCCCAGACGACAAACACAGCGAACAACGCAACCCGCCCTCGGAACAACATCGTATCGGTGCGCGGTTCGACAAACGTCAATTGCTCGATGAGGCCGGCAAGACAGCTGCCGCCTTCATCGCTCCCGGCGTTCGCTTCCTGGCGCCGCAACTGCGCCGTACCCAGCGTGCGGCTGACCCATTTTGCGAAGACGAGGCCGCAGGCGGGACAGATACCCGCATCGCCCCGATCCTCGGCGCGACGCTCATAAGCGCATTTCGGACACTTGATCATTTTCAATTCCCGCAGCGCAACATACATTATTCCCGGGTTTCAGACCGGCACGCCCGCGACAGTCACAACTAATTGAATAACAAAATTTTTCTCGCCATCCAAAGTCGAAACCTCACCCGCGCGCGCACACAATCGGCGATCGCGTTGATTTTCGTCAATTTCAATTGTTGAAAATGTCACAGTCGCGGGATGATAATAGCAACGAAAACCATCACAGGGCCTGCCGGGAAGGCAAATCATGCGTCGATTTCTTCGCGTTACCGTTGCCGGCATTGTTGCCGCGGCCTTTGCATTCCTGCCGTTGATGGCATGCGCCGCCGATGAAATTGCCGAGCGGCCGACAACACTGCAGCCGCCTTCGCGCACCAACGATGATGTTTTCAGTGCGCAGGATTCCGGCGCCGTTGGCGTTGGATTACGCCGCCCTGCCCATTCGCTGCGCGAGCGCATCGAACTACCGTTCGGACTGAATTACAGCCGCGAATCAAAAAGCCTGCTGTTACCCCTGGATGACAAGAACGAATGGGGGGTCGGCATCAATCTCAACGTGATGGGTGCCCCGGCCGTCGATCTCAACCCGCCCGGACTGCAACTGGCGCCCAAACGCACGCCGGGTCTGATGCTGCAAAGAAAATTCTGATCGTTTTGATCGTCGCGTTTTTTCGCGCGCGCCGGGCGTTTCTGTAACACCCCTCAGTATTCCTCGTCATCCGCAAGGTCCGGATTTTCCAGCGCCGCGTGCCAATAACGGCGGCCGAGCAGGCGCTGGCGCCGGATATTCACGTCGCCAGCGGCATCCAGTTGCACAATCAATGCGCCATCGAGGTCGGTGCGATAGATGCGGCTGCCGAGCGCGCGGTAACGGTCAACTACATCGTCCTTGGGGTGCCCGAAGCGGTTGCGATAGCCGGCGGCGATCAGCGCGTATTCGGGCTGCACCCGCGCGAGGAATTCTGCCGACGAAGAGGTCCGGCTGCCATGGTGTGGCACCATCAATACACGCGCGGGCAGTTTGTCGGCCGACGATCGCAACAACTCGGCTTCCGTCTTCTGTTCAATATCAGCGGTCATCAGCACGCTGCTGCCACCGGTGGTGATGCGCAAGACGCAACTGCGGTCGTTGCTGCGCTGCTTCTCGCGCGCATAGTGCTGCGCCGACGGATGCAGAATTTCAAAATCGATCCCGTCCCACTGCCAGCGTTCGCCCGCCACGCACGTTGCCGCGGGCGGCCCGTGTTCGTTGAACACGTCCGCCGCCGGTATTGACGAAAGCACGCGCTTCACCGGAACCGCCTGCAAGACCGAGGCGACACCCCCCGCGTGGTCCTTATCGCCGTGGCTGACTATCAGCGTGTCGATTACAACGATTCCGCTCGCGCGCAGATACGGAACGATCACACGGTTACCGCTGTCGGCCTGCGGCCCGTAGAGGGTGCCCGTGTCGTAGAGCAGCGCATGATTGCGTGTCTGCACAACAACCCCCAGCCCCTGCCCGACATCCAGCACGGCCATACGCAGCACACCTTCCGGCAGCGGCACCGGCGCCAGCAGAAATAGCGGCAACAGCGCACCCCCGCCGATCCAGCGCGCCGGAAATCCGCGTGGCAATAACAGCCAGACAATACCCGCCAATGCAACGCCGACCGACCACAAGGGAGGCGCGTGCTGCTGCCACACCGCCACCGGAAATTCGCTCATCCATTGCATGACCGCACCACAGGCCGCCATCAACGCGTGTGCAATTTGCAACAACAGCGGGCCGGGCATGACCACACCGATCAACGTCAATGGCACCACCGCCAGACTGACCAGCGGAATAGCCAGCGCGTTGGCCAGTGGCGATATCAACGAAACCTGCTGAAACATCGCAATCAACAACGGCGTCAAGCCCAGGGTCACCGCCCATTGCACGCGCCCCCACGCGGGCAGCCAGTGCGGCACGCCAATGCGGTGACATGAAACGAACAGAATGATCGCCACCGCACCGAACGACAGCCAGAAACCCGCCGACAATGCTGCCCACGGATCGATCACCACCACCGGCAGCAGCGCGGCGCACAGCACCGCCCCCGGCGCGGTCATGCGGCTGCGCCACAACGCGAATGCGACCACCGCAAGCATGTAGACCGTGCGCTGCGCCGGTATGGCAAATCCGGAGAGCCACGCGTAAATGACCGCAACCAGCAACCCGGCCACCGCCGCGGCCTTGCGCGCCGGCAGTCGCGCCATCAGGCGCGGACTGCGCGTCCATAAAAAATGCGCCAGCCAGAACGCCAGCCCCGCAATCATGGTGATGTGGAGCCCCGAGATACTGATCAGATGATTGATGCCGGTCCGCGTAAATACCTGCCACTGCGCGGCGGGAATGCCACGCTGGTCGCCAACCGCCAAGGCGACGAGAACGCCCGCGTATTCTGCCGCAGGCAATGCGCTGACAATGCGTGTTCTCACTATCTCGCGTAATCGCTCGACGAGATATTGCGGCTCATACACAACGGCATTGATGCGCTGCGCAGTAGCCGGTGCGCGCACATAACCGGTGGCGCGGATATCGCGTTCCAGCAGCCACGCTTCATAGTCAAACCCGTTCGGATTCTGCAATCCGTGCGGCCGGCGCAGGCGCACCGTCAGTTGCCAGCGCTCGCCCGCGTGCAACTCGGGAATGCTGCCGGCCCGTCCGTCTGCGGCCGGCGTGCCCCACCATGACAGCGTGATATGTGCCGGCACCAACGCCTGCGGCGTCAGCACGCGTTCGACGTCAAATGTAAAGCGCAGACTGCGCTCGTACGGTTGCGGCAGTTCGGCGACCACGCCGACGATGCGGATGTCAGCGCCTTCGGATGCCACCGGCAGTTCATCGGCCAGACGCTGCCCTGCAAGCCACGCCGCCCACATAAAGCCGCAGAAGAAGCACAGCATCAGGCTGGCAGCGCGGCAAGCTCGTTTTACCAGGGGTTTTTGCGGCCGCCACCAACACAAAACCGCCAGCACAACGGGTGCCACCAGCCAGTACGCCTGCGCCACCGGCAATGCCGGTCGCATTTGCAAAAATGCCGTGCCGGCGGCAAAACAGATGATCAGAAGACGCATTCAGCACGAAGAAGGTTGTCTCAACCCATGCTTAAACGTTTGAGGCACCGGTTCGCCGACGGCAATTCGGTAGAATAGGCTCGACCGTAAGGACTAGCCCGCATGCCACGGAAGTTTCTCAAAAAGTTTCTGCCCAGCCATGCAACGATCAACGCCAACCGTCATGTCGCGCGTTTCGGTCATCGGCTCGGTCATCACAATTTGTGGCATCTGCACCGCCGTTCGGTCGCCGGCGGCGTGGCCGCCGGCATGTTCGCCGGCCTCATTCCCGGCAGCAATCCGGTGCAATTCAGCGCCGCCGTCCTGCTCGCCATCGGCTTTCGCGTCAACCTGCCGATCGCAGTGATCGTCACGCTGTATTCCAACCCGTTCACCATCGTGCCGTTGTATCTGCTCGCCTTCAAACTCGGGCAACTAGTCCTGCTCGCGCCAGATGGCGGCCTGCCACCGTTCGACATCGCAGGCGACAGCGCCGGTGCCTGGCTGGGTGCAGCCATCAACTGGCTCACGACCGTCGGCAAACCGCTGCTGGTCGGCATTCCGCTGCTGGCAATACTGCTCAGCATCGCCGCTTACGCGCTGGTGCGCCTGGGCTGGCGCTGTTACGTGATCCGCGCATGGCGGACGCGTCCGCACGCGCGTCGAGCCAGGGCGCCACGCCCATGAAACCGCCGTCCTATTGGGCAAATGCAACCAGCGAACTGGCGGCGCGTGACCCCGTCATTGCAAAAATCGCCGCCGGCTGCGCGGGACTGACTCTGCGTTCGCGCGGCGACGCCTTCAGCACGCTGGCGCGCTCCATCGTCGGCCAGCAGATTTCGGTCAAGGCCGCCGACAGCGTGTGGCTGAAGCTGTCGACTGCGCTGCCGGTGCTGGAACCGGCGACGGTTGAACGCCATGACACCGATGCCCTGCGCGCCTGCGGCCTGTCACGCAGCAAGGTCGTCTACCTGAAAGACCTCGCGCTGCATTTTTCCAATGGCATGCTGAATCCGGCCGCCTGGCCGCAGATGTCCGATGATGAACTGATCGACGAACTCACACAGGTGCACGGCATCGGCCGCTGGACCGCCGAAATGTTTTTGATTTTTTACATGATGCGTCCCGATGTGTTTCCGCTCGCCGATCTCGGCCTGCAGAAAGCCATGCGGCTGCATTACAACCGCGGACTGCCGCTCGGCGCACGCAAACTCGCAACGCTCGACAAACGCTGGCAGCCCTGGCGCTCGGTCGCCACCTGGTATATGTGGCGCAGTCTCGATCCGATACCGGTAGAATATTGACTCTTTATCGAACTGAACTCAGCCGTGCCCCTGCCTGCGTCCGATACCTCGACCTTCCACCGGCTTTTTGCCGGACTCCTGTGGTCGATCGTCATCATGCTGGCGATCCTCGCCATCGGCACGGCGGGCTACCGCATGATCGGTGGCGAAAAATATTCGCTGCTCGACTGTTTTTACATGACGTTCATCACCATCGCCACCATCGGCTATGGCGAAATCGTCGACCTCTCCGAACACCCCGGCGGCCGCGTATTCACGATGTTCATTGCGCTGGGCGGCATTGCGGTCATGACTTATTTGACCTCGATCGTCACCGCCTTTCTGGTCGAAGGCCATATCAGTGAAGCATTGTGGAGACGCAGCATGGAAAAACGCATACACAAACTGGACAACCACTACATCATTTGCGGCATCGGCCGCGTCGGCCGCAACGTCGCCCACGAACTCGATGCGACCAAGCGCATCTACGTCGTCATCGACGAGGACATGAACGCGATCAACACGCAACTGGAAAAACATCCGAACCAGATGTTTATCCACGGCGACGGCAGCGATGACGACATTCTGCAAAAGGCACACATCGAAACCGCGCGCGGCGTGTTCGCAGTGACCGGCGACGACAGCAAAAACCTGATGATCAGCCTGACCGCCAAGCAGCTCAATCCGGCGGCGCGCGTCGTCGCGCGCTGCCATGAAATTCGCAATTCCGAAAAATTGCGCAAGGCCGGTGCCGATGCCATCGTTTCACCGGACTTCACCGGCGGCCTGCGTATCGCCTCGGCGATGATCCGGCCGCATGTCGTCACCTTCCTCGACCAGATGCTGAAGTCCGACGAAAACCTGCGCGTCGAAGAAGTCATCGTGCCTGCCGGTTTCGACGAGAAACCGCTCGCCGAACTGCTGCTGCCCGACCGCAATCACATCATGCTGGCGCTGCGCGACAATGAAAAGTGGGTCTTCAACCCGGAAGAACAGCATCCGCTGCGCGCCGGCATGACACTGGTCATCATGGCGACCCCCGAGGGACGACGTGCCGTCGAATCGGCGCTGGGCTGGGTCTGATACCGGCGCGATGACGCACGCGGAGTTTGTCGCCGGCTGCCGCGCCGGCACTGTTACGCCCAACATCAACGCTGCGGCAGCGGCTCGTTACATCAATGCGCGCCTGTTGCTGCCGCTGGTAAGGCTGCCGGTCCTCGGTATTGGTGTGGGGCTGGCGTTGCTCGGCTGGATCGCCAGCGGCCTCGTCATCATTGCGGTCGGCGCGCTATTGCCGCGCCTGGTCGCGCGCACCGCACCGCAATTGGTGCTCGACGAAGCACTCGCCAGCGAATCGCGTTTTCATGAATTCGTCGACAGCGGGTTGCTGCACCCGGAGTGAACAAGCGGCGCGCCGCTTGCGCGCAAGTCAGGCCGTCTGCAATGCGCCGTCGATCAGTTTCAACGCGCGGTCGGCATGCGCGGCGATTTCCCCGTCGTGGGTGGCAATCACGAAGCTGCAGCCCAGCGAGCGGTTCAATTCACGCATCAGCGCAAACACCTCGCCAGCGGTCTGACGGTCAAGATTGCCGGTCGGTTCGTCAGCCAGCACGCAGGCCGGCTGCGTCACCAGCGCGCGCGCCACTGCCACACGCTGGCGTTCGCCGCCCGAAAGCTCGGACGGCGCATGGGTAAAGCGATGACCGAGGCCGACCTTCTGCAACATGGCCTCGGCCACCGCCACCGCCTGCGCCGGTTCGCAACGCCGGATCAACAACGGCATCGCCACGTTCTCGACTGCCGAAAATTCCGGCAGCAAATGGTGAAACTGGTAAACAAAGCCAAGCTCGCGGTTGCGCAAGGCGCCGCGCGCCGCCTCATCGAGGCCGGCAATATCGCGTCCGCCGATATGGACGCTGCCGCTGCTGGCCGCATCGAGGCCGCCAAGCAAATGCAGCAGCGTGCTCTTGCCGGAGCCCGATACACCGACGATCGCCACACATTCGCCGCGCGCCACCGCAAGATTCACGCTTTGCAACACGCGCACTTCGGCCTGGCCCTGACGGTAGACCTTGCACAGGTCGCGGCATTCGATCGCCACGCTGTTGGCGGCGGCAACGTTATTCATAACGCAGCGCCTCCGCCGGATTGATTTTCGAGGCGCGCCAGCTCGGATACACCGTTGCCAGCATACTCACCACAAACGAAAACACCGCGGTCACCAGCACGTCGGCGGCGCGCACTTCCGAGGGCAGATCGCTGATCTGGTAAACGTCCTTGGAAAGAAACTTGAAACCCACCAGTGATTCGATGAAGGGCACGACGACATCAACGTTGGCCGCCAGCGCTACACCGCCGACCACTCCGGTGAGCGTGCCGATCAAACCAACCAGCGTGCCCTGAATCAGAAAGATCTTCATGACACTGCCCGGACTCGCGCCCAGCGTGCGCAGAATCGCGATATCGGCCTGTTTGTCTTTTACCGCCATAAACAGGCTGGAGACGATATTGAACGCCGCCACTGCGATGATCAGGAAGACAATGAAAAACATCATGCGTTTTTCAATATCGACGGCACGGAAGAAATTCGCGTTGAGCCGCGTCCAGTCCGTCATATACGCATCCGGCCCGAGCGTGCGCGAGAGCTCAAGCGACACCGCACCCGCACGAAACAGGTCGTGCAGCTTGAGGCGCACGCCGCTGACCGCGTCGCCCATGCGGTATAACTTCTGCGCATCCTCCATATGCACCAGCGCCAGGCCCGAGTCGTATTCGTAATGATCGACGGCAAAAATACCGACCACCGTGAACTGGCGCAGGCGCGGCAGTATGCCGGCCGGCGTCACCTGACCCTGTGGCGCGATCAAAACCACCTTGTCGCCGACCGTTGCGCCGAGCGCGCGTGCCAGTTCGATGCCGAGCACGACACTGAACTCGCCGGGCTTCAACGCGTTCAGGCTGCCGCTTTTCATGTGCTGCGCCAGATCGGCGACCCGCTCCTCGGCGTCCGGCACGATGCCGCGGATGTAAGCGCCGCGTACCGCATTGCCGCTCGACAACAGGCCCTGCGCCGACACATAGGGCGCGGCCGCCACCACTTCGCTGTTCTGCACCGCTTTTTCGGCCACCACACGCCAGTCCTTGAGCGTGTTGTCAGCACCGGAAACCTGAATATGCGAGGCCACGCTGAGGATGCGCGTGCGCACCTCGCGCTGAAAGCCGTTCATCACCGATAACACCGTGATCAGCACCGTGATGCCAAGCGCGATACCGATCACCGACACCAGCGAAATAAAGGAAATAAAGCGGCTGCGCTGACGCGCGCGGGTATAACGCAGACCGATGAAAAGTTCGTAGGGTTGCAAAATGATTTCTGCCGGTAAAACGAGAGTTTGCCACAGTGCGTGCCGACCGCGAAAACGCCGGCACTGCCACAACGAAAGCAGATGTTACACTGCGCAGCAATGACGCACTGTACCCTGCTGGTTCCCGATCTGCTGCCCGCCGCACTGCGTGAAATGACCGCGCTGCGCCCGAACACGCCGCATCTATCCACCTTGCTGACGCGCGGCGATGCGACCACGCTGGCGGCGAGCGATACGGATACCTGGTTATGCGCAGCGTTTGGCGTCGCGCGCCGCAACGACTGGCCGGTTGCCGCGCTCACCCTAGCCAGTGACGGCGGCGACCCCGGCAACGCCTATTGGCTGCGCTGCGACCCGGTGCATCTTTATTTGCGTCAAAGCCGCATGTATCTAAGCGACGCCACCGGTGCCCCGACGCACCAAGAATCGGCAACGCTGGTTGGCGCGTTAAACGCGCACTTTCACGAAGACGGGCTGCTGTTCTGCGCCGGCAAGGCGGGCCGCTGCTACGTGCGCAGCGAAACGCATACCGACCTGATCACCCGGCCGCTGTCCGCGGCACTCAACCGCGATATCGACAGCGTGATGCCGACGGGCCCTGACAGCCGGCACTGGCGGCGCGTCATCAATGAAGTGCAGATGCTGCTGCACGCGCATCCGCTCAATGCCGAACGCGAAGCGCGCGGCCTGCCCGCCTTCAACAGCCTGTGGTTGTGGGGAGGAGGCACTGCGCCCGCAGCCACCGGTGCGAGCTACTCGCAGGTTTGGGCGGATGAGCCGCTGGCGCGCGCCTTGGCCCTGAAAACCGCCGTGCCGGCATCACCGTTGCCTGACCATGCGGATGCGGTTTTCAACGCCGGCGGCAACGCACTGGTCGTCGTCACGGCCTTGCGCGACAACACCCCCGATCTGGAATCATGGCAACAGGCGATTGAGAAATTCGAGCAGCAATGGATGGCGCCCTGCCACGCCGCGCTGAAAGCCGGCCACCTTGAAAAACTGACACTGCTCATACCCGGCGCGCCGCAGGGAAAACAATTTGAGGTGACCGCCGCCCATCTGTGGCGCTGGTGGCGCCGCGTAAAATCGATCGCCACCCATGCCTGACACCCACAACATCGAAGTCCGCGCCGCGCCGCCAGAGCGCATCGCCGCGCTGATCAACGACGGCACCCCTGCGTTGCTGGCGCAAATCTATGCGGCGCGCGGCATTCAATCGGCGGCGCAACTCAATACCGATCTGCGCGGGCTTATTCCCTACACGGAACTGACCAACGTCGAGCGCATGGCAACGCTGGCTGCGGACGCCATTGCAGCCGGTGAGAAACTTCTCATCATTGCTGACTACGATTCCGATGGCGCCACCGCCTGCGCGGTCGGCTACCGCGCGCTGCGCGCACTCGGCGCCAACGTCGATTATCTGGTGCCCAACCGCTTCGAATACGGCTACGGACTGACGCCTGAAATTGTCGCGCTGGCCAAAGCAACGAAACATCCCGACGTACTGGTCACTGTCGACAACGGCATTGCCAGCGTCGACGGCGTCGCTGCCGCCAATGCGGCGGGCATGCGCGTCTGGGTCACCGACCATCATCTGCCCGGGTCCGAACTGCCGGCGGCCGAGTGCATCATCAATCCGAACCAGCCCGACTGTAATTTTCCGAGCAAGAATCTCGCCGGCGTCGGCGTCATGTTTTATCTGATGCTGGCCCTGCGCGCCGAACTGCGCAAACGCGGCGCCTTTGCCACGCGTGCCGAACCCAATCTCGCCAGCCTGCTCGATCTGGTCGCGCTCGGCACCGTCGCCGACGTTGTGCGTCTCGACGAAAACAACCGCCGGCTCGTCGCGCAGGGCCTTGAGCGCATCCGTGCCGGCAAGACCTGGCCCGGGGTCGCCGCGCTGATGCGTGTGGCCGGTCGCGACGCGCGGCGCGCCTCGACCTACGACCTCGGTTTCGTGCTCGGTCCGCGCTTGAATGCGGCGGGCCGCCTCGACGACATGTCGCGCGGCATTAACTGCCTGATCAGCGACGACACCGCCGCCGCGGCGCGCATGGCGCAGGAACTCGATCAGCTGAATAAACAGCGCCGTGCCATCGAATCCGACATGCACGAGAACGCGATGGCCAAGCTCGATGCACTCGAGACCGGCGACGACTTCAGCCTCTGCCTGTTCGACGCAGAATGGCATCAGGGTGTGATCGGCATCCTCGCCTCGCGGTTGAAGGAACGCCTGCACCGTCCCGTCATCGCCTTCGCACGCGGCAACAACGGCGAAATCAAGGGCTCCGGCCGTTCGATCAGTGCGCTGCATCTGCGCGACGCGCTCGATCTGGTGACCAAACAGGCACCGGAACTGATTATTCGTTTCGGCGGTCACGCCGCGGCCGCCGGCCTGACGCTGCGCGAAGCCGACTTCGCGCGCTTCAGCGGCCTGTTCGAGCAGGTCGTGCGCAGCATGTTGACGCCGGCTGATCTGGAGCGCGTGATTGCCACCGACGGCCCGCTCGCCTCACAGTTCCTCACACTCAATACCGCCGCCCAGTTGGAGCAGGCGGTGTGGGGCCAGGGTTTCCCGGCACCGACTTTCTGCGACATCTTTGAGGTGCTGCAGCAGCGCACGGTCGGCGGCCGTCACGCCAAACTGCGCCTGCGCAAGGGCGATGGCGAATTCGAAGCCATGCTGTTCTCGCATGCCGAGCCGCTGCCGCCGCGCGTGCGGGCGGTCTACCGCATCGGCGTCAATGAATTCAACGCCACGCGCAGCCTGCAGATCACCTTCGAGCACTGGCTACCGGCCTGAGTCCGCGCGCAATCGGGGCGGTAACATAACGCCGTCCTGTATAATCACGGTTTTCGCCACTGACACCCGCAGCATGGAAGCAGAACAGCTCAATATCGTCACCCGCCGCCTGCAGGACCTCGGCCAACGCAATACCGAACTGCGGAGGTATCTTTGACTTCGCAGCAAAGCGCCAGCGTCTCGAAGAAGTCGTAAAACTGTGTGAAGACCCCGCCGTCTGGGGGGACGCCAAACGCGCGCAGGACCTCGGCCGCGAGCGCAAATCACTCGAATCCACCGTCGGCACCCTGGCCAAACTCGACCAGGACCTGCAGGACGCCGACGAGTTGTTCGCCATGGCGCGCGAAGAAGGCGACGACTCGTCGCTGCAGTCGATCGCCAAAGACACACTCGAACTCGAAAAGACCGTGGTCGATCTCGAGTTCCGCCGCATGTTTTCGAATCCGATGGATCCGAACAACTGCTTTCTCGACATCCAGTCCGGCTCGGGCGGCACCGAGGCGCAGGACTGGGCACATTCGCTCGAACGCATGTATCTGCGCTATTGCGAACGCAAGGGCTTCAAGGTCGAACTGCTTGAAGAATCGCCGGCCGAAGTTGCCGGCATCAAGAGTGCCTCGCTGAAAATCACCGGCGAATACGCCTACGGGCATCTGCGCACCGAATCGGGCATCCATCGCCTCGTGCGCAAATCGCCATTCGACTCCAACAACCGGCGCCACACCTCCTTCGCCAGCGTCTTCGTCTACCCCGAGGTCGACGACACCATCGAGATCGACATCAATCCGGCCGACCTGCGCATCGACACCTTCCGCGCCTCGGGCGCCGGCGGACAGCACATCAACAAGACCGACTCGGCGATCCGTATCACGCACGCGCCGACCGGCATCGTCGTGCAGTGCCAGAACGACCGTTCACAGCACCGCAACCGCGCCGAGGCGATGGCGATGTTGAAGTCGCGTTTGTACGAACTTGAGATCCGCAAACGCAATGAAGAAAAACAGGCGATTGAAGACACCAAGACCGACATCGGTTGGGGGCATCAAATCCGCTCTTACGTGCTTGACCAGTCGCGCATCAAGGACCTTCGCACCAATGTCGAAATCGGCAACACGCAGGCCGTGCTCGACGGCGGTCTCGACGAATTCATCAATGCCAGCCTGAAACAGGGCATCTAGGCGGCGCAGGCCGCCGTATCGAGGACACCATGAGTGATCAACCCGTCGCACCGAAAGCCGAAGAAAACCAGATCATCGCCGAGCGCCGCGCCAAACTGAAGGCGTTGCGCGAAAAGGGTTTCGCCTTCCCGAACAAATTCAGCCGCGACCATTTCGCCGACGACCTGCACGCTTTTCACGATGAAAAAGACCGCGACTGGCTCGACCTCAATCCGGTGGTCGTGCGCGTAGCCGGCCGCATCATGCTCAAACGCCTGATGGGCAAGGCGACCTTCGCCAACATCCAGGACATGGGCGGCGCCATCCAGCTCTACCTCACGGACGCCTATCCCGGCAAGGAACAGCACGATGAATTCAAGCACTTCGACATCGGCGATATCGTCGGCGTCGAAGGCGTGTTGTTCAAGACGCAGAAGGGCGAACTGACGATACGCGTCAAATACGTCACGCTGCTGGTGAAATCCCTGCGCCCCCTGCCGGAAAAATACCATGGCCTCACCGACCAGGAGCAGAAATACCGCCAGCGTTACGTCGATCTCATCTGCAACGAGGAGACGCGCCTGAATTTCGTGCTGCGCTCGCGCATCATCCAGGCCATGCGCACGCTGCTGCTGCAGCGCCGCTTCCTCGAAGTCGAAACGCCGATGATGCACCCGATCCCCGGCGGCGCCTCGGCGCGCCCCTTCGTCACCCACCACAACGCACTCGACATGCAGCTTTATCTGCGTATCGCGCCGGAACTGTATCTGAAACGTCTCGTGGTCGGCGGCTTCGAAAAGGTTTTCGAGATCAATCGCAATTTCCGCAATGAGGGCATCTCGACCCGCCACAATCCCGAATTC
This sequence comes from Chitinophaga pinensis, assembly GCA_943329075.2. Lineage (GTDB taxonomy): Bacteria > Pseudomonadota > Gammaproteobacteria > Burkholderiales > SG8-41 > PALSA-1004. The sequence goes on along the minus strand of CALQCM020000010.1, from coordinate 36,107 downwards.
ACCATGATCGAGCTGTATGTTGCCTACCGCGACTACCGCTACATGATGACCCTGATCGAGGAGATGTTCAAAGAGATCACGTTGGCCGTTTTCGGTGTCACCGAAATCACTTATCAGGGACGCAAGATCGATTTCGGCAAGCCGTTCGAGCGCCTGACCATCACCGATGCGATCAAGAAGCACCGTCCGGAAATCACCGACGACATCCTCAACGACCGCGCCAAACTGATCCACAAGCTGGCTGAACTGAAGCTGCCGGTCCGCGACACCGACGGCCTTGGCGGCCTGCAACTGACCCTGTTCGAGGGCACTGCCGAAGCCGAGCTGTTCGATCCGACTTTCATCATCGACTACCCGGCCGAAGTTTCGCCGCTGGCGCGCCGCAACGACAGCAACCCGGAAATCACCGAGCGTTTCGAACTCTTCATCGCCGGCCGCGAAATCGCCAACGGCTTCTCGGAGCTGAACGATCCGGAAGACCAGGCCGAGCGCTTTGCCGCGCAGGTGCGGCAGAAGGACGCCGGCGACCAGGAGGCGATGCACTATGACGCCGACTACATCCGCGCGCTTGAATACGGACTGCCGCCGACCGCCGGCACCGGCATCGGCGTCGACCGCCTGGTCATGCTGCTCACCGACAGCCCGTCGATCCGCGACGTGATCCTGTTTCCGCAGATGCGCGCCGAATAATCATCGAGCGCAGGTAGATAATAGCGGTCAGCGCAATGAATTCCTCACCCCGGCGGGAGAGGGTGAGAATGGCGCGAATTAGCTCCCGCGAATTCTTAAAAACGCGACAGGACACGATGGCCATGGTTAAACCGTTGTGGCAACCTTCCGCAGCATCGATGGCGGCGTCGCCGATGCGCGCTTTCATGCGCGGCGCGTCCGCCAGATACCACCGCAGCTTTGCCGATTACGACGCGCTGTATCAATGGTCGGTTGAAGAACCCGAACAGTTCTGGCGCGAGATCTGGTCGTTCTGCGGCGTCATCGGCGACGGCCCCGGCAATGTGACTGTCGAACACCGCACACGCATGCCCGGCGCGCGCTGGTTCCCGCAGGCGCGCCTGAACTATGCCGAAAACCTGCTGCGCCGCCGCGACCACGCACCGGCCCTGATCTTCCGCGGCGAAGACCGCGTTGAAAGCAGCGTGACCTTTGCCGAACTGCACCAGGAGGTTTCGCGCCTCGCCCAGGCCCTGCGCGGCAGCGGCGTCAAGGCCGGCGACCGCGTGGCCGCCTATCTGCCGAACATTCCAGGCGCGGTGATCGCGATGCTGGCCGCGTCCAGCATCGGCGCCATCTGGTCGTCGTGCTCGCCCGACTTCGGTGTGCAGGGCGTGCTGGACCGCTTCAGCCAGATCAAACCGAAGATCCTGTTCGTTGCCGACGGCTATTTTTACAACGGCAAAACCATCGATGTGCTGCCGCGCGTCGCCGAGATCGTGCGCGAACTGCCGACGCTCGAACGCGTCATCATGATTCCGTACACCCGGCGCGCGCCCGACATCGCCGCCATCCCCCGCTGCGTCGATGTGCACGCGCTGATGTCGCGTTACAAGCCGCGCATCATCGATTTCGAACGCCTGCCCTTCAATCATCCGCTCTGCATCCTTTATTCCTCGGGCACCACCGGCGTGCCCAAGTGCATCGTGCATGGCGCGGGCGGCACGCTGCTGCAGCATTTGAAGGAACAGGTGTTGCATATCGGTCTCGGCCGCAACGACCGGTTGTTCTACTTCACCACGCTGGGCTGGATGATGTGGAACTGGGAGATCACCGCACTGGCCGCCGGCAGCGCGCTGCTGCTCTACGACGGCTCACCGTTCGCACGCAGCGGCAAGATGCTCTTTGACTTCGCCGATGAAACCGGCATGACGGTCATGGGCACCTCGGCCAAGTTCATCGACGCGCTGGCCAAGGCCGGCTTGCGCCCGCGGGAAACCCACAAACTCGATAAACTGCGCGCCATTCTGTCGACCGGTTCGCCGCTGGCCCCTGAAGGCTTCGATTACGTCTACCGACACATCAAGCCGGACCTCAATCTGGCCTCGATGTCGGGCGGCACCGACATACTTTCCTGCTTCGTCACCGGCAACCCCTTGTTGCCGGTGTGGCGCGGCGAAATCCAGTGCCGCGCCCTCGGCATGAAGGTCGAGGTGTTCGACGACGAGGGCAATTCCGTGCAGGGCGCCAAGGGCGAACTCGTCTGCACGGCGTCGTTTCCGTCGATGCCGGTGGCCTTCTGGAATGATGCCGATGGCAGCAAGTACCGCGCCGCCTACTTCGAGCGATATCCCAACGTCTGGTGCCACGGCGACTGGGTCGAACTCACTGAACACGGCGGCATCATCATTTACGGCAGGTCCGACACCGTGCTCAATCCGGGCGGCGTGCGCATCGGCACCGCCGAAATCTACCGCGTGGTCGAACAACTCGACGAAGTGGTCGAAAGCCTTGTCATCGGCCAGGACTGGCCGCCACAGCAACCGACTGACGTGCGCGTCGTGCTGTTCGTGCGGTTGCGCGACGGGCTCAAACTTGATGCAGCGCTGAGCGAAAAAATACGTGATCAAATCCGCGCCAACACCACCACCCGCCACGTGCCGGCTAAAGTCGTGCAGGTCGGCGACATCCCGCGCACCAAAAGCGGCAAGATCGTCGAACTCGCGGTGCGCAACGTGGTGCACGGCCGTCCGCTCAAAAACCTCGAGGCACTCGCCAACCCGGAAGCCCTCGAATTTTTTCGCGATCGCCGCGAGCTGACCGGCTAGCGGCGTGACGCAGTGCGCAGCCCGCACCATCCGGCTGGCATATAATCGGCCGGCAACCATCATCGAGGAGAACCGCATGTTCACCCAACGCAAAACCATCGCCTGCCTGATTGCCGGCGCAACCGCCGTGCTGCTGACCGTCCCGCTGCAAGCGCAGGAATACCGTTACCAGTCGGCACAGGCGGCACCGGCGCAAACAGCGCAGCCATCCCAGCCTGCTGCACCCGCTACGCAGCCGCAAGCGGGCCAACCCGTGCCGGCAGCACCACAACAGGTAGCGCAACCGGCGGTAGCTGTCGCCCCGCCCTGCAGCACCTGCGGTACGGTGGATTCGATCCGCGTCAGCGAAAAAGCCGGCGAAGGCAGCGCGGTTGGCGTCATCGCTGGCGGCGTGCTCGGCGGTCTGCTCGGCAACCAGATCGGCTCCGGCCGTGGCAACACGGCCGCCACCATCCTCGGTGCCGCCGGTGGCGCCTACGCCGGCCACCAGGTTGAAAAAAACGTCAAGAAAACCTCGCAATACGAGGTCAATGTGCGGATGGAAGACGGCAGCATGCGCACCGTCAGCTACGATCTGGAACCGGGCTTCCGCAGCGGCGACAAGGTGCGTTTCATCGACGGCAAGCTGACGCGCCAGTAAGCGCGCGGCAAAAATACCGCTTTCGTTTGATCCACCTCAATATACCCCATGGGGGTATCTTGAGTGCGCCGCGGCCGGCGCCTATACTGCGTGACCAACCCACGGTCATGCGCCATGCCAGCTGAAAATCCCGCCGCCAACCACACGCTTGATCTGGCGCTCACGGGCATGACCTGTGCGGCCTGCGCCGCACGCATCGAAAAAACGCTCAACCGCCTGCCCGGCGTCAGCGCCAATGTCAATTTCGCCACCGAAAAAGCACACGCCACAGTCTCCGCTGGCGTGACGGTCGAAACCCTGCTGATTGCCGTGCGTAAAGCCGGTTACGACGGGCGCGAACTCAGCGCAGACAATAAAGACGCCTTACGCGAAGAGCGCGACGCCAGCTACCAGCGCGAATTGCGCCTGTTCTGGATCTCGGCCAGCCTGACCCTGCCGCTGGTGGCGCAGATGGGCGCGATGTTTTCGGGCACGCATGATGACCTGCTGCCGCGCTGGCTGCAGATGGCGCTCGCCACCCCGGTACAATTCTGGATCGGCTGGCGCTTTTACCTTGGCGCCTGGCACGCACTGCGCAGCGGTGCGGCCAACATGGACGTGCTGGTCGCACTCGGCACCAGCATCGCCTGGCTGTTCAGCGCGGTGGTCACCGTCGGGGGCCTGCATCACCATGTCTATTTCGAGGCCAGCGCCGCCATCATCACGCTGGTGCTGATGGGCAAGCTGCTGGAGGCGCGCGCCAAATCACGCACCTCGTCGGCGATCGAACAACTGCTGCGCCTGCAACCACAAACCGCATTGATCGAACGCGACGGCCAGCTTGTCGCCGTCGACGCCGCCAGCCTGCGCGTCGACGATATGTTCGTGGTGCGCCCCGGCGCCGGCATTCCGGTCGACGGCGTCGTCATCGAAGGCCTCTCGAGCATCGACGAATCACTGCTGACGGGGGAAAGCATCCCGGTCGAAAAAACCGGCGGCACCCGGGTGTTTGCCGGCACCCTCAATCAGGACGGCCTGCTGAAATGCCGCGCCACCGGTGTGGGTGCCGCAACCGCGCTGGCTGCGATCGTGCGACTGGTGGAAGCGGCGCAAGGATCAAAAGCGCCGGTGCAACGGCTGGCCGATACGATCGCCGGCATTTTTGTCCCCGCAGTCGTCACGCTGGCCGTGCTCACGGTCGCTTACTGGTGGGGTTGGCGCGGTGAATTCGATACCGCGCTGGTCAACGCGGTGGCGGTGCTGGTCATCGCCTGCCCCTGCGCGCTGGGTTTGGCCACGCCGACGGCCATTGTCGTCGGCAGCGGACGCGGCGCCGGCATCGGCGTACTGTTTCGCAACGCCTCGGCGCTTGAGAATGCGGGGCGCATCAATCTGCTGCTGGTTGATAAAACCGGCACGCTGACCGAGGGCCGCCCGCGCGTGATTGATGTGTTGCCGTTCGCATCCTCCGACCGCGCTGATCTGCTGACCTACGCCGTCACTTTGGAGCAAGGCGCCGACCATCCGCTGGCGCGTGCCGTGCGCGATTACGCCGACCTCAAAGGCATTGCGCCGCTGTCGATGAGCGCGTTCGTTTCGACCGCCGGCCGCGGCGTGGCAGCGCGCGTCAATGGCCATCAAATCACGCTGGGGTCGCCGGATTTCGTCGCCGCGCAGGGCGCCGTCATCGCTGCGGAACGATACGCCGCACTGCCCGCTGGTGGCACGCCCATCGCGCTTGCGCGCGATGGCGTCGCGCTCGGACTGATCATCGTCGCCGACCGCCTGCGCGCCACCTCGCCCGCGGCGGTAACGCGCCTGCGCACGCTCGGCATCGAAATCCTGATGCTGACCGGAGACCATGCGGCGACCGCGCGCGCCATTGCCGACGCCGCTCACATCACGAATTTCCGCGCGCAGGTGCTGCCGCAGGACAAGGCGCGCGAGGTCGAAAACGCGCGCGGGCGCGGCTGCGTCGTCGGCATGGTGGGCGACGGCATCAACGATGCGCCGGCGCTGGCGGCTGCCGATGTCGGCTTTGCGATCGGCAGCGGCGCGGATGTGGCAATCCAGACTGCGGATGTGACGTTGATGCGCAGCGACCTGATGAGCGTCGCCGACGCCATCACACTGTCGCGCGCGACGCTGCGCAAGATCCGCCAGAACCTGTTCTTCGCTTTTGTCTACAACGTGCTGGGCATTCCACTGGCCGCGATGGGACTGTTGAGCCCCGTTATCGCCGGCGCGGCGATGGCGCTGAGTTCGGTATCGGTGGTCAGCAACTCTTTACTGCTCAAGCGCTGGACGGCGGGGAAATAATCTTTTGAAGGAGCGTGCAATGGAAACGGTGACATTCAAGGTGAGCGGCATGACCTGCGGCGGCTGCGTCAACAGCGTGCGCAAAGTGGTCGCTGCGTTGAGCGGCGTTGGCAGCGTGGACGTTTCGTTGGAGCAGGCGCAGGCGACGGTATCCTACGACCCCGCCAGGGCCACGCCGGCAGACCTGAAAAACGCGGTCCGGGACGCCGGCTTTGAAACAGACTGAATCTGCCAAGCGCAAAAAGGTCGCGCAACCGCACCGCCGCACGCTGTTGCAGCGCCTCACCCGCGTCGAAGGACAGGTGCGCGGCATCGCGCGCATGATCGAGCAGCAGCGTTATTGCGTGGATGTGCTGACGCAGGTGGCGGCGGTGCATGCCGCACTGGATGCGGTCACCACACAGCTACTGGAAGACCACACCCGCGGCTGCGTGCAGACGGCGATCAAGTCGGGGCGCGGCGAGCAGGCGATCGACGAACTGATGACCATCGTGCGCAAGCTCGCCCGCTAGTGTACTGAGTCTGAAATTCGCAGCACAATCGCAGCCTGAAAAATGAGCGTATCGAATTTTATTGTGTGCGCCGCGAGGCGCGAAGCGCGACGAGACAGGGTTGGACACCCGGCGAGGAGTGCGACAAAGCCGCAGCAAGCACACAATAAAATTCTGCAAGTAATTTCAGACTCAGGACGCTAGTGTCGGCTACCAGTTCCAGAGCTGCCACCACGGCTTGCTGTTATCGAACTTGCCGCTCAGATATTTGCTGTTCGGAAAATTGGTTTTCATCACACGCTCGGCGTCGTTGCGCAAATCGTTCAGGCCGAGTTTGTCGTAGGCCTGCACCAGTATCAGCAGCCCCTCTTCGTTCGCTGTCGCCTGCGGATAGGTTTTCAGCGCGGATTGCGCCCGGTTCGCCGCCGCCACAAAGGCGCCGCGTTTCATGTAATAACGCGCCACATTGACTTCGCTGGCGGCCAGCATGTTGACCAGGTAATTCAGGCGCTGCACCGAATCCGGCGCATATTTGCTGTTCGGAAAACGCGTCACCAGGTCCTTGAACGCGTTGAACGCCTCGCGTGCCGATTTCGGATCGCGCTCGCTCATGTCCTGCCCGGCATAGGAACCCAGCAGCCCGAGGTCGTCGTTGAAATTCGCCAGCCCGCGCAGGTAAAACGCGTAATCGACGTTCGGATGGTTCGGATGCAGCTTGATAAAGCGCTCGGCCGCGCTCAAGGCCGATGGAACTTGAGCGTCCTTGTAATACGCGTAGGCGACCTCCAGTTGCGCCTGCTGCGCATAGCGGCCATACGGATACCGCGCCTCGAGTTTCTCGTACATTTTGATGGCGGCCTCGTAGGAGCCCTCGGTGAGCTTTTCCTTGGCCGTCGTGTAGAGTTTGTCTGCCGACCAGTTCTTGGTTTCATCGATCTGTTCGGGCAACAGACCGCAGGCCGACACGCAAAGCACGAGAATTAACGCTAAACTTGAACGCATAGATGATCCTTGACGCGAAACAACAAAATTATAACGCAGGCTCCGCCGCACTGGCGCCGATTTCCCTGACCGTACCGGCCGGCTGTGCCGGGCTGCGTTTGGACCAGGCGATCGCCAATTTGTTGCCGGAATTTTCGCGCAACCGCATTTCACGCTGGATACGCGAGGGCCGGGTTGTCGTCAGCGGCAAGGCGGTGCAGCCCAAAACCCGCGTTTACGGCGGCGAATCGATCGCCGTGAGTCCGTCTGCGGAACCGGCAGATCTGGCGGCCCTGCCCGAAGCCATGGATCTCGACGTGATCTACGAGGACGCCGCCATCCTGGTGCTGGCGAAACCGGCCGGTCTGGTGGTGCATCCGGGCAGCGGCAACTGGCACGGCACGCTGCTCAACGCCCTCCTCGCGCACGCGCCGGCACTGGCCGGCCTGCCGCGCGCCGGCATCGTCCACCGCCTCGACAAGGAAACCAGCGGTTTGCTGGTTGTCGGCAAGACCCTGCAGGCGCAAACAAGCCTGACGCGCCAGTTGCAGGCGCGCACCGTCAAACGTGAATATCTGGCGCTGGCGCACGGCAGCGTTACGCGCGGCGGCACCGTCGATGCGCCGGTCGGGCGCCATCCGACGCAACGCACGCGCATGGCGGTGGTCGAACGCGGCCGGCCCGCCGTCACACATTACGAAGTGCTCCAACATTTTGACAGGCACGCCACGCTGTTGCGCTGCCGCCTTGAAACCGGGCGCACGCACCAGATCCGCGTGCATTTGCAATCGCTCGGCCATCCGCTGGTGGGCGACCCGGTCTACGGCAAGTCGCGACGTTCGGCGCTTGATCTGCTCAACGCCTTCAAACGACAGGCCCTGCACGCCGAACGCCTGTCGCTGCAACATCCCGACAGCGGTGACACCGTCGCCTGGCAGGCGGAACTGCCGGCCGATTTTGCCCAACTGCTCGTCGACCTGCGCGCCGCGACATGAAAATCCCGCAGGCCTGGATTGCCCCGGACTGGCCGGCACCGGCGCGCGTAAAAAGCATCATCACCACCCGCCACGGCGGCGTCAGCAGCGGCGCCTGCGCCAGCTTCAATCTGGGCCTGCGATGCGACGACGACCTCGCGGCGGTGCGCGCCAACCGCACCCGGCTCGCGCAATATCTGCCGCAAACGCCGCGCTGGTTGCATCAGGTGCATGGCGCGACAGTCGTCGCCGCAGATACGCTTGAAAGTGAGTCTGATGCCGATGCCAGCATCGCGCGTAACGCGGGCACCGTTTGCGCCGTCATGATCGCCGACTGCATGCCGGTGTTGTTGTGCGACGACCAGGGCAGCGTGGTGGCGGCGGCGCACGCGGGCTGGCGCGGCCTGAGTTCCGGCGTGATTGAAAACACCATCCGCGCGATGAACGTCGATGCGGCGCGCCTGCTGGCCTACCTCGGCCCCGCCATCGGCCCCGCCGCATTTGAAGTCGGCGCCGACGTGCGCGATGCCTTTGTCAACCACGATACCGCCGCCGCCGTCGCATTCAAGCCGCAGCGCGCGGACAAATGGCTGGCCGATCTCTTCACGCTGGGGCGCCAACGGCTCGCCGCCTGCGGCGTGCGCCGCGTTTACGGCGGCACCGATTGCACGGTGAGCGATCCACAGCGGTTTTTCTCCTATCGCCGCGACAAAACCACGGGCCGCATGGCGGCCTTGATCTGGCTTTCCGGCGATTAAGCGACCGCGCCCCCGGCGTCCTTTATAATCGCTTCCTTTTTCAGGGAATGCGCGCATGTCGGTTTTGCTTTGGATCATTGCCGCAAGCGCGATCGGCGGACTGCTGAGCGTGGCGATCGCCGCCCTCTTCGCGTTGAACGCACGCGCCTCGCAAATTCCGGTCCTGATCAGTTTCGCCGTCGGCGCGCTGCTCGCCGCGGTCTTCCTCGACATCCTGCCGCACGCCTTCAGCAGCGCCGCCGATGCGCGGCCGATCGCCGCCACCATCCTCTTCGGCATCCTGTTTTTCTTCGTGCTGGAAAAACTGGTGTTGTGGCGCCATTGCCACGAGACCAAATGCGACGCGCACGATGCACAGCCGCCGCAGCACGATCACGGCCGCAGCGGCATGATGGTCATCATCGGCGACACCGTGCACAATTTTGTCGACGGCGTGGTCATCGCTGCGGCATTCATTGCGGACATCGAGGTCGGCATCGTCACTGCGATCGCCATCATCGCGCATGAAATACCGCAGGAGGTCGGTGATTTTCTGGTGCTGCTCCACTCCGGCTACAGCCGCGCCCGCGCGCTGGCGCTGAATGCGCTGTCGAGTCTCGCCATGCTGGCCGGCGGCGTGATCGCCTATTACTCGCTGCAGGAAGTTAACCAGATCATCCCCCAGTTGCTGGCGTTCGCTTCAGCGAGCATGATTTACGTCGCCGTCGCCGATCTGATTCCCGGTTTGCACCGCCGTCCGGAAATCGCCGCCGGTGCGCAACAGATCCTGCTGATCGCCGCCGGCGTCGCCACCGTCTGGGGCGTCGGCGCGTTGCTGCGCTGAACCGTTGGCGCGAACGATCCCATGCAAGCACCCGACGACCAGTTCCACCAAACACTCGACAGCCTGAACCAGGCGGGCCGCCAGTTTGTCGAATCATTGCTGTTGCAGTGGTCCGGCCAGTCGAACACTGAAAGCGCGACCATCCTCGCTGCGATGGCCGTATCGATCAAGGCAGACCCCGCGCGCTGGGAAGCCATGCAGCAGCACTACTACGGCGAACAACTGAAACTCTGGCAACGGCTTGCGCAGGGCGAGACCACGCCCGCCGCGGAAGAACCGGACCGCCGCTTTCGCGCGCCCGAGTGGCATGAACTGCCCTACTTCGATTACCTGCGGCAATCCTACCTGCTCAACGCGCGCTGGCTGCAGGACATGGCGGCCGCACTGCCGCTCGCCGGACAGGCGAAAAAACGCCTGGATTTTTTCACGCGCCAGATCATCGATGCCGCAGCGCCGGCCAATTTTGCCGCCACCAACCCCGAGGTACTGAAGCTCGCCGGCGAATCGAACGGCGAAAGCCTGCGCCGCGGCATGGCACTGCTGAACGAGGACATCCGCAAGAACCGCATCACCATGTGCGACGAAGAGGCCTACGAAATCGGCCGCAACATCGCCGTCACGCCAGGCGAGGTGGTGTTCGAGAACGAACTCATGCAGTTGATCCAGTACCGACCGCAGACCGACACGGTTTTCGCGCTGCCGCTGGTAATCGTGCCGCCATGCATCAACAAGTACTACATCCTCGACCTGCAGCCGGACAATTCCTTTGTGCGCTTCGCCGTCGAAACGGGCCACACCGTGTTCATGGTGTCGTGGCGCAACGTGCCGCCCGAACTCGGCCATATCACCTGGGACCAATATATCGATCTGGGCGTCATCAGCGCAATCAGGGTGGCGCGTGAAATCTGCGGCGCCGAACAGATCAACACGCTGGGCTTTTGCGTCGGCGGCACGCTGCTGGCAGCGGCGCTGGCCGTGCTGCATGCCAAGGGCGAACGTCCGGCGGCCAGCGCGACCCTGCTCGCCACCATGCTTGACTTCAGCGATGCCGGCGAACTATCGGTATTCGTCGATGAAGAATACGTGGCGCAGCGCGAAGCACAATACGCCGGCGGCGGCGGCGTCATGCAGGGACGGGAACTGGCGATGACCTTCGCCAGCCTGCGCGCCAACGATCTGATCTGGAATTACGTCGTCAACAGTTATCTCAAGGGCCGCAAACCCGCAGCCTTCGATCTGTTGTACTGGAACAGCGACAGCACCAACCTGCCCGGCGCGATGTACAGCTACTACGTGCGCAACACCTATCTGGAAAACAACCTGTGCGTGCCGGGCCGCCTGTCGATGTGCGGCGTGCCGGTCGATCTGTCGCGGCTCGATCTGCCCGTCTACGTGATGGCGTCGCGCGAAGACCATATCGTGCCCTGGCGCACGGCCTGGCAGAACACCCGGCTGCTGGGCGGGAAAAACAGCTTCGTACTCGCCGCCAGCGGGCATATTGCCGGCGTGATCAACCCCGCCTCGAAGAACAAACGCCATTACTGGACGGGCCGGTCCGCAGCCGACAACGCCGACGTCTGGCTGGATGCGGCGGAACGCCACCCCGGCAGTTGGTGGACGCATTGGACGCACTGGCTTGGGGCACGCGCCGGCGCCCGCATTACCGCGCCACAGGCAACCGGCAGCGCCACCCATCCACCGCTGGAGGCCGCCCCCGGCCGTTATGTACGGCAGCGCGACGATTGATCAAAGCGGTAGAATGGTCGCAACGTTAGTCTGAAGCCGGGTTTATTCGGGTGGTGGAAAACGTGGATCACCAGACAAGCTCTTGTGCAAATTGCGCTGTGCAAGGCAGATAATAATGATAGAGGAGATAACAAATGACTCAACGCATCGCAGTAGTTACGGGTGGGATGGGTGGACTGGGCGAAGCCATCTGCATCAAATTGTACGGTATGAACTTCCAGGTCATCGCTACCTATTCGCCGGGCAACACCAAGTCCGCGGCATGGCTGGCCGACATGAAAAAGCTCGGCCACAATTTTCATGCGGTGCAGGTCGATGTCGCCGATTTCGATTCCTGCGACAAAGCGGTCAAACAGATCGAGGCTGAGGTCGGCCCGATCGATGTGCTGGTCAACAATGCCGGCATCACGCGCGACACCACGTTCAAGAAAATGGGCAAGACCGACTGGGACGCGGTGATGCGCACCAATCTCGACAGCGTCTTCAACATGACCAAGGCGGTGCTTGACGACATGGTGGACCGTGGCTGGGGCCGCGTCATCAACGTCTCGTCGGTGAACGGCCAAAAAGGCGCTTTCGGCCAGACCAATTATTCGGCGGCCAAGGCCGGCATGCACGGCTTCACCAAGGCGCTGGCACTGGAAGTCGCGCGCAAGGGCGTCACCATCAACACCATCTCGCCCGGCTACATCGGCACCAAGATGGTGATGGCGATACCGAAGGAAGTGCTGGATTCGAAAATCATCCCGCAAATTCCGGTCGGGCGACTGGGCAAGCCCGAAGAGGTCGCCGGTCTCGTCGCCTACCTTTGCTCCGAAGAGGCCGCTTTTGTCACCGGCGCCAATATTGCCATTAACGGCGGGCAGCACATGCAGTAAGGCCAATCCGGAAATCCCGTGACGACGAGACAGTTGCCACGGGTTACCGCATTGCAGCATAATCAGCACCAGTTTGGACGGTCAGACGCACCGAAACAATGCGACCAGCCGGATGATCACGCACTCCACTGCAACGAACGCCAGGGGCCGTTATGAGTGAGGATGTAAGAGTCATCAAGAAGTATCCGAACCGCCGGCTCTATGACACGGCGACCAGCAGCTATATCACGCTGGCCGACGTCAAAAAGCTGGTGCTGGAAAACATTGTGTTCAAGGTCGAGGACGCGAAATCCCACGAAGACCTCACGCGCAGCATTTTGCTGCAGATCATTCTTGAAGAGGAAAGCGCACAGGGTGCGCCGATGTTCTCATGCGACATGCTGACCAACGTCATCCGCTTCTACGGCAATACCATGCAGGGCATGATGGGCAATTATCTGGACAAGAACATCCAGACCTTCATCGATATCCAGAAGCGCCTGCAGGAACAATCGCAGGCCATCTGCGGCAGCAGCGCGCCGACCGCGCCCAATGCCACTGCGTGGGCCGACTTCCTCAAAATGCAGGGGCCGACCATGCAGGGCCTGATGGGCAACTATCTCGAACAAAGCGCCAATGCATTTGTCGAAATGCAGCGGCAGATGCAAAACCAGACGCGCAACCTGTTCGGCAATTTCCCCTTCACCAATTTTTCTGCGGCCGGCAATCCGTTCGCAACGCCGGGCGCGCCAACCGCTGCCCAGCCCACCGCGGACGCCCCCAAGGATGAAGAAGGCGGCAAAGGCGGTTAAACCCGCGCGCCCGTCGCGGCGCACTGCGGTGCCCAAAGTCGGTTTCGTTTCGCTCGGCTGCCCGAAGGCGCTGGTCGATTCCGAACGCATACTCACCGAACTGCGCGCCGAGGGTTATATCGTCGCGCCCAGCTACGCAGACGCCGACCTGGTGATCGTCAACACCTGCGGCTTCATCGATGCGGCGGTCGAAGAATCGCTCGACGCCATCGGCGAGGCGCTCGCCGAGAACGGCAAAGTCATCGTCACCGGCTGTCTCGGCGCCAAGGGCAGCGTCGTCAAGGACGCGCATCCGCGCGTGCTCGCCGTTACCGGCCCGCATGCCACCGACGAAGTCATGCGCGCGGTGCACAAACATCTGCCGCGCCCGCACGACCCCTATTCCGATCTCGTGCCGCCGCAGGGCATACGCCTGACACCCAAACACTATGCCTATCTGAAAATCGCCGAAGGCTGCAACCATCGCTGCACTTTCTGCATCATCCCTGCGATGCGCGGCGATCTGGTCAGCCGGCCGGTGGGCGACGTCATGCAGGAGGCCGAGAACCTGGTCAAATCGGGCGTCAGGGAACTGCTCGTGATATCGCAAGACACCAGCGCCTATGGCGTCGACATCAAATACCGCACCGGCTTCTGGGGCGGGCGTCCTTTGAAAACCCGCATGTACGACCTCGCCGCCGCGCTCGGCGGACTCGGTGCGTGGGTGCGCCTGCATTACGTTTATCCGTATCCGCACGTCGATGACGTCATCGAACTGATGGCCGCCGGCAAGGTGCTGCCCTACCTCGATGTGCCGTTCCAGCATGCGAGCCCGCGCATTCTGAAAGCGATGAAGCGCCCCGCCAATGCCGAAAACAATCTGGCGCGCATCAAACAATGGCGCAGCGTCTGTCCCGAGTTGACCATCCGCAGCACCTTTATCGCCGGCTTCCCCGGCGAAACCGCGGCCGAATTCGAACAACTGCTCGAATTTCTGGAGGAAGCGCAACTCGACCGCGTCGGCTGCTTTACCTATTCGCCGGTTGAGGGTGCCACCGCCAATGCGCTGCCCGGCCCGGTGCCCGCAGAACTCAAGGAAGAACGCAAGGCGCGCTTCATGGCGACGCAGGAAAAAATCAGCGCCAAACGGCTGCAAAATAAAATCGGCAAAACAATGACCGTGCTGGTCGACGGCGTCGATGCCGAAGGCGCGATTGCGCGCAGCGCTGCCGACGCGCCGGAAATCGACGGCGTTGTGCACATCGCGCCGCATCCCTCGTTGCAACAGGGCGAATTCGCCGTCGTCCGCATCACCGGCGCCGACGCACACGACCTGCAAGGCACCGTCGCCGCCAAGGTCTAGCCATGTGGCAACAGCTTAAAGCCTGGGCACGCGCACTGAAAAACGACGGCATGACGCTGTGGTTCTGCTGCCGCCATCCGCGCATGCCGCTGCTGCTGAAATTTTTTGCGCTGCTGGTGGTCGGCTATTTCCTCAGCCCGATCGACCTCATTCCGGACTTCATTCCGGTGCTCGGCTACCTCGACGAACTCATCCTGCTGCCGGCGTGTATCTACCTCATCCTGCGCCTGGTGCCGCCACCGGTGCTGGCCGACGCCCGCGCGCAGGCCGCCGAATGGATCGCGGCCCACCGCCCCACGCCGCGCAGCATCATCGCCGCCGTTGTCATCATGCTGTTGTGGATGCTGTTCTTCGCCTGGCTGTGGCAACGCTATGGCGCGCAGTTGCTGGCAACATTCGCCAGCCGCTAGGATTCAGCCGCAGCCGGCACAGCCCCCGGCAGGCCGCGCTCGAAAAACTCCAGCACGTCGTCAATTTTTCGCGTGCCCTTCATCGCCGGCAGGCTGCGCAAAATCCGTTTGCCGTAGCCCTTGCTGAACAAACGCGGGTCGCAAATCATCAGGACACCGCGGTCGGTTTCGTCGCGGATCAAACGCCCGGCGCCCTGCTTCAGCGTGATCACCGCCTGCGGCAACTGGTATTCGACAAACGCATTGCCGCCGTCCTGATTGATCTTTTCGATGCGCGCTGCGAGCAGCGGATCGTCGGGTGCGGCGAACGGCAGCTTGTCGATGACGACCAGCGACAGCGCCTCGCCGCGGACATCGACGCCCTCCCAGAACGACTGGCTGCCGACCAGCACCGCGTTGCCCAGACGGCGAAAACGCTCGAGCAGTTCCGTGCGCGAACCCTCGCCCTGCATCATCAGCGGAAATTCGAGGCCGCGCTGCGTAAATGCCTCCTTCAACCGATCATAACCTTCGCGCATCGCACGCAGACTGGTGAACAGCATGAAGGTGCGGCCGCCGCTGGCCTCGATTGCCGGCAGCGCCGCCTTCACCACCGCCTCGGTATAGGTTGGCGTGTTGGGTTCCGGCATATCGCGCGGCACGTAGAGCAGCGAGTTGGCGGCGTAGTCGAACGGACTTTCCCAGCTGCGGGTCTGCGCCTCAACGAGGCCCATCTGCCGCGCGTAATGGCCGAAATCGCCCCCCACCGACAGTGTGGCCGAGGTGAAGATCCAGGCACGCGCACGCTCGGTAATCTGTGCCTGAAAAATCTCCGCCACCGACAGCGGCGTCGCATTCAGATGCAGCGTGGCATGAAACAGTTCCGCCCAGCGCACGCGCGAGGCATCGTCGTTGTCGCGCCAGTCGCGCAACTCATCGAGCAGCACACGCGTGCGCTGCCAGCATTTCTCCAGCCCTTCGGACCGTGCCGCCTGCGTTTCGAGGATGGTGGCGAGTTCCAGCAATTTTCCATCCACCGCTGCCAGCGCCGGCTCAAAGTCGCGCATCCTGCCCAGCGCCTGAAACGGGAAACGTCCGTTGTCTTCGCGAAACACCAGACGCAGGTCGCGTGCCACCTTCTCCAGCGCATGCGCCGCGGCCGGCAGCGAGGGCATGTCACGCGCCGACACCGCCGCCTCGACGCGGGTGTCGCGCGCCAGTTCGACCATCTGCGCCGTCGAGACCGTGTGGCCAAAAAAGAGGCCCGCGGTTTCCGGCAGTTGATGGGCCTCGTCAAAGATGATGGTGTTCGACGCCGGCAGCAGTTCGGACACCCCTTCATCGCGCAACACCACATCGGCGAAAAACAAATGATGGTTGACCACCACCACGTCGGCGGCGAGCGCCTGCTTGCGCGCCTCCATGACGAAACATTTCGCGTAGTGCTCGCAATCCGAACCGAGGCAGTTTTCCCGCGTCGAGGTCACATGCGGCCAGATCGTCGCGTTCTCCGGCACGTCCGGCACATCGCTTTTGTCACCGCCGCTGGAATTGCGCGCGAAATTGACGATGATGGGCAGATAGCGGGCGTCATCTGCGCTGGGAAAACGGCCCTCGTAACGCGCCCGTTCAAGATGATAGTGGCAGATGTAATTGGCGCGTCCCTTGAGCAGCGCCACGGTCACCGGCACTTTCAGCGCCTGGCGCACCACCTGGATGTCGCGGTCGAACAACTGGTCCTGCAGGTTCTTGGTACCGGTCGAGATGATGACCTTGCCGCCGGAGAGCAGGGCAGGAATCAGATAAGCGAAGGTCTTGCCGGTGCCGGTGCCGGCTTCGGCCACCAGTACGGCGTTTTCGCGGATCGCGGTGGCGACAGCGTTGGCCATTTCGATCTGGCCTTCGCGTACGCGAAAACCCTGCACTGTCTGTGCCAGCGCACCGCCGTCTGAAAATATTGCCTCGATATCCTGCATGACCAAGCGCCAAAGCCGTTGAGTATAGTGCATGCAGTCGACCATCCGCTTGCCCCCGCCACCGGCGGTGACACTGCGTGCGATTCCGTGTTTAATCGGCCCGCTGCCGCCCGCTCACAGTCACCAAGAAAAAGCGTTTGCTAACATGAAAATCGGTGTGATCTCCGACACGCACGATCTGCTGCGCCCGCAGGCGCTGGAGGCGCTGCGCGGCGTCGATCACATACTCCATGCCGGCGATATCTGCGGCACCACGGTGCTGCGCGGGCTGGGTGAACTCGCGCAACTCGATGCGGTGTGCGGCAACAACGATCACGGCGACTGGGCGGCGCGGCTTCCGCAATCAGCCGCACTTGAGTTTGGCGGCGTCGCCCTCTACATGCTGCATGATCTGTCGCAACTCGACCTCGACCCCGCCATGGCGGGATTTCGCGTCGTCATCTCCGGCCACTCGCACCGGCCGTTGATCGAAACGCGCGACGGGGTAATCTACCTAAACCCCGGCAGTGCAGGGCCGCGCCGCTTTACCCTGCCGGTTGCGCTCGGCCTGCTGGAAATTTCCGGCGGTGAGGTGCGCGCCGAACTGAAAATTCTGGCGGTCTAGCGGATCTCTTCGACCTTGACGAGTATCCTGCGGTTGTCCGCCGAGGTTTCACGGGTACTGCCCATGATCATCGTCTGCTGATTGACGCCGCCCTGCGCAACCCCACCGATCTCTATCCATTCGCCGAGCCGCCCTGCCACGGTGGTTGAGGCACGCTGCGTATTGACGCTGCCCGGCGGCAGGTTCTGTTCAGGCGCGGCAAAGGTATCGCGCTGCGGATTGATTTCCAGCAACACCTGATCGCCATTGAGACGCGGCAACACATTAAAACCGGTCTGCGCACTCCGGTATTCGACACCGCTGCTGACGCGATCGACGTTCTTGCCGTTGACGATGGTGCGCGTCACCTGTTGCTGCGGCACCGGCACTGATTGGCCGGTATTGATAAACGCGCTGTTGCCTTCGAGCACCTGGATGGTTTGCGTATTACGGTCGTCACTGAGCGAACGCGTGTTGTCGATGCGCGCGCGCAATCCGCCGTCGCGCCCTGCATCGCCCACCGCGACAGAACCGCTACCGGTGACGATACGCCCCGTGACCTGCGCTTCTTCGCGGTCGCGGTCGCGCGCCGCATCCTGCCGCACCGTGATCAGCAGGCGGCGCGGCATCGCATCGACCGTCGCCAGAATTTTTTTCAGTTCGTTGAGGTTGGCCGGCGAGGTCCGCACGATCAACTGGTTTTGCATGCCGGTCATGCTGCCGGTCTTGTCGAGCATGGGCCGCAGCAGGGGCATGACCTGCTCGGCGGTGCGATATTTGAGGGTAATCACCTCCACCGTACCGCTTTGGGCAAAAACGGTGAAATTTACCAGCAGCAGCAAAAATGCCGCGGCAGCACGCAAAAAGGCTCTATTTTTTCCAAACATAGGTCATTAACGTCACTTCCGGCGCCCGGTTTACCCCTCCCGACGCATTTTTCTGCGAATCGCCGGCGGCGCTCAAAAGTGCCTCACTGCGGCGCCCGTAAAATTGGATTCCCCCTTTCTTTACATGCTGTTAGTATTCGCGCCGATGAGACTCCACCGGACAATCTGGGCGCTGGTTTTTGCCATAGTGAGCGCTACCGCCATGGCCGCCGACAACGCGCAACCGGCAGCCGCCGATACCGCGCTCGCCTCGGCGGCGTCGAAAAGCTATTTCGACCGCGCCGGCGAACTGGTCATCCACGCGCTGTCCCTGATCGGTGTGCAATACAAATTGGGCGGCAGTGACCCGGCGGCAGGTCTTGATTGCAGCGGCCTTGTCAGCCACGTCTTCAACGAGGTCACCGGCATGGTCTTGCCGCGCGATTCACGCTCGATGAGCAAGGTCGGGGCCGCGGTCGACAAAAGCGAACTCAAACCCGGCGACCTCGTGTTCTTCAACACCCTGCGCCGCCCTTTTTCGCACGTCGGCATCTATATCGGCGAAGACCGCTTCGTGCATGCACCGCGCCGCGGCCGTGAAGTCGAGGTGTCCGAATTGCACGACGGCTACTGGAAAAAACGTTTCAACGGCGCGCGCCGCCTGCTGCCCTGAGCGCCCGCCCGCGCCAGCGGGTCACCGTGTCACCGTCTGCGTGACCGTCTTCTCGGCAATTTTTCGCTTGATCGCGGCAATCGCCGCCAGCCCCGCCTTTTCACCTTCGATGATGGCGAGGTTGCGGTTGTCAAAATCGGTCGACCTCATCTGCCCGGTCTCCGGACGGACGATGACGTCGGCCTCCATCAATTCATAGGTGGCAATGCTCTGGCCCATGATCGCAAAGGTCTGCAGCATGACGTCGATGCTGTCGCGCGTTTTGCCAAAGCGCGGCTTGTTGGAGATATCGACCGCAATCACGATATCAGCACCCATGGCGCGCGCCGCACGCACCGGCACCGGGCTGACCAGACCGCCGTCGACGTATTCGCGCCCGCCGATCGCCACCGGCTGAAACACGCCGGGCACGCTGCTTGAGGCACGCACCGCCATGCCGGTATTGCCCGTCCGGAACACCACCATTTCGCCGCTCTGCAGATCGGTGACCACAGCGGCAAACGGTTTGTTGAGTTTCTCCAGCGTGCGGCCCTGCACCGCGCGGTTGACGAAGTTTTGCAGCGCTTCGCCCTTGATGAATCCGCGATCCGGCAGCGACCAGTCGGCAATAATGGTGTCGTCCATCTGCAGCGCCACGCGCTGCAGATCGAAGCCGCCGTAGCCACCGGCGTAGAGGGCGCCGACCAGTGCGCCGGCGCTGGTGCCGACGACAAAATCCGGCACGATGCCGTGCGCCTCAAGTGCCTTGATCACACCAACGTGCGCAAACCCCCGCGCCGCGCCGCCACCGAGCGCCAGTGCGATTTTCGGCGGCACCAGACGCACCTCGGGCTTCGGCAGGGGATCGGTCACCGGCGGCACCGGCTTGGCCGGCACCTCGCCGCCGCGCGGCAGCACGCTGCAACCGGATAACAACACGACAATCATCAGGATAAATAAACGCACACGACCATCCAGGGAACGAATAAGCAGCTACCTTTTACCACCACGGCGACAACCGCGGTTGGACTGTGGGCCCCGACAAAGAATCCAAGGGGCGAAAAACAATTCCGCCGTGGCACTCAGCGTATATGCGCGTCGCGGGCCTTGCGCAGTTCCAGCGCGAGGTCGTGCACCGCCAGCGCATAGTTGATACTGCGGTTATACCGCGTGATGACATAAAAGTTGTTGAAGCCCAACCAGTAGGCAGTGCCGGAGTCGGTTTCCGCGGCAAAGGCACAGGCCAGCACGTCATCATTTGCCGCCCCCGCCATCGACGCGCCGGCGCGGCGAAAAACGGCGACACTGCTGTGCGGCTGTATGCCGCGTTCCAGCAGTTGTTTGAAGGCATCGGGCGGTGGCTCGTTGGTGCGTTCCAGCGCCGCCAGCACCGGTTGTCCGCTCGCCCAGCCGTAACTGCGGTAATAATTACCGATGCTGCCGATGGCATCGGCATGACTCCATAAATCGCGCCGCCCGTCGGCGTCGAAGTCGACCGCATGCCGGCGATAGCTGCTCGGCAGAAACTGCGGCACGCCCATGGCGCCGGCGAAGGAGCCCTTGTAACGCAGCGGGTCCGCGCGCATTTCGCGCGACAGCAGCAGCAATTCGATCAACTCGTTGCGAAACAGCGCCGCACGCAGCGGATAACCGAAGGCGAGTGTCGCCAGCGCATCGAAGACGCGACCTTTGCCGAGCGCGCGCCCGTATGACGTCTCAATGCCGATGGTGGCAACGATGATTTCTTCCGGCACGCCGTATTCTGCCGTTGCGCGTGCCAGCGCGGCGGCGTGGCGCCGCCAGTATTCGGCCCCCTCGCGCAGGCGCGACGGCGTGATAGTGGAAGCACGGAATTCGTACCACGGGCGCGATGTCGCCGGCCGCGCCATGGCCTGCAAGACGCCGTTCTGGATGCGGCCCTGGCGGAACAAACGGTCGAGCACCGCGCGGTCGAATTGATGCTCATCGACCAGTTGCGTGATGAACAATTCGACGTCGGGATTGCCGTCGAAATCCGCTTGCGCGGCGGCAAACCGCGGCAGCACCGCGAGGCCGACAACGACGGCCAGGGCGGCAGCCAGCCGACCGGCACCGCTGCGCTGGCACCATTCAGCGATGATCCGCACCCACCGCATCGGCAACCGACTTGAAACCGCCGGCACGCAGGCAGGCCGCGAGGTCGCGCTTGATGTCCTCGACCATGCCGGGGCCGCCGTAGACCAGCGCCGAATAGAGTTGCACCAGTGAAGCGCCGGCGCGGATGCGCGCATAGGCATCGGCACCGCTGGCAATGCCACCGCAGCCGATGATCGGTAATTGTCCACGGGTCAGCCGGTACATGTCGGTGATACAGGCCTGCGACTTCGCTTTCAACGGCGCGCCGGACAAGCCGCCGGTTTCCGGCGCGTGATGACTGCGCAATGTCGACGGGCGGTCGATGGTGGTATTGCCGACGATCAAACCATCAATGCCGCTCGCCAGCGCAACCTCGGCAATGTCCTGTTTTTCCTGTTCGGTGAGATCGGGGCCGACCTTCGCCAGCAGTGGCGGTATCGTTTGCGCACCGGGCATGGCGCGACTGCGCGCATCAAGTACGCGACCGATCAGGGCAGCGATCTGATCGCGCGCCTGCAGGCTGCGCAGTCCCGGCGTGTTCGGTGAAGAAACGTTGCACACCAGATAGTCGGCGTGGTGACACACCGCTTCGATGCCTTTGACGTAATCGGCGGCAGCATCTTCGGTCAGTTTGTTTTTGCCGACGTTGGCGCCGACGATGCCGCGCCGCTCACGTGCCTTCAGCTTCCCAATAAACGGCACGAGGCCCTTGCTGTTGAAACCAAAACGATTGATCACCGCGGCGTCTTCATACAGACGAAACAGCCGCGGCTTCGGATTGCCGGGCTGCGGCAGCGGCGTCACGGTGCCGGCTTCGACAAAACCGAAACCGAGTGCCAGCATTGCGTCCATCACATCGGCATCCTTGTCGAACCCCGCCGCCAAGCCAACGGGGTTGCTGAATTCGAGCTTCCACACGCGCGTTGCCAGCAGCGGATCCGCGGCGGCGCTTGAACGGCCGGCCAAACCCAGTTGCAATGCCCGAATCGCGAGACGATGCGCGGCTTCAGGGCTGAACATGCGCAACACCGGCATGGCGGCGCGATAAACCGTATTTCCCATCCCTTCGACTCCAATCACATTGACTAAAATAAGCGTATTGGCACGCGCGCTGACAACCGCCCACGCATTGCCGCGTCACAGATTAGCAGCAACACGTCGGCAACGGAACATTGATCAGCGTCCGAAAAACAAGCTACGGATACGCCCGACCTGCTCTGGTAGAATCTGTGGCAATAATCCCGCGCCGCATTCACAAAATTCCAATCTGGCGCGGCCGTCGATTGCCTACCCTGCCCGCACAACAATGAACGACGCCCCCTCCGCCTTCTGGGATTTCTCGCTGCGCTTTTATGCGCGGCCCGGCGTTGCCGCGGCCTGCCTCGACCTACAAGACGAGGCGGGGGCTGACGTCAACGTGGTTCTGTATCTGCTCTTTCTTGCGTCACAAGGCCGGCAGCTCGCGCAAACCGAGGTGGCTGAAATCGACAACCTGGTCGCCGTCTGGCGCGAACAGGTCGTGCGCCCGCTACGCAGCGCGCGCCGTCATCTTAAAAACGCCGCCGCACCGTTTGCAGGTGATACTGCCGTGCGCCTGCGCAATGAAATCAAACGCAGCGAACTGGAAGCCGAGCGCATCCAGCAACTCACCATCGAACAAGCCTTCCCCTGCGCCACCTTCGGCAGCGCAGCCGCCGCCCCACCCGGGGCGGCGCGTGCGAACCTTGACGCGTATGCGGCACATCTCGGCGGGCTGCCGGCCACCGCCGCCCGCGTGCTGCTTGAAAACTTCAATCAATCCTGAACCCATGCGGAGAAACTGATGATTCGAAATCTTAGGACCAAGCGCGACGATCAACAATGGATGCTCGACCTCGCGCTCAACATGCGCGGGCGCGTGCAGAACTTCGAAGTCGACGGCGCTGAAACGCCGGCCGGCAAACGCGCGCGCAACTACCGCATGTATTCGAAAGTCTGGCGCCAGGCCGCCGAGCAGCATGAAGCACTGGCGAAACGCGCGCAGTCGCTGGGTCACAAGGCGACCGCCACCGCGCATTACGACCACGCCATCGAGGCCTATCGCATGGCGCAGCACGCGATTTATTTCGATGATCATCCGGTGAAGAAAACGCTGTATCGCAAACTGTGCGAAATGGTCGACCGCCAGATCACCACGGCGGCCTACCCGATCGAACGCGTCGAAGTGCCGTTCGACGACGGCAAGACCATCTCCTGCCTGTTCCACATGCTGCCCGACCGCCGCAAGGCGCCGACCATCATCTATGTGCCGGGCATGGACCAGACCAAGGAGGCCTTCCCGCGCGTCAATCATAACGTCGCGCTCGCCCGTGGCTTCAATGTGCTGTCGATGGACGGTCCGGGCCAGGGCAGCTCGAACATGCAAAAAATCCGCGCCGTCGGCGACAACTACGAACGCGCCGGTGCCGCCGTCATCAGCTGGCTGCGCAAACGCAAAGAGGTCAATGCGCGCAAGATCGCCATCTACGGCATCAGCATGGGCAGCTACTGGTCACTGCGCCTGGCGAGCTACGATCGCCGCATTGCCGCAGTAGCCAGCGCCACCGCCTGTTTCAATCCGAACAACACGATCTTCACGCAGTCGTCGCCGCGCTTCAAACAGATGTTCATGTATATGGCCGGCTACAAGGACGAGGAAAAGTTCGACCGCGAAGTGGCACAGCCGATGACGGTGCGCGGGCACCTCGACAAGATCCAGTGCCCGACCCTGCTGGCCACCGGCGAATTCGATCCGCTCTGCCCGCTGGAGGATGCGATCGAAGCTTATGGCGAGCTGAAGTCACAGAAAGAAATGTGGGTGTTCGAGAACCAGTACCACCCGCAGCGGTCGCTATCGAATCTGGGCAGCCTGGCGAATCATGAATACGTCGTCGACTGGCTGCACGATGTGCTGGTCGGCAAGGGTCTGTCAAAACGGCACCAGCGCATCGCCTACATCAAGGAATCCGGCGATGGCCCCTGGGGCGACTGCGAATGGACGCCGACGGTGCGCGCCGGACAGGCTTACTTTTAGGGAAAACCCGTTACGTATCCGTCAACGCGTAACGAGCCGCCTCGACGGGCGAATCGACAGACGCAAGATTGCCGACCGCCCCTCGACGCTCAAAGTCCCGCGTGTGTTGCCCAGAATTGTGCAGGAGTTACGATGGGATAGCGGTCAGCCAAAGCCAGCAAGTCCTTGTCACCGGTGATGAGATAGTCGCCGTCAGCTGTCTTGATGGCCGACAGCAAAGTGCCTAACACGGGCAGGTCTTGGGCATCTCGTAATTCCGGTTCGGTAATTGGCAGTGGGGCTATGACTTCTGCCTGTATGGAAAGAACGTCAACCAAATCGTCGATTTCCGGCAGTGTCAAACCATGATGGTGCACCAGGCGAGGCAACACGCGCCGCAACTCCCCCAGTATGTAATCAGAGAGCAACACATCCACCGAACCGTGACGCCAAGCCGCTAATATCTTGCCCGGCACACTGGCTGGATAAGCGATACCCGAGAGCAGCACGTTTGTATCGAGTACCACCCGCAGAGTCGCCACGGCAACTCAGCGCTTTTTGGCCGATGATCGCATCTGCGTTCGTTCAATCGCAATGACCGCGTCGATTTCAGCCAGTCCATCCACCTCGGGCACTTCGGCAAAGCCAGCCTCGATGCGTTGGCATAGCGCGTCGAAGCGGCCCTGCATACGACGAATGCGCTCGAACAACCTAGCGTCGACTAGCGCGGCCACGGGCTTGCCGTCCTTGTTGATCACCACGCTGTCGTGGCGATACTGCACCTGATTGAGCATCTCGCCCAAATTCTGCCTAAAGTTAACCGCACTGGTTTCCGTGATCATGATGCCCTCAGACTAGTATGACCATAATGGTCATTATGACTTAATGTCAATTAAGGGTCAACTCCCACCTCCCGAATGGTGGTTATTTGCGAAAGCGGGCGGTCCATCAACCCCACTTTTCTGCACACTGAGCGTCTGCACGTGGCCGGTTCGCGACTGTCGGTCAACGGGCAAAAACCGACCGGCGCTGCCATTTCAGCTTCCAGAAAGCGGTGATTCGACTCAGGATAAGTGCCCGCAATTACTCAGCGCGACGTTCCCTTACCGACATGCAAACCGGTCGCGGACCTTAACCGAGCCCCCTTCACGTCCCATCGGAAGAATCGACAATGCGTCGATCCAGGATTTCACCGAATCAGCGTTTCGCTGGAAGCGGGGAATCCAAAAAGATGGCGTCGGCCACATGTTCAGCGGTTCTCCGGACGCGGCTCGATGTCATTGAAACCAGTTTTCGAGCCCCGGAATCATGTAGCACAGCAGTCCGCCGCCAGCCATGGCGGCGGGATGCCATGCGTTGACGATACCGAACAAACCGAATGCAGCGATGGCGCCGCCGGCCAGCACGCGCGCCGCGCCGGCGCGGCGCAGTTTCTCGATTCTTTCGTAAAACAAGCCGATGCCCAGCATATTGGGCAGGGTGCCAAGGCCAAAGGCCAGCATCAGCAACGCGCCCTGCCACCAGCTGCCCAGCGCCAGCGCCGTCAGCAGCACGGCGTAGACCATGCCGCAGGGCAACCAACCCCACAATGCGCCCAGCCCTAGCGCACGGGGCAGCGAGGTCACCGGCAGCATGCGCTTCGTCAATGGCTGTATGCGCCGCCACAACCACGCGCCCGCCCCTTCAATGCGCGCCACCACCGGCGCCAGGCCGGTCAGATAGAGCCCCAATGCCACCAGCATCACGCTTGCAAGAAAATACATCAGCGGCTGCAACATCGGTGCTGCACGCGTTAACAGGCCGGCTTCTCCCAGCGCGCCGGCCAGCGCGCCAGCCACCACATAACTCGTAATGCGCCCGCCGTTGTAGGCCAGCAGGTAGGGCCATTGCGGGGCCGCAGCGGAACCCGGCGGCGTACACAACACACGCACGATGCCGCCGCACATGCCGGCGCAATGCAAGCCCCCCGCGAGTCCGCCGACAAACGCAGCCGATAGTGCAATTTCAAACAATGGATTGTCCATCTACCAGTATGGTTTCGCAGCGCAGATAATACGCCGCTCTGCCGCCCCTTATCCAGCGGGTGGCGCAAGGCGGTGCTGCGGCCGGGTCAATGCGTATACTTGCGGATCACCGAATCGATCTCGGCTTCGACCTCGCACCAAACGCTGGCGTTGTCGACGGTTTCGCCGGCGGTGAGCGTTTTTTGCAGCTCGCGGAAATACGCAGCGTCGTTGATCAGGTGAAGCCGAATTTCGGGCGAAACTTCGATTTCCGGCAGATCCGCTTTCGCTTTCGATAATTTCCTGCCCCAGCTCCCGCAAACAAGCAGGTCAGTGCACGGCGATCTGGTGTGCCGCCGATTTCATTTTTTTCGGCAGAGTCAGTTTCAACAAACCATCGCTGTAAGCGACCTGCACCGACGCTTCGTCGATTTCATATTCGAGCGTGAAGCTGCGTGCCAGCTTGCCGTAATAGCGTTCGCTGCGCACCACGCGCTCGTCCTTTTTCTCTTCCCGCTCTTTTTTGACCTCGGCTTCGATTGAAACAAGATTACCTTCGACCCGGACATGAATGTCGTCTTTCTTCACGCCGGGCATTTCTGCCGTCACGGCGTAAGCCTTGTCATCCTGCTTGACGTCGATTTTCATCGCCAGCTCGTTCTGCCCGTCGATGCCCAACCGCACCGGGCGCACAAACAAGCCATCGAACAAATCGGCAAGACTTGCTCCGAACGGATCGTGTCTGGAAATATTTGCCATGACTACCCTCCATCAGGCAAATGGATCCGAAAACATTTCAACGGTGCGCACCAACTTCACAACTTCGCGCGCAATACCATTTTCTCAATTGCGCAATGTCCGCCTGTTGACGGGGATCAACCCCGCTACGAGCGATTTACAACAATTTGTTGTCGGCGAGATGCCGCTCCAGCTCTACCGATGTGCACCAGGTATAGTCCCGCGCCAATTCCTGCACCGGCACGCCGGATTTTACGACCGGCGCCACCGCCGTGCGCAACAACCCCAGCATGTGCGGTTCGGCCACCAGCACGACCGCCGATGCCCGTTTCTCAAGCATCGCGGACAACTGCTGCGCCACCTTGCCGGCAAACCGCCGCATCAACTCAAGGTCGTGCGGATCGCGATGATCGGTGTAACTGTGCGGCGAACGTTCGTCGCGGCCGCTCCTGATCTTGCGCGCGTCACGCCGGCCTTTTAGCGTGTGCTCCGGATTTTCCATCTTCACATTCTCGACCAGGCGCAACACCGGGCGTTGCAGCATGCCGGCGCGCGTCTCGGTCAGCAGAAAGCGCGCGTGCGCGCCATCCGCGACAACAACACAGCGATTGGCATTGGTCATGTTCGTTACCTCCTGTTCCGCTCAGCGACGCGCCTGAAACTCATGCCCGCGCTCGCGACCGAGCGCACGCGTCATTTCGGACATCTGCTCGCTCATGGTTTCGAGAAGATCGTCGACCGATACGATGCCAACGAGTTCACCGCCTTCGCCGACAACCGGCAAGCGCCGCACGCCCCTCAAGCGCATGAGTTCGATCGTTTCGAGAACGCCTTCGACTTCGCGCACGGTCACCAGCTCGGGCATTGCAATGTCGCCGACGGTGATGACGTTAGGATCGAGATCAAGCGCGGCGACCTCCACCACGATGTCGCGATCAGTGACAATGCCCTTCGGCATGCGCCGCCCGGCCGCGTCGTCGACAATCACCAGAGCGCCGACATGATAGCGACGCATCAATTTCGCGGCGGCCTGCACGGTGGTTTCGCTGTTTGTGCAAATCACGTCGCGCTCGCAAATGCTGCCGATCGTAGTCATGGCCCATTCTCCTCTTGAGGAATTAACCTGCCACGTTCCGAGATTAATGCTAGACCTCGCATTGCAGCAGGCGTTGACAAAGATCAAACCGTGGCCATAGCAGGATGTCCGTCATTGGCGAGGGTTCCGCCCGCGCCATCCGCGAGCATTTAGCGTACCTGCCGGCGTCAACCCGGCGTGACCTGCACAGCGATCCGGTCGCGGCAAAACGACTGCGCCGGGGAAGAAGGTCTACCCTAATCAACCGTCACACTCCAGCGCAGCACCAGATCGCGGCGCCCGCCGGCAGGCACCGTCGTCCACCGCTCGACTGCCGCATCGTTGAATGTCGCGCGTATCCGATAGCGTCCGGGCGCCGTTTTTACCAGCAACCATGGCCCCTCGGACAGGGTGTCCAGCACCTTGTTGCCGCGTGCGTCATCGACTCGCACCGCCACCTCGGCGAGGTAATTGCCCGCCGTTGCCGCAAATACGAGTTTCAGATTGAAGCGGCCGGCGAGTACCGCCATGCGCTCGACCGAATCACTGCCGATTCCGCCCGACACAAATGTCACCGCGCCGTCTTCGATTACCGCTTCCTGCGCAAATGACGAAACCGCGGTCATGCCGGCAATCACAGCAACAGCCAGTCTCGGGAAAACTTCCCAGATCATTTTTGCCCCCGCTTGCAGTTGTGTAGTTCGAAACATCGGCGCGCGCCTTGAATCCACACTCTCACGAATTGTGCGACTGTGACGGCTTCTGAAAAACGGAACCGGGCCTTACGCTCGCCCGGAATAATCTGCAGGTGATTTTTCGCAGCACCGCCGGCGCATGCTTCTGCAGCCACAGACCGGACACCCAGCCAGCGCTGCGAAACGCGCAGGCGATAGCCAGCGCCACCGCAAGCGCGAGGAAAACCAGCGAGATCTTTCCAATCGCTTCAAACATGGCTGCGTCGTCAGCAAACACCGGGGCACCGCCTTCCCGACAACTGCGCGCGCGGCATGATCATGCAGAGTACCGTCCTGCACCTACCTATCCATCGGCGCCGGTTCCGGCGATGCACCCGGCAATTGCGCGATCATGCAATCGGTCGTCAGCAAAAGCCCGGCAATCGAGACTGCATTCTGCAATGCCGTTCGCGTCACCTTGCATGGATCCAGAATTCCCATCCCAACCATATCGCCGTATTGATTGGTCAGCGCATTAAAGCCGAAACTGCCCTCGCCTTTGATGACGCGATTCAGCACCACCGAGGGCTCCTCACCGGCATTCGACACGATCTGCCGCAGCGGCGCTTCCAGCGCGCGCAGTACAATGCGGATGCCGGCATCCTGATCGGCGTTGTCACCGTGCAAATCCACAATGGCTTTGCGCGCGCGCAACAGCGCGACGCCGCCGCCCGGCAATACGCCTTCTTCGACCGCCGCATGCGTAGCATGCATCGCGTCTTCGACGCGCGCCCTCTTCTCTTTCATTTCCGTTTCAGTTGCAGCGCCGATTTTCAAAACGGCAACGCCGCCGGCCAGCTTGGCGGCGCGCTCCTGCAGTTTTTCGCGATCGTAATCGCTGCTCGCATCCTTGATTGACAGGCGGATCTGCGCAAGCCGCGCCGCAATGCGCGCGGACTCGCCGGCGCCGCCAATGATGATCGTGTCGTCCTTGTCGATCTCGACGCGCTTGGCGTGCCCCAGCATGCCCAACCCGACCTTGTCGAGTTTCAGGCCCGTCTCCTCGGCAATGACCCGACCACCGGTGAGCACCGCGATATCCTCAAGCATCTCCTTGCGACGGTCGCCGAAGCCCGGCGATTTCACGGCGCAGCTTCTGACCACGCTGCGCAGCGTGTTCACCACCAGCGTCGCAAGCGCTTCGCCTTCGACATCTTCCGCAATCACCAGCAACGGCTTGCCGGCTTTCGCCACCAGTTCGAGCACCGGCAACAGATCGTTGATCGACGAAATCTTGCGGTCGTAGATCAATACCTGCACGTCTTCCAGAACGACGCGCTGTTTCTCGGCATCGTTGATGAAATACGGGGAGAGGAATCCGCGGTCGAACTGCATGCCCTCGACAATTTCCAGTTCGCTGTTGAGACCTGATGCCTCCTCAATCGTAATGATGCCTTCCTTGCCGACTTTCTCCATCGCATTGGCAATCAGTTCGCCGATCGAACGGTCGGAATTGGCGGAAATGGCGGCTACCTGCGCGATCTCGTTGCGCGTGTCGCAGGGTTTTGCCAGGCGGCGCAATTCAGCCGTCAGCGCCACCGCGGCCTTGTCGATGCCGCGCTTGAGGTCCATCGGATTCATGCCGGCGGTAACGTATTTCATGCCCTCGGTCAGAATGCCGTGCGCGAGCAGCATCGCCGTCGTGGTGCCGTCACCGGCCACATCGGAGGTCTTGCTCGCCACCTCCCGGACCATTTGCGCACCCATGTTCTCGAAGCGGTCGGGCAGTTCGATCTCCTTCGCCACCAGAACACCGGAATTGATGATAGAGGGCGCGCCGTACGCGCGTTCGAGTATCACGGTACGCGCCTTCGGCCCGAGAGTGACGCGCACTGCACCTGCCAGCGTCTCGATACCGGCCGTGATTTTTTCCCACACCTGGTCGTGAAAAATGATTTGTTTTGCCGTCATCTCACTCACCCCGGATTGTGCGTTCCTTAGATTAACCGCTCGATCGTGGCTGCAGTTTGATTCCGGTCAATGTATCGACGGCGACCCGATCGAATTGCCCAGCACGGGTGGCCCAATCAGGGATAGGGCGTTTAGCGCGTCAACACAGGGCATGCCCAGCGCCACCGCCACTTCCGGTCGCGTGATTACGCCGGCGCAAACGTTCAGCCCGTTCAGCAAATGAGGATCATCGCGCAAGGCCGCAATGATCCCGCGCCCCGCCAGTCTGCGCACAAACGGGAAAGTCGCCTGATTGAGCGCATAGGTCGAGGTGTGTGGCACCGCACCGGGCATGTTGGCAACGCAATAATGCAAAACGCCGTCGATGAGATAAACGGGATCCGCATGCGTAGTGGAATGCGAGGTTTCAAAACAACCTCCCTGATCGATTGAAACATCGACCAGTACCGTGCCCGGTTTCATATTCTGCAGCATAGCGCGGGTAATAAGTTTCGGCGCCAGTGCACCCGGTGCGAGCGCCGCGCCGATTACTGCGTCCGCAACGCGCAACTCCTCATCCAGCGCAGATGCATCGATTACCCTTGTTTTCAATCGCGATCCCAACGCCGCAATCAGGCGCGGGAATATATCGCCCGAGGGATTCATGATGGTCACGTCGGCACCCATGCCGAGCGCAATCGCCGCGGCATTGCTTCCCACCACCCCTGCTCCGAGCACGAGAACCCGCGCCGGTTTTACGCCCGTTGCTCCCGACATCAAGATGCCGCGCCCGCCACTCGGGCGCTCAAGGAAATGCGCGGCTACCTGGCTCGCCATGCGCCCGGCCACTTCGGACATGGGCGCCAGCAGCGGCAGTCCGCCGCCGTCCGCCGTCACCGTTTCGTAGGCGATCGCCGTCACACCGCTGCGCAAGAGGTCGAGCGCCTGAGCGCGATCCGGCGCCAAATGCAAATAGGTGAACAACGTCTGGCCCCTGCGCAGTTGCCCACGTTCGGACGCGAGCGGCTCCTTCACTTTGACAATGAGATCGGCAGTCGCGAATATTTCGCCCGCGCCGGATGCAATCACCGCGCCGGCCGCCCTGTAATCGGCATCGCCGGCGCCGATGCCGATGCCGGCATCCCGTTCGATCAATACGCGTTGACCATCGCCCACGAGTTGCCGCACGCTCTCCGGCGTTAACCCGACACGATATTCATGTGTCTTGATTTCGCGCGGAACCCCGATCAGCATATTGACTTACCTCCCGCAACCCGGTCGCTACAACCGCGGCGTCGCCGCGTGCGCATAGGTGCGCTCATGCCTCGATTCGCATTCGATGCAACGCTCGGCGACAGGGTTCGCAATCAGCCGCCGGACGCCGATATCGCCTTCGCAATCGGTGCAGACCCCAATGCTTCCGTCTGCGATACGCTGGCGCGCCTGCTCGACCAGCATCAGTTCATGGCCATGCCGTTCGGCCAGTGCGCTGTTTAGCGCCAGCAATTCATCGGCGACGGACTCTTCACCCAGATCATGAACGGCGCCCGCTGCATCGGCATTGTCCCCGTGCGCCTCCGCCAATGCATTGCGCCTGGCGTCGCGCACTGCTATCTCGAATTTCGCCAGCGCGCCCTTGACCGTAGTCACTTCTTTTGCTGTGAGTGAAGTCATCGCCCGTTCCCGTCGTTTGGCTAATCAAGCCGGACCTACCGAAGATGGCACGCCCTAAATCATTCGATGCCGGTGAAAACAATATGTTCCCCTGTGTGGCGGCAAGAGTTGACACAAATCAACGGTCGGGGTGATTGCACAGACCGCGCACTGCCTGCAGTTTGCGGGATCGGCGCCCTTTGATCCGCATCAAAACACTGTTCGGTCAGGCGCCTAACCTGCATTCAAGGAAGCGTAAAATGAAACGGATGCCAGCGCAGGCGTTGCATGTCCGCGTCAATTCACCGATAAAGTCAGCGCTCCGGTTGGCGACAGTCCTGCACGTGTCCGGCGCCCGTTTACAAAGGAATTTTATGAACGGCTTCCTCGGCTTTGACGCCTATTCGCCCGATCAGATCGCGGAAAGGGTCGAATCGCTCGGCGTCACCAAGGCGCGTCTGCCCATTCTTAAAACGCTGATGCTGGGCGCACTCGCCGGCGCCTTCATCGGCCTCGGCGCGCTGTATTTCACGGTCGTCGCCAGCGACACCCAACTGTCGTTCGGTGTCGCGCGCGTGCTGGGCGGGCTGGCGTTTTCGCTGGGGCTGGTGCTGGTCGTGATCGCCGGCGCGGAACTGTTCACCGGCAACAATCTGTTGGTCATGGCGTGGGCGGACGACCGCATCAGCACGCTTGAAGTGCTGCGCAACTGGGTTCTGGTGTTTGTTGCCAATGCAGCCGGCGCGATCGGCCTTGCCGTTATCGTCTACCTGTCGCATCACGCCGACATGAACAAGCACGCAGTCGCGGACGCCTATTTGCGGATTGCGGCGGCGAAGACTGCGCTGCCGTTTGCACAGGCGTTCTTCAAAGGCGTGTTATGCAATCTGCTGGTATGCCTCGCGGTATGGATCGCGCTGGCCGGTCACAGCGTAACCGACAAGATCATCGCCATCGTCTTTCCGATTTCGGCATTCGTCGCGGCCGGTTTCGAGCACAGCGTCGCCAACATGTATTTCATACCGCTCGGCATCATGCTGAAGAACGACGGCGGTGTTCCCGCTGATGTAAACACCGCAACGCTCGACTGGGCCGGCTTCGCCGGCAACCTGCTGCCGGTCACGCTGGGCAATATCGTCGGCGGCAGCGTAATGGTGGCGCTGGTCTACTACGTGATTTACCGCCGACCGAAAACCTGAATGCCCTGCTGCGGATCTTCGCAGCAACTTTCTCCGCTGTCGCGCAGCGGACATCCGGGTGGGCGCTCGGGCGGCTTGAGCGGACAGAAGTTGTTGATATCGGCCGCCGGCTTCTGCAGGAAGCAGGTCATGGCACTGGATGCGGCAGCCACCGCCCAGAAGGCAAAAAAACCGATGCTGTAAATTGCCGTGCGCCCGAGTTCCACCGGTTCGCCGAACAAATGCAGCTCCATCGGATCAAACAGGGTAAAAAAAACACCCTCGGCCATGCCGCCGATGACGAACGAAGGCCACAATACAAAGATCGCCCGGTGCATATACGCCTCCTCGCTGGTCCGTATTGCCTTTTAGCGGTTACTGCGGTGTCGCCACGACCGTATTCTGCCCGCTGCCACTGGCCTCGCCGGCAAGCCGCCAATGCCTTTCTGTATCTTCGATCAGCACCACACGCCGGCCACCGACCGCCCCCTTCAGTAACGCAGTGTAGGTCGACGCACCGGCCTTGCGCAACTCAAGCAACTGATCGGATACCGCGCGCGTTGGATGCACCAGGCGCAGGTTCAGCACGTCCGGCAGGTTGGCGGCGCCATGCATAGTCACCGTAACGCGGCCGGTTTCATCGCTTAATCCGACATCGGCGCTCAAGCCAAGATCGCGCGCCGCCTGCCCGCGCGACAGCGTTTGGTTGATCGCAAGGCCGCGCTTGTAATAATCGTCAGCGACCAAACCGTCGTCAGAACTGATCGCCAGCCATAATGTCGTAAAGCCGGCGACGATCACGATGGCAGGGCCGGCCATCAATATCCACGGCCACGGTTCGCGAAACCACGGCTGCGGGTGTGTCGGTGTAGTAGGCATGCAGTCAATCTCCAAAAATACGGGCGGTCAGGGGATATAAAAACTCGACCGTTCCCGAATTACAAACAGCTCCGGCAACGGATGTTGCTCGTCGTCGGACGCCTCGATCACGAATTCGACGGGTACCGAACCATGATGAACATGGTCCGATTCCGCCTTTAGACGCACCGTAACAATCATCGAAGAGGACGGTCGCGCTTCCAGCGGCTGCGGCTCGGTGATCAGTTCGGCACGATGCAACAGATCTGATTCCTTCAGGAGAATAAAGAACCGGTGCGGCCGCTCCTCGGTATTCATTACACGCAACTGGTAGACGTTTTCGATTCTGCCATCTTCGGTTTCGCGCGCAAGACTTGCGCGATCACGAATCACGTCAATCTTGAGGGGTACGCGCAGAAACAGCATTACTATAAATGCAGCGATGATCGACAGCAGAACCCCCGCATAAACCAGCGTGCGCGGCCGCATGACATGTTTCAGGATATGCCGGTCCGGATAGACGCCGTGCACGGCATTGTCGGTGGTATAGCGGATCAGGCCGTGCGGGTAGCCAAACCGGTCCATCACCTGGTTGCAGCCGTCGATGCAGGCCGCGCAACCGATGCATTCGTATTGCAAGCCGTCCCGGATGTCGATGCCGGTCGGACAGACCTGCACGCAAAGACCGCAGTTGACGCAATCACCGATACCGGCCGCGCGCGTATCCGTGCCGCGCGCGCGCGGGCTGCGCGGTTCGCCGCGCTTGGCGTCGTAAGTGATGATCAGCGTGTCCAGATCGAACATCACGCTCTGAAAACGCGCATACGGGCACATGTACTTGCAGACCTGCTCGCGCATCCAGCCGGCATTGCCATAGGTCGTGAACCCGTAGAACAGGACCCAGAACGTTTCCCACGGGCCGAGATGAACGTGCACCGCCTCGGTGAACAGCTCGCGCACTGACGAGAAATAGCCGACGAAGGTAAAGCCGGTCCACAGCGACAGCGCGATCCAGATGGCATGCTTGGCAGTCTTGAGGCCAATCTTGCGCGCGTTCGCCGGTTGCGCGTCGAGCCGCAAGCGCGCCGTGCGGTCGCCTTCGATGTGGTGTTCGATCCACATGAAAATCTCGGTATAGACCGTCTGCGGGCAGGCGTAACCGCACCACAAGCGCCCCGCCACTGCCGTAAACAAAAACAATGTCAGCGCGGAGATGACAAGCAATGTCGTCAGGAAAATAAAATCCTGCGGCCAGAAGACGAGACCGAAAATGTAGAACTTGCGCGATGCCAGATCGAACAAGACCGCCTGACGGCCGTTCCAGTCCAGCCACAGCGTTCCGTAAAAAACCAACTGGGTAATCAGCACCAGCGCGACACGCCAGTTCGCGAACCAGCCGTGCACCGCGCGCGGGTGTATGGTGCGCTGGATTTCGTAGAGTTCGACCGTGGTGTCCGGCTTTGCGATCGACGTTTTCTGTTCCGCCTGGCTCATTGCGGCTTTTCTTTTGCTGGCGTGACAAAAAACATCCGCCGCCACAAATCATGGCCGGCCAGTGCATGTGCAACGACCGCGCCGACATGCAGCGCCAGATATGCCCAGACTATGACTTGTCCGCCTTCATGCAGCTCCTTGGCGAAGCTAATAGCGCCGGTGGCCCGGCTGCCCGGCACCAACCAGGCAAACAAAATAGCACCACTCACCGCCATCCATGCGAATGCGAATAGCCCCAGCATCTGCACCAGGCCGGCCAGCCCCTGGTGCAATGGCCGCGAGGGCAACGTCAGGCGGGTCAATGCAACGATATCCTGCCATGCGGGCAGCAAGCGCGCACGAGCCAGTGGAAACCACGCCGAAAACCGGTTTT
>CALQCM020000009.1 GCA_943329075.2 Chitinophaga pinensis | reverse complement strand
GTGTTGCTGCCCGCACCGCTGTAGGGCGTCATCGCGCCCAAGCCGGAACCCAGCCGGTAGCGCATTTCATTGTCATACAACTGGAACTTGTAGGCGCCGTACTTGCCGCCCTTCATATCGATGTACTGATCGTCGCGGTTGAGGTTCTCACCGAAAAAATTGAGATAACCCTCGTCGCTGCGACCGCGGATATCAAAGGAACCGATCAGGCCGGAACCCAGATCGCGGAATTGCTGAAGTTTGCTCGGGTCGGTGGAATTAGACTTGAGGCCGCGCACCCCGACGCCCAGTTCTCCCGAAACAGTGGCGCCATCAACGGTCACTGCACCATCGGCTGCCATCGCCACTGGAGACGCCACGGTAAGCCCGGCCGCCAACACAGAAAGGAATTTGTTTTTCATGATCGCCCCTTATCTCAGGAAGAATTTGCCGCGCATTGCGGGCGCATTGCTACCGTGAATCTGGTAGTGACAGTTGAGGCAACCCCGGGCAATCAATCGCGTGCTCGGTGCGAGAGGTCCACCCCAGCCGGCTTCACCACCGTACACAGTGCCCGGGTGTCTGCCTGCATCGTGGCAATCCTGACAGACGTTCGGTGCTTTTTCAGCCAACAGGCGATTGTGGTTCGAGCCGTGCGAGTTGTGGCAGGTCAGGCAGTTCTCCTCGACCGGCGGATGCTCCCACATGAACGGGCCGCGTTTTTCGGCGTGGCAGCTCAGACACAGTGCCGGCACCGATTCGCTCTTGATCATGGCATGCGACAGCGCACCGTGCGGATTGTGGCAATCCGTGCATTTCACCCGGCCTTCGATGATCGGATGATGCGACGGTTTGGTCAGTTGCGAACGAATCTGCTTGTGGCAGGCCGTGCAGGTCTCGTATTCCAGCGTGCGCTGCGTGGTTTGCTGCGGGCCGATCGAGGGGTTCGGCGTTTTCAGCGCGATCGATGAACCCGCGCCCGGCGTGGCGTGCAGCAGGTGGCAACTCGAGCACGCGACATCGTTTTTCTTGTGCTTGCCCGAATCCCAGA
Source organism: Chitinophaga pinensis (assembly GCA_943329075.2). Lineage (GTDB taxonomy): Bacteria > Pseudomonadota > Gammaproteobacteria > Burkholderiales > SG8-41 > PALSA-1004. The sequence goes on along the minus strand of CALQCM020000009.1, from coordinate 98,264 downwards.
AGGTCAGGTGACGATTGCTGTCGTGGCAGGTCAGGCACACGCCGGATTTCTTGTCGGCAGAGACCTTTTTGTCGTTGAAGCCGAATATGCCGCCGACGCCTTTGCCGCCGCCTGCTTTGATGTGCTCGGTGGCATCACCGTGGCAAGACTGGCAGTCCGGTCCTTTGGAATTACCGGATTGACCGTGTTTGGTCTTGGCGTAGGTTTCCACGTATTTTTCGTGGCACCCCTTGCAAACCTCCGCCTCCGGTGCAACTACCCGTGCCGCAGGTTTAGCCGCCGGTTCGGCTGCACCGGCACTGAACGCCGCCATACCGCCTAACGCAGCCGTGACCGCAAATACGGCCCCTAGCCAGTATTTCCTCAGAGTTTGTCTCACCTTTAATACCCTCCCGTTGCAAGTTAGGCTGACAGTAATGGCTCGCTGGTTCACGACGTTTGATCTGTATTAAGTCTTGCGCAAACTATTGCAAGATGTAACAAGGACATAGCTTGATTTAGATCAATACGCTGCATTGCACCAAGCAGATTATAGGTTTCACCTGCTGGGGCGTGAATGTGACAAATTGCCGCAGCCTGAAAACCTCAATGAACGCCCGCGAAGAAAAAGTCGAGTTCCCCCGCGACCTGCTGCTGGTCGATGGCAGCGATCGCATCCGCAGCACCCTCGCAACCGCAATCGGCAAGTGGGGTTATGCCGTCACCGCATGCCGCAGCGCCAGCGAGGCCCTGCGCGCCGCCGAGAACGCCCCGCCTGGCTACGTCGTCACTGAACTCAAACTGCCCGATCACAGCGGCCTGGAACTGCTTTCGTTGCTCAAACGCGTCGCCCCGGAGGCACACGTCATTGTCCTCACCAGTTATGCGAGCATTGCCACTGCAGTAGAAGCCATCAAACGCGGCGCCGCTAACTACCTGATCAAGCCTTCGACCACCGAGCAGATCATCCATGCGCTGTCGCGCCGGAGCGCTGATCCGTGCGCGGTCCCGCCGGCGCCGAAGACACTTTCCATCGAGCGTCTGCAGTGGGAATACATCAACTGGGTGCTGCTTGAGCATGAAGGCAATTTGTCTGCGGCGGCGCGAGCGCTGTCGATGCATCGCCGCACGCTCCAACGCAAACTGGGCAAACGACCGCGCAGCTTCTAGGCGGGCGCCGGCATAACTCGGGCGCCTTTGCTGCTGCAGTTTCTCCTCCCCCTGTAGTGCCGCCGCTACGCAGCGCAACAATTCCCGCTCGGCCCAACCTCGCCCACCGACTAGTGGACATCAGGCCGCACGGCAGCCCGTCGTGTGCAAAACCGTGGTGCCTAAAAAAAATAGGCCCCGGCAAGCAATGCAATCGATTGGTTTAACGAAACAAATCATTTGTCCGTCTCTGCGGGCGCTTGAAAATAATATACAACCCGCCATGCCGAGGGCCGTTCCGGGCTGCCAGTTTCAGCTCGTTATTTGTTTTATCCGTTTGTTTTAATACTGTTAATCAACTTCGCCCCAGGCGCTGGCACGCGCATTGCGTAAGCATGGGCAAGCAAAACGGAAAAACACAACGGGAGTCGCCATCATGCAAGCGCAAACAAAGGTTCTGGTTGTCGATGACAACGAAGTGGTGCGCCTCAGCCTGTTGCGCTCACTGCAAAACAGCAATCGCAGCGTGCGACTGGCGAGCGGTGGCGCGGAAGCGATCCGGTTGCTGGAACAGGAACCCTTCGACATCGTCCTGCTCGACCTGCGGATGCCGGAAATGGACGGACTCTCGTTTTTGAAAATACTCAAACAAAGATGGCCCGAATGCGAAGCCATCGTGATCACCGGCTATCCGACCATTGAAACCGCGGTCGAAGCACTGCGGCTCGGCGCTTTCAACTACCTCGCCAAACCGGTGGGCCCGGACGAAATCATCACTGCCGCAAACGACGCGACGGTGCAGAAAAAATGGACTTTAAGATGTGAACAGAATTTTCAAACCGGTGCCACGTCACGACGTGCAATGGCCACCGGCTGAACAAAACTTTACGTAATTTAATTCAAGGAGAACCATCATGGATGCCATCAAAAAAATACTGGTTGTGGACGACGACCCAGTGGTCGGCAAAAGTTTCGATCGCGTTCTGACACGCAAAGGTTATGCGGTGATCACCGCGACCAGCGGTCAGGAAGCCCTCGACAAACTGCACAACGAACGTTACGACATGGTCTTCACCGACATCAAGATGCCGGGCATGAGCGGACTTGAAGTTGCGGAACGTGTCAAAGCCAGCCAGCCGTGGCTGCCGGTTGTGATCGTTACCGGCTATGGCAGCCAGGAAAGTCAGGCGCGCGCGCAAGCGGCAGGTGTTTCAGGCTTCCTGCACAAACCTCTTTCACCCGAAATGATCGAGGGCAGCGCCGAACTGGCCTTGCGTGCACCTGTAGCCGCCTGCGTGGCAGAAACAGTTGCGCCGGCAACGCCAGTCGTCACCACACGTGGCGCACTGAAATCCGCTGCTCTGCTGATCGCAGCGCCGTTTGCCGGACTCGCCTTCGTGCTGGCGGCTCCGATCATCGGTCTGGCAACGCTGGTATGGATGGGATTACGCGCACTCGCCGCACGCGGCGTACCGCAAAAAGCGGCGCGCTTTCTGAAAAACGTGGCACTCTTCCTTGGCGCCCCCTTCATCGGCCTTGCCTACCTCGTCGCCTTCCCGGTCATCGGCATGGGCATGATCGCCTGGATGGGCATCAAAGCGCTCGACAAACACGAAAAAGTGCGGCAAACGGTTCTCTTCGTGGCCGCCCCCGTGATCGGACTCTGCTTCGTGTTGTTTGCACCGATCGTCGGACTTGTGATGCTCGCTAAAACCGGGGTTCAAGCGCTGCGCAAATAAAACGGCGCAATGGCGGCAGAGCACCGCCGTGAAAACCCCGACCACCGGAGGACCCAGAGTCCTCCGGTTTTATTTTGCAAGTCAAAACTTTACAAGCGTGTTCAGCGCCAACATTCAGCATGCTATTTGATCATGATCAATTATCAGATTTGACATGGCGCGTAGCATCCAAGCAGATCAATCAGGGAGTCTATTGTGGCGGGCGTCAGCAAATCTGGTTTGAAAGCGCCGTTCTTCAAGCATTCCGGCGGCACGCTGTTTTTTTCGTTTCTGTTGTTGCTGGCGGCAATGCTGCCGAACCTGGCGGGCGCCGCGGCACTTTCGGCGCAGGACAAAACCTGTCTCGCCTGTCACGGCTTGAACGGCATGCAAAAAAAACTTGCAGACGGCGACATGCTCGCACTGCACATTAACGGCGGCGCGTTCGCCGATTCCGTTCACGGCGGCATGGGATGCACTGCCTGCCATGCCGCGGTCGATGCAAAAACGCATCCCGCAGCCGGCAGAAAAATCGACAGCGCGCGCAAGTATTCTGTCGCACAAATCAGTGTCTGCAAGGCCTGCCATGAAGACAAATTCAAGCAATACGAAAACAGCATTCATGCCAGCCTGTTGCGCGAGGGCAATCCGATCGCACCGGTCTGCACCGATTGCCACAATCCTCACGCGGTAAAACCAAAATCAGCGCGGCATTCGCTGAAAGACGTGCCCTGCCAGAAATGCCACAGTTCCATTTTCGAAGCCTACGCCGGCAGCGTACACGGGCTCGCACACGGCAAATCCGACAAATCGAACGCGCCCATTTGCTCGGATTGCCATCAAGCCCACGATGTTTCCGCAGCCTCGACCAGCGATCATGCAAAAAACGCCTGCCAGGGCTGTCATTCGAACGTGCTGCGCGACCATCGGGATTGGCTGCCCAACGCGGCAACGCACCTGCAGGTGATCTCCTGCCCGGCCTGCCATTCGCCCAATGCCAAGCGCCGTGTCGACCTGCGCCTGTTTGACAGTGTTTCACAGCAGCGCGTCCAGGAGAAGGAAGGGGTTCCGCAGTTTGAAACGCGCGCCCGCTCCGCAGACGAAAAAGGCCAGGGTTTGAATTCGCTCGCCCTGCAAAGCCTGCTCAAGCAATTCAACAGCGACGGCAGCGAGGGCAAAACGACCCTGCGCGGCCGCCTTGAAGTTACCGAAAGCGCGGCGATCCACCAGCTCGCCACCAAAGACAAGGCGCTCAGCGATTGCGCAATTTGCCACAGCGCCGGGGGCAACGCCTTCCAGAGCGTGACAGTTTCCATTGTCGGCCCGGACGGCAGACCGCTCCGCTACGACGCGCAAAAAGATGTTCTGAATACCGTCGTATCGGTTGATTCAGTCAGCGGCTTTTATGCCATCGGCAGCACGCGCATCAAACTGCTCGACTGGCTTCTGGTGCTTACCATGCTGGGCGGCATCTCCATACCGATCGGCCATCAGACGGTGCGCTGGATATTCCGCCGTTATGCGCAGAAATTGCGTGAGGAAGAAGCGGCGAAGAATTCCGGAACGGCCACACCACCTGCCGGCCCGGCGGGCGACACGAACAAGTAAGAGGATCAACCATGCAGAAACTCTATGTCCATCCCTTGCCGGTCAGAATCTGGCACTGGACCAATGCGTTCGGCTTCATTTTCATGATCGTCACCGGCCTGCAGATCCGCTACGTCGGCCTGATCAATCTGATGTCGTTCAAAACTGCCGTCGTCGCCCACAACATGATCGGCTTTGTCCTGATCGCCAATTTTTTCATCTGGTTTTTGTTCTATCTTTTTTCCGACAAGATCAAGGTCTATCATCCGGAGCTGAGTCCGCTCAAACACTTTCAGGCCAGCTTCCGGCAGTTGAAGTATTACGGCTACGGCATTTTCCGCGGCGATCCGAATCCGCACCACGTCAGCGCCTATGAAAAATTCAATGCCATGCAGAGCATGACCTATCAGGTCATCATGCTGATGCTGGTGCCGATCCAGTTTTTCACCGGCCTGCTGCTATGGGACGTGCAGAGATTCTCGGCGGCCATCGAACTGTTCGGCGGCGTGCGCATCGTTGACACGATACACGTGCTGATTTTCATCTTCTTCGCGGGTTTTATCTTCGTCCACCCCTACCTCGGCAGCCTCGGCCACACACGTATGGCGCATTTCAAGGCCATGGTGACTGGCTACGAAGAGGTTGAGGACGACGCCAAGCCCTGATCGCAGGCTGGCGCTTCGAACAATAGCCGGGCTGCCGCCCGGACTGCTCAGGGTTCTTCGCCCGAATCCGGATCGTGCGCGTGGCCGCGCAGCTTGATGTCGTATTTTTTCATCAGCGACTGAAAATTCGCGCGCTGCATGCCAGTGTCCTCGGCGCTGCGCGTAACATTCCACTCGTTGCGTTTGAGGGCCTCCAGAACAAACAGCTTTTCGACGTCTTCGACCGATTTTTCGCGGGTCGCTTTTTTGACGCGCTTGAGCTCGTCCGAGGTTCGCGGCACCTCGATAGCACCCTGCTTCTGGCCGATATCGCCAAGGTGGGCGCGTCTAATCACTTTATCGGAGGAAAGTATCATTGCACGGTGCAGCGTGTTCTCCATCTCCCTCACGTTGCCCGGCCAGCCGTAATTGGTCAGCGCGGTCATGGCGTCCCCGGAAATTTCGCTGACATCCTTGCCGGTATCTTCCCTGAGCGATTTCAGAAAGTGAAACGCCAGCGCCGGAATGTCCTCGCGCCGTTCACGCAATGACGGCATGTGGATCGGGAATATGTTGATGCGGTAATAGAGGTCTTCGCGAAAACTCCCGTCGGCCACCATCGCCTGCAGGTCCTTGTTGGTTGCCGTAATCAGGCGGATGTTCGCGTGCTGCGTCCGGGTATCGCCAACGGCCCTGAATTCGCGCTCCTGCACCACGCGCAAAAGTTTGGCCTGTATCGACAGCGAAATATTGCCGATTTCGTCCAGGAACAATGTGCCGCCGCTGGCGACCTCGAACATGCCCTTTTTGCTGGCGATCGCGCCGGTAAACGAGCCTTTCACATGGCCGAACAATTCGCTCTCGAGCAGGGTTTCGCTCAGGGCGTTGCAGTCAACGGCGACAAACGGTTTGTCCTTGCGCAGGCTGTTGTAATGGATCGCGCGCGCGATCAGTTCCTTGCCGGTGCCGCTCTCGCCGGTGATCAGCACGCTGCTGTTGGTAGGCGCGCATTGCCCGATCAGACGATAGACATTCTGCATCGGCTGGCTTGAGCCGATGATGTTGTCGAAACTGTATTTCGAGCTGACCGCCTGTTTGAGATCGAGGTTCTCCCGCATTAACTGGCGCCGCTCCAGCGCGCGTTGCACGACGATGGTGAGCTGGTCGGGGTCGAATGGTTTGGGCAGGTAATCAAACGCGCCCAGCTTCATGGCGCGCACCGCCGTCTCGATCTGCGACAGTCCGGTAATCATGATGACGTCAATGTCGGGGTGCGACTCCTTGACCCGTTGCAACACCTCAAGGCCGTCGATCTTCGGCATCATGATATCCAGGATCATCAGATCGAACTGCCCTTCGTCCACCTTGCGCAGCGCATCACTGCCGCTGGAAACCGTTTCGACCAGGTGTCCGCCCGCGCCGAGAATGCGCAGACAGCTGCGGATGACGACCTCTTCATCGTCGACGACGAGTATTCTCGCGCTCATATTGCCGCCCCTGCATCAACACCGTCTGCGTGCTCACCCGGATCGATTGGCAGGCGTATACGGAAGGTGGAACCCTCGCCCACCACGCTTTCGACCTCGATTGTGCCGCCGTGGGAGCGGACGATCCCATGACTGACCGACAAGCCAAGACCAGTGCCCTTGCCAACGGCTTTTGAGGTGAAAAACGGGTCGAAAATACGCTGCAGGTTGTGCTCGGGTATGCCGCACCCGGTGTCGATGACGGCAATCTCGACCATGGGCACGGCTGCGCCGCCGGGATCGATGGCGACCGGTTCCGGGCATCGACGGGTTCTGACCGTGATGGTGCCGGTATTTTCAATGGCATGCTGCGCGTTGACAACCATGTTCATGATGACCTGCTTAATGAGATCGGCATCGATCCAGATCTGCGGAACCGTGCGGTCGAGATCGAGCGCAATATCGATGTCCAGGAACGACGCGGGCCTTTCGACAATCCTAACGGTTTCTTCAACGACCTGGTTGATATCCGCATATTTTGTTTCCGGTTTCTTTTCCCGCGCAAAATCCAGTAGCCGCCGAATGATCGCCGCACAGCGTTTCGTTTCACGGATGACCAGATCCAGGTCCTCTGCATCCTCGGTGCCGTCGGGCGTTTTCTTGCGCATCAGATGGGTGAAAGTCAGCACGCCGGTCAGCGGGTTATTGAGTTCATGCGCAATGCCGGCCGCCAGCAGCCCAACCGACGCCAGTTTCTCAGAGCGCGTTGCCTCGGCTTCGGCAATCCGCAGTTCACGCGTGCGCGTGGCGACCTTTTCCTCCAGTGTGCGCCCCCATTCGCGCAACTCCCCCTGCGAATTCTTTAGCGCCACCGTCATGGCATTAAAAGCGGCGGCGAGTTGTCCGAATTCATCTTCGCTGCGCACGGGTATGCCCTGATCAAGGTCACCCGCCGACATCCGCTGAGCGCCCGTCTCCAGATCCTTCAATGGCAGGTAGACAAGACGGTGCACGAACAAAGACACCAGCAACGAGGCCAGCAAAACGAATGCCACCGCCCCGCCCGCAATGTTCATGGTGTTTTTCTGCACGGCGCGGTCGATGTGGTCCAATGAATAAACAATGTCGAGAACGCCGAGCACCGACTGGGACTTGGAATGCACGTGGCAGGCCGCCGTATAGCAGCTTGGCTCATTGCGGATGACTTCCATGCTGCCAAGCAACCGGCGTCCGTCGGCGCCCTTATATACACGCGAGCGGTCTTCCTGCGGCAGATGCTCGAGCGGCTGTTCTCCCTTGTGGCAAAGCACACAGGCGTCCGCCTTGCGGTCGACGATCTGCCCGATTTCCTGCAGAAAGGTCGAGTGTATGACCCGCCCTTCCTTGCTGATGACCCTCACCTTGGAAATATTTTCCTGGTGACCGACGTCCTGAATGATCCGTGCCACGTAGTCGGGCTGGTTCTGCAGCATTGCATAACGTGTGCTACGGGTAATTATTTCCGAAATCTGCGCAACATGGTCGGTGGCCTCCTCCAGCAATTGGCCACGTTGATGCTTGATGACCAAAGCGGTAAACAGCAGCATCACCGCCGTCAACGCAACAGCGACGTAGAAACCAACCTTGAACTTGAGCGTATCCGGAAGCACCTTGTCCTCACTACGCGCACGCCACCGCCTACCCCGTACTGTGGCGCCCGCCAACCGCCGATGGTCCTGCCGTTGCAACCCGACCGCCTTTCCGGAAAACAAGTCCCGAAGAAGCCGGCGGCGGGTCGCGCCAGCTACCGATCAGTGCGCCACGCCCACGCCGCCCAGAAACCCGGTCATGACCATCACCAGCAACGACAGACCGCAGGTGATCAAGACAAGGCCCAGAATCCGCGATCCGATGGTCATCGGGCGCGACGGCGCATCAACCAGATATTTCTCCAGTTGCCCGCTGTCGACCAGACGCTTGTATTCCACTGCGTGTTCGCGTTTGAACTCTTCCAGCGCAACCGCACCTGTGAACATCACGATATCGGGCGGCGGATATTTATCCGGGCGCAAGTGGTTGTTGAAGAAGTGGACCGTAAACAGGAACACCGCAGCTAGGAAGGCCTCTTCTCCGTGCACCAGGGTTGCAATATTGAAGATCCATCCCGGCAATACTGAGGCGGTGACGTTCGGGAACGCCAGCATCATGCCGCTAAAACCGATAATGCCCATACCCCAGAACACCGCCCAGTAATCGAATTTCTCCCAGTAGGTCCAGCGGTCGAACATGGGGCGCGGCCCAGTACCGAAGAACCACTTGAACATGTCGATTGCACCCTGCAAATCACGCAGATTCGGCACCAGTGAATCCGGTCCGAGCCAGTCAAATGTTCGCCAGACCTTGCCCAGCTTGATCGTCACGTAAACCAGATGGGCAAAGAAAATACCGAGCATGATGGCGGCGCAAATCCGGTGCACGTAGCCGGCAGTGCGCGGCCCGCCCATCGCATCGATGATCGCCTTCGCCCAGTGCGTTTCGGCGTAAAACACCGCCATCCCGGTCAACACCAAAGTCATCACGCTCAGCGCGAAGAAGAAATGCCCGATGCGCCAGCCCAGCGCAAAGCGCCGATAGTATTTCTCGGGTTTCGCCCCGGGAATCGCCTCGGCTTTGACATGCGGCCGGCTCTTGCCTTCCTTGCGGTCCTTGTATTCGCGATAGAACCACAAGGCGGAATGCAACCAGAAGAAGGCGAACACACCGGCCAGCAGCGCCAACATGAACTTCGACGCCACCCACATGATCGGGTAGCGGTTGAAATCGTGCGTATTGGCATGCGGCTGGAAAGTCACGAAGCCAGGAGTAGCCCCCTTGTGACATTTCTGACAGGTCTGCAGCCGGTTGTCCGGGTGCACCGTCGATTTGGGATCCTTGACACGCTGGATCGTGTGGCTGGCGTGGCAGTCAAAGCATTTCGCGGTATAGGTGTAACCCAGCGTGTTGACCTGGCCATGGTAGGTGTCGGTATAACTCCTGAGATTTTCCGAGTGACAGCTGCCGCAATTCTGGACGATAGCCAGTTTGGCCTCGTCAGTCGCGACGTGCTGAATTTCGTGCTTGGTGTGGCAACTTGAGCAGGTGGCCGCTTTCAGATTGCCTTTTTGCGCTTCCTGTCCGTGTACCGAAGTAAGCCAGGCCGCTTTTTGATCGCTGTGGCAGCCGCCGCAATCGACTTTCGCTTTCGGCAGCCCTTCCTTGTGCGGGATTTCCCCGCGGTCCGTATGGCAGTCCACGCAAACGAGGAATGCGGCGTGCACGCTTTTTTCGAATTTTTCACCCGGAACGTGCAGGGACTTCATCTTGCCGTCGGGCCCGGGCATTTCGAACCCCTGGTTACCATGACAACCAAGACAGGCTGATGCATCCGGCTTTTCGGGGGCGGCAGGCGTGCTGCTCGCCGCATGCACCAGGGAAACAAACGTCAGGAAAAATACCGTTGCCAACAGTCGGATGGCCGTCATTTTTTTAACCATGTTTCGCGCTTCCCTTTCCATCGCATTTTTTCTTTTGCCGGATTGCACTATGTAATTCGAAGGATGCTATTTGATTTGCTTGGGTCATTGGCGACGAGTGCACTTCGCCGATTTGGCGATAGCGTGGAATGTAAGCTGCGGCAACGGTTCCGTAGTTGATCTGGATCAACTCGCGGCGCCGCAACAATCATCAGCCTGCGGCGCCGGATCGTCCCAGAAATTCATAACCCGCCGTCGCCACGCGATCTGCCGACTGAATGCAGTCGGAAATCGAAATGCCGCCCCGATAGTTGGCGCAAAAAAACAAGCCCGGTATCGCACGTTCCGCATCGTTCAGAGCATCCATGCGCGCCCCGTGCCCGAGCGTGTATTGCGGGATCGCCTGGCGCCAGCGCCGCACCTCGCAAAAATCCGGCGCCACGCCTGCCCCCAACAGTTTCGCCAACTCCGTCCTGACCAGCGCAGCCAGTTCGTCATCCTCCAGTGCGACCAACTCGGGCTGGCGTGAACCGCCGATGAAGGTAGTCAGCAGAACATGACCGGTTTGCGCGCGCTGTTCAAAAAGCGTGCTGGAGAATATCGAACCGAGGATGCGCCTGCCCTCGTATTGCGGCACCAGCATGCCGAAGCCGTCCAACGGATGCCCCACCGCATTGCGATGAAAACCACAATAGACCACTGCCACCGGTGGATAGGGCACGCCCTGCAGCGCAGCGGCCGCCGCAGGCAGCAGAGGCCTGATCAGCGGCGCGGCAGCGTAGGCAGGCACCGCCATAACCACCGACGGCGCACGCAAAGTGCGTCGCGTGCCCGCGCTGTCCACTGATAGCGCAAATCCACCGCCATCGGCGGCAATACCGGAGACTGCTGCATTCAGTTCAACGTGCCGTAACTGCCGCGCCATGGCAGCCGTGACTGTTTCCATGCCACCACGGAACGAAAACATCGATGCCGTATGCTTGGATTTCTGCGATTCGCGCGCACGACGGCGCGCACCCAGCACCTGCCCTCGAATCAGGCTGCCATACTGCTGTTCCAGCTCGTAGAGCCTTGGAAACGCGGCACGCACGCAGAGTTCTTCCGGCCGCCCCGCATAGACACCGCCGACGAAAGGATTGATCGCGTAGTCGAGGAATTCCCCCCCCAACCGCCGCCGCACAAACGCGGCGACAGACTCGTCCGCCGCGCTGCCGCGCGATATAAACGGTTCGCCGAAGAGGCGCAGCTTGGCCGCTGCCGAGAAAAGCGGACTTGTCAGAAACGCCAGCGGCGACATCGGCAGCGCAATGGGCACGCCATTGCGCACCACATAGCGATTGCGGGCCGCCGGATTGGCGTCGACCCGTTCGGCGGCAATGCCGAGTTCATCCAGCAAACGGGCGACCCGGGGGGATGTGTCGAGCGCACTATTGGGGCCGGCCTCCAGCAGGTAGCCCTGCCTGCGCACGGTGGCGATGCAACCGCCGGCGCGTGGCGCGCTTTCAATCAAACGGACGTTTGCGCCGCGCCGCTGCAGGCCCCAGGCACAGGCCAGACCGGAGATACCGCCGCCGACTACGATGACGTCGGCATCAGGTGCATTTTGCACGCAGCTATCCCGGATCTCTGCACGGCCTATTGCCGTCCGTCAGACCGGCGGACAGTTTTATGTCCGCCTCCATCCGTTACTTCGCGGTCTTTTCCGGAACGCGGCCCTTATTAAACATATAGGTAATCGCATTGCGCATTTCGTTATCCGTCAGATTGGCCATGCCGCCACGCGCCTGCATACCGCCGTGACCATTGATCGCCGAACGCACCACCGGATCAAGGCCGTCCTTCAGGCGCGGGATCCATGCATCCGCATCGCCGATTTTCGGCGCACCGTGGAGGCCTTTTTCATGGCATTGACCGCAACGCATTTTGACAATCTGCGCGCCGCTGCGCTCAACCGGCGCCGCGGTCTTGCTGGTCGGTTCAACCCAGCTGCCGCCCGATTGATTGACCATATAGGTCACCGCGCGCTTGATTTCTATATCGGTCAGTTTCATGCTGGCGCCGTGCGGCGGCATGTTACGGATGCCCTTCAGCGCAACCGCGGTAAGGCTGCTCAGGCTTTGTTCGGCCAGTTTGCTCCAGGCGGTCTTGTCGCCGATTTTGGGTGCGCTTTTTTCGCCGGTGGCGTGACAGTTCGCGCAGGCGGCTTCGACGATTTCCTTGCCACTGCGCTCTGCTGCCTGCGCATTGTGCTGCAACACGCCCATCACCAATGCCGCGCCCAGCAGGGCCGCGCTCGCGCGAACCGCGTTCATGGCGATCGGGTTTGTCCTGACCTTCGCTGTATTCTTCATGAGCATTGCCTCTCCATAACCTTGTACATATTCACTATTCGTGCCCGAACTTCGCAATAAGCCGGATTCTAGCCCAGCCTTGCAGCAAGGTTACACGCGACTGCAAAAGCGATGGAAATTATCAGGAAGATTTTTGCGCTAGATCAAGAAAACCCCCGGTCAGTAAACAACGGTCACGCAATCGTCGTCGAGACCGCGCGCCACATAAGCCACCGCCCCCGCTGCCCCGCTGCTTTCCGGGATCAAATCCGCCGGCATCAAACCGTATTCGCTCAATGCCTGTGAACAGGCAAAAAATCGCGCGCCTGATTGGGATGCCTTTTGCATAAACGCGTAGACGTTTTCGCGCGCCTGTGGCCCTGTATGCAAATTTTCGGCAACGCCACGCTTGAGCAACAGCACCGCGGCACTCGTAAAGTAGACCTCGACCTCCACATCCATCGCCGCCGCCGCGGCGGCATGAAAAAACGGCGCCGCACACAATTTTGCATTTTCCGGATTGGCCGCCCAACAGACGATGACGAGGTGTTTTTTCAAGTTCGTCCTTCCACACCAAAATTTTCCAGCACCATGACGGCTTCAAAGGCCGGCTCAACCGCCCCCCCCCTCAGCAGAACGCGAGTCGCCGCGGCCCAGTCATCAACACGCAATCGCACCAGCCAGCCATCGTCGTAGGGATGCCGATTGATCAGCATCGGATCGTTCACCGCCGCCGTATTGGCTGCGACAACAACCGCCGCCACCGGCGTGCGCACCGAGGTCAGCGATTTCGCAATTTCGAGCAACCCGACAGCGCGCCCCACCTCCACGCGGGTGCCGGGCGGCTTGGGCACAAATTCGATGAATTCGCCGGCCAGCGCCACGCCGAACGAGGTCGCACCAAGCAGGACATGGCCATCGGCGTCCGGCCGCAGCCAGACGTTGCATTGCGCATCGTAATAACGATCGGTCGGAAACAAACAGCCGCGAACAGTCAACATACAGACAGCTTAGCGTGCCTGTGCCAAAAACTCTATTCCCCGTCCGCCGCAAACAACATGAGATTGGGACCACTGCGCATTTTGCCGGCGTCCGCCATCAAGAGATCAAGTGCGGTGCTGGCCAGATCGTCTGCAGTGGGCTCGACCTGCGCGTCTTTTTCCATGTAGAAAATCTTCAGATAACCCGAGCACGCGTCGCAGGTTTCCGCTTTTACCGCATTGGCCCCGCCGTCAATGCCAAAGTAATGAATTCCGGTGGTTGATTCACAATCGCTGCATTTGATGCGCACCATATTCCATTCCGTAGCACACAGGGCGCAATGCAGATACCGGTGCCCACCCGCCGCACCGCCGCTGCGTGCCACGCTGGCAACCGGCCGCGTGCCGCAGGCGGGGCACACTGTCGGCACATCAAGCGGAATAAGTGCCGGCAAGCCCAACGCGGCCACCTGGTGCACCCAATACACCTGCAACCCGGCCGCAACCAACGGCGCGTAACCAAAATCGAGCCCGGCCGTCACCGCAGACAATACGCGGTCGGCCTGCGCCTCATAGAGCGCGTCCGGTTCGCCCGCGAGCCGACGCACGTGATCACGCGCGATACCTTCAATTTTTTTTTCGAGATCGCCCAGCAGCGTACGCAGCACCGTTCGCCACGCCGGATCGCGCGCGTGGTCAATCGCATTCAAGGGCGGCATGCCGTGCGCGCGCGATTGCTCCAGCATCATCGGCACCGGCAATGGAATGGTTTGCATATTGTTCAGCGCGGACTGTTGCGCATCGCCTATGGCAGCAACGAACAACAGGTAATCTGCCAGCGCGTGGCCGGGCGCGATCTGGCGCAGGCGCGCCGCGCGGTCGGAAAAAAGGCTGTTGAGTTCCGGCAGCCGGATCGAGGGTGCGTCAGCCACAGCACCACCCTGAATTTCGCCGGGCTCTAGAATGCGTTGTGTCATGGTTACACGGCGCCATCAAGCAGCGATCCGGCGTGGCCGCCGGATCGTGTAATGTCTAGCGTGTCACCTCGCGATGCCAGTTCGAATGATGTTTCTTGGCCCACGCATCGCTCACATTGCCACGCGTCATGGCCCGCAGGGTGCCCTTGACCCAGATCGCCGCGTAGACGTGGACGATCGTGCTGACAATCAGCGTGAACGCAGCGACTGCATGCAGCAAACTCGCCAGGCGGATTAATTCAATCGGAAACAGGTTGGCAAAATACGGACGCCAGAAAATGACCCCTGTCACAATCAACGTGATAGTGGACGCCACCGTGATCCAAAACACCACCTTTTGGCCGCCATTGTAGCGGCCGACTTCCGGCAACATGTCTTCACGATTATTCGCCACGTCGCGCCACTGGCGCAACCATTTGCGGTCATTGTCATCGAGCTTGTTGTGGTGCCAATACCGCAGCATGCTGATGAGAAAAAAACCGAACATGGCGACCCCGATGAAAGGATGCAGAATCCGCGCCCAAGGCCCGCCGCCGAACAGGTTGACCAGCCAGAACAGGGCTGGATGAAAAAACGCCAGCCCGGACAGCGCGGCGAGAATAAAGCAGATCGCCACGATCCAGTGATTCATCCGCTCCTGATCGCTATAACGCTGCAGGTACTTGCTCATGCTTCCTCCCTGCTTTTTTCGTCCTCAACTTCGTTCGGGCCCACCTTCATATAGTGGAAGAATCCGGCTAGCGCGGTGACCCCCATACCGAGCAGCGCCAGTGGTTTGAATGCGCCTTTCCACAAACTCACCAGCGGGCTGATCGACGGGTCTTTCGGCAGTCCGCTGTATTGCTCGGTTTTGTCCGCGTGGCGCAGCACGTACATGACGTGAGTGCCGCCGACGCCGGCCGGGTTATACAAACCAGCATTGGCGTAACCGCGCTCCTGCAGTTCCTTGGTGCGCTTTTCGCCGTAGCTCACCATGTCTTCCTTGCTGCCGAAGGTGATGGCGCCGGTCGGGCAGGTCTTCACGCAGGCCGGCTCCAGCCCCACCGCCACGCGGTCCGAACACAGCGTGCACTTGTAGGCCTTGTTGTCCTTTTTCGAAATGCGCGGAATGTTGAACGGGCAGCCGGTGATGCAGTTACCGCAGCCGATGCAGGCTTCCTGCTTGAAATCGACGATGCCGTTCGAATACTGCACGATGGCGCCCGGCGCCGGACAGGCCTTGAGGCAGCCCGGGTCGGCGCAATGCATGCAGCCATCCTTGCGGATCAGCCACGAAAGGTTGTTATCCTTGTCCTCGACCTCGGCAAAGCGCATCAGCGTCCACGAACTGGCCGACAGGTCGGACGGATTGTCGTAGACGCCGACGTTGTTGCCGATTTCCTCGCGCAACTCGTTCCATTCCTGGCAGGCAACCTGGCAGGCTTTGCAGCCGATGCATTTCGATTCATCGATCAGTTTGGCGACCGCTGCCGAACTGCGCACACTCGGCGACGGCGTGGTGGTGGCGGAACGCGCCTGGATATCCAGTGACGATTGCAAGGTCATGGCGCCCTCCTCACGCTTTCTCGACGTTGACGAGGAACGCCTTGAATTCCGGCGTCTGCGAATTGGCGTCACCGACGAACGGCGTCAGCGTGTTGCTAAGATAGCCGCTTTTCGCCAAGCCGATGAACCCCCAGTGGATCGGGATGCCGACGGTATGCACCTTCTTGCCGTTGACTTCAAGCGCCTTGATGCGCTTGGTCACCACCGCCACCGCCTTGATCTCGCCGCGGTTCGAGCGCACTTTCACCATTTGGCCGTTCGCAATACCCTTTTCTTTCGCCAGTTCGTCACCGATTTCGACGAATTGCGCCGGCTGCGTGGCCGCATTGGCGCGGGCATTCTTGGTCCAGAAGTGATGATGCTCGGTGAGCCGGTAAGTCGTCGCCGCGTACGGGAATTCGGCCATCTTGCCGAACTGCTCCATGTCGCCCTTGTAAACGCGGGCGGCCGGATTGCTCACCGCCTTGGCGTTGCTGGGGCACATCAGGTTCACGCCCACCGGCGTTTCGAACGGCTCGTAATGCTCGGGGAACGGGCCTTCGGCCATCAACCCGACAGCAAACAGGCGACCCACCCCCTCCGGCGTCATGATGAACGGCCCGGCGCCGGAGTCGGGGCCTAGTGCCGGCGCGATGTCCGGCACGTCGCTACCAGCCCACGCAGTGCCGTTCCACGCGATGCCCTTGCGTTTCGGATCCCACGGCTTGCCCGCCGGGTCCGCACCCGCGCGGTTGTACAACACACGGCGGTTGGCCGGCCACGAAAAGCCCCAGTTCGGATACACACCCAATCCGGAAGGATCGGAGGTATCGCGCCGTGCCATGTTGTTGCCGGCCTGCGACCACGAACCGCAATACAACCAGTTGCCGCACGATGTCGAACCGTCGTCGCGCAACATCGCGAAACCCGGCAACTGCTCGCCCGCCTTGACCAATACCTTCGGCGGTTCCTTCGGATTCTTCGGATCCGGCGGTGCCATTACGTCGCCCAGCGCCTTGCCGTTGAACTCACGGGCGACTTCTTCCGGTGCCGGGTTGTTCGGGTTCGAATACGCCCATGCCATATTCACAATCGCGTCCGGGAAGGTGCCACCGTCTTTTTTGTATAGATCGCGCATGCGCATGAAAAGCGATGCCATGATCTCGGCGTCGGTCTTCGCCTCGCCGGGCGGCTCGGTGGCGCGCTGGTGCCATTGCAACACGCGGCTCGAATTGGTGAACGAACCGGTTTCCTCTGCAAAGCAGGTTGCTGGCAGGCGGAACACTTCGGTCTCGATCTTGTCGGTCTCGACGTTGTTGAAGTCGGTGAAGTTTTTCCAGAATTCCGCCGTTTCCGTCTGCAGCGGATCCATCACCACCAGAAACTTCAACTTGGCAAACGCGATACCGAGCTTCTTTTTGTTCGGAATCGCCGCCAGCGGATTAAAACCCTGGCAGAGAAAGCCGTTGACCTTGCCTTGGTACATACGCTCGAAGATCGCCAGCGCGTCGTAGGCGGTGTCGCGCTTCGGCATCATGTCGTAGGCGAAATTGTTGTCCTTGTTCGCCGCATCGCCGAACCATGCCTTCATCAGACTGGTGTGCCATTTCGGAAAGTTCTGCGGGAAGTTCATCTGGTTCGGCCGCAGCGGTTTCGGCGTGCGCACCTTCAGATAGTCCTCGCGCGTTGTGTCCGCATCGGTCGGCGCACCAAGGTAACCCGGCAACACCTCCGAATACAGACACATGTCGGTAATACCCTGCACGTTGGCGTGACCGCGCAGCGCATTGACGCCGCCACCGGCGCGCCCCATGTTGCCAAGCAGCAACTGGATCATCGCCATCGCACGGATGTTCTGCGAACCCACCGAGTGTTGCGTCCAGCCCAGCGCGTAGAGAATCGTCATCACGCGATCCGGCGTATGCGTGCCGGCGATGAATCCGGCGACCTTGAGGAACGCATCTTTCGGCGTGCCACAGATCTTCGACACCAGTTCCGGCGTGTAGCGCGAATAATGCTTCTTCATCAGCTGGTAGACGCAGTTCGGGCTCTGCATGGTCTCGTCGACCATGACGAACTCGTCCTTGCTCTTGTCGCGCTGGTAGCCCCAGGTCGACTTGTCGTAGCTGCGCTTGCCTTCGTCGTAACCAGTGAAGAATCCGTTCTCGAACGAGAATTTGTCGTTAACGAGGAAGGTTGCGTTGGTATACGTCTTGACGTATTCCATGTGGACCTTGTCGTTCGACAGCATGTAGTTGATGACGCCGGCGAGAAAAGCGATGTCGGTGCCGACGCGGATCGGCGCGTAGTAATCCGCCACCGCCGCCGACCGCGTAAAGCGCGGATCGACCACCACCAGCTTGGCATTGCGCTGCTGCATCGCCTCCGTGACCCACTTGAAACCGCAGGGATGCGCCTCTGCTGCGTTACCACCCATGATCAAAACCAGGTCGGCGTTCTTGATATCGACCCAGCTATTGGTCATTGCACCTCTACCGAACGTGGGGCCCAGACTGGACACCGTCGGTGCGTGTCATATTCGTGCCTGGGTGTCGAAGGCGGTCATGCCCATGCCGCGGGCAGACTTGACTGTCAGATACCCCGACTCGTTGCTCGCCGCACTGCTTGCCAGCATCGCCGTGGTGTTCCAGCGGTTGACCGTGACACCCTTGTCGTTCTTGGTGATGAAATTCTTGTCGCGATCTTCCTTCATGTGTTTGGCGATGCGTGTGTAGGCCTCGTCCCATGAAATACGCCTCCACTCTTTCGATTTGGCTTCGCGCACTTCCGGATATTTGAGCCGGTTCGGGCTGTGGATCATGTCGAGCAGACCGGCGCCCTTCGGGCACAGCGTGCCGCGGTTCACCGGATGATCGGGATCGCCCTCGACATGAATGATGCTCGGTTTGTTGTTCTTGGCGTTGTCGCCCAGCGTGTACATGATCACGCCGCAACTGACGGAGCAATAGGGACAGGTGCTGCGGGTTTCGGTCGTGCGCGCCAGTTTGAAGCCGCGCACCTGGGCCAAGACCGGCTGTGGCGAAAAGCCGAGCATCGCAATGCTCGAGCCGCCAAGTCCCGCCGCACAAGTACGGAAGAACTGCCGTCGATTCATATCCATAGGGCTCCTCCCAAGATATTGTCGAATCCGACTACTGAAAATGCTGCTCGCACCGCGCCGTTTCTATTTTTTGGAGCGCAATACGACGTTTGCATTAAGGCATCCACCATGTCGCATGTCAAACATTTTCCATATGACCACATTCGAAATACGGTTGTGCGGCGCAACGTAAACGGCGAGGATTTTCCTTCGATTACGCATCAAGTTCTCGCCAAACAATTGATTTCCCGCCGGTGTATTGCTTGCCCGCAGCAGGTCTAATTGTCATAATCTGCGTCCCCCGCCCGTCTCGAATCAATTAGCACTGGAGCACCATCTGAACACCGCAATGCCACCGCTTTCCGACGCCGCCACGCGCAATGCCGACACGCTCGGCCGACCACTGCGCGACCTGCGCATTTCGGTCACCGACCGCTGCAATTTCCGCTGCGTCTATTGCATGCCGAAAGCCGTCTTCGGCAAGGACTACCAGTTTCTCGAACACCGCGAACTGCTGAGCTTCGAAGAGATCACGCGGCTCGCCACAGTATTCGCGCGCAACGGCATCGAAAAAATCCGCCTGACCGGCGGTGAACCCCTCGTGCGCCGCAACATCGAGCGCCTGATCGAGATGCTCGCCGCCATTCCCGGCCTTGATCTGACGCTGACCACCAACGGTTCGCTGCTCGCCAAAAAGGCGCGCGCACTGAAAGCAGCCGGTCTCAAACGCATCACGGTGAGCCTCGATTCCCTGGACGACGCCGTGTTCATGAAAATGAATGACGTCGATTTTCCGGTGTCGCGCGTGCTCGGCGGTATCGACGCCGCCGCCGCGGCCGGCCTCGCCCCGGTCAAGATCAACATGGTGGTCAAGCGCGGCGTCAACGATCAATCAGTCGCCGCCATGGCGCGGCATTTCCGCGGCAGCGGCCACATCCTGCGTTTCATCGAATACATGGACGTCGGCCACACCAACGGCTGGCGCATGGACGACGTCGTCACCGCGCGTGAAATCATCGACATGATCAACGCCGAGGCGCCGCTGGTTCCCGCCGACCCGCATTACCGCGGCGAGGTGGCCAAACGCTGGCGTTACGCCGACGGCAGCGGTGAAATCGGCGTCATCGCCTCGGTCACGCAGGCCTTCTGTCGCGACTGCACGCGCGCGCGCCTCTCCACCGAGGGCCGGCTTTTCACCTGTCTGTTCGCCACCGAAGGCCACGATTTCAAATCGCTGTTGCGTGGCGGCGCCGACGACGACACCATCGCACAGCAAATCAACCGTGTGTGGAGCGCGCGCAGCGACCGCTATTCTGAAATCCGCACCAACGCCACCAGCAGCCTGAAAAAGGTCGAGATGTCGTATATCGGCGGCTAACCGCAGGTTCGAGGATTGAGGATTGAGGATTGAGAGGGAAGCAAGCTCAGGCGGTCGGTGTTGATTGCTCAATCCTCAATCCTCAATCCTCGATCCTCAATCCTGAATCCTGAATCCCAATAAATGCCCTACCGCCCGCACATGACGCAAGCACGCTGCGCACCGACCTTTACCGTCGATGCGCGCAACGAGCATGGCGAAACGGTGCCCACCGCGATCGCCGCTGAACGTCCGCTCACGCTCTACGTCGACAAACGCGAAATCGTCACCCTGATGACGCTGGGCGGCGATCCCGAGGCGCTGGCACTCGGCTATCTGCGCAACCAGCGTCTGGTCGAGCGCCTCGAAGACATCGTCGCCGTGCAGGCCGATTGGGACGTCGCTGCCGTGGCCGTCACCACCCGCAACGGCCTCGCCGATCTCGATGGCCGCATGGAAAAACGCACCGTTACCACCGGCTGCGGCCAGGGCACCGTATTTGGCGCGCTGATGGACGACATTGAAAACATCCGCCTGCGCGACGACGTCTCGCTCAACGAGTCGGTGTATTACCAGTTGATCGACAATGTGCGACGGCATGACACGGTCTACAAGCAGGCCGGCGCCGTGCACGGCTGCGCGCTGGCGCACGGCGCCGACATCCTGATGTTTGTCGAAGACGTTGGTCGACACAACGCGGTCGATGCCATCGCCGGCCGCATGTGGCTCGACGCCATCGACGGCAGTGACAAAATTTTCTACACCACCGGCCGTTTAACTTCCGAGATGGTTATCAAGTGCGCGCAAATGCAGATTCCCGTACTGGTCTCGCGTTCCGGTCTGACGCAAATGGGCTACGACATCGCGCAGAAAACCGGCATCACCATGATCGGGCGTGCCACCGGCAAACACTACCTGCTGTTTGCCGGTGCGCACCGCTTCGTCAAATAGAACCAGCGTGAACACATCACCGACCGTACAACCATCGATCACCGGCGTCGTGCTCGCCGGCGGCCTCGGTCGTCGCATGGGCGGCGTCGACAAAGGCCTGCGCGAACTGCGCGGCCGGCCGATGGTGGCCTGGGTCATCGACCGTTTCGCACCGCAGGTGTCCGAACTGCTGATCAACGCCAATCAAAATGCCGATGTCTACGCGACGTTCGGCCACCGCGTTATTGCCGACGTCATCGGCGGTTACGCCGGCCCGCTGGCCGGTCTGCACGCGGCACTGGCTGCGGCCGCGCATCCGCTGATCGCCACCGCCCCCT
Organism: Chitinophaga pinensis; assembly: GCA_943329075.2. GTDB lineage: Bacteria > Pseudomonadota > Gammaproteobacteria > Burkholderiales > SG8-41 > PALSA-1004. The sequence goes on along the minus strand of CALQCM020000009.1, from coordinate 76,694 downwards.
GCGATTCGCCGTTTCTGCCGCTGGATGTCGTTGCACGTCTGCATGCCGCCATGCAGGCGCATGACGCACAACTCACGGTCGCCAAAACCGGCGACCAGCCGCATCCGGTGTTCTGTCTGTGCCGGCGCGATGTGCTGCCGCATCTGGAGGCGTTTCTGGCAGCAGGCGGGCGCAAGATTGACGCATGGTATGCGACGCTGAAAGTGGTCGAAGTCGCCTTCGATGACGTTGCCGATGCCTTCAGCAACATCAATTCGCCGCAGGAACTCGCGGCCTTCGAAAAATCGCCGCCGCCGGCGTGAGAGACGACTGAAGAGCCACGTTCAGTCCGCGTTACGCAGGTAGTTCAGCGCGCCCTTGAGGCCGATTTTCGGATCGGTGACGATGTGGACCGGATAACGCCGCAGCAAATCCGCGAAACGTCCCTTGTCGGTGAAGGCGCGCACAAAGCTGCCGTCGCCAAGCTTTGCTGCAATCTTGCGCGCAATGCCGCCCGCGATGTAAACACCACCACGCGACAACGTCGTCAACGCCATATTGCCGACGAATTCACCGTAGACCGTGATGAACAGTTCGAGCGCGCGCACCGCCAGCGGATCGAGTTTGCCGACGGCGAATTCGGAGATCGCCGCCGCCGCGTCCTGTTTCTGCATCGCCTCGCGCAATTGCTTAGACGGCACACCGGCACCGGTGTCCTGCAAAAAACCGAAAATGCGCAGGAGCCCCGGCCCCGAGACGATGCGTTCGTAGGAAACACGGCCGAAGGGCACACGCAATGCGGCGAGCAGCGCGTCCTGCGTCGCATTCAGCGGCGCAAAGTCGGTATGCCCCGCTTCGGAAGAATGCACGGCATAGCCGTCACCCTGCCAGTTCAACATGCATACACCCAGCCCGGTGCCCGCGCCCACCACCAGCCGCGTGCCATGCGGCTGCGCCACCCCGCGTTGCAAGGTGACGACGTCGTGTTCACCCAGACTCGCGATGCCGTGGCCAACCGCGGCAAAGTCATTCAGCAACCGCACCTCGGCAATCTTGTAACGCGCGCTCAACGCCGCCTCGTCGATACGCCAGTCCAGATTGGTCATCGCACAAACGCCGCCTTCAACCGGCCCTGCCACTGAAAAGCAGGCGGCGGCGACGCTCGTTGAAGCAACACCGCTTTCAGCAAAAAATCGGTCCAGCAGCAAATCGAAACTGGAAAATGCGGCGCTCGGCAGCAGGATTTCCTTGACGCCGCGCATCTCGCCGTCGTGCTCGGCAAACAGTTCGAGCAGCGAATTCGTACCACCGATATCACCGACCAGCACATACAACTGGCGCACTTTACCAACACTCATGCGGGCTCCAATATTGCAGGTTCGGCCGCTGCCGGCAACAAGGCCGATGGCTTTGAAATGAAATAGCCCTGCGCGTAATCGACGCCAATGCTGCGCAAGCGGTCCAGGATGGTGGCATCCTCAACAAATTCAGCCACCGTTTTCAGGCCCAGGATATGCGCGATGCGGTTAATCGCCTCGACAATGGCCTGGTCCATCGGGTCGGCGGCCATCCCGCGCACGAACACACCGTCGATCTTGATGAAGTCGACCGGCAGATATTTGAGATAGGCAAAAGACGACATGCCGATGCCAAAATCATCCAGTGCAAAGCGACAGCCCAGCGTTTTCAGTTCATGCATCAACGACGCGGCTTTTGACAGATTGGCGATCGCGGTGGTCTCCGTGACTTCAAAACATAAAAGACCGCGCGGCAGGTTGAAGCGGTTGATCAGTTTACAGATGAAATCGGTGAAACTGGCGTCGTTGATGCTCGCCCCCGACAGATTGACGGAATAAAACGCCGTCGTCGGCTGGCCCGTATCGCGCGGGATCGCCCCGCTCTCGCACTGCGCGGCGAGAAATTCGACCAACGAACTGATCACCCAGCGTTCGATTGAACCGAGCAGGTTGTAGCGTTCGGCCGCCGGCATGAACGCACTCGGCGGCACCGGATGCCCGCTATTGTCGAGCATGCGCACGAGAATTTCGTAATGCGGCGTATCACCCTCGGCGGCATTGAGTGACACGATCTCCTGCCGGTAAAGGCGGAAATTGCCGAGCTCAAATGCGTGGTTGATCTGCGACACCATGCTGAGTTCGGTGTTCTGGTCCTGCGCGCCTTCCTTTTCAGGATGATAAACCTGCACGCGGTCGCGGCCCTTGCTCTTGGCTTCGTAACAGATGCGGTCGGCGGCCGCCAGCACGCGGTCGGTCGACTCGGCGCCATCGAAGCCGACCAGCCCGGCGCTGATGCCGACGCCGAATGTCTTGTCTTCCCAGATGAAGCGGAACTCGCGCACCGCTTCGCGCATGCCGTTGGCAATGCGCACCGCCTGTTCCAGCGGGCAGGATTCCAGCAGCACGCCGAATTCGTCGCCGCCCAGACGCGCCAGCGTGTCGCTGCCGCGCATGCCCGTTTGCATCACCGTCGTCAGTTGCCGCAGCATCTCGTCGCCGGCGGCATGGCCGCAGGTATCGTTGACCGTTTTGAAATTGTCGAGATCCATGTAGAGCAAGGCGTGCTGGCGGCCGTCGCCACGCGCCGAAGTGACGAGCTCGGTGAGTCGCCGTTCGAATTCGCGCCGGTTGACCAGGCCGGTCAACGAGTCATGGCTGGCCTGCCAGGACAGCTGCTGTGCCAACTGTTCAATCTGGCTGATGTCGTGAAACACCACGACCCAGCCGACCAGGTTGCCGGCACTGCTGTGGATCGCCGCCGAAGAATCGCGGATCGCGCAGGACGAACCGTCGCGCCGCATCAGCTTTGCCGCAATGCCGCCGCCGCGCACGCCCTTTTCGTCGCCGCCGGGGTGGGCCAGTCGCGCACCTGATTTGTCGTCGACGACGCGATACACCACATCCAGCGGCTGGCCATGCGCCTCGGCCGAACTCCAGCCGGTATACAACTCGGCCACGGGGTTCATCAGATCGATGCAGCCATCGGCACGCACCGTGATGACACCGTCACCGATCGAGCGCAGCGTAACTTCAGCGAGTTCCTTCGCATGACGCAGCGCATCTTCGCTGCCGACGACATTGCGCAACACGAACTGCGCGGCAACACCGCCGATCAGAATGGCAAGCAAGCCGGCCGCCGCGATCTCAGCATCGTAGACGCCGTCGGTGCCGCTGCGCGCCAGCGCCAGCAAGGTGACTGCGAGTACGAGCGCAAGCAGACCGCCGAAGCCGGCGGTCAAGACCCACTGCGAGGAAAGAGGACGCTTAAACACTGCTCAAGCTTAACCGATTACCCTGCGCATTACATGGGCAATCGGCCCCGCGGATCCTGTTTGTAAAACAACTGTAACTGGGTATAGATCAACGGGTACAGCGCCTGCACGGCGTGCGGGATTTCGAAGAAGGCCTCGCTCATCACCGCAAAAAACTCCGCCGGAGACTCCGCCGCGTACGGGTCGATGACGGTATCTTCGTCGGCCGCGACGCGGCGGCAGAAATCCGCATAGGCTGCGGCGAACGCGGCGACCCAGTCCTGCCGCTTCATGCCGGCGTGCAACGGCGGATAACCGTTGGCATCGCCGTTGAGCATATCGAGTTTATGCGCAAATTCATGGATCACGACGTTGACGCCATCACCGTCGGTGCGCGGCGCCACGTCCGCCCATGACAGGATCACCGGCCCCTGCAGCCAGGCCTCGCCGGCACGCGGCGCATGGTCCGTATGCACGACGCCGTCTTCATCCACATATTCCATCGCCGGCACAAACTCATCGGGATAAACAATGACCTCGACCCAGCCGGCGTAATATTCGATGTCGAGATTCATGACGAGGATGCAGGCCTGTGCCGCAATCATCAGCGGCATCGCCGCATCGAGCGTCAGTCCGCCCGCGCCGTGGATCGATTTATCGTGCAGGAACAGAATGACGGTCTGCCGCAGCCGTTCGTTCTCGTCGACCGAAAGCCCGCTCAGGAACGGCAGTTGGGCCAGCGTCTGCTGCCACAAGACCGGATCGAGTTCGGCGTGCTCGACGATGCGACGTCGCCGCCAGCGCCTGAACGCCTCAAACATGCTGCGTCAGTTCCCCGCGCAGTACGTCATTTCCCGTCGCCGGGTTCGAGCGCCTTGACTGGAGCGCCGGCTTCGAGTTCGACGCGCTCGATCTTGGCAAAGCGTTCGCTGATCTTGCGGCTGCTCACATGCACGTCATCGACGTCATTCTTGGCCTGTTCGATGTGCTTGGCCAGATTGTCCATGCGCGACTGGAAGCGCCCGAAGTCCGCCCCCAGCTTGCCGAGTTCATCCTGAATGACGTGCACCTGCTTGCGCATTTCAACGTCGCGTATGACCGCACGCGCGGTATTCAGAATGGCCATCAACGTGGTGGGTGAGGTGATCCAGACGCGACGCGCCAGCGCGTAATCAACGAGATCGCGGTGCCGCGCGTGGATTTCCGCGAACACCGCCTCCGCCGGCAGGAACATCACCGCACCGTCGCCGGTCTCGCCGGGCACGATGTATTTGCTGGAGATATCATCGATATGTTTCTTCACGTCGGCCTTGAACGCCGCCGCGCTCGCCCGCTCCGCCCCGTCGGCAAACATGCGCTCGTAGTTTTCCAGCGGAAATTTCGAATCGACCGCCAGCATGCCGGTCGGCGGCGGCAGCTTCAGCACGCAGTCGGCGCGCACGCCGCGTGCCAGCGTGTACTGAAATTCAAACGCCGATTCCGGCAGCGCATTGCGCACAATGGCTTCGAGCTGCACCTCGCCGAAGGCGCCGCGAGCGCGTTTGTCGCCGAGTATTTCCTGCAAACCGACCACACTGCCGGTGAGCGTTTCGATTTTCTTTTGTGCCTCGTCTATGGTGGCGAGCCGCGTCATCACATTGGTGAAAGTTTCGTTGGTCTTCTTGAAGCCCTCATCGAGACGCTCGTTGACCTTGCCGGCGATCAACGCGAGCTGCTCGTCGATCTTGCCGGTCAGCGCCTGCGTCGTCAGCGCGAGTTTTTCCAGCATCGCCTCGCGGTTCTGGCCCAGCGTTTCGGTCAGCGTTAGCTGCAGTTTGTGCAAGGTATCCCGCGTTTGTTTGAGTTCCTCGCCGGTCGCCGTGCGCAAACGGTCGGAATTATCGGTCAATGCAGTGGTCAGGCGGTCGCCCTGCTGTGTGAGGCCGTTATGCAGATCGGCCAGCATGGCGCGGTGACGTTCTTCGAAGCCCTGAGCGAATCCCTGCGACATAGCCGCCGGCAGAACGTCGAGCCGCCGCTGCAAGGCGCTCAAGCGCCAGGCGAGAAAGCCGGTGCCCGCGGCGAGCAATGCTATGGTGATAATGCCGAATATTTCAGTCATTGTTTTTCTATACGTCATTCCTGCGAAAGCGGGAATCCAGAAAATAAAAGAAATCTGAATACCTGGACTCCCGCTTTCGCGGGAGTGACGGGTCAGGCTTAACGATCAACCGTATTATTCTACACGCGACGCTTACGCGTCGCGCAGCGCCGCCAGCGGCGGCGTATTCAACACAGCGCGTGCCGCCGCGCGCAGGTTCACGCCGAGGCAGCCCAGCCCGAGCAGCGGCCCGACCAGCCACACCCAGTGGTTGATCTGATACGGAAACTGAAACACCTTCTGCGCGATCAGCCAGCCGATGGCAGTCGCACCTGCTGCGGCCAGCAGGCCGGCGAGTAGACCCAGCACGGCGAATTCGGCGCGCTGCGAAGCCAGCACCTGCCGCCTCGAAGCGCCGAGTGCCCGCATCACTGCCGCCTCGCGCACGCGTTCGTCGCGCGTCGCCAGCAAGGCCGCATACAACACCAGCACGCCCGAGCCCACTGCAAACATGAAGATGAACTGCACGGCGCGCACCACCTGCGCCACCAGGTCCTGCGCCTGCTTGAGCAGCGCGCCCATGTCCACCACCGTCAGATTCGGAAAACGTTTCGACAACTGCTGCGTCAGCGCCGCCTTCTCCGCGGGCAGATGAAAACTCGTGATGAAACTGGTCGCCGCCTTCTCCAGCAGGGCCGGCGTGGCGATCACGAAGAAATTCACGCGCATCGAATCCCAGTCAAGCTTGCGAAGATTGACGATCTCGGCCTTGAAGTTTTCGCCCGCCACCTGCCAGGTCAGCACATCGCCGAGTTGCCAACCGAGCGTGCGCGCGATGCCCTCTTCCACCGACAACGCACCATGCCGTGCATCATCAGCATTGAACGCGCGCCCCGCCGTCAGCACGTTGTGCGCCGGCAAAGACTGCAGGTAAGAGAGGTTAAATTCACGCTCAACCATGCGCCGCGCGCGGTCATCAAAACCCCCGGCATTGACCGGCTGGCCGTTGAATTCAACATAACGCCCGCGCACCATCGGATAAATCTCCGGCTGCGCAATACCGTTGCCGGTGAAAAACGCTTCAACGGCCGTACGTTGATCGGGTTGTATGTTGACGATGAAACGGTTTGGCGCATCCGGCGGCAGCTTGGCCTGCCAGGTCGCGAGCAGATCGCCGCGCGTGAAGGTTAACAACAGGATAGTCGTCAGGCCGATCGCCAGCGACAACACCTGCACCGTGTTCGCTCCCGCGCGCCGGCCGAGATTGGCCAGACCGAAACGCCAGATCAATCCACTGGCACCGGTCGAGCGTCCGAGCACTTTCAGTGCGCTCCATGCCACCACGCCGAACACGGCGAAAGCCGCGCAGAAACCGCCGAACACCACCGCACCCAGCCGCACTTCGCCCGCCTGCCAGATCACGAGCCCCGCGAAAGCGGCCAGTCCAATTGCGTAGGCAAACAACGACGACTGCCGCGCCGGACCGAGTTCACGGCGCAAAACGCGCAATGCCGGCACGTCCTTCAACTGCAACAACGGCGGCAGCGCAAATCCGAGCAGCAAGACTATGCCGACCGCGCAGCCCTGCAGCGCCGGCAGCAACGACGGCGCCGGTAACGGCACCTTCATCAAATCGGCGATCAACCAGACGATCACCGCCTGTCCAGCGTAACCACACAACGCGCCAAATGCCGAGGCGATCACACCAAGCAGCGCAAACTCGCGCAGCAACAACGCCAGCAGTTGCGCCTGCGTTGCGCCGAGACAGCGCATCACCGCGTAACCGTCGAGATGGCGCTTGATGTAGTAGCGCGTGCCGAGCGCAATCGCCACCGCCGCCAGGATCACCGCCAGCAAAGCGGCCAGATTAACGAACTGCGCCGCGCGTTCCAGCGTGCCGCGGATTTCCGGCCGCGCATGCGTCAGGCTTTGCAGGTTTTCGCCGCGGCCCAGTTGCGGTGCAATCACCTTCTCGAATGCTTCGGCAGCACTGCGCTCGCCGGCCGCCAGTATCGAATACGAAATGCGGCTGCCGTTCTGCACGAGGCCGGTTGCCGCCACATCGTCAAGGCGCATCAGGAGACGCGGCGCAAAATTGAAGAACGAAGTGCCACGATCGGGCTCCAGCGTCAGGATCGCGCTGACCTTGAACGTACTGTTGCCGAGCTCAAGCCGATCGCCGATGCCGATCGCAAACACACCGGCCATGCGTTCATCGACCCACAACTCACCCGCCGCCGGCAAAGTTTCGGTTTCCGCATCGGCACCGCCCGCTGCGGTTGCAATGCGCAATTTGCCGCGCAAGGGATAACCCGCCGACACCGCTTTCACTGCCACCAACTGCGCTTCGCTGGCGGTGCGCGCCATGCTCGTGAAGCTCATGCTCTCCGCCAGTTGCAAGCCGCGCGTGACAATCTCATCGCGTATTTTCAAGGGGAAAGCGTGATCGGCGACCAGCACCACATCGCCGCCCAGCAGTTGATGCGCCTCGCTGGTCAGCGCCTGTTGCAGGCGATCGGCGAAGAAGCCCACGCTGGTGACGCTGGCCACCGCCAGCACCAACGCGATGGCCAGCACGCGCAATTCGCCGGCGCGCCAGTCGCGCCACAACAGGGTCAGAGCAAGGCGCATCGCGCGTCAGCCCGTGACGACTTTGCCGCCGGCGAGCCGAACCACGCGCGAACAGCGCTGCGCCAGCACGTTGTCGTGCGTGACCAGTATCAGCGTGGTGCCGCGCTCGGCATTCAGTTCAAACAGCAGATCGATGACATCAGCGCCGGTCGCGGCGTCGAGGTTGCCGGTCGGTTCATCGGCCAGCAGCAGTTGCGGCTGCATGACGAAGGCGCGCGCCAGCGCCACGCGCTGTTGCTCGCCGCCCGACAGTGTCTTCGGATAATGCTGCAGCCGTTCGCCGAGGCCGACCCGGCGCAGCATGGCTTCAGCCGGGCCGGCGGCATCCGCCGCCTTCGCCAGTTCCAGCGGCAGCATGACGTTTTCGAGCGCATTGAGCGACGGCAGCAGTTGAAACGACTGAAACACGAAACCGAGCAGTTTCGCGCGCAACGCGGCGCGGCCGTCTTCATCGAGCGCAAACAAATCCTGCCCGGCCAGCGCCACCGTGCCGCTCGAAGGCACGTCGAGGCCGGCGAGCAATCCGAGCAGTGTTGATTTACCCGAACCCGAGGCGCCGACGATCGCTACCGCTTCGCCGGGCATGACCTCGAGGCCGATATCCTGCAAAATGGCCAGCGATTGCGCGCCATTGGCGACACTCTTGCACAGGGCGCGCACGGCAATGATGGGGGCTAGGTTATTCATGTGGATTAGAGTTCTTCTGATTGCAATTACGCTGCTTGGTTCCGCGCTGGCACAAGCGGCGCCCACGATACTCGTGTTTGGTGACAGTTTGTCGGCGGCCTACGGCATCCGCCAGCAGGACGGCTGGGTGGCGCTGCTGCAACAACGTCTGCAGCAGCGGCGTTTCGATTATAACGTGGTCAATGCCAGCATCAGCGGCGAAACCTCCAGTGGCGGCGCCGCGCGCATCGCCGCCGCGCTCGCCACGCACAAGCCCGCAATCACCATCGTCGCGCTCGGCGCCAACGACGGCCTGCGCGGCCTGCCGGTCAAGCAGATGATCGACAACCTGACCACCATCGTGCACGCCGCGCGTGAAAAAGGCAGCCAGGTGCTGCTCATCGGCATGCGCATGCCGCCCAACTACGGCGCCGCCTACACCAACGAATACGAAAAAGCCTTCATCGGCGTCGCGCGCAAATTCAAATGCGCCCATCTGCCCTTCCTGCTCGAGGGTGTCGCCGGCCGGCGCGAACTTTTTCTGGAAGACAACCTGCATCCGACGGCGGCGGCGCAGCCGATGGTATTGGAGACGGTTTGGAAAGGGCTGGCGCCTTTGCTTGCCAAGCGTTGAGTAGCGCAGGCGACTCGCCTGCATTTGCAGGTGGGCGGCTTGCTGCCCCATCACATTGGCACGATGCCCTACCTTCACGCCATCAGCGATAAGTCGACTGGCATGCCAGTATCGTAATGGCAGTAATATGCGATGAACTGCATCAGCCGCGCGGGCAACAAGTTGCCCACCCTACGAGACTAGCGCACCCAATGAACGCCACCCTCGAATTTCACGATTCTGAAGTCTGCAACGTCGAGTTGAATGCCAATTCCCTGACGGTGGTGTTCTCGGCCGCGCATGTTCATCGCCCCGATGGGCAGTCGGGCGGTGACGCCATTGCCGGATACGTGCAATCGCTCGAAATGAAGTTTTCCGACGCAACGTGGATCGGGCCTGTCGCAGAATGCATGGGCAGACTCTCGGCTGGGAAAGTGGTCGCCAATGGCGTGGCGCGATCGCGCCTCGAACTGCCCTCCGCGTTTACCGGCAATGTGAGCGCCGAGCTTCAGTTCTCAAATGGCTCACAGTTGTCTATCACTGCAACGGCATTGGAATGCCACCTCACCGGCGAAGCCAAATTCGTCGAGGCATTTCGCTGCTAGCAGCGTAGGGCGCAATAAGCGAAGCGCATTGCGCCGAATGGTCTTCGCGTGACCGTCATTGGCCCGCCTGTTCAAATCACATGCGTTCGGCGCAATGCCTTTCCGTTATTGCGCTCTGCAAAAGCGTATGCAGGCGAATCGCCTGCGCTACTTTGCATTGGTCTTGGGCCGGCTCATCAAACCGCCCGCCCCCATCATCACCCCATTGATGATGAACACCGCCGTCAATCCCGTAAACGACGCCACCACGCCGAACAGTGCCGGCCCCGCCACGCGCATGATGTTGTTCACCGTCAAACGCAGGCCCAGCGTTTCGCCGGTGCGGCCTTCGGCGCATTTGGCGAACATCAGCATGGTGGTGAGCGGCTGGCCGCAACCCATGCCGAGGCCGAAAATAAATGCCACCAGCGAGAGCAGCACCACGCTGTGCGAGGCGGGAATCAGCAGGAAACCGAGCGCGCCGACGAAGAACGAATAACAGAGCAGGCGCTGTTCGGTAAAACGCCCGACCAGTTTCGTCATGCCGAAACGGACGCAGAACGCCGCCGCGGCGAACGCCGCGAGCACCGCGCCGATGGCGCTCGCCGACATGCCGGCGCCGTGCCCGTAGATCGGCATGTAGAACTGAAACAGATCGGTGCCGAGCTGCATGAGGCCGCTGGTGATCAGCATGTCGCGCATTTCGCGGTCGGACAACGTGTCCATCACGCGCAGCTTGGGCGCGCTGGAGCGCTGCCCTTTCGGTAGCGCGCGGCCGTTGGTCAACATCAGAATCAGCGCACCCACCGACAGCGCGGCGATGAACAGACAGGCCGTCGCGTAACCGGTGTGATCGACCGCCAGCCCGCCAAGCAGCGGCCCGCAGAAATTGGTGGCGGCCCCGACCAGGCTGAAATTGGAAAAATTACGCACGCGTTCATCCGCGGTGCTGAGGCGTCCGACCAGCGCCTGCAGATTGACGTGAAAGAGCGCCAGCGCCAGGCCCGACATCGAGGCGGCGACATACAGCGCGGCAACGTGCTGCCAGAAAAACGGCAGCACCAGACCGAAGCCGGCGATGACGGCGCTGGCGATCAGCGGCCGGCGCGGCCCCATGCGGTCCGACATCGCGCCGACCGGCCACGACAGCAGCAAGGGAAAAACAAAAAACATTGCGGCCAGCACGCCGACCGCCGAGGCTTCGGCGCCGAGCTCCAGCGCGTAGAGCGACAACACCACGCGTGCGGCCGCCATGGCGGTAAAACTGAGAAACCCAACCGCAAATGTCAGATGCAGCGCATTCAATGCGTCAAAACCTCCGCGTTGTTGCCACTGCCCGCAGGTCGCCGGTCGCGCGTCCTCATGTAATGTGGATGTTCGGCTCGCCCGCCGACAAGGTGCCGATCTCGCAGGCCGTGGCAAATCCCTCGGCCTTGAAGATCTCAAGCACCCTGGGCGCCGTGGCGCGATCGCAAGCCACCAGCAACCCGCCGCTCGTCTGCGGATCGCACAACAGCTTGCGCTGCCATTCGGCGAAATCTGCGGGCAGTTTTGTATGCGGGCCGACGCTGGCCCAGTTGCGCTCGGAGGCGCCGGTGACATAACCGGCCTGCGCGAGATGCACCGCTGCTGACAGCACCGGAATTTCGGCGTAACGAAGTTCGGCGCGCAGTTTCGAACCGCGGCAGATTTCATGCAGATGGCCGAGCAGACCGAAACCGGTGACATCGGTCAACGCGTGAACGCCGGGCAAGGCCGACAGCGCGATGCCGGGCGTGTTGAGTTGGGTCGTGACGGCTATCATCTGCTGGTAGGCCTTCTCGCGCAGCTCGCCCTTCTTCAGTGCTGCGCCCATGATGCCGACGCCAATGCCCTTGCCGAGAATCAGCACGTCATCCGCCTGCGCGCGGTTGTTGCGTTTGACGCGCGACGGATGCACGAGTCCGATCGCGACGAGGCCGTAGATCGGCTCGGGGTTATCGATCGAATGGCCACCCGCAATCGGGATGCCGGCCGCGGCGCACACCGCCTGGCCGCCGGCAAGGATCTGCTGGCCGGCCTCGACCGGCAGCTTGCCCAGCGGCAGGCCGAGCAGCGCCAGCGCGAAAATGGGCGTGCCGCCCATCGCGTAGACATCCGAGATCGCATTGGTCGCGGCGATGCGACCGAAATCGTAGGCGTCGTCAACGATCGGCAAAAAGAAATCCGTCGTCGCGACGATCGCCTGTTCATCGTTGATGCGATAAACAGCCGCGTCGTCGCTCGACTCGGTGCCGACCAGCAGATTCGGATACGCTTTCGCCAGCGGCGATTTGGACAGCAATTCCCCCAGCAACGCTGGCGGTAATTTGCAGCCTCATCCGCCGCCGTGTGAAAATGCGGTCAGTTTGATTTTCTGTTGGTCCATGGGTTGAGTCATCGGGCTCGTTTCTTCGAGGTTTCATTGCGTAACAACGAACCGGTTACCGTAGCACAACTCGCCGAATTTGACGAGGTCATCGACGTGCGCTCCGAGGCGGAATTCGCCGAAGACCACGTTCCCGGCGCGATCAATTGCCCGGTGCTCGACAACGAAGAGCGCATCCGTGTCGGCACGCTCTACAAACAGGTCTCGCCGTTCGAGGCGAAAAAAGTCGGCGCCGCGCTGGTCAGCCGCAATATCGCGCGGCATATCGAAGAAAACCTGTCGCAGCGCCCGCGCAACTGGAAGCCGCTGATTTATTGCTGGCGCGGCGGCACGCGCAGCGGCGCGCTGACCTCGGTGCTGCAGCAGATCGGCTGGCGCGCCAACCGCCTTGAAGGCGGCTACAAAACCTATCGCCGCGCGGTGATCGACGACCTCGCCGTGCTGCCGCGGCAATTCAAGCTGCGTGTCATCTGCGGGCTGACCGGCTCGGGTAAAAGCCGCCTGCTGCGCGCACTCGACAAAGCCGGCGCGCAAGTGCTCGATCTCGAGGCACTGGCGGCGCACCGCGGCTCGGTGCTGGGCAACCTGCCGGACGCCCCGCAACCCGCGCAGAAAATGTTCGAAAGCCTGGTCTGGCATGCATTGCGCAATTTTGACGCCGCCAGGCCGGTGTTCGTCGAATCGGAGAGCAAAAAAATCGGCAACCTGCGCACGCCCGAAGCGTTGATCGAGGCGATGTGGTCCAGCGACTGTATCCACCTTGAAGCGGCCACCGATCTGCGCGTGCCGATGCTGATGCAGGAATACGATCACTTCGTGCGCGACTCCGCCGCGCTCGGCGCGAAACTCGATTGCCTGGTGCAATTGCACGGGCACGAACGCATCAATGCCTGGAAGGCGCTATCGGTCGCCGGCGACGACACGACGCTGGTGCGCGAACTGCTCGAACTGCACTACGACCCGGCCTACACGCGCTCCATCCTCGACCACTATCCGCGCCTCGCGCAGGGCCTGCAGCTCAGGGTTGAAGCGGACAGCGACGCCGATTTCGAGCGTCTCGCCGCGCAGTGCGTGGCCGGCGCCGAAAAACCGCAGGCTTGACTACTGCGTCGCGCAGATTTCTTCACAGCGCGTTTTGGCGAACTGGAAATGATTGAAGCTGCTGGCGTTCATGGTTTGTTCGTCGTCCCGCATGATGCAGGGCGTCTCGGCCACCTGGCGGTAGCTCCCGAGCAGCTGGTCCGGCTGCATGCCGGCCACGTAAAGCCGCTGTAGCGTCTCATCGACCGCCTGCCTGGCCGCAACCACCGCGTCCTCAAGACTATCGTAGGCGCCGATCTCGCGGACGGCGTTTTGCGCCCCGGGGCCCCGTTTCAGGACCGATAAACTGAATTTCATCCGTGCTCCAATGCCACAAAGTGTGACTTCCGACCTCGCGCCGGACCGCCGGCTGCTGTATGTATAGGGCGGCAAATGCCAACTATTACCGCTTTTTCGGACCGTTACAAAATCATGTGCCATCTGCAGTCGAAATGCAATTGCAAATCCGTGACGCGGTCGCGCGCCCGTGCATTGGACCATCATGCCGGCCACCCTGAGTGACCATCGCGATGAACTTGCCGGATCGCCGTTGCGGCCTCGGGACATCCGTACCCCACGCGATGCCGGGCGGCAGCAACCGCCGACTGCGGCAACGGAGCGCCACAACGTGACTTCGGAGCGGGTCATGCTGGCGGTTCTTTACGCGGACGTCAGCGACAGCACACGACTCTACGAGCAGATGGGCGACACCGGCGCCTTCGGCCAGATCAAGGATTGCATGCAGGTCCTGACCGAAGTGACGCTCAAATTCGGCGGCTGGGTCGTCAAAAATATCGGCGACGGCATGATGTGCGCCTTCCAGGGCGCTGATTCGGCCGCGCTGGCGGCCTGCGAAATGCAGAAACGCATCACCTACCGCCCACCGCAAAAAGGCCGCGCAAAGCTGACCATCCGCGTCGGCTTTCACTGCGGCTATGTGTTGCGCGAGGGCAAGGAGGTTTTCGGCGACACCGTGCACATTGCCGGCCGCATTGCCTCGATGGCAACGGCCAGCCATATTGCGATCACCGCGGCCGCCGCGGCGCAACTGTCACCGGAACTGAATTTTCGCGTGCGCAAACTCGCCGCCATGCCGGTCAAGGGCAAGGAACAGGCGATCGACGTGCACGAAATCGCCTGGCAGGACTCGGGCACGGACACGCACCTGTCGGGGCGCCCCGGTGCCATGGCGAATCTCGTCGAACCGCGCCTGCATATCACCTACCAGAACAGAAATTTCGTTTTCCGCGAATCGGTGAAGCTCGGTCGCGATGCGACCAACGACGTGGTGATCGAAGACCCGATGGCGTCGCGCAACCACGCCCGCATCGAAAAACGCAAAGATCACTTCGTGCTGATCGATCAAAGCACCAACGGCACCTACATCACCTTCAGCGACCAGAAGGAAATCGCCGTGCGCCGCGCGGAGTTCATGCTCTATGGCGAGGGCCGGATCGCCTTCGGCGATTCGCCGAAAACGCGGCCCGACGTTGCGGAGATCCGCTTCCGTTGCGAGCTGCCGGGACAGTCGAGCACCGTCTAGTGGTTCGCGGCGCGGGGCCGGCACCCCGCCATCACCGGCCCCCTCGGGCAGCAACGCGGCGGGAATAACGCAGCGGCTGGTATAATCGTCCCCCATTTGAACGGTTCCCCGCCCACCTCGATGTCATCGCCCACACGCGCCACGCGCGGCTGGTGGCTCATCCTCATCGCCGCACTGCTGATCTGGTGCGCCAATCTCGATTACCGCAAGCTGGCACTCTCCGACGAGGGCCGCTATTCCGAGATTCCGCGTTACATGGCGCAGTCCGGCGACTGGGTGACACCGCGACTCAACGGCATCAAGTATTTTGAAAAACCCGCGCTGCAATACTGGACGACGGCGGCCGCTTACAAGGTCTTCGGCGAACACGAATGGACCGCGCGCATTTGGCCGGCCGTCACCGGCTTCGCCGGACTGCTGCTGATCTTCTTTGCCGGCGCGCGACTGTATGGCGTGGCAGCGGGTTTCTACGCTGCGCTGGTGCTTGGCAGCAGCCTGCTCTATGCGGGCATGGCGCACATTTTGACACTCGACATGGGACTCGCCTTTTTCATGGCGCTAGCCATGGTCGGCGTGTTGCTCGGCCTCGATCCACGCGGCAGCCCGCGATCGCAAAAGCGCTGGATGCAGGTCGCCGCCGCCGCCTGTGCGCTGGCGGTATTGAGCAAGGGTCTGGTCGGCATCGTGCTGCCCGGCGCCGTGGTTGTTTTATATATGCTGGTCAAACGCGATTTCGGCCTGTTGCGCCGTTTGCATCTCTTCAGTGGCGGCCTCATTTTCTGCGCCGTCAGCGCGCCATGGTTCGTTGCCGTTTCACTGGCCAACCCGGAATTCCCGCATTTCTTTTTCATCCACGAGCATTTCCAGCGCTACACCTCGACCGTGCACCAGCGTTATCAGCCGTGGTACTACTTCATTCCAATTCTGCTGCTCGGCATCCTGCCGTGGATCGTGACGCTGTTCGATTCACTGTTTGCGGCGGCCAAACGCGAACGGGTGCGTGAATTCAACGCAACGCTGTTTCTGCTGATCTGGGCCGGCTTCATCTTCGTGTTCTTTTCCGTCTCGGGTTCCAAACTGCCGTCGTACATTCTGCCGATCTTTCCGGCACTCGCCCTGCTGATGGGCGCACGCCTTGCTGAAATCCGCGGCCGCACGCTGGCCCTGCAACTGCTGCCGATCGCGCTGCTGGCTGCGGCCGGCCTCTACGCCACGCAATTTACGGAACGCCTGGCCTCGGCGGCGATTCCGGCCGAACTCTATCGCGCGCAAATGCCCTGGCTGTATATGGCGGCAGCAACATTGCTCGCCGGCATGCTCGCCGCTATCACGCTCGGCTGGCGCGGCAAAACGCATGCGGCAATCGTGATCAGCGCTTTTACCGGATTGGCAACCACACAGCTCGCAGTCACCAGCGAAGACGCCTTGTCGCCGGCGCACTCGACTTACCACTTGGTAAAAAAGCTGCCACCCGACCTCACACCGGCAACGCCTTTTTACAGCATCGGCAGTTACGAACAGACGCTGCCGTTTTATCTCAAGCGCACGCTGACGCTGGTCGAATATCAGGACGAAATGGCCTTCGGCCTCGAACACGAGCCACAGCACTGGATACCGACGATCAAGGCTTTCGAGCCGATCTGGAATGCACAGCCGTACGCGCTGGCGGTGATGGGGCCCGATATGTACGAACAACTGCAGAAGGCCAATCTGCCGATGCTACTGATCGCGCGCGACACCGAACGCGTGTTCGTGCGCACCCCGCCGCGCCGATGAAATTAACGAGGAGGCAACCATGAACGCCATCAGTTTTTCATTGCTCATGACCGGCGTGCTGCTCAACGCCGGCGCGCAGCTTTTGCTCAAGGCCGGCACCAACGCCGTCGGCACCTTCGAATACAGCAGTGCCAACATCGTTCCGATCGGCTGGAAACTCGCCACCGAGCCGCACATCATCGGCGGGCTGGGTTGTTACGTCATCAGCGTGGTGGTGTGGATCATGGCGCTGTCGCGCGTCGAGGTGAGCATCGCCTACCCGCTGCTGTCGGTCGGTTACGTCGTCAATGCGATTGCCGCCTATTATCTGTTCGGCGAAGCAGTGACGCCGATGCGCCTGGCCGGCATCGCCGTCATCATCGTCGGCGTCTGGATCGTCGCGCGGTCGTAAACCCCCTTCGCATCGGGTAACATTCGACTTCATGAGCACCCCACAGGTTTCCGTCGTCATCCCGGTTTACAACGAAGAGCAGACATTGCCGCTGCTGTTCGCGCGCCTCTATCCGGCGCTCGACAAGCTCGGCGTTGCCTACGAAATTCTTTTTATCAACGACGGCAGCCGCGACCGATCGGCGGCCCTGCTGCGCCAGCAGTACGAAAAACGCCCCGACGTCACCCGCGTCATTCTGTTCAACGGCAACTTCGGCCAGCACATGGCGATCATGGCCGGCTTCGAAAACGTACGCGGCAGCCGCATCGTTACACTCGACGCCGATCTGCAAAACCCGCCGGAAGAAATCGGCAACCTGCTGGCCGCCATGGACCAGGGCCACGATTACATCGGCTCGATCCGCAAAAACCGCCAGGACTCGGCCTTCCGCCGTCACGCCTCGCGCATGATGAACTGGATGCGCGAGCGCATCACCAAAATAAAAATGACCGATCAAGGCTGCATGCTGCGCGCCTATGACCGGCCAATCGTTGACGCCATCACCAGCAGCCGCGAGATCAACACCTTCATCCCGGCGCTCGCCTACAACTATGCGGCGAACCCGACTGAAATCGAAGTGGCGCATGAGGAACGTGCCGCCGGCGAGTCGAAGTATTCGCTCTACAGCCTGCTGCGCCTGAATTTCGATCTGGTCACCGGCTTTTCGATTGTGCCGCTGCAGGTGTTCTCGCTGCTCGGTATGCTGGTCGCCATGCTGTCGGTGCTGGCTTATATCGTCGTTATTGCGCAGCGCTGGGTCGCCGCCGGCAGCATCGCCGAAGGGTTGATGGCGCTGTGGGACCGCGACATCCTGCAGTTCTTCCTGACGGGCATCGTGCTGTTCGGCGTGGGCCTCCTCGGCGAATACATCGGCCGCATTTACCAGCAGGTGCGCAGCCGGCCGCGTTTTCTGATTCAGGCGATTCTGGAACGCAAAGAATGACGCGTGCGGTTGTTTTTGCTTATCACAATGTCGGCATCCAGTGTTTACAGGTACTGCTCAAGCACAGGATCGACGTCGCGCTGGTGCTGACGCACACCGACAACCCCGCTGAACTGATCTGGTTCGACAGCGTTGCGGCATTGTGCAAACAGCATGGCATCGAAGCCATCACACCGGAAGACGCCAACACGCCGGCGATACTCGAACGTATACATGCACTGAAACCCGATTTCATCTTCTCGTTTTACTACCGCAACCTGCTGAAGCAGCCGCTGCTCGACACCGCCGCCCGCGGCGCGCTCAACATGCACGGCTCGCTGCTGCCGCAATACCGCGGCCGCGTGCCGATCAACTGGGCGGTGATCAACGGCGAAACCGAAACCGGTGCCACGCTGCATTACATGACAGCAAAACCCGATGCCGGCGACATCGTCGATCAACAGGCAGTGGCCATCATGCCCGATGAAACGGCGGCCGACGTGTTCAAAAAAGTCACCGCTGCGGCGGCACAAGTGCTCGACCGCAGCCTGCCCGGCCTCGTTGCCGGCACCGCACCGCGGATTAAACAGGACCTGACGGCCGGCGCCTATTTCGGCGGACGCAAACCGGCGGACGGTCGCATCAATTGGGCGCTGCCTGCGCTGCGCGTGCACAACCTTGTGCGAGGCGTGGCCCCGCCCTATCCCGGCGCGTTTACCGAACTTCCGGGTGGCACGCTGAAGGTGTTCCGCACGCAGCTCGAACCAACCGCACCCGCCGGCTTGCCGCGTCCATCATTGTCCGTGCATGACGGCCACTGCATCGCCGTCTGCGCCGACGGCAGCGCACTGCGTCTGCTGGAAATCGAATTTGAAGGCAAACCTTCAAACGCGCGTGATTTTCTCTCACGTTTCGGCGACAATCCGGTAATACTGGAGACCTTGCAACAATGAAACGCATACTCATCCTCGGCGTCAACGGCTTCATCGGCCACCATCTTTCCCAGCGCATCATCAAGACCACCGACTGGGAGGTCTACGGCATGGACATGCAGACCGACCGCATCTCGGATCTGCTGCGCCATCCGCGCTTTCACTTCTTTGAAGGCGACATCACGATCAACAAAGAGTGGATCGAATACCACATCCGCAAATGCGATACCGTGCTGCCGCTGGTGGCGATCGCCACGCCGGCGACCTATGTCAAGCAGCCGCTGAAGGTGTTTGAGCTCGATTTCGAAGCCAACCTGCCGATCGTGCGCCATTGCGTCAAATACAAGAAACGCGTCGTTTTCCCGTCGACCTCCGAGGTTTACGGCATGTGCGACGACGCCGAGTTTGATCCGGAAATGTCGAACATGGTGCTTGGCCCGATCAACAAGCCGCGCTGGATTTATTCCTGCTCTAAGCAGTTGATGGATCGCGTCATCCACGCCTACGGCATGCAGGAAGGCCTGCAGTACACGCTGTTCCGCCCCTTCAACTGGATCGGCTCCGGCCTCGACAACATTCACACGCCGAAGGAAGGCAGCTCGCGCGTGATCACGCAGTTCTTCGGCCACATCGTGCGCGGAGAGAATATCAAGCTGGTCGACGGCGGCACGCAGAAACGTGCCTTCACCTACATCAGCGACGGCATCGACGCGCTGATGAAAATCATCGACAACCCGCGCGGCATCGCCAGCAGCAAAATCTACAACATCGGCAACCCGACCAATAATTACTCAGTCAAGGACCTCGCGCAGATGATGCTGAAACTGGCGCTGACCTATCCCGAGTATCAAGCCAGCGCGAAGAAGGTCAAGCTGGTCAAGACCACCTCCGCGCTGTATTACGGCAAGGGTTATCAGGACGTGCAGAACCGCGTGCCGAAGATTACCAACACCTGCGCCGAGCTCAAGTGGAAACCGCAGGTCGACATGAAAACTGCGCTGAAGAACATTTTCGACGCCTATCGCACACATGTCGCCGACGCCAGAAATTTGATGAACTAAGAAACCTGCCACAGAGTTCACAGAGGACACCGAGAAGGTCAAAGACCCGGCGTATGGCTTTTTCTCTGTGATCTCTGTGATCTCTGTGCCCTCTGTGGCAAAAAGCTTTAAATGAAGATCGCCCTGAAAATCGACGTCGACACCTACCGCGGCACCCGCGAAGGCGTGCCACGTCTGATCGATGCATTGAAGCGCCACCATGCCGGCGCCACCTTTCTGTTCAGCCTCGGCCCCGACCACACCGGTCGCGCCGTCCGCCGCGCCTTCCGACCCGGCTTCATGAAAAAGGTGTCGCGCACCTCGGTGCTCGAACACTACGGCATCGTCACCCTGCTCTACGGCACGCTGCTGCCCGGCCCCGACATCGGCGTGCGCTGCGCCGACATTTTGCGCAGCGTGCGCGACGCCGGCTTCGAAACCGGCATCCACACCTGGGACCATGTCAAATGGCAGGACGGTGTGGCGCAGGCTGATGCCGCCTGGACCGCGGAACAGATGGAACTCGCGTGCAAACGCTACGAAAGCGTTTTCGGCGAACCGGCGCGTGTGCACGGCGCCGCTGGCTGGCAGATGAACCGGCACGCCTACCGCCTGACGCAGCAACTCGGTTTCAGTTATTGCTCTGACACGCGCGGCAACCGCCCCTTCATTCCCGTCATCAATGGCGAGATCGTCGCCTGCCCGCAACTACCGACCACGCTGCCGACGCTGGACGAACTGATCGGCGTCGGCGATATCACCGTGGAGAGCGTCGCCGACCATCTGCTGCATCTCAGCGCCGACCACCGCACCAGCGGCCACGTCTACACGCTGCACGCCGAACTCGAAGGCATGAAGCTGCTGCCGGTGTTCGAGCGCCTGCTCGAAGGCTGGCGCGCCGCCGGCCACGAACTCGTTTCACTGCGCGACTATGCCGGCAGACTCGACGCCGGCGCACTGCCGCGCCACGCCGTCATCGACGGCGAAATTCCCGGACGTTCCGGCACTCTCTCGGTGCAGGACGGCGACTTTCTGGCGGAAGCCGCACCATAATCGCCGGCGCCACGCGCCTTAACCGCCTGGCGTGACAATTTGATTACACGTGCAGACGCGAGCGGCTTGCCACCTCTGCTTTTTTGCGACACAATGAAATCTGAGCTTCAAGCAAAAAGAATCCATGCCCAAGAAAACGTTTTCTGATTTCGAACTACCCGGAACCAACGGCATCACCTTCAAGCTTTCTGCGCAGCGCGGCCATTCTGCCGTGCTCTACTTCTACCCGAAAGACAACACCCCGGGCTGCACCACCGAGGGCCAGAACTTTCGCGACCTGCATCCGCAGTTCCAGAAGCTGAAATGCGCCGTCTTCGGCGTCTCGCGCGACAGCCTGAAGTCGCACGAAAATTTCAAAGCCAAGATGACATTTCCGTTCGAACTGCTATCGGACGCGGAAGAAGCCGCGTGCAAGCTCTTCGGCGTGATCAAGATGAAGAACATGTACGGCAAGCAGGTGCGCGGCATCGAACGCAGCACCTTCGTCTTCAACGCCGCCGGCGAACTGGCGCGCGAGTGGCGCGGCCTCAAAGTGCCGGGCCACGCGCAGGAAGTCCTCGACTTCATCAAGTCACTGGGGCCCGCGAACTGATGGAACACGCGTGCATGCGTGTCACGGTTCCGGCGGCCCCGCCACAGCTTCTTCTTCCCTGCCCACCGTCGGAGCGCCATGACACCGCGTAAACCCGTTTCCTCCGTCACGCGCCTACATCCTTCCGTCAAGCTCTTCGTGCTTGATACCAACGTGCTGATGCACGACCCGACCTGCCTGTTCCGTTTCCAGGAACACGATATCTACATCCCGATGGCGACGCTCGAAGAGCTCGACTCCAACAAGAAAGGGGTTTCCGAAGTCGCCCGCAACGCACGCCA
The DNA here is from genome assembly GCA_943329075.2 of Chitinophaga pinensis. GTDB lineage: Bacteria > Pseudomonadota > Gammaproteobacteria > Burkholderiales > SG8-41 > PALSA-1004. The sequence continues at coordinate 54,817 of CALQCM020000009.1, read as the reverse complement.
GGCAAGCCGTTTTCTCGACGAAATCGTCAGCCCGGTCGAACACGACATCGAAGAGGGCATCGAACTGCGATCGCGCAGCGGCGGCGAAGCCACTGGCCGCCTGTTTTTGCAGACACAGGCGATCATCGGCGAACTGCCCGCCCGGCTCGCCAGCGGCAAGGCGGACAACCAGATCATTGGCGTAGTCAAACACCTGCAGGACGCGCAGACAAAGCGCCAGGTCATCCTCGTCAGTAAAGACATCAACATGCGCATCAAGGCGCGTGCGCTGGGTCTGGCGACCGAGGACTACTTCAACGACAAGGTGCTCGAAGACACCGACCTGCTCTACGCCGGCACGCGCGCACTTGGCGCCGACTTCTGGGACAAACACGCCAAGGGCATGGAGTCCTGGCAGCAAGGCGCCCATACCTATTACCGCATCAGCGGCCCGCTGGTGGCGCAGTTGATGGTGAATGAATTTGTTTATCAGGAATCAGACCGTCCGCTCTACGCACGCGTGAAAGAAATCACCGGCAAGCAGGCGGTGCTCGAAACCATCATCGATTACACCCACCAGCGTCACAGCGTGTGGGGCATCACTGCGCGCAACCGCGAACAAAATTTTGCGTTAAACGCACTGATGAATCCGGATATCGATTTCGTCACCCTGCTCGGCCAGGCCGGTACCGGCAAGACCCTGCTGACGCTGGCGGCCGGCCTCATGCACACGCTCGAACACAAGACCTACAGCGAAATCATCATGACCCGTGTCACGGTGCCGGTCGGCGAAGACATCGGCTTTCTGCCGGGCACCGAGGAAGAAAAAATGAACCCGTGGATGGGCGCGCTCGAAGACAACCTCGACGTGCTCAACACCACCGACGACGAGGCCGGTGAATGGGGCCGCGCGGCGACGCGCGACCTGGTGCGCTCGCGCATCAAGGTGAAGTCTCTCAACTTCATGCGCGGCCGCACCTTCCTCAAAAAATACCTGATCATCGACGAAGCGCAGAACCTCACGCCGAAACAAATGAAAACGCTGATCACACGCGCCGGCCCCGGTACCAAAGTGGTCGTGCTCGGCAACATCTCACAGATCGACACGCCCTACCTCACTGAAGGCAGCTCGGGCCTGACCTATGTCGTCGACCGCTTCAAGGGCTGGGCGCACAGCGGGCACATCACGCTGCAACGCGGCGAGCGCTCAAGACTGGCCGATCATGCCGCCGAGGTGCTGTAGCCGGCATGTAGGGTGCGCAGTGCGCACCCTACGCGCTTTGCAGGTGGCACTCAGACGGGTCCGATGGTGATGCGCTCGTAAATGTGCAGCACGACAATGCCCAGCACCAGCATCTGAAAGCTGTAGAGCCGGTTGCGATTGAGCAGATCGCGCGTTGAAATCTGATAACGCGTGTGCACCGCCAGTATGGTGTTGCCCAGCGGACAGGCCGTAAGGCCGAAGGCCCACGGCATCAACAGCGACATCGCCAGCAGGTTGGGATCGGGATTGAGCTGCGCAATCCACGGTCCGATCACCATGCCGAGGATAACCGGATGAAAACCCAGCCACGCAGCCAATGTCATCGCCGTCGCGGTAATGCCCGCCTCGGTGGCCCCGAAATGCGCGAACGGCAGACCGAGGTTGAAGGCGGCAACAGCGCCTGCCATGCCCGCCGACAACACGCCGGCCGACATGAAGAGCGCCATCTCGCCGCCCATTTCCGGCAGCCGCACGTCGATCACGCGGCGCAGCGCGGCGCCGGTGAGGCCGCCGTCGCGCACCAGCAGCGTCAGCGCGGTCAGAATCGGCGCAGTCAGCGTGATGATCGCCAGCACCGGCCACGCCGGCTGCAGTTCGTGGATGACCAGCACCGAAACGACCAGTGCAAACGGCAACCATAACGCTTCGAGATGCAGCGGATAACCGGCGAACTCCCGCGCATAGCCATGGCGTCGCGACGACAGCGTGAACCAGCTCACCGTCAGACCGATCAGTGCCAGTGGCAGGCCGATGCTCATCAGCCGCGTCAGACTCGCACCCGGCGCAAATGTCAGCGCCACCGCCATCGCACCGTAAAACGGCGACCACACGGCGCCGATGATGAAGGACTGCGACAGTGCGGTGGCCTGATCCAGCGTGAGCCGCGTGCGCGCACTCAGGCGGTCGGCGAAGATCGCCACCGCCGAATAATTGATCACCGCACCAAACAGATGCACGCCGAGCAGCGTGCGGAACAGCGCGCCGCGACCGGTCGAGAGCTTTTCTTCCGTCGTTCCGGGCTGCGCGCCGATCAATTGCAAAAAGGAGACGGCGAGCAACATGCCGACCAGCGGCAGGTTTTGTGTCAATGCGCGATTGAAGAAACCGGTGTGTCCGGCATAGGTGCCAACGGCAACGCCGGCACCGCCAAACGCGAGCAGCAGCAGAACGACGCGGCGCTGCAAGGGCTTGACCTTGTGCCAGAGCATGGCACAGGCGATCCAGCAGATGGCGCCGGTGATCCAGTCCGGCCACGCCGGCACCAGTTCACCAGCGACCGCCAGCGCGCTGACCGAAGCCAGCAACCACGCGGCGACACGATCGGTCGCCGCTGTTGCAGCCCACACTTACAAAACGCCGGAGAGACCGCCGTCGACGTTGATGCAGGTGCCGGTGACGTAACTCGCCGCGTCGGAAGCAAGGAAGGCGATCACGTTGGCCACTTCCTCGGACTCACCCATGCGGCCCATTGGAACCGCCTTGCCGGTTTTGGCGTAATGCTCTTCGACGGTGATGCCGGCGCGCGCGGCGCCGCGTGCCTGCTGCGCCGATTTGATCTTGCCGACGGCAACGACGTTGACCAGAATGTTGTGCGGGGCGAGCTCCTTCGACAACCCCTTGGCAAGGGCAAGGCCGGCGGCGCGACTGACGGTGGTCGGAAACTGCGCGGCACCCGGCTGTTTCGCTGCCGTCATGTTCAGATTGATGATACGGCCGCCGCCCTGCTTCTTCATGTGCGGAATCACCGCGCGCGCCGTGTAGATGTGCGCCATGACCTTGACGTCAATGTCTTTCTCCCACGCCGCGTCATCGACCGTGTCGAATGCCGCCTGCCCGGTGGCGCCGGCGTTGTTGACCAGGATGTCGATGCGGCCGAATTTCTTCACTGTTTCATCGACGAAACGCGACATGTCCTCGGCCTTGGTCGCATCGGCAATGCTGGTCATGACCGTGCCGCCGGCGGCGCGGATTTCCGCGGCGAATTTTTCGAGGATCTCGGCGCGGCGTGCGCAAATTGCGACGCTGGCGCCCAGTTCGGCGAGCTTCAGCGCGGTGGCGCGGCCGATGCCTTCGCTGCCGCCGGTGATGGCGGCGACCTTGCCTTTGAGATTAAGGTTCATGTTTCCTCCGGTTGGTATGGCGGGATTTTCGCATATCACGCGCTGCGCCGCCGGCGCAATGGCGCTAAAATCGCACTCCTACGCAGAAGGTGGAATATGCACAAACTATTCGACGAAGAAATGCACGCAGCACTGCAACAACTGATGGACGAAACCATCGAGGCACTGCAACTCGCCAAGGTCAGTCCCGATGTCGACGACCTCGGCGCAACCTTTGCCGTCGCCCTGCTCAAGCTGGGCCTTGCCACCTCCTTTGTCGACAGCAAACACCGCGGCTTCGCCAAGGATGTTGAAGAAAAGCGCCAGCGCGTGCTCGCCGCGCTGATGCCGCGACATTGATCCCAGGAGACCGCGTCATGCCCAACCTCCCGATCTATCTCGATAACTCCGCCACCACCCCGGTCGATCCGCGCGTGGTCGAAAAAATGCTGCCGTGGCTGACCAACCGCTTCGGCAATCCGGCCAGCAGTTCGCACGCTTTTGGCCGCGAAGCACGCGCCGCCGTCGAGGCCGCGCGCGCTGCCGTGGCGCGTCTCGTCAACGCCAGCGCACAGGACATCATCTGGACCTCCGGTGCCACAGAATCGAACAACCTTGCACTGAAGGGCGCGGCACAGGCCAACGAGGCGCGCGGCCGCCACCTCGTCTCGGTGCAGACCGAGCACAACGCGGTACTCGATACGCTGCGCGATCTGGAAAGCCGCGGTTTTACGACCACGCTGCTCGTACCGCAATCCAGCGGCCTGCTTGACCTGGCCGCCTTCGAAGCGGCGCTGCGGCCCGACACCACGCTCGTTTCGGTGATGATGGTCAACAATGAAATCGGCGTCATTCAGGACATCGCCGCGATCGGCGCGATCTGCCGCGCGCGCGGTATCGTGCTGCACGTCGATGCGGCACAGGCCACCGGCAAGGTGACCATCGATCTCAAGGCCCTGCCGGTCGATTTGATGTCGCTGACTGCGCACAAGACCTACGGCCCCAAAGGTATCGGCGCGCTCTACGTGCGCAAAGGCACCGCGGCGCTGGCGCCGCAGATGCACGGCGGCGGCCACGAACGCGGCATGCGCTCAGGCACGCTGGCGACGCACCAGATCGTCGGCATGGGCGAATGCTTGCGTATTGCCGGCGAGGAAATGGCCACCGAGGTGCCGCGCCTGCGCGCCTTGCGCGACAAGCTGCATCGCGGTCTGTCGGCGCTCGATTGCGTGCGCGTCAATGGCGACATGCAGCAACGCATCGCCAACAATCTGAACATCAGTGTGATGCTGCCGGATTGCGACCAGATGATCGCCATGCTCACCGACGTTGCAGTGTCGTCGGCCTCGGCCTGCATGGGGGGCGGCGCTTCGCACGTGCTGCAGTCGATCTATGGTGGACAGCCCGCGCCGAACGCCATCCGCATCACGGTCGGCCGCTTCAACAGCGAAGAGGAAATCGACTTTGCGCTCGACTACCTGACCAGCAAGATCAGGGAATGTCAGGCGCGCAAACCGGTGCCGGCTGCCGCCTGACCACTGGCTAGTGTGCCGGCGTCTGGTTCATCAAGCGGTCCATATCAGGCGCGCTGACCATGCCGCTCATCGGCGCGCCATCGGCGAAAATCACCGTCGGCGTGACTGAGATGCCGAGTTTGTTGCCGATCTTGTCGAGTTCGTCGACCGGCGTCGCGCAAGTCGCCTTGTTGGTCGGGCGCGTGCCCTTCTGCATCCACTCGTCCCAGGCCTTGGCCCGGTCTGGCGCGCACCAGATCGCCTTCGAGAGCTCCGTAGTGCCCGGAAATTTCTTTTCGATCGGGTACGGAAAGACATAAATCGTCACGTTAGTGAGTTTGGCGAATTCCTGCTCGATGCGACGGCAGTACGGGCACATCGGATCTGAAAACACGATCAACTGGCGGCGGCCGTCGCCCTTGACGCGCTTGATCGCCATTTCCGGCGGCGGCAGGTCCTTCAGGTTGAGCGCCGTCAGCTTGCGAAAACGCTGCTCGGTGACGTTAAGAGACGTTTTGGTGTCGATCAACTGGCCCTTGATGATCAGGAAGCTGACCTTTTCATCGGTGTAATGGATATCTCCGTCCATATAGACTTCGTAGAGTCCGCCATAGGTGGTCTTGGCGACGCCGCCGAGTTTGCCCTGCGGAAATTTACCGGCGATCAGCTGCCTCACGCTGTTTTCATCCGCCGAGGCAAAACCGGCGAGCAACATCAGCGCAGACAGAAAAATAACTCTAAACATCACGGCTCCCGTGCATAAATTGGACTTGCGCAAATTGTATGTCACCGCCGCCGCAGCACCACTGCCGCTCATCGCGCAACCCTGACCGGCAGTCGGCACCCTCTAACGAGACTTGGAGGCTTCCTGAATGCCGATGAAGCTGTGGTCGCAGAAGCCGGGTTCGGCACTGGCCTTGATCTTCTCGTAAACGGCGTCCGGGTCCCGGATCACCGCCGGGTCGAAAAGACGCGCGAGAGACGCGCCGTAGGTCACGCAAAGGCCACGCTTCTCATCGTAGTCGAGGCAGCTGTGCACGGTCGTCAGCAGATACATGCCGGCGACGTTGTCAATGAAGTGGATGGCCTTGGCGGTGTGCCGCACTAGCACGTCGCGCTGCCCGGCCATGCGCGTGTAGATTGCGTGCGCGGTTTCATGTGCCGCGTCGATGCCCTGAAAATGCATCAGCGAATTGGAACGGCCCTCGATCATGATCGGATCGCCGTTGACGGGATCGGTTTCGTAGTTCTTGTAGAAAGCGCAATGCACATAACGCGAGCGCGCCAGATTGCTGAAATCGCCGCGCTCGGCCGAGACCGCCGGCAGCGCAATCGCGGCAGCAATGGCCGTCAGCACCATCCGGCGCATGGTTCGCAGAGGCATTGACGCGAATTTTTTCATCGGCCACGACAGTAACAGCAATGGGCCAAAGTGTGCCTGTTCGGGACTGGCCTGTCCATCGTCGCGTCCTCCGGCCGAACCGCGCCGCAACCCCGTCCCGCCATTCGATTCAACAGGTTAGAATGCATGCATGGGAATGACCGCAGTTGAAAAAGTACTCGCCCGCACCGCCGGCCGCGCACAGGTGCGCGCCGGTGACGTCATTTATCCGGACCCCGATTTCATCATGATTCACGACGGCCTCGTGCGCGGCGTGCGGCGCGAACTCGACGCACTCGGCATCGACCGCCTCGCCGCGCCGGACAAGGTCATGATGGTGACCGACCACGAAGTCATCTACGGCAGCGCGCGCGCCGCCGAGTTCGGCGTCATCAACCGCAACGCCGCCAAAGCCTGGGGCATCAAAAATTTCTACGACGTCGGTCGCGGCGGCCACGGCCATATCTTTCCGATGGAATCCGGCCTGCTGCTGCCCGGCATGTTTTATTTCGACAATGACCGCCACGCCACCAACGCCGGTGCCATCGGTGCCTTCGGCTTCCGGGTCGGCGCCGAAATCAGCCGCGTGCTGGCGACCGGCACCAACTGGGTGATGGCGCCGCAATCCGTCAAGCTGACGCTGCGCGGCAAACTCAAACCCGGCGTGCATGCCCGCGACATCGGCTTTCGCATCGCGCGCCTGCTCAATGACGGCGCGCTCAATTTCGAACTCGATTACCGCGTGCTCGAATTCGCCGGCGATCTCGACGACTTGGACCTCGCCGCGCGCGCTGCGCTGTGCAACTCGCCAACCGAGATGCGCGCCTACGGCGTGTTCTTTCCGCCGTCGGCCGCCATTCTTGAGCGTGCGCGCCTGCATGCGAAGCGCCCCTTCACACCGGTCTACGCCGACAGCGATGCGGTGTATGAAGCAAGCGCCGAACTCGACATCAGCATGCTCGAACCGCAGATTGCGCCGCCGGGCGGCATCCAGCAGTCGATCGACATCGGCGGTGTCGCCGGCCAGAAAATCGATCATGCCTTCATTGGCGCCTGCGGCTCCGGCATGTACGAGGATTTCGCGATTGCCGCGCAGATTCTGCGCGGACGGCAACTCGCACCCGGCGTGCGCATGTTCATCGCGCCGGGCTCGGAACAATCAACGCACCGCCTGCTGGCCGAAGGATTGATGCAGACGTTCATGGAGGCTGGCGTCATCCCGCTGCCGGCCGGTTGTGGCCCCTGCAACGACGCGGTGGTCGGCCCGCTGCACAGCGGTGAAGTATCGATCTCGACCGCCTCGAACAGCAACGCCGGGCGCTTCGGCGCACGCGATGCAAAACTCTTTCTCGGCAGCCCGGCGACCGTCGCGGCATCGGCGGTCGCGGGGAAAATCACCGACCCGCGCGCAATGAAGCCTCTTTAGCTCAAGGCAGGCATGACGACAGAAATCGACGCTTACAACTGGCGGCTCAAGGGCCGCTGCTACAAACTGGGACACGACGTGCCGCATCCGGGCGGCGTGATTCCCAGCGCCCTGATTACGGCCCGCGAATTCGATCCGCAGAAACTGATCCCGCATTTGTTTGCCGAAAGCGATCCCGGTTTTCATGAGCGCGTCAAACCCGGTGACATCATCGTCACCGGCCGCAATTTCGGCATGGGCCCGAAAATGAACGGTTATATCGCCATGCAGGCGCTGGGCCTCGGCCTCGTCTGCGAATCGATGCCCTTCCTCGCTTATCGCGCCGCGGTGGGCTGCGGCCTGCCTGTCATGACCGACTGTTTCAACGTGACGGAACTCTGCGATAGCGGCGACGAACTCGAGGTCGATTTCCGTTCCGGCATGTTTTTCAATCACACGCGCGACATCCGCAAGGAATATCCGCCGCTGCCCGACGCCCTGCAGGAAATCGTCGCGCTCGGCGGCAACACCGGCTGGCTCAAACGCTGGTGGCAGGAAAAACAGGCAACATAATCCTGAACACACGGGGGCGCCGATGAAAAGCAAACGCTCGCGACAGATACAACTCGTCACGCTGGGCACTGTGATCCTCGGCGCCTGTTCGGATGCAGATATCCCCAAGGACCGTTACGCCTACAAGGCACGCCCCGAATGCGTGCAGGACTGGGGCGAAAAACACTGCGAACGCGCGCCGTCGGGCGGCGGTGTTGGCGGCTTTTACCTCGGGCCGCCATTCAACTCGATCGTCGACACGCCGTCCGGCAAACACATCTGGAGCGGCAAACCGGATATGCCGGCGATCAATCCGAATACCGGACGGCCGATGCAGGGCGCGCTCAACGTGTCGCGCGGCGGCTTCGGCGCCACCGGCAGCGGCTTTCATTTCAGCAGCGGCAGTTGACCGTGCAACGTCTGCAGGTGACGCCGCGCGCCGACTGGCGGCAAAAATTCGAAGCGCTGGGTTTCTCCTTTCATTCGGCCGACGGCGGCTACTGGGATGAATCGGCGTGCTACTGTTTCAGCGCGGATGAAATCGACACCCTCGAGGCGGCGGCCGAAGAACTGCATCGCATGGCGCTCGCCGCGGTCAAACACGTCATCGAAACAAAACGCTACGCCGATTTGCACATCACACCGGCACAAGCCGCGTTGATCGAACAATCGTGGCGCGCCAACGCGCCGTCGCTGTATGGCCGCTTCGACCTCGCCTACGACGGCAGCAGCGCGCCCAAGCTGCTCGAATACAACGCCGACACGCCGACCTCGCTGCTCGAAGCGGCGGTGGCGCAATGGCACTGGCTGGAAGAAACCGGCCGCCCCGACCAGTTCAACTCACTGCACGAACGCCTAATCGCGCGCTGGGAACAGATTTTCAACACGCTGCCGCCGGGCACGCCGCTGCATTTTTCCTGCATGAAAGACAACGAGGAAGACCGCATCACCATCGAATATCTGCGCGATACCGCGGTGCAGGCCGGCATGGCGACGCATTTCATTTACGTTGAAGACCTCGGCTGGAACGGCAGCGCCTTCGTCGATCTTGATGCACAACCCGTGCGCGCGTGGTTCAAGCTCTATCCGTGGGAATGGCTGGTGCGCGACGACTTCGCCACGCATCTCGGCGAAACCTCACTGCAGATCATCGAGCCGGCGTGGAAAGCGCTGCTCTCGAACAAGGGCATGCTGGCCATCCTGTGGGAACTCTTTCCCGATCATCCGAATCTGGTGCCGGCCTACTTCTCGCCCGACTATCTGGGCGCGAGTTTCGTCATCAAACCCTTCTTCTCGCGCGAAGGCGCCAATATTTCCGTCGTCGATCGCCAACAACCACTGGCAACCCCCGGCCCCTATGCGGCCGAACCGAAGGTCTATCAGACGCGCGCAACCCTGCCCGCCTTCGACGGCCGTTACCCGGTGATCGGCGCGTGGATCGTCGGCGACGAAGCCGCCGGCATGGGCATCCGTGAAGACATTACTCCCGTTACCACCAATGCGAGCCGCTTCATCCCCCACTTTTTCGAATAAACGGAGCACGCCATGGAATCCTGGATCAACGAGTTCGGCACCGGCATCAGCGCCCATCTGCTCTACTTCGCGCTGTCGATCGTCCTCATCGCAGTTTTCATCGCCATCTACACAGCCATTACCCCTTATCGGGAAGTGGCCTTGATCCGCGCAGGCAATACGGCCGCGGCCGTTTCACTCGGCGGTGCACTGCTCGGCTTTTCCCTGCCGCTGGCGCAGGCGGTGGCGCAAAGCGGCGATCTCGACGACATGCTGACGTGGAGTGCGGTCGCGCTGATCGCCCAGCTTGCCGCTTACGGCCTGACACGCCTGCTGCTGCCGCACCTGCCCACCGACGTCAAAGAGGGTAAACTCGCGCCTGCGATATTTCTCGCCGCCATTTCCATCGCTATCGGAGTTCTCAACGCCGCCGCGATGGCTGACTGAAGTCTTTAAACATGCAAGTCGCGCCGCCCAAACCGATTAACGGTTACCGCAAATTCTGGGCACACCGCTTCGGGATATCAACCTTCCTGCCGACCACTGCTGCCGACATGGACGCGCGCGGCTGGGATTCCTGCGACGTCATCCTCGTCACCGGCGACGCCTACATCGATCATCCGAGTTTCGGCATGGCGCTGGTCGGGCGGCTCCTCGAAGCACAGGGCTTTCGTGTCGGCATCATCAGCCAACCGGACTGGCGTTCGGCGGAAGATTTCAAACGCCTCGGCAAACCGAATCTGTATTTCGGCGTCACCGCCGGCAATATGGACTCGATGGTCAACCGCTACACCGCCGACCGCAAACTGCGCTCCGACGACGCCTATACGCCGAACGCCGCACCGCACAAGCGCCCCGACCGCGCCGTCACCGTCTACAGCCAGCGCTGCCGCGAAGCCTTTCCCGACGCCAACGTCGTCATCGGCAGCATTGAAGCGAGTCTGCGCCGCATCGCGCATTTCGATTACTGGTCGGAAACCGTGCGCCGTTCGGTGCTGCCCGATTCAAAAGCCGATCTGCTGCTGTTCGGCAATGCCGAACGCGCCATCGTCGAACTGACGCACCGCCTCGCCCGGGGCGAAGCGATCGATACCATCCGCGACTTGCGCGGCAGTGCCTTCATGGCGCCGCGCGGCTGGCATCCCGACGGTTGGAGTGAGGCCGACTCGACCACCGTGGATACACCGGGCGCCATACACGCGCATCCCGATCCGTACGAGATGAAGGAAAAGAATCCCGTCGCGCCGCCGAAAAGCGCCGCGCCCGCAGCCGGCGTGCAAATCATCCAGTTCGTCGATCGCGCAGCAAAGCTCGCTGCAAAAATGGAGGCGCGCGCGCATACGGTGATCCGCCTGCCGTCCTATGAACAGGTCAAATCGGACCCGGTGCTCTATGCACACGCCTCGCGCACCTTCCATCTCGAATCAAATCCCGGCAATGCGCGCGCGCTGGTGCAGGCGCACGGCGAGCGTGACGTCTGGTTGAATCCGCCGCCGGTTCCGCTGTCCACCGCGGAAATGGATTTCGTCTACGACCTGCCCTATGCACGCGCACCGCACACGTCGTATGGCAGCGAAAAGATTCCGGCGTGGGAAATGATCCGCTTCTCGGTCAACATCATGCGCGGCTGCTTCGGCGGCTGCACCTTCTGTTCGATCACCGAACACGAAGGCCGCATCATCCAGAGCCGCTCGGAGAAATCGATCCTGCGCGAAATCGAAGAGATCCGCGACAAGACGCCGGGCTTTACCGGTGTCATCTCGGACGTTGGCGGCCCGACCGCGAACATGTACCGCATGGCCTGCAAAGACACGAAGATCGAGGAAGCCTGCCGCCGGCCATCGTGCGTATTTCCCGATGTCTGCGAAAATCTCAACACCGATCACGCACCGCTGATCAGCCTCTATCGCAAAGCGCGCGCACTGCCCGGCATCAAGAAAATATTCGTCGCCTCCGGCCTGCGCTACGACCTCGCCGTGCGTTCGCCCGAATACATCAAGGAACTCGCCACCCACCACGTCGGCGGTTATCTGAAGATTGCGCCCGAACATATTTCCGACGGCCCGCTGTCGAAAATGATGAAACCGGGCATCGGCAGTTACGACAAGTTCAAGGAAATGTTCGACCGCTTCTCGAAAGAGGCCGGCAAGGAACAGTATTTGATTCCCTACTTCATCGCCGCGCATCCGGGCACCACCGACGCCGATATGCTGGAACTGGCGCTGTGGCTGAAGAAAAACGAATTCCGTCTCGATCAGGTGCAGACTTTCCTGCCGACCCCGCTGGCCACCGCGACGGCGATGTATCACACCGGCAAGAACCCGCTGCGCAAAGTCACCAAGACATCGGAAACCGTCAGCATCGTCAAAGGCGCGCGCCAGCGCCGGCTGCACAAGGCCTTCCTGCGTTATCACGATCCGGAGAACTGGCCAATGCTGCGCGAGGCCCTGAAAGACATGGGACGCGCCGACCTCATCGGTACCGGTAAACATCAGTTGATACCGGCGTTTCAGCCGGCGGGCACCGGCATCGCGGCGCATACGCGGCGCCGGCCGGTTGTGCAGCGGCGTCAGCAGCGCGTGCGCTAGCTGAAAAGCAGCGCGATACGGGCGTGGCCGACTGCTATATTTGGGCAGATAATGTTTGGTAACCAATAAGAATTACGCATTACTCGCCTATGTTGCACCATCTATTCCCCATTGCCTTCATGATGTCTGTCATAGCCTCCGTGAATGCTGCGTCACAGCCCCGTAGGGTGGATTAGGCGCGCAGCGCCGTAATCCACCGCATGAAAGCGGTATCGTGATCGCCGAGCGGCGCAATGCGCTGCGCTTATTGCGCCCTACCTGCCACCGATACGTAATCACATCCGTCACTCCCGCGAAAGCGGGAGTCCAGGAATTTTATTTCTGTTCTCCCAACAAAAAGCTGGATTCCCGCTTTCGCGGGAATGACGAATCAGAAACGGTACGGCGATCCTGAAAATCCGCTACTGCGCGCGATAGCCCCGTAGGGTGGATTAGGCGCGCAGCGCCGTAATCCACCGCATGAAAGCGGTATCGTGACCGCCGACCGGCGCAATGCGCTGCGCTTATTGCGCCCTACCTGCCGCCGATGCGTAATCACATCCGTCACTCCCGCGAAAGCGGGAGTCCAGGAATTTGATTCCTGTTCTTCCAGGAAAAAGCTGGATTCCCGCTTTCGCGGGAATGACGAACTGTTAGCGCTTGCGGTAACGCTTGCGCGCCGTTTCGACGATGCGCGGAATCAGGTGCTTGTATTCAACGCCGACAAAACAAAGGTTGGTGCCGAGCGTGTGTGGTGTCAGGTCGGAATTCGGATTGGCTTCGATGAACACCAGCCGGCCCTCGTCGGTCAGCCGGTAATCGATACGCCCGTAATCGCGCATTTTCAGCGCGTGAAACGCCGCGCGACTATAGTCCAGCACCTGGCGTTTTACACGCGCCGGCAATGACGCCAGACGATAAGTCACGCGCCATTTGCTGCGATAAGCGCCGTCATTCTTGACGCGATAGGTGGCAAAAGTTGGCGCGCTCTTCTTCCGGCTGCCGACCACCATTTCGGTCGGCGCCAGCACGCGCGGCTCGTTACCCAAAAGGCCGACATAAATGTCGCGCCCCGAAATATATTCCTCGCAGATCAGCGGCTCTTTGAGGCGCGACCAGATGGCACGCGCACGCAGCTTCAGTTCGCGCTCGGAACGCACCAGTGACACCTTGTTGATTTCGTCCGAACCGTCACCGAACTGCGGCTTGACGATCAGCGGATAGGGCACGCCGGGGTTCAGCACCGGCTTGCCGCGCGGCAGCGTGAAGTGGCGCGGCACGTCGACACCGACTGCTGCCACCAGTTGCTTGGAACCGGCCTTGTCGCGCGCGAGCTGTAGCCCTGCCGGCCCGGTGCCCGTGTATTTGAACTTCATCATGTCGAGCAGCGCTGCGATGGCAAAGTCCTGCGTGCGGTCGCTGTCCACCCATTCGGTGAGATTGAAGACGATGCGCGGTTTCAAAGCCTTCAGCCGCGTCAGCGTCGCAGGTATATCGGGGCCGAATGGCACGACGACGACCTCGCGATAACGCCCCCGCAGCGCCTTCAACACATGCAGTTCCATCGTGCCGCTGTCCGGCACGAAACGGCCGCGGCTGTTGGTCTCGCCCATCTCGACATCGACCAGCATGACGACATCACAGCGTTGGTTGTTTTTTAACGGCATGCGCCCATTTTACCCGTGCCGTCGCAGCGTTGCATTTCGACGGAGGCGCTGCTATCGTCAACGCCCCAGAGACGGCGTCCGGCCGTCCTCGACGAGGAGGAAAACAATAATGAAATCGATCCGCTTCCGTACGCTGTTGACGATGGTTGCCGCCGCCATCGGCGCGCTTTCTGCCGGCCTTGCCGCGGCGCAACCCTGCCCTGAGAAAAATCTCATCTACTGGCAGGCCTTCCCCGCCGGCGGCGAATCCGATATCGCCGGCCGCCATCAGCAGCTCGTCCTCAAGAAAAAATGCCCGAAGTTCGAAATGGTGCTGCAGTACAAACCGGGCGCCGGCGGCGGACTGCTGTGGGGCCAGCTGAACGGCCTGCCCGGCGACGGCTACAACATCGCCGGCGTCAATCTGCCGCACATCTTCCTGCAGCCGCTCGAAGGCGAAGTGCAATACAAGACCGAGGACATCACCCCAGTCTACTGGTTTCACTACACGCCTGACGCCATCGTCGTTGCCAACGACAGCCCGGTCAAGACCTTCCAGGACCTGATCCGCCTGGCGAAAGCGCAACCGGGCAAACTCACACTCGCCGGCTCGGGCACCAACTCGGCCAACCACGTCGCGCATGAAAAACTCAACGGCCTCGCTGGAATTCAAACCACCTATGTGCCGTTCAAGGGTACGGGAGACCTCACCACCGCCGTCATCGGTCAACACGTCACCGGCGCGATGTCGTATTCGGCGTTTGCCGTGAACACCAAAGAAAAGGTACGCGCGCTGGCCGTTGCGCTGGATAAACGCCATCCGCTGCTGCCCGACGTGCCGACCTTCAAGGAACTCGGTTACGACTGGGTCGATGGCGCCTATCGCGGCATCGGCGTGCCGAAATCGACGCCGCCTGAAGTCAGGAAGCGCATCTCCGACCTGTGGGCGGCGCTCAACAACGATCCGGAAATGAAGGAACTCGCCTTCAAAAGCGGCTTCGAGTTGATCAACGTCGGCACCGACAAAATGGATGCCTTCATGAAGGAACGCCAGGCCGCCTATCAGGTCTCGGCGAAGCGGCTGGGGCTGGTCAAGTAAACAACGACGCGTTCGCGCAAACGTGCGGCGACGTTGTGGCGCAGGCGCCCCGCCTGCGCGAAGCACTCCCGCATCGATTTGTCGAAGTGTTTTGACGCAGGCGGGGCGCCTGCGCCACGATAATGGATACGCCTCGTCAGCGCCTAATCCGCCTTGATCCCCGCCTCGCGGATCAGCTTGCCCCACACTTCGCGCTCACGCGTCAGCAACTTCGCCAACTCATCCGGCGGGCCGGTCAACGGTTCGGCGCCCTGCGCGAGCAGGCGCGCGCGGAATTCGGTCTCACGCATCGCCGCGTTGATCGCCTCATTGAGCGTTTTCACGATGGCCGGCGGCGTCTTCGCCGCGGCGAGGATGCCAAACCAGCCGCTCGCCTGAAAGCCTGGCACGCCCGACTCGGCAATAGTCGGCAACTCAGGCACTACCTCCGAGCGCTTCGCCGCGGTGACGGCGAGCGCGCGCACCGCGCCGCTCTTCACGTGCGGCACCAGCACCAGCACGTTGTCGATGGCGGCGTTCAGGCGCCCGCCGATCAGGTCCGGAATCAACAAACCGGTTCCTTTGTATGGCACGTAGAGCATGTCGATACCGGTCATGCGTTTCAGCAACTCGCCCGACAGCCTCTGCACCGCGGCCGGCGTCGAACCGGCAAAGTTCAGTTGCCCCGGCCGTGCGCGCGCGTAGTCGATGAACTCGGCCATCGATTTCACCGGCACGCCCGGATGCACGACGAACAGATACGGCGAGGTGCCAAACAGCGCAATCGGCGCGAAGTCCTTCGCTGTATCGGGCGCCTGCGGATAGAGAATGGAGATGGTGCCGAAAGAACCGCCCGCCATCAGCAGCGTATGGCCATCGGGCTGCGATCGCGCAACGATGTCGGCCGCGATGATGCCCGAGGCGCCCGGTCGGTTCTCGAACACCACCTGCTGGCCGAAGCGCTCGCCTAGCTTCGCTGCGATCAGGCGGCCCATGATGTCGGTCGAGCCGCCGGCCGGCAGGCCGACAAGCATGCGGATCGGACGTTGCGGGTAAGTCTGCGCAATCGCAGGCACGGCGCCAATCACGCCCAGCCCCGCGATCAGCAGAAACTGCAAACGTCTTTGCACAGCATCACGCACATGCCCCCCTTTGTGGCGCAGGCGCCCCGCCTGCGTCAAATCACTTCGACAAATCGATGCGGGAGTGCTTCTCGCAGGCGGTGCGCCTGCGCCACAAAAATCAAAAAGTCGCCCACCCAACGCTACTTGAAATTCGCCAGTTTGCGCGCCGCGCCGGTCGGCTCGACGATGTGCAGGCCGGTGTTATTGCGGTCGACAATATAAACGTAGCCGCGATCGTCCACTTCCACGGCATTGGTGACGATGGCGGTTTTGCAGTTGGTTTCCTTGTGCCCGGCGACCACGCCGCGTTCGCCACCCGCGCAGCTCGGCACCGTGTTTTTGTTGGTGGCCGGAATGTAGTAACCGACTTCACGAATCGCATACGGGTCGCGCACATCGAGCACACGCAGGCCGGCATTGAACCAGGCGACGAAAACGAGCCGCTTGTGATAAATCGGCGTCAGGTTCATCTGCGCCTGATGCGGACCGAAGCGCGCACCACGCGTGCAGAAATTGCCGAGCTTTTCCGACACGCGGAAATTCGCCACACCCAGCGGTTCCTTCTCGTGCGTGACATCCACCACGTAGAGCATCTGCGGCTCTTCGCGGCATTCATTCTCGATCGCCTCCGGCATCACCAGCACAAAATCGCGCACGCTGCCTTTGCCGAATTTGGCGAACGCCGGAATGTCCATACCGATCAGCGGATAGACGGCGTGCACGGCCTGCGAACGGCCGATGCGCATGAACGAGATCTGCGGATAGAGCAGGTTCTCGGGCGTGGGCTCTGCCGGCCCTTCCAACAGCTTCTTGCGATCGACGATCTGCAACGCCCCGTCGCCGAGATTGCCGTAGCCGAAATACAGCCGGTTGCCCTGCACGCCCGTCGAAAATGCGCCGTGGCCGTCGTGGAAACGTGGATTTTCCGGTTTCGGCGCCGTCGGTTCCTGTCCGACAAGACCGAAGTTGCGGATGAACTTCGGATTAGCCGGATCGGAGAGGTCATACACCTGTGTCATGCGCCGCACGCGCCAGTCGGGCACACCGGAGACGATATAGGCGATGCCGGTATCGCACTCCCACCATTGCTCGTGTGTGGTGCGCAGTTTGTCCGACACCGTAGCGATGCGCAGCGGTTTCTCCGGATTGCTGACATCCCACATTTCGTGGATGCTCGATCCGGCGGCACGCAACATGTAGAACTTGTTCGGATCGCCTTTCGGCAGATCGCGGCCGGCGCAGACCTTCACCATCTGCGCGCCGCTGCCGGCACCTTCAGCCACCAGCGAACGCGATTCCGAAGGGATGTGATGCAGATACTTTGGCTTACGCGGATCCGTCACATCCAGTATCGAGGTGCCGTTCGGCTCTTTTTGCCCGGTCAGCGCATTCACGCTCTCGCCGCCGAAATGGCCGACGTAGGCGATCCAGCGCTTCCCCTGCTGCGTAATCGCAATCTCGAACCCTGTGCGTCCCTGCAGGTCGCTGGCGCCGACCAGACGCATGTTGCTCGCCGCCGCGCCGTGGCCGGCATCTTTGGCTGGAGACGCAGCAAAGACTGTCGCCCATGCGAAGAAAAAGAAAAGTGTTATTAAGTGCTTCAAGATTTTTCCTCCGGTTGCAACGCCCTTACCCCTCACCCTGCCCCTCTCCCACAAGGGGAGAGGGAACCTTCTAACCACGCAAAGCGATCTACTGAGTTGTAGGGTGGGCAGCTTGCTGCCCACGCGTTCAATAGGCGTTTGCAGGCCGCGTGGGCAACAAAGTTGCCCACCCTACGTACCGCTCTCTCTACTTCGCCGGATAACTCGCCAGATCCCGCGCACTGCCGGTCAGATCAAGAATGTGCAACCCGGTGTCGGCACGATCGACGATATAGATGTAGCCGCGATCGTCGACCTCGACGTTGTTGGTCTGAATCGAAATCTTGCAGGTCGCGGCATTGCGGCGGCGCAAGCAGGTCGGATCGGCCTTGGTATCTGCCGTGATCGCCGGGATGTAGTACGCGATCTCTTTCGGCTCATACGGATTGCGCACATCGAGCGCGCGCAGGCCGGCGCTGAACCACGTCACGAAGAGGATCTTCTTGTGGAAGATCGGCGTCATGTTCTCCTGCGAGGCATGCGCGCCGAAGCGCTCGCCGCGGTCACAGAACTTGCCGCTCGCTTCCTTCACCGTCCAGTTGGCCACGCCGAAGGGCTTGGTTTCCTGCGAGATGTCGATAAACCACACCTGCTGGTTGGCCTCGCGGCATTCGTCGTTGATCGACTCGTTGACGGCAACGATGAAGTCGCGTTTGCTGTTCTGGCTCTTCTTGAAGTGCTCGATCTCCATGTCGAGCAGCGGCAGCACGGTATGCGCGCCGCTGTTGGTCGGAAACTCAAGCCGGCTGACCTGCGGATAGTTCAGGTTCTCGCGCGTGACTTCCTTCGGCCCGTTGAGCAGTTTTTCGCGATCTACAATTTGCAGAATGCCGAACTTGTTGTTGCCGTGGCCCATATAGACACGGTTCTTCTGCGGCCCCGCCGAAATCATGCCATGCAACTCGAACGGCGGCTGACCCGTGCTGCCCGGCTGCTGGCCATCAAGACCATAGTCGCGGATGAATACCGGTTTCGCCGGGTCGGACAGGTCATAGACCTTGGTCATGCGGCGCACGCGCCAGTCTTTCGGGCCTGCAACGAGATAAGCGATGCCGGTGTCGCATTCCCACCAGCTCTTGTGCGTGCTGCGCAGATTGCCGACGATGACGCTCATGCGCACGGGTTTCTCCGGCACGCTGACATCCCACATTTCATGCGCCTGGTCGCCGAATACGCGCAGCATGTAGAACTTGCCTGGGTCGCCCTTCGGCAATTGTTTGCCGGAACAAATACGCGTCATCTGACCGCCACCGGCTTCACCTTCGCCACGCTCGCCCGGAATGTGGACGAGGAACTTCGGCTCGCGCGGATCGGTGACGTCAACGATCGCAGTGCCGTTATTTTCGAGCTGACCGTTCATCGAATTCATGCGCGTGCCGCCATGCAAACCGATGTAGGCAATCCAGCGGCCGTTTTGCTCGACGATGGTGGGCTGGTAAGCGCTGCGCGCCTGCAGGTTATGAAAACCGACCGCCCGCATGTTCCAGGACTCGACCTGGTTATCGGGACGATCGGGATTGGGCATCGGGCCGCTTTGGCAAGCCGCCAGCGCCAGTACGGTCAGACAAGCCCCCGCCAGTCGCACGAATTGGTTAGCCATCATTTCTCCTCCGGTTTAGTTCGCGCGCATCGGTGTGCACGCATTTATTTGTAAAACAAAATCGACTACGCGGTTTTTACCGCCCGTACATTCATCGCCGTCTTTACAATGCCCCTCAATTCGTAGGATGGGTAGCCCGTAGGGTGGGCAACTTGTTGCCCACGCGGACACACCGTCAAAAACGCGAATGCGCGTGGGCAGCAAAGCTGCCCACCCTCCAAGCTATGCGGTTTTCACTGCCTGTTCGTTCAGTGCCGTCTTCACGCGAACAGGTAGCATTGGCAGTTCACGCAGGCGCACCCCGGTCAATTTGAACACTGCATTGGCAATCGCCGGTGCCATCGGTGCCACCCCAATCTGGCCCGCACCCGACACCTGACCGTGCGCGCCTTCGACGAGATGGATTTCAATTTCCGGCATCTCATCCATGCGCGGCACCGGGTAATCGTAAAAATTCGAATGCTGCACTTCGCCGCCTTTGATGACGATCTGTTCGCGCAATCCCGCTGACATGCCCCAGATAATGCCGGTCTCCAGTTGTTGCCGCAAATGTTTGGGCTGGATCGCAGTGCCGGGGTCCGCCACTGCCCATACCTTGTGCACCTTGATCGCACCGCTGGCGCGGTCCAGCGAAACCTCGACCACTTCGCCGATCTGGCAGTTCCACGCGCCGCCGTGGTTGTAAGCCACACCAAGCGCGCGGCCATCCGCGCGCTTGCGGTCCCATTCTGAGACCTTGCGCAATTGCTCGAGCACGGCTTTACCGCGTATGTCGGTCATCAGTTCGATGCGCAGTTGCAACGGATCTTTTTTAATTTTCGCCGCAACCTCGTCCATGAATGATTCGACGGCGAAAATCGTGAAGCCGTTGCCGACGGCATTCCAGTAGCCGACCGGCACGCCGCCCAATTGATGCACGTATTCGTGATGCTTGTTCGGCACGCCGTACGGCTGCACCATGCCCACCGCCACCGAACCATCGAGGCCGGGGTTCTGGTCCCACACCACTTTGCGCGCGCGCACCAGTACCGAATCGGCGACCAGCCGGTGGCTCCAGCCCATGACTTTGCCGTCGGCAGCCATCGCTGCATCCATGCGTTGCGCGGTCAGCGGCCGATAGGCGCCGTGTTTGACGTCGTCCTCGCGACTCCAGATCACTTTGACCGGCTTGTTCATCAGCTTCGACAGCGTCACCGCCTCGGCCGTCATCAATTGCTCGGTCTTGGCGCCGTAGCCGCCACCGACAAAAGTCGTGTTGATACGGATTTCTTCGGCCGGCACGCCGGTGATCTTGGCGCAAACCTGCTGCGCCCAGGTCTGCCCCTGCGTCGGCACCCAGACATCGACTTCCTTGCCGCGCACCCACGCCGTTGCATTAAACGGTTCCATGCAGGCGTGGTGCACGTGGTCGGTCAGATACTCGGCCGATAGCGTTTGCGCGGCCTGCTTGAATGCCGCATTGAAATCGCCGGCGTTGCCGACGGCACGGCCGGTCTTGCTGCGGTCGCGCGCCAGCGCCACCCATTCTGTTTTTTTGGCTTCGCTGTCGTACTTCGACGCCAGTTCACCTTTGCGCCACTCGACCTTCAACAGGCGTTTGGCCTTGACCGTGGCCCAGTAGTCGGTGCCGAGCACCGCCACCGCGTGATCGAGTTTGACCACCTTGACCACGCCCTGCACTTTCATCGCTTCCGTATCGTCGAAGGATACCGGGCCGTTCTCGGCTCCGGTGCCGTAGAGCGGATGTGGCGTATTGGCAATCGGCGAACGCGCCAGCGAGGCGAACAGCATGCCGGGGATCTGCACATCGATGCCATACTGCGCGCTGCCGTTGACCTTGGCCGGCACATCCACTCGCCGCACATCGCGCCCGATCAGGCGCCATTGTTCACGCGGCTTGAGTTCATTTTCAGTCACCAGCGGCGGATTGTTGACCACCTCGCTGAACACAGCGATCTCGCCGTAGCTCAATTCGCGTTTCGACTCTGCGTGGACCACCTTGCCCTGCGCCGTCGTGCACTCGCCGGCCGGCACTTTCCAGTATTGCGCCGCATTGGCGATCATGATCTTGCGCGCCTGCGCGCCTGCCAGCCGCATGATGGTCCAGTAGCCGCGCGTCGAATTGCTGCCGCCCACGCCCTGCACGCCGAAGTAACCGGGGTTAATGTAATCCTTCGCCGCCGGCGCTTGTTCGACATCGACGAGTTCCCAGTCGGCGTCGAGCTCCTCGGCCAGCATCAAAGGCAGCGAGGTCATGATGCCCTGCCCCATCTCGGCGGTCGGGCACATGATGCCGATGCTGTTGTCCGGGCGGAAATGCACCCAGGCATTGGCCCTCAAGCCGTCTTCGCAGGCACGCGCGTCGAACACCTTGAAGAGCAATCCAGGGCCGAAAGCGAAACCGAGCGCCAGGCCGCCCGCGTTTTTCAACAGGTCGCGGCGCTGCGGGTTCTGCGGCAACGCATGGTGCAGCGATTTATCGTTCAGCGTCGCCATGCTCAACCCTCCTTCGCGGCGCGTTCGATGGCGGCGATGATGCGCCGGTATGAGCCGCAACGGCAGATGTTGGTCTTCATGTGCGCAACAATCTGTTCGCGCGTCGGTTTCGGATTGTCTTTGAGCAAAGCCGCCGCGCGCATGATCTGACCGGACTGGCAGTAGCCGCACTGCGGCGTTTCTTCGGCGATCCACGCTTTCTGCAGCGGATGTTCGCTGGTCGGCGAGAGACCTTCGATGGTGGTCACATGGACATTAGCCAGCGACGCAATCGGCCGCAAACAGGAGAACGCCGCCTTGCCGTCGATGTGCACGGTGCAGGCACCGCACTGGCCGACACCGCAACCGTATTTGGTACCCGTAATCTTGAGGTGCTCACGCAACACCCACAGCAGCGGCGTGTCCGGATGCGCAGTGACAGTCTGGCGCTTGCCATTGACCGTCAGCGTTGTCGACGTCATTTGCGCCATGCCCCCTCCCTCTCGATGGCTCGCTACAAGCAAGCGCACATTCTAGACCGTTTCCGCGCGTTCGCCGCGAAACGCGCGCATCAACCGATACGAAACAGTCTTGTAGGGTGGGCAACTGTGTTGCCCACGCGGATAGCGAGCGACGATTGAACGCGTGGGCAGCAAGCTGCCCACCCTACAGCTCTATGTATAATTAATTCACACGAAATAATCCGCGCCCGGCTGTGTGCATGCGTTCAAACCCCGTTTTGGTGACACGGATCATCTCGCCGACCTGCACGCCTGCCGTGTGTTCCTTGTTCACGACGTTGGGCTGCACAACCACCGTCATGTTCTCTTCAAGCACCATGTCCGGCAGCTTGCCGGCGGGCCGGCTGCAGCTGCCGAGGATGGGCTGGAAATACCCGCCGCCGAAGCCGTGCACCAGATCGTCGCAAATGGTGAAGCCGCGTTCCTCAACGAGGTTGCTGGCATCGAGTATGGCCTGCATGGTGGTGCCGTGGCGGATCACCGCGGTGACGGCATCGTAGGTGTCCTCGGCGGTTTTGTGCAGATCGCGATAAAGCGGTGTCGGCTCCGCACCCACGGTGAAGCTGCGCAACACCTGCCCCGCGTAGTCCCACCAGAAAGCGGACAGTTCACAGAACACCAGATCGCCCTTGGCAACTTTGCGCGGCGACGGATGCTGGCGCGGCACGTAGAGATGCGGCGCGGCCATCGAGGTGCAGCCGATGTAGTGGATCATGGTCGTGCCGCCGTGTTTGACATAGGCACTCTCCACCAGCGCGGACAGTTCACGTTCATCAAGCCCCGGCTTGCAGCCTTCAAGCAAAGCTTCGAGCCCCGCATCGCTCATCGCCGCGCCGATGCGAAACCAGTCGAGTTCCTCTGCCGACTTGATCATGCGCAGGCGCGTGTAGTCGGCATCGAGGCTCTTCACCGTGAAGCTCTGTTCGAGCTGCTGGTATTTGGCATGCGGCAGCGGGCCGATCACGCCAACGTTTTTCGCACCGCGCTTTTTCAGTTCCGCAATCGTGCGGACCATGCCTTCGTGACCGCCCCACTGCACATCGACACCGCGCGCGATGATTTTGGCCAGCGGAAAGTGGTTGTACCACTCCATGAACATGGTCATAGTCACGCCGGGCTTGAAGATCGTCAGCGCCTCGACGGTGCCCGGCCAGCCGGTCACCCATTGCGTGGCATTGCCGTTGCGATTGTTGGTGACGATTAGCAGGTGATCGACGCCGTGCTTTTCCATTGCCACTTCGAGCGCCGCGTGGCGCCGCGCATATTCGGTATCGGAAAAACGCGGGTATTCCTGCGCCAGGATCGCCTGCTGGCGCGCATCCAATTTCAATATAGCCACTTCAAATGCCTTCCCATTGCCAATGTGAATTGTTAGCAGGCCCCTTCCCCATCAAGGGGGAGGGCTCTGACTATTTGCGCATGCAAACATCAGCATGCTCAACGACCTGATCAATCATAAATGCACCGCGATCGGCAACCGAACCAATCGATCGTACAAGCCCAAGACCAATTGAAACGCCTTACGGCAGTGCTTTGCGGCGCAACGCCGTTTCAAAATAGGGATACTGGCTCATCACATCACTGCCGCTGACGGGCGTGGCCTGACGCAACCAGGTCGGATCAAGCTGCTTGATCGAGGTCAGGCCCATCAGCCCCAGCATAGTCTTGATTTCAAATTCCATGATTTCGAGCATGCGCGCGATGCCGGCCTCGCCTGCCGCCGCGAGTGCCAGGCCCTGCAGTTTGCCGACGCCAACGGCCGACGCACCCAGCGCCAGCGCCTTGATCACATCGGTGCCGCGCATGATGCCGCCATCCATCAGCACCTCGGCGCGACCATCGACCGCTTCAACCACTTCCGGCAGCACTTCGATGCTGCCCTGGGCGTGATCGAGCTGGCGGCCGCCGTGGTTCGACACGTAGACACACTCGACGCCGTGTTCAACCGCCATACGCGCATCTTCGCCGCTGGCAATCCCCTTCAGGATCATCGGCAGGCCGGTGCACTGCTTCATCCATGCCAGATCGTCCCAATTGAGGCTGGCCTGATAGCGCGGATTGCCGCCCGATTCGCGCATCAGGAAACGGTTGTTGATGTCACGCTCGCGGCGGCTGTAATAGGCGCGGTCCACCGTGATGCAGATGGCGCGGTAGCCGACGGCTTTGGCGCGTTGCAGGATGTCCTTGACCCAGGCCTTGTCGCTGCGCACATAGAGCTGGAACAAGAGCGGTTTGCCGACCGCCTTTGCCACTTCTTCAATGCTGGGTTTGGCGGCGGTGCTAATGAAGGCCGTAGTACCGCGCGAAATCGCGCCTTTGGCGACCGCAATCGCGCCGCGCGGATCGGCGAGCTGCAGAAAATTGCCGACCGGCGCGATGAACACCGGCAGTTTCAGTTTCTGTCCGAGCAGCGTGGTCGAAATATCGATGTCGGCAACGTTGACCAGCACGCGCTGACGCAGCGCCAGGCAGTCGAGCGCATGACGATTGCGTCGCAGCGTGGTTTCGGAATCCGAACCGCCGCACAGCGTGTCCCACAGCAATTGCGAGAGATTGCGCCGCGCCGCCATCGCGATCTCCTGCATGGTGTGCATATCTTTGGCGAGCTCCTCGCGTTCCGATTTGCGTTCAAGCACCAGTGGGGCGGCTGATTTTTTCGCGACTGTCTTTTTCTTTTTGGTTGCCATTGCTGC
Organism: Chitinophaga pinensis; assembly: GCA_943329075.2. GTDB lineage: Bacteria > Pseudomonadota > Gammaproteobacteria > Burkholderiales > SG8-41 > PALSA-1004. Next base: position 29,764 of record CALQCM020000009.1, on the reverse strand, counting down.
CTTTCAGATGCGGATCAAAATTGAATCGAATTTTTTGTAGCCTGATTTTATTCGGGTTTGATGCTGGCCGCTTTCACCAGCGTCGCGTTCTTCGTCACTTCGCTGCGCAGGAACTGCACGAACCAGTCCGGTGTGCTGCCGACAATATCGGAACCTTCACCCGCCGCATAGTCCCTGAACTCCGGCGTGGCAATCACTTTCAACACACCGGCGTGCAGGCGGTCGACGATCGCGGCGGGCGTCCCCGCCGGCACCAGCAGGCCCTGCCAGCCGCCGTATTCGTAACCTTTGATGGTTTCGGCGATCGTCGGCAGTTCCGGCAGACTGGCGATGCGTGCCGCGCTCGACACGCCCAACAGACGCAGCTTGCCGGTCTTGCCGTGCGGCACGGCGGTCGACACCGGCGAAAACATCACCTGCCCTTCGCCGCTGATCACGGCGATCACCATCTGCCCGCCGCCTTTATAAGGCACATGCAGCATTCTGGTTTCAGTCATACGCTGAAACAGTTCGGCGGCAAGGTGACTGGTCGAACCCGCTCCCGCCGACGGCACCACCAGCGCACCGGGATGCGCTTTCGCGACGGCAATCAAATCGCGCACCGAGCGTGCCGGCACCGACGGATGCACCGACAGCGCATTGTAGAAGCGCGTGATCAATGACACGGGCGCGAAATCACGTACCGAATCGTAGCCCACCTTCGGATAGATCACGGGGCTGATCGCCATCGACACCGAACCACCGATGTAGAGCGCGTAACCGTCGGGCGCCGACTTCGCCGCCAATTCGGTGCCGATGGTGGCGCCGGCACCGCCGCGGTTATCGACCACCACCTGCACGCCGAGATTCTCGCCGAGTTTTTGCGCAATCATGCGCGACATCAGATCGGTACCGCTGGCCGCCGCCCACGGCACAATCAGGCGCACCGGTTTGGACGGATAGTTCTGCGCCGCAGTCGTTGCCGCGGCGCCTAGCAGTACGACCGCCAAAATTTTTCTTGCGCCTGCGTCGATAACAAATGTTTTCATCAATGGCCGCTCTCTATTCCGGTTTCACGCCGGCGATCTTCACCAGCTTTTCAACCCGCTCGTAATCGGCACGGTAAAAGCGTGCAAATTCATCTGCGCTTTCGCTGCCCAGCGGATACAACCCCTGGTTGGCATACTGCTGTTTCACATCGTTGTCGGCCAGAACTTTCTGAATCACCGCATGCAGTTGATTGACGATGGCAGGCGGCGTGCCGCGCGGTGCAAAGAACGCGTTCCAGCTCGTATATTCATAACCCGGCACGCCGGCTTCGTCGATGGTCGGCAGATCGGGCATCAATGGCGAACGTTGCTTTGAGGTAAGCCCCAGCGCGCGCAGACGACCGCCCTTGATCTGTCCGACCACCGAAGCCGCCGGCGCAATCAGCCATTGCGCCTCGCCGGCGACCACTGCCGCCGCCATTGGCCCGCCACCTTTGTACGGCACGTGCACGGTGTCGATGCCCGCCAGACTGGTAAACATGATGCCGGCGAGATGGCTCGACGAACCGATGCCGGCCGACGCCATGTTGAGCTTGCCCGGTTGCGCCTTGGCCAGTGCCAACAGCTCCTTGACGCTGCGCGCCGCTACCGCCGGATGCACGACCAGCACGCCTTCGGCATTGACGATCAGCGAAATCGGCGCGAAATCGCGGCTCCAGTTAAACGGCACCTGCCGGTAAGTGAAGGTGGCGATGATCATCGAACTCGGCGCCCCCACCAGCAAGGTGTAGCCGTCGGCCGTGGCGCGTGACACCACTTCGACACCAATGATGCCGCCCGCACCACCGCGGTTGTCGATGACCATTTGCTGTCCGAGTTGCTCCGACATTTTGTTGGTGACAATACGCGCGATCGTATCCATTGAAGAGCCCGCCGATTGCGCGACGACCACACGCACCGGTCGGTCGGGATATTTCTGCGCCTGCACCTGACCGCCGCAAATCATCACTAGCACCGCCAGCAAAAACGTTGTGCGCGTACCTTTTCTGAAATTCCCCATCATGGTTCCTCCCCCGGATGAATGGCTACAACCAGACCCCTTTCAGTGCATTGGGCATGTATCGCTCCCCCGCGCCGGCACCCGGCGTGAAGATGTCGCTCAATTTTTGCGATTCAGCCGGCGTTAATACAATATCGACGGCGGCGACATTCTGTTCGAGATTGACGACATGATTGGTGCCGGGGATCGGAATCAGGTGGTCTCCCTGCGCCAGCAGCCAGGCAATCGCGAGTTGCGAATTGCTGATGCCCCGGACCTTGGCCATTGCATCCAGCTGCGCCACCAGTTCAACATTGCGTGCAAGATTCTCCGGCTGGAAGCGCGGATGGCGGCGGCGCCGGTCGTTGGCCGGCAGATCGTCCACCGTGCGAATGCGACCGGTCAGCAGACCACGCCCGAGTGGTGCGTAGCCGACGTACGCAATGCCCAGTTCGCGGCACAGTGGCAGGATCTCTTTTTCGCATTCGCGGAACCACAGCGAATATTCGGTCTGCACCGCTGCCAGCGGAAACGTCGCGTGGGCGCGGCGCAGCGTTGCCGGCGCCACTTCGCAGACGCCGATATGCCGCACCTTGCCCTGCTCGACCAGGCGCCCCATCGCGCCAATGGTGTCTTCGATCGGTGTGTTCGGGTCCACGCGATGCAGGTAGAACAGGTCGATTACGTCGATATCGAGCCGTTTCAGGCTCGCCTCACAGCATTCGACGACAAACGCCGGCTTGGCGTTGGGCGCCTTCTTGCCGTCCGGCAGTTCGATGTTGCCGAATTTTGTCGCCACCAGAATTTTCTCGCGACGCCCCTTGATCGCACGGCCAAGCAGCACCTCGTGGCGCGTGCCCCAGTAGGCGTCTGAACTGTCGAACAAATTGATGCCCAGATCGATGGCGCGGTGGATCGTCGCGTTGAAATCCTTTTCGAGCGGCGTATCGAACTGTACCGGCTGACTGCCGCGCCCCATGCCGATCGCCGATACCATCGGGCCGTTTTGGCCCAGCCGCCGCTGCTTCATGCCGCACTCTCCACAATGTTTTTATCGCAACCGCCCGCAGACCGCTCAGTGTAGCGAAATTTTCGCCGACACTGCGCGGGTTGCGATTTCAAATCTTGCCAGATGACCGTCGACGGAACACGCTGTATAGGCAACATTGCCGGCAAACGCCGTATGTGAAGCGCCCACGCCGACCTTTACGCGTGCGATTTCGTGATGCGCAGCGGCATCAAACAGACGCACGCCGTCGCTGCCAAAACCGGCCACCACCACCGTGCGGCCGTCGGGCGCGACATCGAGTCCGTGCGGATACCGGTCAGTCGACAACAACGCGACGCGTTCCATGGTGGTTGTAGCAAACACGGCCAGCGTGTCATCGAAAAAATTTGCAACGTAGACCCACTGACCATCCGGCGAAATTTCGATGGCGTGCGCTCCGCCACCGCTAACCGCCCGACCGTGCTGCTCACCGTCCGTGCTTAAGCAGGACATTGTGCCGTCCCAGCTGTTGGCCGAATAAATACGCGTGCCGTCGGGATGCGCCGCCAGATGCGAGGGGCCGGCGCCGGCATAACATCGCCCGACGATCGCGCCGTCGGCCAAACGCACCTTGACCACGCTGCCGGCGCCAGCGCAGGGCACATAGACGTATTGCTGGTCGAGGCTCAGCAACGGATCGTGCGGACATGCACCGACCTCAAGAGTTTGCACCGCATAACCGCCGTCGCGCGGCCGCGCGATGGTCAGCGTGCCGGTCGCGGGGCCGGTCACCGCAACGATGCCCTCGTTGCTCGCCACCGGCAGTTGCGGTCCGCCCGGCGCCGCCCAGCGCGCTTCCACCACAAGATCGGCTGCGCGCAGTGCAATCACTTCATCGGCCGCACTGTCGGCAACGAAGAGGCAGCGCGCGCCTGCGCCGAGTGCGAGATGCGAAGCCTTGGTTGCTAATGCCCTGCATGCGGCCACCTGACCACTTTCGGCATCGATGCGCGCCACGCGCGCAGCGCGCTCGCAGGTCCAGATTGATGTGCCCGCGGAAACCACATGATGCACGCCCGGGATCGAACCCTGTGCCGGTACTTCTGCGCGCCGCACCGTGAGGTAAAGACCATCGACACGCTTGCGCGGCACATAACGGATGCCCGCCTCCAGCAGCCAGACCCGCAGCCCCGTCGGCATGTCATCGAGCAGCACCGAGAATTTATCTCCCGAAACGCAGTCATTGAAGCGCTCAACGATGGCGTGCCCGGTCGTCGCCAGCGAACTGCCGCGGCAATCCATAAATTCCGGCACCGTCACGAAACAGGTTTCTTGCGCGTTGCAGCCTCTTCGACGGGCGCGCTGACGCGTTGCCAGTCGCCAGCTCCCACCGTCGGCCCTGACACTGCGCCGGGCAGGGCATTCTGTGCGGGCGCAGTGAGCGCCGCGTTATCGCGCGCCCCGTGCACGGTGTAGATCTGCGGTGCGCTGCGATTGATTTGCAGCTGGAATATGTCGGGCCGGTTGTAGTGTCCGGCGAAATCGTGCCGCAGTTTCGCCTGCACGCCGACCTGCAGGTCGCAATCGGCATAGAGGATGCCCTCCTCCGGCCCCATTGGCCCCGCGAGCACGCGGCTTAGCGGACTGACAATCACGCTGCCGCCGCAGGAATTCGGATCGCGCAGGAATTTTTCCGCCTCGGGCCCGACCTCAAGCTTGCGGATCATATCGTCGTCCACCGTGCCGCAGGCGGAAATGACATAGGCTTTGCTCATCTGCGCGAAACCCTGCGCATCGATCGTCACGCGGTTGCGCAGCGGATCACCGCTGGTCGGAAAATGGTTTGGCCAGCTCATGGTATGGATGCGCGTGCCTTCTGCGGTCAGCGCAAACACCGCCAGCGGGTTCGAGTTCTCGCCGCAGATCAGTCCGCTCATCGGGCCAAACTCCGACGGAAACGCACCAAAGGTGTCGCCGAAACCGCCCATATGCACCAGGCGTTCGCCGACGGTCGGCATGATTTTCTGGTGCTTGCGTATCAGTGTGCCGTCGGGGCCGAAATAGAGCTGGGTGTTGAACATGGTGCCTATGGTTTGCGGCATCTTTTCGCAGACGCCAATCACCACATAGGCATTGGCGTCACGCGCCGCCGCGCCCAGCGCCGCCGTTTCCGGTCCCGGAATTTCCATCGAGTTCTTGAATAGCTCGACGGCCAGCTTGTTGGCGATCGCACTGGTCGCGGCATGATGGTGGTACCAGACCGGATGCGCCGGGATGAAACCCTCGGGAAAGGCAATGACGCGCGCGCCATTGGCCCCTGCCTCACGAATCAGACGACAGGCTTTTTGCGTTGAGCCGTCGCGGTCGAGAAATACCGAGGCGGCCTGCACAGCCGCCACTTTTACCGTCGGATAAATGTCACCCATAGTGTCCTGTCAATTACTTTATGGCAGCCGCGACGCGGTGCCTTACTGCGGCTTGATCCCCGCCGCCTTGACCACGCGCGAGTAGTCGTCAATTTCCTTGCGCACGAACGTGTCGAATCCGGCCGGTGTCATGACCAATGCCTCGCTGCCGAGTTTCGCCAGTTGTTCGCGCACCTCGGTGGTCGCCAGTACACGGCCGATGTCCTTCGACAATTGATCGACGATTTTTGCCGGCATTTTGGCCGGGCCCCACACGCCGAACCACAAGGCGAAATCAGAACCGGGCACGCCGGCTTCCGTCGTCGTCGGTACATTGGGCAACTGGTTGGAGCGCTTCAGAGTGCTGACCGCTATCGCACGCAGCTTGCCACCCTGCACGAACGACAGTGCCGCCGCGATCGGCGCGAAATAGCCGTCGATGCGCCCGCCGATGAGATCGGTCGCCACCTCGGGTGTGCCTTTATACGGGATGTGGGTAAGGCTAATGCCCGCGGCGAGCTTGAACTTTTCCAGATTGAGGTGCGTGCCTGTGCCGGTACCGGCCGAACCGAAATTCAGCTGGCCGGGTTTTGCCTTGGCGGTCGCAATCAACTCGGCCACCGTCTTGATGGTTGAGTTCGGCCCCACCACCAGCACATTCGGCTGCTCCGCCACCGGCGCAATGGCGGTGAAATCGCGCAAGGTGTCGTATGGCAGATTGGCAAACAGTGCGGGATTCACCGCCTGTGCCGACGAATTGAACAACAGCGTATAGCCGTCGGGCGCGGCCTTGGTCACGATACCGGCAGCGATGGTGCTGCCGGCACCAGGCCGGTTTTCCGCGACAACATTCTGGCCCCAGCCGTCGCCAAGTTTCTGGCCGAGCACGCGCGCGATGATGTCGGTGGCGGTACCCGGCGTGAAACCGATCAACATGCGCACCGGACGATCCGGATATTTCTGCGCGAATGCGCAACCCGTCGCAAACAACAAAACGACTGCGATGAAGCGAACGATGTTGCGCATGACCTGCCCTCCGACAATATAAATTACGAAAGTCCGTCGCCGATGTCGACGTTTTCGGATTTAAGCTCGACGCCCGACGCCTTCGCCTGCAGCAACAGCAACTGCGAAAAATCCTGGTCGTAACCGTGACCGATCAGCGTCTGCACCTGGTCGCGCGCGGCGGAGGTCGTCGGCATCGGCACGCCGTACTGGCGGCCGGCACTCAAGCCAAGATCGATGTCCTTGCGCAGCAACTCCGGCGTAAACGTGACGTGAAAATCGAGGTTCGACAATGCCGGCGTTTTATACGCAGTAAACATCGAACCCATCACGCTCTTGTTGAGAAAGTCGAGAAAGGCATGCCGCTGCATGCCGGCCTTCTCGGCCAGGACGGTGATTTCGCAGAGGTTCTGGATAACGACTCCAAGCATCACGTTGTGGCAGATCTTGGCGATACGCGACAGTTCGCCGTCGCCGACATAGCTGACACCGCGGCCGATCGCATTCAGGTAAGGTGCCACCCCATCGAACGCATCCTTCGGACCCGAGGCCACCACCGTCAGCTTGCCGGCCTTGATGACCTTGGCATTGCCGGACACCGGCGCGGCGAGAAACTGCACGCCCTTTTCGGCGAGCTTGGCACGGATCTCGGCGGACTCTTCAAGCGAAATCGAGGTGCTGTCGACCACGATCTTCGGCTTGCCGCCCTTTGACATCACACCATTGGCCCCGAACAGGACCTCTTTAACGTCCTTGCCGGTGGAGACCATGGTGAAGATGATGTCGCAGCCCGCCAACTCCGGCAGCGTATCGACGACTCGGGCACCGGACTTCGCCAGCGGTTCGGCTTTGGCTTTGGTACGGTTCCACACCGCGATATCGCAACCGGACTTCGCCAGGCGCTCCGCCATTGCATAACCCATGCGGCCGATGCCGATCCAGCCCAGTTTGTGCTGCTTCATGTTTGTTGCCATGTCTGTCCTTGGTTAAAAATTTGAAATTCGATTCGTCACAGAGAGCGCGGAGTTCACAGAGACTGCCTCTTGCCCGAAATTCGCGCATTCGACTTGGTCTACTCTGTGATCTCTATGTCCTCTGTGGCTGCTTTTACATTATTTCCCTGCGCCGGCAGCAAGCTTGCGCTCAATCCACGGCATCACCACTTCGTCCAGCACGCGGCGCTGCGGCCATTGTTCCGAGCGTCCCATGTGACCGCCGTCGGGATTGACCCAGGCGTCTTTCGGATCGCCGTGTTTCATCATCAGATAAAGGTCGGCGATCGGTTGCTGTGTGTCTTTTTCACCGTTGACCAGCAGCATCGGCGCCGACGGCTTGTCGAGCCAGCCCTGCGTCTGCAGTGACATGCGCGGCCCGTAATTCAGAAATTCGTCGAGCGTCTTCACCACGAAAATCGCCGAGCGCGCCGGGAACAAATCAAATAGATACTCGCGCGTCTTCAGTCCCGTGCGCTGCCACTCCGGCAGAAAATAACCGTGGATGCCAACGCCGTGCACCACCGCGCCGCGCAAACGTGCGCGCTCGGTGTAAGCGAGGATCGCCGCCCAGTAACCGCTCCAGCTCTGGCCGCGCACAACGACCCGTTTCGCATCGATCTCTTTACGCGTCTGCACATAGTCGAGCACCGTCGAATACATACGCTCGGCGCCAACATCGACCTTGATCGGTGCCTGCCCCGTGCCCGGCATGTCGAGTGCGAGCACAGCGATGCCGCGGCGCATAAAACCATCACTGGCGGCAGCGACATCTTCCTTGCGCGTATCGAGTCCACTGATGCCCATCATCAACGGTGCCGGCCGCACGTTTGCGGGCAGACGCAGATAACCGACAATCTCTTTGCCTTCGAACGGAATGCGCACGATCTCGAGCGGTGGTTCGATGAGTTTGCCGTAAGCAGCAAATGCATCGAGTGCCTTGGCATAAGCGTTTTTCTTGCCCACCGAGTTTTCGGTCGGCCAGCGTGCGGTGTTGTAGACCTCCCACGCGTGTTTGTAAGCCTCGGCGGCTTCCTTCGGCGAAGCGGCCTGCAGCGATTTGGCGTTTTCGACGTAACGGTCGCCAATGCGTACGAAGGCAGCGGCCCAGGTGTCGGGGTCGAGGTTGTTGATGTTCGCCAATGCCTCACGCATGTCTTCGGATTTAACACCGCCCACCGGCGGCAGATTGCGGTCGGCACGGCGTTGCGCCTCCTGCTTCAGTTCAGCGAGGTCGCGCGGCCCGGTGCTTTGGGCAAAGGCACCAGTGACCAACCCGAATACCAACAATCCATGCAGAAAACTTTTCCAGAATCTCATCGTCTCACTCCTCACTCCTCACTCCTCACTCCTCACTCCTCAATCCTCAATCCTCGATCCTCGATCCTCGATCCTCAATCCTCAATCCTGAACCCTCAATCCTGCTCCTCAGGCATTCAGCGCCTGCACCCAGTCGCGGCTTTCCAGGATCATTTTCACTTCGCGCAGAAAAGCCGCCGAATAGGCGCCGTCGAGCGCGCGGTGATCGAAGGTCTGCGCCAGCACGCCGACCGGACGGATGGCGATGCTGTCGCCCTGCGCGCTCTCGATCACCACCGGTTTCTTCTTCACGCCGTCGGTGGAAAGAATCGCCACCTGCGGCTGGTTGATGATGGGCGCCGTGATCAGCGTGCCGAACACCCCCGAGTTCGATAGCGTATAGGTGCCGCCAGAGAGTTCATCGGGCTTGAGTTTGTTGCTGCGCGCGCGCTGGGCGAGATCATTGATCTCGCGTGCGATCTGCGGCAGCGATTTGTTCGGCACATCCATGATCACCGGCACCACCAGCCCGTCAAAACTCAGATCGACGGCGATACCGATGTTGATGCGCGAATGAATCACCAGATCGTCGCCGTCGAGGCTGGCATTGAGCAACGGGAATTTCGCCAGCACCACCGACACCGCGCGTGCGATGAACGGCAGATAGGTCAGGCTGAAACCTTCGCGGGCCTTCCACGCCGCACCGGCGACGCTACGTGCCAGTTCCACCTTCGAATAATCGACTTCGGTCGCCTGCAATACATGCGGCGCGCTCTGCCAGGATTTGACCAGATGCTGGGCGGTGCGCTTGCGCACACTGTTCATCGGTTTGCGTGTGTCGCCGGCGCCCAGTGCAAGCGGTGCCGGGATGGCCAATGGCGCGCGCGCCGCACTCGTTGTTGCGACGCCACCGCCGATGACGGCGAGCACGTCTTCGCGCGTAATGCGGCCGTCCCGGCCAGTGCCACTGATAGACGCAGGATTGAGTTGATGTTCCGCAATCAGGCGCCGCACCACCGGCGACAGGCGGTCGGCAGCCGACGCCTTGCTGACGCGCGCTGCAACCGGTGCAGTCGCGACTGCTGCGGCCGGCGCACTGGCCGCCGCTGCAGCCGGTGCACTTGCAACAGCCTTCGCCGCAGGTGCCGGTGCCGTCGCACCGCCCGCTTCGCGGATCACGGCGAGCCGCGTGCCGACCTTGGCCGTCACACCCTCCTGCACCAGAATCTCGGTGATCACACCGTCGGCCTGTGCCGGAATTTCGGTACTGACCTTGTCGGTCTCGACATCGAACAAAGTGTCGTCTGACTTGACCGTATCGCCGACTTTTTTATACCACTTGGTAACGACGCCTTCGGCCACTGTTTCGCCGAGTTGCGGCATGATGACATCCATCTACATCTCCTGAACTGTTCTGACCTGCGATTACTTCGATGCCTCGTAAACAACCTTGCCGTTGACCATTGTCAGCAACGGTTTGATGTCCTTGATCTGATCCTCTGCCACTGTCATGTAGTCGCGGTCGAGCACCAGCAAATCGGCGTACTTTCCCTTCTGCAACGCACCGATCGCATCTTCGCGAAAGGCAAAAGCGGCGTTGTTGCGCGTGTGCGCAATCAGCGCTTCGGCGCGCGTCAGCTTTTGTTGATTGACCTCAAAGCCGCCGATCATGCGGCCGGTCACCGCCCAGGAGAGCGTATAGAACGGGTTCGACGGCGTCACCGCTGTCGCGTCCGAACCGAGACCGAAGTGTATGCCACCATCCTGCACCGTCCTGAGCGGCGGCATGTGGTAAGCCGTGTCGCCGTAAACGTTATGGAAGAGCACACCCTGGATCGAGGGCCGGCTGTGCAGTTGCACGCGCATGCCCAGCCTGCGCAGACGGTCGAGATCCTGCGGCTCGAGCTGGTCGACGTGTGAGAAAGTCCAATTGAGGCCTTTGACCGGCTTCGTCTTGTTGATCTCTTCGATCGCTGACAGAAACGCCTCGATCGAACCGCGCAGCTGCGCATGCACGTTGAGCGTCATGTTCTTGTCGGCCACCGCCTGCGCAATGCGTTTCCACTGCACCATGTTTTCCGCTGACGGCTGGGTCTTTTCGACCAGCGTGCTGTCGTGCAGCGGGAAGTAGATGGTTTCGCCGTAACCAAGGTTGTCGAACCAGTCGTCGCCCTGGAACGGTTTCATGCCCTTGATGGTAGCGAGCGCGGCGTCGACGTCCTTCGGCGACTCCGGTTCCAGCCACAGGTGGTAGTAGACGCGCATGGTCAGCGCCTTCTGCTGCGCCAGCGCCTTCACCGGCTCGAAATACTTTGGCGCGAAACCGCGCCCGCCCATGTCGATGTACGAGGTCATACCCATGCGGTTCAATTCCGCGTACATCGCCTTTGCGTTCTCGATCATTTTCGGCATCGGCACTTCGCCGAGTTTGGCGAGCGTCACACGCACCGCGCCGCCGCCGTTGAGCACGCCGGTGGCCTGCCCTTTCGAATCGCGCACGATGGTGCCGCCGGGCGGATTGGGTGTTTTGTCGTCGATGCCGAGCGCTTTCAACCCCGGCGTGTTCGTATAGATGCGGAAATAGATGAGCTGCAGCACCAGCGGGTTGTTCGGTGCAATGCGATCGAGTTCCTCTTTGCTGAAACCGCGGCGGTCGTCGGCGAACTGTTCGATCGACCAGCCACCCAGCACCAGCACCCATTCGCCGGGTTTCGAAGCCCGCGCCTTCGCCGCTATCATTTCAAGCGCCTGCTTGCGTGAAGTCACGCCGTCGAGACGCACTTCACGGTCCCAGTATTCGGCGGCACGCATGAAATGCGCGTGGTTGTCGATCAGACCGGGGATCACCGTCTTGCCCTTGAGGTCGATCCTGCGCGTCTGCGGCCCGGCGAGCTTGCCGATCTCGGCATTGCTGCCGGTCGCCATCACGCGCTCGCCCTTCACCGCCACCGCCTGCGCCACGCTGAAACGGTCGTCGACCGTCAGCACCTTGCCGTTGACAAACACGGTGTCGGCAACGTCAGCTGCAAGCGACAACGCCGGCGCTGCAATCAGCATCACAACAAGCAGACACCAAACGCGTATCGTTTTCATATGCTCCTCGCCTCGATCCTCAATCCTGAATCCTGCTTTTTAATGCTTCTCGTAGACGACCTTGCCGCCGACCATCGTGATCACCGGCTTGATGTCTTTGATCTGGTCGGCCGGCACCGTCAGATAATCGCGATCGAGCACCAGCAGGTCAGCATATTTGCCGTTCTGGATCGAGCCAAGATTGCTCTCCTGGAAAACGATCGCCGCATTGCTGCGCGTATGCGCAATCAGGGCCTCTTCGCGCGTCACGCTTTGATTGTTGACCCTGCGCCCGCCGATCATCTTGCCGGTCACTGCGAACGACAGCGTGTAAAAGGGGTTGGACGTCGTCACCGCGGTGGCGTCCGAACCGAGTCCCCAGCGGATGCCGCTATCCTGCACACGACGAAACGGCGGCATCTCCCAGGCCTTGTCGCCATGCACCTTGTGCATCAACGCCCCCTGGATCAGCGGCCGGCTATGGATCTGCGCCGACATGCCGAGCCGCTTCATGCGTTCGAGTTGGGCTTCGTCAACCTGATCCAGATGCGAGAACGACCAGCGGAATCCTTTGAAAGGCACGTTCTTCTCAATGTCTTCGTAGACATCGAGGAAAGCATTGATCACCGGCGTCATCTCAACGTGTGTGTTGTAATACAGGCCCTTTTCTGCAAGGGCCTGCGCCACGCGCTTGAACTGCAACAGGTCTTCCGGCTTGGTATTGCCGCCGACACGCAGCAATTGCGTCGTCACCGGCGCGAATCCCGATTCGCCCCAACCGACGTTATTGAAAAAATCGTTGCCCTGGAACGGCTTTTGCTGCGCAATCACCTGCAGCACCTTGTCGACCTGCTCCGGAGTGCTCGGCTGCTGGATGGTCGTCCAGAAGGCGCGTGCATTGAGTTCGCCACGGTCCGCAAGATTTTTGTAGGGCTCGTAGTGTTTCGGCCCCATCCCGCGCCCGCCGGCATCGAGCCAGCCAGTGATGCCCATGGAATTCAGTTCGCCAACGAGGCGGCGCGTGTTGTCCAACCATTCTGCCTGCTCCGGCAACGGAATCCGGCCCGCCACAAAGGCAACGCCACCAGCACCGCGCACGAATCCGGTCAGTTTGCCGCCGGCGTCCTTTTCGATTTTGCCGTTGACAGGATCGGGCGTATTTTCGTCAATCTTTGCGGCCTTCAATGCTGCGGTGTTCAGATAGGAGTGGTTGTAGACCGCCTGTATTATCACCGGATTGTTCGGCGCCATGCGATCGAGTTCTTCCAGCGGAAAACCGCGCGGATCATCGGTGAATTGTTCCTCCGACCAGCCACCGAGCGTGACGATCCATTGTCCCGGCTTGGCGCCACTCAGCCGCCCGGCCAGCATGGCGAGCGCATGCTTCCGCGTCGTCACCCCGTCAAAACGCAGTTCGTCATGTTCGGCGGCGCGTATCCAGTGCGAATGGTTGTCGATCAAACCTGGAATGACCGTGCGCCCCTTGAGATCGATCACTTTGGCGCCGGCCGCAGCCTGTTTGCGCACCTCCGCGTTTTTGCCGACGGCAACAATGCGGCTGCCCTTGATCGCCACCGCTTGCGCGATATGAAACTGGTCGTCGACCGTGATGATCTTGCCATTGAGCAGAATAAGATCCGCATCACCGGCGTAAGCCGCCATGCCGACGCAGAACAGCCCCGCTGTTACGATAGTGCGCACAATACTTCCAACCATGACGTCCTCCGCGATGCCCTTAAGGGCTTATGGGTATGAATGACCGACTAATCGATTTGCTGCCGGATTTCGCGCACGATGCGCTCGACCGACGGGATCGTGTTGTCTTCGAGCAGATCCGCTGCCGGCAGCGGGATATGCGGCGTCGTAATACGGTGTATCGGGCCGTCGAGATCCCAGAAACATTCTTCGGCAGCGATGGAGGCGATTTCCGCGCCCCAGCCGCACAAACGCGGATTTTCCTCGATCGTCACCAGGCGTCCGGTCTTCGCGACTTCCGTCAATATGGTTTGCGTGTCGAGCGGCACCAGCGAACGCACGTCGACCACCGTCGCCGATATGCCGTACTCCTTTTCCAGAATCGCCGCGGCATCGAGTGCACGGTGCACCATCAGCGCCAAGGCGACGATGGTGACGTCCTTGCCCTGTCGCAGCACCTTGGCCTTGCCCAGTTGATCCACGTATTCGCCGTCGGGCACCTCGCCCTTCATCGGATACAGCGATTTCTGTTCGAAGAACAACACCGGATCCGGATCGCGAATGGCCGCCGCCAGCAGTCCTTTGACGTCAGCCGGAAACGCCGGCGCCACCACCTTGAGGCCGGGGATCATCATCGCCCAGTTCTCCACTGCCTGCGAATGCTGAGCGCCGAAACGCGAGCCGGCGCCATTGGCAGTGCGAATCACCAGCGGCATGCTGACCTGACCATCGGTCATGTAGCGGATCTTCGCTATTTCGTTGGCGACGATGTCCCAGCAGACGGCGAGAAAATCCGAGAACATGATTTCGGCGATCGGCTTCAGGCCCGTCATCGCCGCGCCCATGGCCGCACCAAGAATGGCCTGTTCCGATATCGGGCAGTCGCGCACGCGCTTCGGGCCGAATTGTTCGAGCAGGCCCACCGTGGCCTTGAACACGCCACCGGCCGCCGCCACGTCTTCGCCCAGAAACACGACGCTTTCGTCGCGCTTCATTTCCTGCGCGATTGCTGCTGCGACTGCGTCGCGATAAGTCAGTTCCGCCATGCTGCACTCCCGTCCGCCCACACGTTCTTTTCAATATCCGCAATCAAAGGCAGCGCCGAGGCTTTCGCCGTCGCCGTTGCCGCGTCCACTTTGCGGTGCACCTCGTTCTCCACATCTTTCAGCGTCGGATCGTTGAAGCCGAATTTCAACAGGCGTTCGCGATAGGTCACCACCGGATCGAGCTTCAGCCATTTTTCCAGCTCACCTTCCGGGCGGTACTTCCCGGGGTCGGCGCGCGAGTGGCCGCTGTGACGATAGGTGCGTGCCTCGATCAGCGAAGGACCGCCGCCATCGCGCGCTTTTTCGATCGCCGCCATCGCCGTCAAATACATTTCGTCGGCATCGTTGCCATCGACATTGATCGACGGCAGGCCGTAGGCCGACGCGCGGTCGGAGGCCGGATTGGCCACCGCAGTGACTGCGCTGATCGGCGTGTATTCCATGTATAGATTATTTTCGCAAACAAACACTACCGGCAGCTTCCACACCACCGAAAAATTCAGCGCTTCATGGAAGGCGCCGATATTCGTTGTGCCGTCGCCGAAGAAGCACACCGCCACCTGTTTGGTGCCGCGGTACTGCGCCGACCACGCCGCACCCGCCGCGATCGGCAGATGCGCGCCAATGATGGCATAGGAGCCCATCACCCCCTTGGCGACGTCGGTGAGGTGCATCGACCCGCCTTTGCCACCGAGCAGGCCGCACTGGCGCCCCATCAACTCACCGAGCACACCTTCCATCGAGGCGCCGCGCGCCAGCGTGTGCGCGTGGCCGCGATAGGTGCAAAACGTATAGTCGTCGGGACGCATCGCCACGCCGAAGGCGGCGGCAATGGCTTCCTGCCCGAGCGACAGATGGCTGGTGCCCTTGATCAGGTTCTGCAGGAACAGGTCATAGGCGCGCTTCTCGCAATACCGCAGTTCGAGTTGCAGCCGGTAGAGTTCGAGGCGCGTTTCGCGTCCGATCTCCGGCAATGCGCCGGTTGTTTTCTTGCTTTTTGTTGAAGCACTCACGTATTGACTCCTAGTTGCGTTGCAGCCGTGAAAAAGTGAATGAGTGAAGGAGTGAAGGAGTGAAGGAGCAAAGCCGCGCAAGTGCGGCCGCCTTGACCTTCTTCACTCATTCACTCCTTCACGGTTATCAGTATTTATTCGCGATCGGCAGTTCCTGCGCGGGGAAGAGCGTGATGATTTTTGCGCCGTCCGGTGTCAACACGACCTCTTCCTCGATACGCGCCGCCGATACGCCGTCCTTGGCGGGACAGAAGGTCTCGACCGCGAACACCATGCCCGCTTTCAGTTCGTAGGGATCTTTCAGCGAATTAAGGCGCGAAATCAGCGGCCGTTCGTGCAGGCCGAGGCCGAGGCCGTGACAGAAATTCAGACCAAAGGCCGACATCTCGGTTTCAAAACCGATTTCGGTGCTCTTTGGAAATACGCGCGCGACGTCATCCGTCGAGACACCGGGTTTCAGCATGGCAATCGCGTCATCCATCCAGCGGCGCGCCTTTTTGTAGGCGTCATGCTGGGCCGGTGTCGCACTGCCCACCGTGAAAGTGCGGTAGTAACAGGTCTTGTAACCCATGTAGGACTGGATCAGGTCGAAATACGCCTGGTCGCCCGGACGGATCAGGCGGTCGGTGAAGTTGTGCGGATGCGGGCTGCAGCGCTCGCCGGCGATCGCGTTGACCGCTTCGACGCAATCCGAGCCCATTTCGTAGAAACGCTTGGTCGCCATGGCGACGATTTCGTTTTCACGCACACCGGGCTTGAGTGCCTCGAAAATGTCCTGATACACGCCGTCGCCCATGGCAGCAGCCATGTTGAGCAGTGTAATTTCGTCGTAGCTCTTGATCTCGCGCGCATCGAGCATGACCTGCTGGCCGTCCATCACCTTGAGGCCGAGGTTCTGCAGCGCAAACAGGAACGGCGGCTCGACGACGTCGATACCGATCGGCATGTCGGCAACACCCTCCTGTTTGAGAATATCGTAAATCTCCTTCGCCGCCTGCTCGAACAGCCCGACTTTGGGCGATACCGCACCACGCAGGCCGGCAAGCCCGGGGATGCAGTGGTTGGTCGGCAGCCAGGGTGCATACAGTTTGTGATGGCGCACCGCCGATCCAAAGTCCCACACCCAAGGTTCGCCGTTACCCGTCAACAGACACCAGCGCGTAAGTTTGTCGCGCGCCCACTCGCCGATCACGGTGCTCGAGATGTAGCGCATGTTGATCTGGTCGAACACCAGCAGCGCACCGAGCTTCGATTTCTTCAAGGCATTGCGCGTGCGCGCAAGACGGTAATCGTGCAGACGCCGGAAATCGACGCGTTCTTCGAAATCAACCTGCATGCGGCCGGGGGCCTGCAGCGGGCGGTCCCAGCGGTGGCCCGGATTGGCCGGGTCGTAGAGACCGTCCGGTGCCGTGCTGATTCGCTTTTTCGGATCGATGCTCGAAGGTTTGACGTTTTTCGGTTCGACGCGTTTACGCTTGCTGGCCATTCAAATCTCCTGATGAATCCGTTTCGAGTATTGTCGGGGATGCCTAGGCATGCCCGGCGTTCAGTCCCGGCAGCGTCCATTCCTTAACCGTCATCGATTCGAGCACGGGTTTGCCAAGCGCCGGTGACGTAACGCAATAAAGACCGGTGCCGGTGCCGCACCACATGAGGTTGCGGTCCCATTCGATGAACACCGCGCCGGCGTCGCGCGGATAGCTCAGGTAATCGTCGAGATCGCCCGGTTGCGGCGGAATGAAATAACCAACGTTGCGCGGCTTCGACGGGTCCTCGATATTGAAGAACTGCACGCCTGCATTAAAGTAAGCGTAGGCGGTGAAATTCGGGTGCGCCTTGCCCGGTGCCTTCATGTGCGGCGGGTTGTGCGGGCCGAAACGGCCGCGCTTGTCGCAGAAATTGTTATACGGCGCATCCGTCGGCGGCACCGGTGTCGGCATCTTTGCCAGCGCGCGCGGTTTGGTCGGATCCTTGACGTCGAGCACCCACAACGGCTGCAACGGCTCGTTACAGTCCGGATTGAGCACCTCGGGATTGGTAATGACAAAGCCGCGATTCAACCGCGCGATGTCGATGGTGTGAAACGGCAGACCGCCCTTCTCCATTTTCGGATAGAACTGCCCGATCAGTTTCGGATTGCGAATGTCCGAGAGGTCGTGCACCAGCATGCCGAAAGCACCCCAGGCGCTGTAACCGAGCTTGCCACCGTCCTCGACCTTGGTCGGCACGTACATCGGGCCATGCAGCGTCGTCCACGATTCCTTGTCGCCGTATTCACGCCATTTTTTATAGGCTTCTTCCTCGCCTTCGCGCTGCCCCGGCATCCACCAGTTGGTGACAAATTTGGGGCTCACCGGATTTGACACGTCGATGATCTGCACGCAGTTGCAGTAATAACGCACCGAGCTTTCCATACGGATGAAGCTGTTGTCCGGCGCCGTGTCGAGATAGGCATACTGACCACCGTCGTAAAAGCAGCGGTGCGTGCCGGAACCGGTCTGCACTTCGCGCTTCGGGTCGCCCTGATCGCAACTCCACTCCGATAACAGCACCAGCTTGCCGGGATCGCTGGCGTCGTAGAAGCGCACGCCGCGCAGGCCCTTCTGGTTGATGTTCTGCTGGATCATCGACGGATCGTCGTACTTGCCGCGCGGCGCTTTCGGCGTCGAGAACGTGCCGGCAATGCCGGCGCCGGTCATCAGGATCCATTTGCCGAGCTTCTTGTTGTAGGCGAGGTTGACCTGGTTGCCGACGAAGGCCTTGCGGTTGTGCAATTTCGGCCGCAGCGGATCAGTAATGTCGATCACGTCGCCGCGCATAAACATGAAACGCCGCGCACCGATTGCCATCAACTGCATCTTCGCTTCGCGCTCCTCGCCCGGATCGAAATGCGAAACAACACTGCAGTTCTTGCGGTAGGTGTTGCGATCGAGGTACTTGACACTGGTCGGCCGCGGATGCGGATGACGGTTGGCCCACGCCGGCGCGATCAGTTCGGAGCCCGCCGCCGCCAGACCGCCGGCCGCCGCGCCGAGCTTGATGAAGTCGCGTCTATTCATGCCATTCTGATTTTTATTGGCCATTACCTCTTCCTGAACTTAGTTCGATATACTTTTCTACCGGGCTTTTGGTTGTATCGCTTAATCGGCACGCGCGCCGGAAGCTTTGACTACTTTGGCAAGCCGCTCCACTTCATTCTTGATAAACCCATCAAACTCCTGCGGCGTCATCGGGTGCGGCGTGGCACCCTGTGTCAGCATGCGGTCCTTCATATCGGGCTGGTTTAGTATGCGCACCACCTCGCGATTGAGCGTGTCCTTGATCTCCTTCGGCAGCTTCACGGGGCCGAGAAGCCCCGTCCACAGGTTAAACTCAAAACCCGCGATACCAACCTCCGACGCACTGGGCAGATCGGGCAGAACCGGCGAGCGATTCTTCGTCGACACCGCCAGCGCCGTAATCTTGCCGCCTTTGACAAGCGCCGCTGCGCCGGTGATCGGCGAAAAAAAGAATTGGACGCTGCCGCTGATCACATTGGTCAGCGCCTCCGGAGTTCCCTTGTACGGCACGTGAACAATGTTGATGCCGGTTGCGAGTTTGAACTGCTCGGCATTCATGTGTGCGCCGCTGCCGACGCCCGCCGAGGCATAATTGATCTGACCAGGTTTGGCCTTGGCGAGATCAACGAGGTCCTTGACTGATTTCAGACCCAGCGTGGGCGTCACCACGAGAACGGTCGGCACGTCGGCAAGCAGCGTAATGCCGGCGAAATCCTTGACCGTGTCATACGGCAATTTCGAATAAAGCGAGGCGTTCACGGTGTGCCCGATCGACACCGTCATCAGCGTGTAACCATCGGGCGGCGCACTGAGCAGGAGTTCGGAAGCGATGACGCCGCCCGCGCTCGGCCGGTTGTCGACCACCACCTGCTGGCCCCAAGACTCGTACAGCTTCTGACCGATAGCACGCGCAATATAGTCGGTCACGCTGCCAGGCGAGAACGGCACCAGCATGCGGATCGGTTTGGTTGGAAATTTATCCTGTGCAACCGCGCAGGGCGCAACGATTAACAGCGATATTGCGGTGAGTAAAACGCTCAATTTTCTGTTCATATTATTTCCTCCGAATTTCAAATCATTGCGCAGAAATGCCTGCGTCCTTGACCAGTTTTTTATATTTGGCGAATTCAAACTGCATCAGCTTCTGGAATTCCTCAGGCGTCGTGATGACTGCGTCGGCGCCCTGCCGCAGAAAACGCTCTTTGGTATCCGCTTGCTGCAGGATCGCCACAATATCCTTGTTTAGCTGTTGCACGACAGCGCGCGGCGTTTTGACTGGTGCGACCACACCGAACCAGCTCTCGCTCTGAAACCCCGACAGCCCGGATTCGGCAATCGTCGGCACCCCCGGCAGCGACGGCACCTTTTGCAACGTGCCAACGGCAAGCACGTGCAACTTGCCGTCCTTCAGCATCGGCATCACTGCCGGTAGCGGAAACATGTACATGTGCACGCGCCCGGAAATCATCTCGGTAAATACATCGCTGAGCAACTTGAACGGCACGTGCACCACATTGATGCCGGCCGCCGCCTTAAAGGCCTCGCCGGCAATATGCGACGAGGCGCCGATGCCTGCTGAGCCGAAATTCAGTTCGCCCGGTTTGGCCTTCGCCATCGCGATCAGTTCAGCAGTGGTTTTGACCGGCAGATTGGGCGCAATCACAAGCACGTTCGGCAGCGTGGCAACCTGCGCAATGGTGGCGACATCTTCGAGCGCGCGATACGGCGCGTCTTTTTGCAGAATGGCATTGATCAGATACGGCTGCCCGATCATGCCGAGTGTGTAACCGTCCGGCACCGCCTTGGCGATCATCGTACTGCCGACGACGCCGCCGGCGCCGGGCCGGTTGTCGATGACTACCTGCTGGCCGTACTGCTCGTTAAGTTTCTGCCCTACCGTGCGCGCCAGAAAATCACTGGCCGAACCGGGCGGGAACGGCACAATCATGCGGATCGGCTTGTTCGGGTATTTGGTCTGCGCGCCAGCAGCGAATGCAGTCAGCGCAAGCAATATTGCCATGCTCAGTTTTTTCATAATCGCATCCAAAAAAGTCGGTGAAATTGCTTGGTTCAATGCGCCTTAATGCCTGCTGCCTTGACGACATCGCGGTAGCGCACCAGTTCTTCCCGGAGCATTTTCTCAAACGCTGCAGGCGTCGTATATACCGGTTCCGCGCCCTGGCGCAGAAAGCGTTCCCGCGTATCGGGCTGTTTCAACACGGCCGTGATGTCCGCATTCAACCGCGCGACCAGGGCGCGCGGCATGGCGGCCGGCCCGAGGATGCCGAACCAGCCGTCGATGCGAAATCCCGGCAACCCTGCCTCCGCCATCGTCGGCACGTCGGGCAGTTGTTCGACGCGTTTATCAATAGTGACCGCAATCGCGCGGAAGCGCGCGTCTTTGAGCAAAGGCATACCGGCCGAAATGGGAATCACATAGTAATGCACGCGCTGCGCCGCCAGTTCCGTCATGGCGTCGCCCAGCGTACGGAACGGCACGTGCACGGTATTAATGCCGGCGGATATCTTGAACAGCTCGCCCGCGATATGCGACTGGCTACCGACTCCGCCCGAGGCAAAATTCAACTGGCCCGGCTTTTGTTTGGCCAGCGCAATCAGTTCCTGCAAATTGTTGATCGGCCCGCTCACCAGGACAAAGTTCGGCAGCGAGGCAATTTGCGTAATCGGTGTGAAATCTTCGAGCGGCCGGTATTGCGGTTCATCGGCGATCAGCGCGTTGATCAGGTGCGGCAAGGCGACAGTCGACAGGGTATAGCCGTCCGGCGCCGCTTTTGCCACCAGCACACTGCCGATCACTCCGCCGCCGCCGGGCCGGTTGTCGACGATGATCTGCTTGCCGTAGAGCTCCGACAGTTTCTGGCTGACCACGCGCGCCAGAAAATCGCTGGCAAAACCGGTGGGAAACGGCACCACCATGCGGATCGGCTTTTGCGGATAAGACGCATCCGGCTCCGCGGCGCCCGACGGCAATCCATGAATCGACGCAACCAGTAGAAGCAACACCAACAGCAATGTGCGATTTCGCATGCCCGTCCTCCTTATACCTGCGGCAGACCCAGTTGTTTTGCCATCCAGTCGGCCGACTGCGTGCGGTATTTGTAAACGCGGTTGTTGGCGACGTGGTTGCCATCCTCGACAATCACCAGTTCGACCGGCCCCTTTGCTTCGCGCGCAACGCGCTCGGCATCCTGCCACGGCACAATGCGGTCAAGTTTGCCCGCGACCAGATACAGCGGACAGGTAATGTTCGACGCCACCCCTTTCAGGCTCAACGTGCGGCCGACGCGCAACGCATCGTCGACGCTGGCCGAGTGCGAACGCACGCGGAAAGTCTCGCGGGTCAGTTCCGGCAACTGCGGCCACACATCCGCCCAGTCGTAGGGGCCGGACAGACCGATGCAGGCTTTGACGCGTTTCTCGAACGCCGCCGCGCGCGGCGCGTAATAACCGCCAAGACTGACGCCCCACAGGCCGGCCTTCGTTGCATCAATATCGCTGCGTGTCTCCAGCCAGTCGATTACGGCTTTGACCGCCGTTTCGTATTCGCCACGGATCGGAATGTCGTATTCGGATTCACCCTGCCCCGGGCCGTCGAAAGTCAGCGTCGCCAGCCCGCGCGCAAGAAACAGCGACTCATAGCTGTCCATCTCCTCCTTCGCCGAATCGAGCCCCATGCACATCACCACAACCGGCGCAGGCGTGACGCCCGCCGGGTGCCGCAATATGCCGGCGAACGATTTGCCCTCGAATGGAATGCGCACGTATTCGCCGGCCGGTTGCAGATACGGCAACGCGAGCTTGCGGCACTCAACCGCCTTCATGTGCGCGGCACGCATCTGTTTGACGTCACGCACGTAAACAAATTTGGCAAAGTGATAACAGACACCCGCGGTCGTGAGGTGCTGTGCCGCTGAAAGTTTGTAACCGTCGGCGAGTGCCGCGCGCCCGATGCCTTCGTGCATCGCTGCGCATTTGCACCATGCCTCACACCAGTCCTCCCAGCGTTCGAGTTTCGCCGTGACCTCTTCGAAATCGGTGAGCGGCACGCCGTTTGAAACAAAGCGCGGCGCCCAGTGATGTATTGCCGATTGGACCAGTGCGTCAGGCATGACGGAAGGCTTCCTGTCTAATGCGGCCCTGCGGCCGGCTGAAGGCAAATTCAAAAACCAAAATGCGCATCCGCGGCAAGGCGGTATTATGCGCGCAATGCCTGCGCGCGCTGCGCGTAAGCCAGATCAAGATATTTTTCCGCAGCGCCCTTCGGCCCGCGGTAACCCTCTGCGTTCCAGACCACGTCGATAACCTCGCGCATGCCCTGCGCCGTGATTTCCGGCACCGGATGACGCGTGTAATCGTCAAATGCCGCGGCGGCAACATCCCGGTCCATATTTAAACGCGACGGCAACACGGCGATCGCCGCGGCCTTGTTGCTGGCGTCCTTCAGCCACGCAAATGCGGCGTACATTGCGCCTATAAATGCGGCCAGTGCATCGCCATGTTGCGCAGCCCAGGCGCGGCGCGCGGCCCCCACCGGCCCCGGGTAGGTCGGGAAAAAATCCCAGGTGCTGCCCAGGCTCCTGAAACCGTCGGCGAATAACTGGCGGTCGAATGGCGGATTCAGCAGTGTCGCCACGCCGGCGGCGTTGCGCATGGCGTCCTGGCGCTCCTGCGAGCCGCCGAACTCCTGCATCGTGTAGTCGTTTTCCGTCAACCCATGGTCGGCAAGCAGCTGGCGCAGCAGCAAGGCGTAACCGGTGCGCGCGCCGTCGACCGCGATGATTTTTCCGCGTAAATCTGCGATCGAGGCAATATCTGGCGCTGCCACCAGCGAGAGTTCGGGCGCATGTGCAAAGGCCATGAATGCAAAAAGATCGCCGCCGCCCTCCACCGCGCGCACGACGTGGTCGGATTGCTGAAAACCGATGTCGTAACCGCCGCAAACAAGTTGTTCGAGCTGCTTCACCGACGACCCGGTGATCGTCATGTCCACCTTGATGCCGGCACCGGCAAACAGCCCGTGTGCTTCCGCCACATAAAGCGGCCACGAACTGGTGCCCTCGGAAATGACTGCCAGGCGTATGGTCTGATTGGTCACGCCGCCGCGCCGTCCTTCCGCGCGCATTCATCACGCAGGCTGCACGGCCCGGGGCCCATTGCATACAGATGCAGCAAGGCACCGGTGATGGCGAGGTTTTTCATGAAATGCGTGGTCTGATTGAACAACTGCGCCGGATCGGCACTCCAGAAGCCGTGATAATAAATCGTGATCGGTATCATCCATGCCGCCAGCACCAGCGCCGCCGTGCGCGCATACCAGCCAAGCAATATCATCAGGCCGCCGGCAAAGACCATCGCTACGGTGATCGCCAGCAACACTTCCGGCATCGGCAGGCCCTTCGCAACCATTACTTTCACGTTGGGCTCGAAACCCGCGCCGATCTTGTGCCAGCCCGACTGAAAAAACAGCAAGGCAATACAGATGCGCCCCAGCACCGCAGCGATCTTTTGTCCAAGTTCACAATTCATGACACCCCCGTATAAGCATCGATTGCCGGGATAACACCCAACCGGCCGCCGCTAATCGTGACGACGTCGGCCGTTTCGAGCGCTCCCGGAATTTTTATCATTGTAAATTCAGCCGCGAACAACGCCGCCATCGGCAACCGGCAAGTACGAAAAACATGGTCGAGGGATGCTAAAAAACACGGCAGCAATTGTCAACAAACTTGCCGCATTGGTTCATATTTTATGGATATTGGTTCATATTTTTCTAATGACGCAAACGACTGTGAAATCGGCAATGAATTTGCTTAATCCGCAAAACTTTGCCTGCATTCACGCTAGCCTTGAACCAATTTTTAGAATGGTTCACTATTGGCTCTGGCCGCCGGCATAGCGTTCACCAGACCTTCATCCATAAGCAACCATAACCAACCATGAGCACCCGCGCAATCTCAAGCCAAAATGTGCAACGCATCCGGGACTTTGTACTCGCCGGCGCAGCAGATGGCTCGCTTGCCCCGGGCGCAAAACTGCCGACCGAGCGAGAATTCGCAAAACGCTTCGGTCTGCCCCGCAATGCGATCCGCCGCTCCCTATCGCAACTGGAAGCCGAAGGCTATGTCACACGGGAGGTTGGCCGCGGCACTTACCTGACAACGCAAGAAGCAGAAGATGGATCATCCGCCGCGGGATCAATGCTGAATATCAGCCCGGCGGAGGTCATGGAAGCGCGCTTGCGCATCGAACCGGCGATTGCAGAGTTGATCGTGACTAACGCTACTGCCGCGGATTTCGCCCGCATGGAAAGCTGCCTCGAAAAGGCCGAACAGGCAGCCGGTCTGGACGAATTCGAGTTATGGGATGCCGCTTTGCACCAGGCGATGGCGAACGCCAGTCATAACCGTTTCATGGTGCGCATGCTCGAAATCGTCACGGCGGTGCGTCAGCAATCGGAATGGGGCAAACTGAAGGATCGCATCGTCACCCCGGAGCGCCGCCTGATTTACCAGCAGGAACATCGTACCATCGTGATGGCACTCAAGGACCGCGATGACGCGCGAGCCAAAACGGCCATCGTTGCACACCTGCAACACGCCCGGCGAAACCTGTTTGCCGACTGACCGGATAAACGTCGCGGCAACGCGATCTGAATTTTTTGCAGAAAGAAACCTTCCACAATGAATCTCAAGACCACCTGCCTGGATGTCGCACACAGCGGCAGCGGGCGCGATCTGGTGCTGCTGCACTCGCTGCTCGCCGATCGCACGGCGTTTGACGCTGTGCTGCCGGCACTGGCAAAGAACCGCCGGGTCTGGCGCATCAACCTGCCCGGCTACGGCACTTCCGACGCCGGCGGCACATCTATTGATGATTACGCAGACCGCATTGCCGCGTGGTTTGATGAAGCCCGCCTGCCCGCGCAGACCGATGTGCTCGGCAACGGACTCGGCGGCTTTATTGCGGTTGCACTGGCGATCCGGCACGGCGCACGATTCGAGCGCCTGATCGTGGCCGACGCGCTGGCTGGATTTCCCGATGCCGGAAAACTCCCGCTGCGCGCGCTCGCCGCCCGTGTGCGCACCGAAGGCATGCGCGGCGCACTCGACATCGCGATCAATCGCATGTTTCCGCCCGCCTTCATCGCGGCGCATCCCGAGGTTGTTGCCGAACGCAAACGCATTCTCGAAAGTGCGGACGCCGGATGTTTCGCCAACGCCTGCCTGGCGCTCGCGGATGTTGATTTCAAACCGCAACTCGGCACGATCCGCAATCCCACACTCGTCATGGTGGGTGCGCTTGACGTCACCACGGCACCGGCGATCGCGCGCGAACTGGCCGCCGGCATTGCCGGCGCCCGTTTCATGGAGATCCCCGGTGTCGGCCACTGCCCCCAGATCGAGGATCCGCAGGCTTTCGTCGCTGCAGTGAACGGTTTTTTGCCGGTTTAGGCAAACTGCGTTTACTTCAGCACACGCACCAGATTATTGAAGTCGTCGGTCCACACGCGAAAACCCGCGGGGATGGTAATTTCGGTGGCAACGCTGCGAATTTTTTCCGACTGCAGCAGCGCTTTGTTCGAAGTCACAATGACCTGATCGGTGCCGGAAGCCCAGTAGTCAACACCCTTTTCGCTGTCCGGCCAGTCGCTGACCAGAACCGACGCCAGACCGAATTCGTTGGCGAGGCTCGCCACGATGGGCGCGATATTGATGAAGCGGTTGGTCGCCTGAAACACGAGGACGCCGCCCGGTTTGAGATGGCGCAGATAGATTTGCATCGCCTCCCGCGTCAGCAGGTGCATGGGAATGGAATCGCCTGAAAACGCATCCATTGCCAGCACGTCGAACTGCTGGCTCGACTCGCGCTCAAGGCTCAAACGGCCGTCACCGAGCACAACCTCGATTTTCGCCGGCGATTCGTCCATGAAAGTAAATTCGCGTCGCGCGACTTCAACGACCTGCGGGTTGATTTCATAAAAACGGAAGGTGTCGCCCTTGCGCGCATAGGCGATCACGGACCCTGCCCCGAGGCCAATGACACCGACCTTGCGCGGAGTATCCGGCAGGCTTGCAAACGTGCGTCCGTAGCCGCTGGTGTAGCCGAAATAACTGCTCGCGCGCAAACGGTGCTGCGGGTCCATCAACTGCCCGCCGTGCATGATGCCGCCGTGCACGAGCGAGCGAAAAGTCACCGGATCGGTGAACTCGCGCACTTTTAGCACGCTGTAAAAATTGCGCATCATCACCCGCGAATCGGCAAACTGATGCTCAACCGCCTTGCCGCCCCCCCAGGCGGTCGCTCCAACCACGCCCGCCGCGCCGATCATCGCCCACCATGCCAGCCGGTAAGTCCGGTAGAGCAACAGGCAGGCGCAGGCCACGAGGCCGATGGCGAGTTCGAAATATCCCTTCAACAGATACGGCGCGCCGAAACCAACGAGCAGGCCGCCGACCGCGCCACCGACCGAAATCATCAGGTAATAGCGCGTGAGGTAACGCGGTGACGGTTTGATCTGCGACAGCTCACCGTGACAGAACATGCAGCACACAAACAATCCGCCCAGATACATCGGAATGACGACTTTCAGATCCAGCGAATCCGAGTACCAAGCCATCAGCGGCAGCAAGATGGCAACCAGCAACAGAAACACTTCACGCCGGTACCAGCGCGGATGATCAAAACACAAAATGAAAGTGGCCAGATACAGCGACAGCGGCAAAATCCAGAGGAACGGCAGCGAGGCCACGTTCTGCGTGATGTGTGTCGTCACCGCCAGCAGCAGGAACGTCGCGGTCGCCGCCA
Source organism: Chitinophaga pinensis (assembly GCA_943329075.2). Lineage (GTDB taxonomy): Bacteria > Pseudomonadota > Gammaproteobacteria > Burkholderiales > SG8-41 > PALSA-1004. The sequence continues at coordinate 2,357 of CALQCM020000009.1, read as the reverse complement.
GCGTCATCCAGATCATTTGGCGGCCGAAACTCGGCGCACGCGCAACTTCGGCGCTTTCCGCCGCCGGTGCCACGTCGTCGCCGGCACTGCGCGCGCTCGCGATTGCCGCGTAGCCGCACAAACAGACGAACAACCCGTAGAACACCGACCAGGTGACCGATTGCGTGAGCGTAGTCACCCACGGCTCGATGAGGACCGGATAAGCCAGCAAGGCCAGCAGCGAGGCCAGGTTCGACAAGGCAAACAGGCGGTATGGAATGGCGTGATGGAAGCGCCGCGCAAACCACGCCTGCAGCAAAGGGCTGGTCGTCGACAGAATGAAATACGGCAAGCCGATCGTCAGCGTCAGCAGACCCAGAATCCGCCAACTCGGATTGTCATCGCCGGCGGGTTTCCAGGACACATCCGGCGTGATCGGCAGCACCAGCAGACTCAAAACCAGCAATGCCAGGTGCAGCATGGCCTGGCGGCGCGGCGTCAGGCGACGCGTCGTGAAATCGGCATAAGCGTAACCGGCCAGCAGCGCCATCTGAAAAAAAACCATGCAGGTCGCCCACACAGCGGCGGACCCGCCAAACCACGGCAGGATCTGTTTGGCGATAATCGGCTGCACCAGAAACAGCAGGAAGGCGCCGAGGAATATGGCAGAGGCGTACAAAATCATTTCAGGAATCCGGGCGAATTTTACAAGGGCGCGATTTTAACAGTCTTGCCCGTGCTATTGCCCCCTAACGCGCCTGCCCCGCCCGCGTTGACGCGGTGGTCTAGAGCAACGCCGAAACGCCTTTGATATCGACGTTGCCGCCACTGATGAGTATGCCGACACGTTTGCCGCGCGCATCGATTTTCCCCTCGAACAACGCCGCCGCCCCCAGTGCGCCGGTCGGCTCGACCACGATTTTCATGCGTTCCCACAAATAAAACATGGCGCGCGCGAGTTCTGCGTCGGTGACTGTGTGCATTTCACGCACATGCTCCATGATCAACGGGAACGTCACCTTGCCGGCACTGCTGGTGCGCGCGCCATCGGCAATGGTGTCCGGATTGCTGACTGACTGCAGCACGCCGCTCTTGAAAGAACGCGTTACGTCGTCACCCGCCGCCGGCTCCACACCGATGACTTTGATGCCTGGCGAAAGATGATTGGCCGCGATGGCACAACCGGAAATCAGCCCGCCGCCGCCACAGGGAACAAGCAGAAAGTCCAACGCGCCTGTCTCCTCGATCAACTCAAGCGCCGCAGTACCCTGGCCGGCCACGATGTGAGGATGATCAAAGGGTGGAATCACGGTGAGGCCGCGTTTGCCCGCCAGGTCTTGCGCAATCTGCTCGCGGTTTTGCGTCACCGGATCATAGGTCACGACTGCCGCGCCGTAGCCCCGGGTTGCGTCCAGTTTTACCGACGGCGCATTGGACGGCATGACAATGGTTGCCGGTATCCCCAGGAGTCGTCCCGCCAGCGCCACGGCCTGCGCGTGGTTGCCGGATGAAAATGCCACCACCCCGGCGCGCCTTTGCGTTTCGTCAAGACAGGACAGTGCGTTGTAGGCGCCACGGAACTTGAACGCGCCCATGCGCTGAAAATTCTCACATTTGAAGTAGACCGTGGCGCCAGTGCGGGCGTCCACGGTTCGCGAGGTCAACACCGGCGTTCGATGGGCAATGCCGGACAACCGCTGCGCCGCCGCGGCGACATCTGCAAACTCCACCGGCGATTTTCCCGGGCCGTTCACGACCGCACCCCGCCATAGAGCGAGCCCCGCCTCAAGACTGACGGGTTCCCGTTACCCACTGTAGCCGCCTTCGGCGGCCTGTCATGAAATTGGCAGGCCGCGCCGCCGTTTCCTGCACCTGAGGCCTTTTGCACCAACGGTAATCTGCTCACATTAATCATAATAAAACAGTCGCTTATATAAATATCTTGATTTCACAACAACGAGTGCGCCGAAGTGGCCTGCAACTTGCAATCACTTCCCTGTGTAACGGGACAACGGCTCAATGCAGGAGGCAAAGCATGCTGGTTTACCTTGATGACTACCGCAAAACCCGGGCCGGCGCCGTAAAAACCGGCGTCGGCGAAGCCCGGCTAAAGAATGGCACCTATGGTGCCGATGTAATGAATGCGAGCTGGAATCCGGCGGTGCTTTTCGCCCTGCATACGCCCTCCCAGCAATCGCTCAGCCCGGAGCTCCCGGATGATCTGTCAGCCATTGATGTTGAGTCGTTCATGAACAGGATTTACGGACTGGCCTCACAAATTTAGACACCTGCAACAGCAACCAGCTAAGCGCTGCCCCCAAGGCAGCGGCGGCAACTCCGGGCCCCCCTCCTCCCCGGGAGTTGCCGAAGTTTTTTCC
>CALQCM020000008.1 GCA_943329075.2 Chitinophaga pinensis | reverse complement strand
GTGGTGCAGCAATACGGCACCATCACACGCAGCATCGACCTCGCCGCCTGCAAGGTGCGCAATGTGCCGGTGCTGACGCTGCGCCGCCGCGCCAATATCGCCTGTGCCGAACACACGATGGCGATGATGCTGACGCTGGCGCGCAAGCTGCACCGCATCACCGGCTTAATCAGCGCCGAACAACTCGAAGTCGCCGGCTACTCGCCGACCACCTTCGACCGCCGTCATACCGCCTCCTCCGGCTGGCCGCGCATCCCGAGCCTCAAAATGCTGCACGAAGCCACGCTCGGCATCATCGGCATGGGTGAAATCGGCCGCGAACTGGCGGTGCGCGCCGCCGCCTTCGGCATGCGTGTGATCTATTTCCAGCGCAACAAAATGACCGACGAGGATGAAACGCGTTTCAGCGCGCAATACGCACCACTCGATACGCTGCTGGCCGAATCCGACTGGGTCAGCATCCAGTTGCCCGAAACCAAAACCACGCGCAATTTCATCGATCGCGAAAAACTCGCCAAAATGAAACGCGGCGCTTTTCTGATCAACGTGTCGCGCGCCCGCATCATCGACCGCGACGCGCTGATCGATGCGTTGAAGTCCGGACATCTCGGCGGCTTTGCACTCGACCCGCTCTACGAAGAACCGGGGCGCAGCGACGACGAATTGCTGAAGTTCGACAACGTGATGCTGACACCGCACACCGCCGCGATGCCGCGCTTCAATGCACTCAACGATTTCCGCGACCTGTTGCGCGGTCTGGCCAAAGTGCTGGCGTGAACATCCCATATGGTCAAAAAATAGGAAGCTACTGAAACTGCGGTAGTTTTGAGCTGCAAGGGTTCTCATCTCGTAATTGAGGTGCATTAGCTAAGCGCGTATGGATTGTCGTACGCCTCGCGCTGCTCCCGATAGTCGGGTAGCGGCAATGCATGACTGCATCACCGCCCAGTGTTCCCAAGAAGGGCACGTGCGTGGCGCTGGATCTTCCCGCGCCACATAGCCAAATATTGAAGCTCTGCGCTGCGGTTTCACCGTTCTATTTTTTCACAGCGTTGAGCCTCCGAACAACTGAGTGAAGAACGTGCTCGGGTTCGAGCAATTCAATATCCGAGACATCCACGAGGCGCGAGCCGAGTGGCAGCTAGTATGTGAACGGCCGCTATGGAGTAGTTTGAATGTCACCTTCGGGTCGATTGCGGAAGTTTGCACTCCCCGAAAGCGGCCGCTCACAATTCTTGTAAGCAGTCGTTTGCCCAACGACGTTGTTCCCTGCCTTTCGTTTGAACCGTCGTTTTGAAACGACAGTTAAATGGCAAGCATCCCGTTGCTCGACGCTTGCTACGGCCGCTAAATTCCCTCTTCCTAGCGTCCCGCCAATCCCAGGTTGCTCTTCGAGCACGACCGAAGCTATTGTGTGAATAACACAACTAGCCCGCGGATATGAGCTACTTTTTCATAGATAGAAAATGCCAATCGCCTATAGCAAAGCGATGAGCATTGTTTGCGAGCGCTGGGACGCGCTGATGCTGCGCTTCGCACAGACTATGCGCGAAAATTGTTTCGGGTGGGAAAAGTCTTTGCAGAAAAAAGCTCTTCGGCCTGTCGCAAAAGGTTTTTGATCCTCTGCTCTACCAACTGAGCTACCTGGCCGTATCGGGACTGGCCGCGAACGCGGTCAGGTCGACAAAAGGGCGCTGTTAAAACCTGATGGCTTAAATGCGTCAAGCCCGCGCGGGGTTGGTGTTACCTCATGCGACGGCAATTGCCTCGCCGTTGCGCGCCGGTCAACCGGCAAAAAGAAAGCCCCGCTTGCGCGGGGCTTTCTCTGGAGCCTGGCCCGGGCGAACCCGGGGAATACCGTAATTTGCGCGTAAGCGCGAATTACATGCCCATGCCGCCCATCCCGCCCATACCGCCCATGTCGCCATGGCCGTGACCGGCGTGGCCTGCGTCTTCCTTGGGGGATTCCGCAACCATTGCATCGGTCGTGAGGATCAGGCCGGCAACCGAAGCGGCGTTCTGCAATGCGCAGCGCGTCACTTTGGTCGGGTCCAGCACGCCCATTTCAACCATGTCGCCGTACTGGCTGGTTGCAGCGTTGTAACCGAAATTACCTTTGCCTTCGACCACTTTGTTGATGACGACAGACGGCTCGTCACCGGCGTTCGAAGCGATCATGCGCATCGGCTCTTCAAGTGCGCGCAACACGATCTTGATGCCTGCATCTTGATCGCTGTTGTCGCCCTTGATCTTGGCGAGGCAGGAACGTGCACGAATCAGCGCAACACCGCCGCCCGCCACGATGCCTTCTTCAACCGCGGCACGCGTTGCATGCAGAGCGTCTTCAACACGCGCTTTTTTCTCTTTCATTTCGACTTCGGTGGCAGCACCGACTTTGATCAGCGCCACGCCGCCGGCGAGTTTCGCCACGCGTTCCTGGAGCTTCTCTTTGTCGTAGTCGCTGGTCGCCGCTTCGATCTGCTGGCGGATGTTCTTGACGCGGGCTTCGATGCTCTTGGCTTCGCCTTTGCCGTCGATCAGCGTGGTTTCTTCCTTGCCGATCTCGATGCGTTTGGCCTGGCCCAGATCCTTCAGCGTCGCTTTTTCGAGCGACAGACCCACTTCTTCGGCAATCACGGTGCCGCCGGTGAGGATCGCGATGTCTTCGAGCATGGCTTTGCGACGGTCGCCGAAGCCCGGCGCTTTGACGGCGCAGGTCTTCAGAATGCCGCGGATGCCGTTGACAACCAGCGTCGCCAGAGCTTCGCCGTCGACTTCTTCGGCGATGATCAGCAACGGACGGCCGGCTTTCGCCACTTGCTCGAGTATCGGCAGCAGATCACGGATGTTCGAGATCTTTTTGTCGTGCAGGAGAACGTATGCGTCTTCCAGAACCGCCATTTGCTTCTCGGCGTTGTTGATGAAGTACGGCGACAGGTAGCCGCGATCGAACTGCATGCCCTCGACGACGTCGAGTTCATTGTTCAGGCTCTTGCCGTCTTCAACGGTGATGACGCCTTCTTTGCCGACTTTTTCCATTGCCTTGGCAATGATGTCGCCGATGTCTGCATCGGAGTTGGCCGAGATCGAACCGACTTGTGCGATTTCCTTGTTGGTGGTGCAGGGCTTGGACAGCTTCTTCAGCTCGCCAACAATGGCTTCAACCGCTTTGTCGATGCCGCGCTTCAAGTCCATCGGGTTCATGCCGGCGGCAACGAACTTCATGCCTTCCTGCACGATCGATTGCGCAAGCACGGTCGCAGTGGTGGTGCCGTCGCCGGCGATGTCGGAGGTCTTGCTCGCGACTTCTTTCACCATTTGCGCGCCCATGTTTTCGAACCGGTCTTTGAGTTCGATTTCCTTGGCGACTGAAACACCGTCTTTGGTAATGGTCGGGGCGCCGAACGAGCGCTCGAGCACCACGTTACGGCCTTTCGGGCCGAGGGTTACTTTGACCGCATCGGCCAGAATATTCACGCCGGCGACGATCTTGGCGCGGGCGGAATCATGAAAACGTACGTCTTTAGCTGCCATGTTTAGAATCTCCTGTTTGGCGATTTGGTTTATTCAATGACGCCCATGATGTCTTCTTCGCGCATCACGAGCAGTTCTTCGCCTTCGACTTTGACGGTTTGACCGGAATATTTTCCGAACAGAACACGGTCGCCGACTTTCAGGTCAAGCGCGCGGATTTTGCCGTCTTCCATGATCTTGCCTTTGCCGATGGCTTTGACTTCGCCTTGATCGGGTTTTTCGGCGGCGGCGTCCGGAATGACGATACCTGATGCCGTTTTACGCTCTTCTTCCAACCGCTTGACGATCAGGCGGTCGTGTAAGGGACGAATCTTCATACTTGCATCTCCTCTTTGCGTTTACTTGGACGAACTGGAAAGGGGGTATTACTAGCACTCGATATGAGTGAGTGCTAATAATAGGGGCTTGGAGGGGGAATTTCAAGAGCGGGCGCGCAAACGCGGCTCGGGTGCGCCTGCACCCGGCCTGCCGGACAGACCATATATGTATTTTAAAACAATGGTCTACGGAGACAACCCGCCACCGGGGCGGGCGTTCCGGTTAATTTGCGGACGTCAGCGGATGGGTCGCTGGAACGCCGAAACGGTAGACCGTCCGGCGGCTACGGTCGCATTTGGCCGGAATCGGCGTGTGCGGACAAGGCCCGCTGCGGCGCCCGCTTTCGTCCAGGGTGGCATCGTCGGCATATTCGCCCCAGATGCCGCCGCGCACCGGCCGGAACAACCACATCAGGTAACCGCGCCGCGCCGCGACCTCGACCAGATCGTCGGTATCGGGCGCATTGGCAACGACCATTTGCTGATTGTGCAATCCATACGGAAACGCGCCGAAGGCCTGCAAACATTCGAACGCTTCGCGCGACTCCGCGCCCGGGCGCGAGCAGGCCGGACGTTCGGCACGCTGCACGTCCCACGCGCCCAGCTCCCACGCCGCGTCCATCGCCGCGCGGTCTACCGTCGACAGGTCGCTCCAGCGTTCGTTGAGTTGCAGTGCGGAACTTGGCACCGGTGTATAAGCGACCGCTTCGGCCGTCGGCAAGTCGGCGAGTTTTTCCTTGATGAAGGCGTGCCAGTGCAGGGTGAGGATGACTGGTGTATCCGCGCAGGGCACGGCAGCCACGGTGATCGCGAACAACGGCAATCCAGTTGCGTTGACCTGATCTTCGATGCGATCGAGTAGTTCCATGGCAAGATCACCTCCAAAGGAATGCTACACTCAGTTGAGCACAAACTATGCCACGCATATTCAACAACGCTGTGCACGAGGGCAAGGTTGACCGTCGCCTGCCGCGCGCCCTTAAAAACTCTTACGGCAACGCGTGCAACAATCTTGATATGGAGAAGACGCCGGTGCGCCCCCCATTTTGCAGGATGCATGCGCCGTGCAAAGCGCCGTTTGCCATAACAACCCCGGGCCGCCGATGAAGACCAGCGCTGCCAATGCCGAATGGCTTGCACGCAGCACGGGCGCGGTGTGGCATCCATGCACGCAAATGAAGCAACACGAGACGCTGCCGTTGCTGCCGATCGCGCGCGCGCGCGGCGTCTGGCTGTATGACTACGAAGGCCGCCGTTATCTCGATGCGGTCAGTTCATGGTGGGTCAATCTGTTCGGCCACGCCAATCCGCGCATCAACGCCGCGCTGCACGAACAGCTCGACACACTCGAACACGTCATGCTGGCGGGGTGCACGCACGCGCCGGTGGTCGAACTGTCGGAGCGCCTCTCCGCACTGACCGGTGGCCGCCTTGGCCATTGCTTCTACGGCAGCGACGGCGCCTCAGCCGTCGAGATCGCGTTGAAAATGAGTTTCCATTACTGGCGCAACTGCGGGCGGACGGCGAAGACCGGCTTCGTCAGTCTGACCGGCAGTTATCACGGTGAAACGCTGGGCGCGCTGGCGGTCACCGACGTCGCCTTGTTCAAGGATACTTACGCGCCGCTGTTGCGGCAAAGCGCGCAGGTAACGAGCCCGGACTGGCGGCTTGCTGCGCCGGGCGAGTCGGCACGCGACGTGGCTGTGCGCTGCGCACAGGCGCTCGAAACGCACCTGGAACAACATCACAATGAGACCGCCGCGCTGATCGTCGAGCCGCTGGTGCAGGGCGCCACCGGCATGGCCATGTACGACGCCGGGTATCTGCGCCTCGCGCGGGGCTTGTGCGACCGCTATGCAGTGCACCTGATCGCCGACGAAATCATGATCGGCTTCGGTCGCAGCGGCAGCTTCTTCGCGCATGAGCAGGCCGGCATCACGCCGGATTTTTTGTGTTTGTCGAAGGGCATTACCGGCGGCTATCTGCCACTCGCCGCGGTGATGAGCACCGACAACGTCTATGATGCTTTCTACGACGATGCGATGGCACGCGGTTTCCTGCATTCGCATTCGTATACCGGCAACCCGCTCGCCTGCCGCGCCGCGCTGGCCACACTCGACATTTTTGCAGCCGACAACGTCATCGAAACCAACCGCGCCAAAAGCGCGGCCATCACCGAATCTGCGCGGGCGATTGCACAACATCCGCGCGTGCGCCATTTCCGCAACACCGGCATGATCTGGGCGTTCGAGGCGGACACCACTGACACCGGCTTTGCACGAAAGTATCACCAGGCCGCACTTGCGCGCGGTGTGCTGCTGCGACCGATCGGCAATACGGTTTATTTCATGCCGCCCTACGTCATCGATGCCGAAGAAATTTCATTTCTGACGGCGGGTGCGCTCGCGGCGCTCGACGTTTGCCTGACATGAGCCGCGGCCGACCATGAAATTGAGTTTTCTCGGCGCGGCAGGCGAGGTAACAGGATCCTGTTATCTCGTCGAAACCGAAAATCTTCGCTTTGTCGTTGACTGCGGCATGTTCCAGGGCGGCCGCGATGCGGACGAAAAAAACTACGCGGAATTTTCGTTCGATCCGCGCGCGCTTGATTTCGTTTTGCTGACGCATGCGCACATTGATCATTCGGGTTTGCTGCCACGGCTCTGCGCGCAGGGTTTTCGCGGCGCCATCTACACCACGGCGGCAACCATCGATCTGCTCGAAGTCATGCTGCTCGACTCGGCGCATATCCAAGAAAAGGAAATGGAGTGGCGCGAGCGGTCGCACAAATCAGGGCGACGGGTGCGCGGCGATTACGACGTGCCGCTCTACAGCGTGCCGCAAGCGCATGCGAGCCTGGCGCAATTGCGCGCCGTTGCCTACGACGCGGAATTCCACCCGCAGCCCGGTGTGCGCTGCCGCCTGCGCGACGCCGGCCACATTCTCGGCGCCGCCATCATCGAAGTGTGGGTGAGACAGGCGGGCCGCGAAATCAAAATCGTTTTCTCCGGCGACATCGGCCGTTCCGGCCACCCGATTGTGCGTGACGTGACGCCCATCGAGGAGGCCGACGTGCTGCTGATCGAATCGACCTACGGTGACCGACTGCACAAAAGTCTTGCCGACACAATGGTCGAACTGGAGGCGGCGCTCAACGAAACGCTTTCACGAAAAAAGGGCAACGTGATCGTGCCCGCGTTTGCGGTGGGCCGCACGCAGGACCTTTTATACCTCCTGTGCGACCTCTACCGGCAAAAACGCCTGCCGCCGCTCTACATCTACGTCGACTCACCGATGGCGCTCAAAGCAACCGAAATCACCCTCAAGCATGCCGCATTGCTTGACGCTGAAACACGCGCCATGTTCGACTGGCTGCGCGGCAACCGCGAGCGGCCGCAGATTAATTTCATTCACGACCTCAATGAATCGATGGCGCTGGCAAAGATCAAAAGCGGCGCCGTGATCATTTCCGCGAGCGGCATGTGCAATGCCGGGCGCATCAAGCATCATCTGGCGGACAATCTTGGTCGCAAGGAATGCGCGGTGCTGTTCACCGGATTTCAGGCCACCGGCACGCTGGGCCGGCGCATCGTCGACGGCGCGAAATCGGTGCGGATTTTCAGCGAGGAAATTCCGGTGCGCGCAAAGATCCACACCATCGGCGGGCTTTCCGCCCATGCGGACCAAGCCGAGTTGCTGGCCTGGTTGCGTCATTTTCGGCGCCCGCCACAGCACACCTTTGTCGTGCATGGCGAGCCCGCTGCCGCCACAGCGTTTCGCGACGCCATCGGGCGCGAACTGAAATGGGAAGCCACCGTGGCACAGTCCCGCGCGACGGTGGAGATCTGACATGCGCTTTGCGTTCATCGTTGCGCTGATTTTCGCTAGCGCGGCGTTTGCGCAGGAGCGCAACGACCGCTTGCCGCCAGTCATCAGCCAGGCGCTAATGCAGGCTGGCATTCCTGTGACGGCGGTCGGCATCTATGTACACGAGGCCGGCGCGGAACAACCCGTGCTTGCGCTGGGCGAAGCGCGCGCGCTCAATCCAGCCTCGACGATCAAGCTGCTGACCACCTTCGCCGCGCTCGATCAACTCGGGCCCGCCTTTCGGTGGTCCACCGAGGTGTATACCTCGGCGCCGCTGCAAGGCGACGTGCTCGCCGGCGATCTTGTTTTGCGCGGCAGCGGCGATCCGCGGCTGACGCTGGAAAATTTCTGGCTGATGCTGCGCAATTTGCGCGCGCGTGGACTGCGGGAGATTCGCGGCGATCTGGTGCTCGACCGGAGTTTTTTTGCAAGCGCCGACGCAAACGACCCCGGCGGTTTCGACAACGAACCGTCGCGCCCCTACAACACGCAACCTGACGCATTGCTCGTCAATTTCAAATCCTTTCGCCTGGGTTTTATTCCCGATGGCGCGCGGCGCGCGGTCAATATCACTGTCGAGCCGGCGTTGCCGCAATTGCAAGTGGTCAACAATCTGCTGCCGAGCGCTGAAGCCTGCGGCGACTGGGTGGAAAAACTGAAAGTGACGGCGAGCGGTGACGCGTCATCGGCGCGGCTGGTTTTTGCGGGCAGCTTCCCGCTGGCCTGCGGCGAGAAAGAACGTCATTACAGTCTGCTCGCGCACCCGCAGTATGTGCACGCGCTGTTTTCAATGCTGTGGCCCGAACTCGGCGGCAGCTTCAGCGGCGGTGTGCGCGAGGGCACGGTGCCGGCCGGCGCGAAGCCCCTGCTGGTCAATGCGTCGCAACCGCTCGTTGATATCGTGCGCGACATCAACAAGTTCAGCAACAACGTCATGGCGCGACAGTTGTTCCTTACACTCGGCGCTGCGACGCTGGGCGCACCGGCCGCTGCCGATAAATCGGCGCGTGCGATTACGCAGTGGCTGGAGGTGCGGCGCCTGGCGATGCCCGAACTCGTGCTGGAAAACGGCTCGGGCCTGTCGCGTGTCGAACGCATCAGCGCGCGCGGGCTCGGGCAGTTGCTGTTGCAGGCCGGACGCAGCGCCGTGATGCCGGAATTTGTGGCCTCGCTGCCGCTGGTTGCCGTTGATGGCACGATGCGCAAGCGCCTTAACGGCGCGGACGTGGCGGGACAGGCGCACATCAAGACCGGCAGCCTTGCCGGCGCGCGCGCCATTGCGGGTTATGTTCTCGATGCAAAAGGACGCACCGTCAGCGTTGTTTTTCTGGTCAATCACGCGCGTGCCGGCGAGGCGATCAGCGCCCAGGACGCGCTGTTGAAATGGGTTTATTCGCGTTGAGCCGCCGACCGGCTTGCGCCTGAATCGGCGCCTTGCTGCGTTCCAGCAGCGCGAAACGCCGCAAGCTCGCTGTTTTGGGCGCGGCACCCCCAAAATTTCCCGATTTAAAAATATGATTTATTATATATATCAATGGATTACATAGCTCTGTTGCCAAAACACAACAGATTTATTCAATTTACTGAACAAATAAATAGACTTATGTGGACAAGTTAAAGCGATTTCTTTACTCTGAACCTAACGCCTAACCGATGGGAGATTTGGCAAGTCGATACGAGCCGGCATCAGGAAAGCAACAGAAAGTATCCGGATGAAGGCTTACAGACCACCCAATTCACACATCGGCATATGGCCCATTAGCAAGAAAAGTGGCGCGGTACTAAAGTTCTAATCACAAAACTACGCCACCATATACATAGCCGGGTCGCCCCCGGCTATTTTTTTCAAAGCATGCGGTTTTTGGCAAAGAACATTTTGAGCACTATAGGAGAAGCAACCATGTCCATGAAAACACGTATCGGCATTATCGTAATTGCACTGAGCGCAGCCATCAGTGGCGTTGCTGCCGCGGCCGCTGCTGCCGAAAACCTGTATTACATCGGCGGCGGCTGGGGCCAGACCCGGCCCAACTTTGACACCGCCGGGACTGCTTCGGGCATCGGCACCAGTTTCGACAGTTCGGATGGCTCTTACAAACTCTATGGCGGCTTCAAGTTTCACCAGAATTTCAGCATCGAAGGCACCTGGATCAATCTCGGCTCGTTCAACTCCAATACCGGCAACACCGCGGAAATGGCGGGCTGGGGCCTGTCGCTGGTTGGCTACCTGCCCATGTCGAAAGAGTTGTCGCTGCTCGGCCGCATCGGTGAATACCGCATGCGCCTGAAACGCAATCCGCTCGGCACTTCCGATTCGTCGTGGAGCCCGAGCCTCGGTGTCGGTCTGCAATACACGTTCAACCCGAACTTCAGCGCGCGCGCCGAGTTCGAACGCGTGACCAAGATGGGCAGCAACACGACCACCATCCGCACAGACGCCAACGTTTACACGCTGGGTCTGGCCTACCACTTCTAAGCTAAGTTGCCACGCAGTAAACAGGGGCCGGTTATCCGGCCCTTGTCGTTTCCGGCGTTATAAACCGATTTCCGTCCACAAGGCGTCGATACGCGCCTTGGTCCCTGCGTCCATGGCGATCGGCGTGCCCCACTGGCGTGAGGTTTCCTGCGGCCATTTGTTGGTGGCATCGATCCCCATCTTCGAACCGAGCCCGGCGACCGGACTGGCGAAATCGAGATTATCGATCGGCGTATTGTCGGCAATCAAAGTGTCGCGCTGCGGATCGACGCGCGTGGTCAGCGCCCAGATGACTTCCTTCCAGTCGCGCACATTGACGTCGTCGTCGGTCACGATAATGAACTTCGTATACATGAACTGGCGCAGGAACGACCAGATGCCGAACATCACGCGTTTCGCATGCCCCGCGTACTGTTTCTTTATGCTGACCACGGCAATGCGGTACGAGCAGCCTTCCGGCGGCAAATAAAAATCGACGATCTCGGGAAACTGCTTCTGCAGCAGCGGCACAAAAACGTCGTTCAGTGCGGCGCCGAGCATGGCCGGTTCGTCCGGCGGCTTGCCCGTATAAGTGCTGTGATAAATCGGATCGCGGCGCATGGTCATGCGCTCGATCGTGAATACCGGAAAGTGCTCCTGCTCGTTGTAATAACCGGTGTGATCGCCGAACGGCCCTTCGAGCGCAGTTTCGCCCTGATGGATAAAACCTTCGAGCACGATTTCCGCGCGCGCCGGCACCTGCAGGTCATGACTCAAGCACTTGACGATTTCGGTGCGCGCCCCGCGCAACAACCCGGCGAACTGGTATTCAGAGAGCGCGTCGGGCACCGGCGTCACCGCGCCCAGCAGCGTCGCCGGATCGGCGCCCAGCGCCACCGCCAGCGGGAAAGGCTTGCCGGGATGCGCGAGGCAATGGTCGCGATAGTCGAGCGCACCGCCGCGCATGCCGAGCCAGCGCATGATGACTTTGTTGGGAGCGATGACCTGTTGCCGGTAGATGCCGAGGTTCTGTCGCGTCTTGCTCGGCCCGCGTGTCACCACCAGCCCCCAGGTAATCAGCGGCGCAACGTCCCCCGGCCAGCAGGTCTGGATCGGCAGCCGGCCAAGATCGACCGCGTCGCCTTCCCAGACAATCTCCTGGCAGGCGGCCGTCGAGACCACCGCGGGTGACATGCTGAAAATCTGTTTGAGCAGCGGCAGCTTGTTCCACGCGTCCTTCAAGCTGCGCGGCGGCGTTGGTTCCTTCAGCGAAGCCAGCAATTGCCCAACTTCGCGCAGCGCTTCGACGCGCTCCTGCCCCATACCAAGCGCAACGCGCAGCGGCGTACCGAACAGATTGCCCAGCACCGGCATGCTGTGACCGCGCGGCTTTTCAAACAGCAGCGCCGGCCCCTGTGCCTTCAACACACGATCGCAGATTTCGGTCATCTCCAGGCGCGGATCCACTTCGACGCCGATGCGCCTGAGCTCGCCGCGGCGTTCGAGCATGCCGATAAATTCTCTTAAGTCACGGTATTTCATTGTGGATCAGCGGCCGATCGGCGCTCCCGGAAAGAGCGGCAGGAAAAAATAAAAATCGGCGGCAATGCCGGCGAAAATCGCCGCGCCAATCCAGTTGTTGAATAAAAATGCCTTGAAGCAGCGTGCGCGGTCGCGCGTGCGGACCAGATTGTATTCGAGTGCAACGAGCATGCAGGTCACGACCAGCCCGGAAAAATAGCAGGCCCCCATTCTGGCCCAATAACCGACGCAGGCCATGGTCGCGATGAACAGGGCATAACAAATCATGACCGCCAGCACGTCGTGCCGGCCGAACAATATCGCCGATGACTTCAACCCGAGTTTCACGTCGTCGTCGCGATCAACCATCGCGTATTGCGTGTCGTAAGCCACCGCCCAGAACACGTTTGCCAGCAATATTGTCCACGCGATCGGCACCACGACGTTGTGATGCGCCGCGAACGCCATCGGCACACCGAAACCGAAGGCGACACCCAGCCACGCCTGCGGCAGCCAGAAGACACGCTTCAAAAACGGATAGATCACTGCCAGCAGCAAGGCCACCACCGACAACCTGACCGTCAGCGCATTCAACTGCAGCACCAGCCCGAACGCCAGCCCCGCCAGCACGGCGGCGAGCAACAACGCTTCGCGCGTGGAAATAAGTTTTGCGGCGAGCGGTCGATCACGCGTGCGTTCGACATGCACGTCAAAATTGCGGTCGGCAAAATCATTCATGACACAACCGGCCGAACGCATCAACACCACACCCATGAAAAATATGACGACGATGACCACATTAGGCGAACCAACCGACGACAACCACAAAGCCCACAAGGTGGGCCACAACAGCAGCAGAATGCCGATCGGCTTGTCGAGCCGCGTCAGCTTTTCGAAGAGATCGAGGCGTTCTTTGAGATTCATGGTCGAAGCGCAAGGATAGCCGGCAAAAACACTTCCGTCACCAACAGGCGCGAACCGCGAAAGACAAACAGCGAACGGCGCGCCCACAGGCGGGCCGGCGCGCCCTCGATGAGCCGGCTGGCCGCATCGTAGAGCGCGTGTCCGCGCCTGAGCTGGCGGAAGCGCAACGGCCGCCGCGTCACCCGCGGGTCGGCAAACAGCGCAGCACCGAGCGGGCGCGTGCCCAGCGTCAACAGCAAGCGCCACGGCCCGCGCAAGGCGCGGCGCGCCGCCACCGAATGTGCAAATACCACCGCCCGGTCGTCGCTGTGGAGCACCACCTCACGCACCGCGCAGTGCCTGCGCACGGCGTCTTCGAGCAGCGCCAGTTCGTCACGCACCGCCGGCGCGCGCTTCAAGGCCAGCAGTTCGACGCGAAACCGGCGTGAACGACGTTGTATGCGGCTCGTCAGCGAGCCGCGGTCGAGCAACCAGCGGCGCATGCGCGCATCGGCGCCCACCGGCCGGCGCTGCCATATTGTGTCGGAAGATGTGGTGGCCATGCTTGATTTTCGGGCTTTTGTCTGCTGCCGTCGATGCCGTGGCTGCCCGGCCGACCATTATCCTTCAGCCGTTGAGCATTTACGCGCCCGCCCGCTAAACGCGCAGATAATTCTGCCGGCCGCCAAGCCAGCGCTGCAGGTGCGCTTCTACGACCGGCGGCTGCGTCTGCAGCAGATCCTGCGCGACATTGCGTGCCGATTCCACCAGATCGATGTCCGTGCTGACATCGGCGAAACGCAGCATCGGCACGCCGCTCTGTCGCGCACCCAGCAGCTCCCCCGGTCCGCGCAAACGCAGATCTTCGCGCGCGATTTCAAAACCGTCGGTACTCTCAAAAATGATCTTGAGGCGCTCGCGCGCCAGCGCCGACAACGCACTCTGGTAGAGCAAGATGCAAGTACTGTGGCCGGGGCCGCGACCGACACGACCGCGCAATTGATGCAGTTGCGCCAGCCCCATGCGTTCGGCATTCTCAATCACCATCAACGTGGCGTTCGGCACGTCGACACCGACTTCGATCACCGTGGTGGCGACCAGCAACTGGATCGAACCCGCCGTAAAAGACTTCATCACCGCGGCTTTCTCGGCGGCGGCGAGCCGTCCGTGCACGAGGCCGATCTGCAATTCCGGGAAAGTCGCGCGCAGGCGTTCATGCGTATCGAGCACCGATTGCAACTGCAGCGCCTCGAATCGGCCGCGACCGCGGCCCGCTTTCGGCGGCGGTTTTGCGTCTTCGGTCTCTTCGGCCTCCTCGATCAAGGGACAGACCCAGTAGGCCTGGCTGCCCGCCATACAGGCATCGCGCACGCGCTGGATGACTTCGTCGCGGCGCGCATCCGACACCAGCCGCGTGGCGATCGGCGTGCGGCCCGGCGGCATTTCATCAATCACCGAAACATCGAGGTCGGCGTAATAACTCATCGCCAGCGTGCGCGGGATCGGCGTCGCACTCATCATCAGCTGGTGCGGCTGCGCCCGCGCACCGGCCTTGCCGCCCTTCTGCCGCAGGGCGAGACGCTGGCGCACGCCGAAGCGGTGCTGCTCGTCGACGATGGCCAGTCCGAGCTTGCTGAATTCGACATCGTCCTGAAACAGGGCGTGCGTGCCGATGACGATCTGCGCCGAACCGTCCGCCACTTTTTCGAGTGCCTCGCGTTTTGGTTTGCGCGCGAGGTTGCCGCCCAGCCACGTCACCGCGACGCCGAGTTTCGTCAGCCAGCCGGAGAATTTCGCGAAATGTTGTTCGCCGAGAATTTCGGTGGGCGCCATGATCGCCACCTGAAACCCGTTCTCGATCGCCTGCAGCGCAGCGAGTGCCGCGACGATGGTTTTACCGCTGCCGACGTCACCCTGCAACAGCCGCTGCATCGGATAGCCCCGCGTCAGGTCGGCGCTGATTTCACCGGCCGTCCTGGTCTGCGCGGCAGTCAATCCAAACGGCAGTGCGTCGAGCAGGGCGCGCGTCAACTCGACACGCGGCTTCAGTTGCGGTGCGCTGACCTGCTTGCGCCGGTCGTAATGAATGCGCATCGACAATTGCTGCGCCAGCAGTTCGTCGAACTTGACGCGCCGCCACGCCGGGTGCGTGCGTTGTTCGAGCTGCGCCAGTTCGGCCGCCGGCGGCGGATGGTGCAGATAGCGGACGCTGTCGCGAAATCCGGCCAGCTTCAACTGGCCAAGCAAGGGCGGCGGCAAGGTATCGTCAAGCCCATCCGCCTCCAGCGCCTTGCCAACCATGCGCTGCAGGGTCGCCTGCGACAACCCGGCAGTCGTCGGATAGACCGGCGTCAGCTGTTTCGAAACCGGCGCGCCCGCCTCCACCACGCGATATTTCGGGTGCACCATCTCCGCGCCGAAAAATCCCTGGCGGATTTCGCCATACATGCGAACGCGCGTGCCGACGGCGAGCTGGCGCACCTGGCTGCCGTAAAAATTCAGAAAGCGCATGACCACCACACCGCTGTCGTCTTCAACCGTGCAAACGAGCTGGCGCTTGGGGCGGAACTTGATCGCACTGTCGCTGACCACGCCCTCGACCAGCACGGTCTGCCCGTTGGGCGCGTCGGCGATCCGGTACAAATGCGTCTGGTCCTCGTAGCGCAACGGCAGATGCAGCACCAGATCGAAATCGCGATGGATGCCGATTTTTGCCAGCACCGCCTGCGTCGCCTTGCTGGTTTTTGCCAGCAGGCCGGCGGGCGGCGGGGTCGCGGCCGCTGCAGAGGCTCGCTTCGCCGGCGGTCGCTTCAAACGTTCACGTCCGCGCCAGCGCCAAAACGGCGTCGATCTCGACTAACGCGCCGCGCGGCAGACTCGCCACGCCGACGGCGGCGCGCGCCGGATAAGGTTCGTGAAAATACTTCGCCATGGTTTCATTGACGCGCGCAAAGTGCGCCAGGTCGGTCAGGTAGACCGTGACGCGCACCGCATCGTCCAGACTGCCGCCGGCTGCGGCGGCCACCGCTTTCAGATTTTCAAACACGCGCACGATCTGCGCGTCGATACCGTCGACCATCTGCATGCTTTGCGGATCGAGCCCGATCTGGCCCGACATGTAAACGGTGTCGCCGCTGCGCACTGCCTGCGAATAGGTGCCGATGGCCTGCGGCGCCGCTGCCGTGTGTATCGTCTGCTTCATGCCTCGTCCTTTAAAAATTGTTGCAGTCCAGCGCTATGATGAAGCCTGTCAGAAGCGAATTCAATCGCGGTGAATCCATGCTGCTTCCGGCGGCGGCGCGCCCTACCAGGGCTCGCCGGCGAGAGCCTTGACCACCGCGCGACCGTCGCGCGATTGGTCGCGGCTCTCGGGCGTTTCGCGCCCCAGCGCGGTGGCAGCGACAAATCGGTACACTTCGGCCGCGCCCTCGATCATTTGCGGCGTCATGCCGGCCGCCTTCAGCGTTTTGGCGATTTCCAGCACTTCGGGCACCCAGCGATGGGCTTTCGATGGCACCACCGGCAGCGCGTCAATCACCGCGTCGTGGATCCGTTGGCGCGGCGCCGAGAACTGCGCCTCCAGTTCAGCGCCGACGCCAAGGCGTTCGGCGGCAATCAACATCTGCAGCACCAGCGCCGTCACACCTTTGCTGATAACGGCGTCGCACATCTTCAGCGCGCTGGCGTCGCCGATGCGCACGCTGATTGAACGCACAACCAGCTGCGGTGTGGCAAAAACCTGCAGGACGTCGGCGTCGGGTCCCGACACATAAAGCCGTCCCTGCACGCCGTCGCGCGGCGGCGGACTGAACACGCCGGCGTCGAGGCAGCACGCGCCACTGGCGGTAATTTCGTCATAGACCGCCCGCATGGTGTCCGGCGCGATGGCGTTGCAATCGACCACCAGCGGTCGCGTGTTGGCACGCCGGATCGCAGCGGCGAGTTGGTGCGCAAATTCGAGCGCAGCACCCGGGTTCATCAGCGACAGAATCACATCGCAATGAGCGGCCAGTGCATCGAGCGAACCGAGATCGCGGATATTTGATGCGCGCGCCAGCTCGCGCGTGCGCGCGCTGCGGCCGTCGAGTGCCGTGCAGACCTCGAAGCCATTGCGTTGCAGTTGTTGCGCGATCGCCTGCCCCATGCTGCCGGGGCTCATCACGCCGATCGTTTTAAACGTCATCGCTGATTCCGCCACGCTGGTGCTGCACCGGCCGCGATTGTTCAGTCAACCTGCACCTTCGCATCGCGGATGACGCGCGCCCATTTGGCGATTTCCACTTTCATGAAAGCAGTCAGTTCCTCGGGGGTGCTGTTGATCGGCTCGATGGCCGCGCGCGCATAAACCGCCTTCATTTCGGCGTGCTCGGAAGCGCGGATGATTTCGCTGTTCAGTTTCATCACCAGCTCGCGCGGCGTGCCGGCCGGCGCCAGATAGGCATACCAGACCCCGGCGTCAAAACCGGGCAGCCCGGTCTCGGCGACCGTCGGGATGTCCACGCCGGAGAGCCGCTTCGTCGTGCTCACGGCCAGCGCGCGTATACGGCCCGAATCGATGTGCTGCCTGCTCGACAGATAAGTCGCAAACGTCATCTGGATGTTGCCCGCCAGCAGGTCGACCAGCGCCGGTCCGCCGCCCTTGTAGGGGATATGGATCATTTTCACGCCGGCCATACTGCCGAGCAGTTCGGTCGCCAGATGCGCGCCGCTGCCGTTGCCGGCCGAGCCGTAGGTGATCTGCCCTGGCCGTGCACGTGCCAGCGCCAGCAGTTCCTTTGTGCTCTTCACCGGCAATGAAGGATGCACGAGCAGCACATAGGGGCCGGTCGCCAGCAGCGTGACCGGTTCGAAATCCTTCAGCGGATCGTAGGGGAGCTTCTTGTACAGGCCGGGGTTGACTGCCAGCTGCGCGGTCAGCGCCAGTACCAGCGTGTAGCCGTCGGGCGGCGACTTTGCGACGAGTTCCATGCCGATGTTGCCGCCGGCGCCGCCGCGATTGTCGATGATGAACTGCTGACGCGTATTTTCGGCAAGCCGCTGCGCCATCGGCCGCCCGATCGTGTCAGTACCGCCGCCCGGCGGATAAGGCACCACCACGCGGACTGACTTCAGCGGAAAGTTTGCCGCAGTCTGCGCACAGGCGAAATGAGCGGCGGTGCAGAGAAGCGCGCATATTCCGGCCAACGTTTTTTTCATCACGGCAATTCTCCTTCGTGTGGGGCGCGTTTCGATTTGCGGGAACTAGCGGCCCGCCGTCCTTAATTGTGCTGCAAATCAACCGCTCGCTGCCGCAACGTTGTGTCGGCCTTGAGCACCGCCTTCAGTACCTTGTGCGTGGGCGTGTGCGGCAACTCATCAACGAACAACACGTAGCGCGGCACCTTCTGCGGCGCTAACTGCTCGCGGCACCACGCGGCAATCGCCTGCGCATCCGCCTGCATGCCGGGCTTGAGCACGATGGCCACCAGGATGTCGTCCTCGCCCAGCTCGGCGGGCACCGCCACGGCCGCCGCCTCGTGCACCGCCGGATGCGCGCCGATGACACGGTCCAACTCCGCGCCGGCAATGTTTTCACCGCGCCGGCGGATGATGTCCTTCTTGCGGCTGACGAAGAAAAAATAACCGTCTGCGTCGCGCCTAACGATATCGCCGGTACGGAACCAGCCGTCGACGAACGCCTCGCGGGTTTGCTCAGCGTCGCGGAAATAGCCCTGCATGACGATGGGCGTTTTGACCAGCAGTTCGCCCTCGCAGTCTGCGGCGACGTCTTTTCCGTCGTCATCGACGACGCGACACTGTGCCCACGCGCGCGACGGATCGGGATGACGTCCGACCGGCCCCATGCTGCCGGGCTTGCGCAGCCCTTCGATTGGATTACAGGTCACGCCGGGGATTTCCGTCATGCCGTAACCGCCGATCAGATGCGGGATTTTGAATTCATCGCGAAAGGTCGCCTCCATCTGGTGGCGCACGCCGTAGACGGCGCGCAACTTGTGCCCGGCGCGGTATTCCGTGCGCGGGCGGTTCATCAGCATGGTGCCGATCGCCTCGATGATGTTGACTTCGGTCGCGCCGTAATCAAGCGCCGACTGCCAGAACGTGGACGCGGAAAAACGCGGCAGGATCGCCATGCTGCAACCGGCCGCCAGCGTGCCGGCGGTTGAGTAAAACGTTGCGTTGATGTGAAACAGCGGCAGCACGATCATCACGCGGTCGTCATCCTGCAGATAGACGCGCTGGACGAAAGCCTCGCCGCCGGTGACGAAGCTGCGCTGGCTGTGCATCGCGCCTTTGGGGAAACCCGTCGTGCCGGAGGTGTAGACGATCAGGCAGGTGTCGTCGGCGTTGACCGCGCGCGGCTCCGCCAATGGCGTGCACTGTGCGGCGGCTTCGAGCAGCGATTCAACACCGTCGGCGGGAACATCGAGTGTGAGAAACCAGGGCTTGGTCTTGAGCTCCGCACAGGCCTCGCGCGCCACCGCCAGCGTTTCGCTGTTGGCGACCACGGCGCTCACTTCGGCATGCTGAAAAACATAACGCGCTTCGGTCACGCCGAATTCGGGATTGACCGGCACGTCGATCGCGCCGATGCGCGCCAACGCAAAGAGCATAAGCACATGGCCGTCGCAATTACGCCCCATGACGCCGACGCGGTCGCCCTTGCGGATGCCGCGCGCTTCAAGCAGCGCGGCGATGCGGTCCATGCATTGCCCGGCCTCGCGCCAGCTCCAGGTGCGTTGCCCGAACAACATGAACGGGCGCTCGGGCTGGCGCTCAGCGCGGCTGGCAAACGCCCCCTGCAAGGTGTAATCGTGCGACGGGTAGAGCTGCAGAATCTCCAGCGGCTTTTTCATTGCTTCTTTTTCATCGTTTCATTGTTTGTGTAAGCACCAACCCGGCAACCGGACCCATACGGCCACCGCCGGCGCTCAGCGTTTGCCTTCGTGCGTGCTGACGGCCAGCAACGCGCGTGACGCCGTGCGGTTGCTCCAGGCGTAGCGCACGCCCTTGAGCAGCGCCACCTCGCCCTGCTTGAAAACAACTTCCTTGTCATCGAGCACGAGTACCAGCTCGCCCTCGAGCACCACGCAGTAATCGAAGGTGGCGGTGTGCTGCAGATACGGATGTTTGGCAGCGGCGCTCCACGCCGAGGCCGCCGGCGAACCCATCGCGGCAAAAAATTTGCGCACCTCCTGTTCGCCGACCTTGCCCTGCCAGTCGCGGTCCGGCGGCAGAATATCGACGCGGAAAACCGTGCCGCCGTTTTTCGGCTCGAGCGTGCGCGGCAGGTGCAGCGACTCATAGACGATGGGCGCGGGGCTGCGCGCCGTCACCCACATGCGTTGCGAGGCGAAGCCGGGGCGCGCCGGATCGAGCAGCACATCCGGGCAGGGGCCGTCGCTGACGACAACGCTTTTACCGTCAGGCCGGTCGATCGCAACGATGCGACGCGTGAGCTTGATGCCGGCCGGGGCCGGCGACGGTGCCAGCGGCTTGTCGTTGCCGATCGCGCTGCCGTTACCGCCGGGAAAATCGGCGCCTATCATGTCGAAGGCCATCTGCCCGTCGACCGGATAACCCCACAGGTGCCACGCGCCGACCTGGATCACGATGTCGCCCGGCTGCATCAGCAGTCTGCCCTCATCGAGCACGAGCTCGCGCTGCCCGTTGAGCATCATGCCGTAATCGACGGTCTGCGTTTTGTGCATGGACGAGGTGCAAACACTGTTGCCGCCGCGGTCCCACACGCCGGTTGCCCCGGGCCGCAGCTGCGGCGCCTGCGGCGCTACGAGCTCGGGATCTTTGGCCGGATCGTAGTTCGCCGGCCGCCCGACGCTTTGCACGACGCGCAGGTGACCGCCCTGCGGCACGCCGGGGAACACATATTTCAGATTGCCGGCGTCAGCCGTATCGGACAACGCCATCGGCGACTCATTCCATACCCACAAGTCCGTGTGTCCGCGCGCGGAAGACATCGAAGACGGGTGCGCATTCGGCGCGGCACCGTCGATCAGAACAACGGCAGAACCCGCCGCATTGTTGCCGGCGACTAGGCGCCGGATCGGTTTCAAAGAAGACATTGCGCCTCACTTTCACAGTTCACAGGTAAATGCGTGGATACTCGAGAACGACCTGCGAACACTGCGGCTGCGCTGATTCGCTGTTATCGACATCCGGAACCGGCAAGCATAAGCGCCCTCTGCGCGGGCTGCAACCGCGGCAGGCGCAATTTTTTGTGCTCAGCGCGACGTGTGCCGGTCACCAACGAACCAGCAACGTTGACATACAATACGCACACGGTTGCGCAGCGCTGCACGGGCACACACCGACGCTGCGATACGGGCAGCACTCTCAAAAAGCTGCCTGCCGCCAACCCCTTCACCCACACTGACGGAAGAACACCATGCGCATCACCGCCATCAAACCGCATCCCGCCGCCATCGCCTTCAAGGTGCCGCGCACCACCGCACACGAACCGATGCGGCATGCCGCCGCCGTGATCGTCGAAGTCCAGACCGACGAAGGCATTACCGGCGTCGGACAGATACACGGCGCGCCATTGAAAGATATTTGTGACTGGGTGGTGAAACTCGGTGAAGTCGCCTGCGGCATGGACGCGCTCGCGCACATTGAGGTCTGGGAAAAACTCTTCTCGCTGACCACGCCCCGCCCGCATGGCTTCCGCGCCGAGGACGGACTGCCGCCGCCGCTGCCGCGCAATGCGCGCGCGCAAATCACCGCCGCACTGGCCGGCATCGATCTCGCGCTGTGGGACATCAAGGGCAAGGCCGCCAATATGCCGGTGTACCGCCTGCTCGGTGCCACGCAAAAAACCGTGCATGCCTACGCCACCGGCGGCTATTACCGCGAAGATAGCCGCGTCGATGGCTTTGCCGAAGAAATGGCCTCGTTTGTCGCCAAGGGCTACACCGCCGTCAAGCTAAAAGCCGGCGGCCAGACGCTGCAGGAAGACGTCGAGCGCGTGCGACTCACGCGGGAGGCGATCGGACCGGACACCACTTTGCTGCTCGACTGTACCGCCGCCTACGACGTCGAGACCGCGATCGCATTTGCGCGTGCGGTTGAACCGTACCGCGCGTTCTGGTTTGAAGAACCGCTCTACTGGTATCTGCAGCCGGCGGATTTCCGCAGGCTCGCCGAGGCAATCAACCTGCCGCTGGCGCATTGCGAGCGCGAAATGCACCGCTTCTCGACGCGCGATTACATCACCACCGGCGGCGTGAAATATGTGCAGTTCGATTCCACGCGCCACGGCGGCTTCACCGAATCGCTGCGCGTCGCGCATCTGGCCGAACAGCTCGGCGCGCGCATTTCGCCGCACCAGGTGCCGGAACTGCACGCCCATCTGTGCGCCGCGTTTCCGGGCACGGCTTACGGCTGCGAATCGAACGGCGATCCGGATCCGCTCTGGCTCGGGCTCTACAAGAATCGCGCGGAGATCAAAAACGGGCGCGTGCATCTGAATGACGCACCCGGTTTTGGTATCGAGATCGACTGGAATTTCGTCGCCAAACACCGCGCCTGAAGCCGCATCCATTCATTGGCGGCCACGGCATTGCCGGAGGCCGGCAACATTGATCCGGCGGCGGCACAGGCTGTAAGCGGAAAGGGTGGTGGAGACGAGGAGGATCGAACTCCCGACCTCCGCATTGCGAACGCGGCGCTCTCCCAGCTGAGCTACGTCCCCACGGTAAGTGATTATTCTAGCAGCAAATCACCGCTTCTGAAAGGCGCGGCAGTCGGGCAATAGGGGAGCGCTGGGCTATAATCCGCGCTCCCCTTATAGAAGAGGACAGCGCCATGCCGACCACCCCGGATACGACCACGCCGCAAATCACGCCGCCGTACGGTTTTCAGGAAGTCGTTGCACTCACCAAAGCGCACCGCGTGCTGTTGCCTAAAGGAACGGCGCTGCCGATGACCTTCCGCAACATGAATCCGATGCCGGTGAGCTTTACCGAGTTTCCGGTGGCAAGCCGCGACTATCCGCTGGTGTTCATTTCGGGCGATCAGGGCAAAACGTTCACGCCGATGCTGGTCACCGGCCTCGCCGCACAACAAAACCTCTTCGTCATGTGGGACAACACCTGGGACCGCCGCGCTTATCTGCCGGCCTATGTGCGCCGCTATCCCTTCTGCATGACGCGCGTGATGGTCGACGGTCAGGAAGCGCCGGAACGCGTCGCCTGCGTGGAAAAGCGCGCCATCAACGACAAGGGTGAAAAACTCTTCGACGACAAAGGCGCTGCGACGGCCGAGTGGGAAACCCGGCAAAAGCTGCTGTTCGAATACGAAGCCGATCTGGCACGCACCGAG
Source organism: Chitinophaga pinensis (assembly GCA_943329075.2). GTDB lineage: Bacteria > Pseudomonadota > Gammaproteobacteria > Burkholderiales > SG8-41 > PALSA-1004. The sequence goes on along the minus strand of CALQCM020000008.1, from coordinate 80,315 downwards.
GAAATGTGCCGCCTGCTGGTAGAACATCAGCTGCTTGAACCCTTCACCATGCAGGCCACCCCTGACCAGGGCGAACCGATCCAGCTCACCGGCATGTTCCGCATCGCCGAGGAAAAAATCGCCCAGCTCGATGGCACCGTGCTCAAGGACCTGACGCAAAAAGGCGTGCTCGGACGCATTTACGCGCACCTGATTTCGCTCGACAACTTCCAGCGTGTGCTGGCGCGCAATACCGCGCTGGCGAACCGCGCCGCAGCCAAGCCGGCGAAGAAAGCCGACTAGCGCTGTCTGTTCGCCAACGCGAACAGCGCGATCCCTGCAGCAATCATGGGCAGTGACAGCCACTGTCCCATGCTGAGGCCCAGCGCGAGCAGGCCGAGAAAGCTGTCGGGTTCGCGCGTGAATTCCACGGCAAAACGGAAGGTGCCGTAGCCAACGAGGAAGGCCGCGGCCACCGCACCGCGCGGTCGCGGCTTGGCGGCGTACCACCACAGCAGTGCAAACAGCACGACGCCCTCGAGCGCGAACTCATAGAGCTGCGACGGGTGGCGCGGCACGCCGTCGACCTGCGGAAACACCATCGCCCACGGCAAATCAGTGGCGCGGCCCCACAGTTCGCCGTTGATGAAATTGCCGAGCCGTCCGCTGCCCAACCCGAGCGGCACCAGCGGCGCGATGAAGTCGATAATCGCCAGCGCATTCTGGCGGTGCGCGCGTGCGTACCAGGCCATGGCGATCACCACGCCGATAAATCCGCCGTGGAACGACATGCCGCCTTCCCACACGTAAAAAATGCGCCACGGTTCGGCAAAATACTCGCTGAATTTGTAGAAAAACACATAGCCGAGGCGGCCGCCGAGGATGGTGCCGAGGATGCCGTAGAACAACGCGTCATCGAGATCGGCGTAACTCCACACCGAATGCGTGCGCCTACGGATCGCATAGCGGCCGATGGCCCAGATCAGGCCGAAACCGATCAGATAAGTCAGCCCGTACCAGCGCACGGCCAGCGGGCCGAGATGAATGGCGACCGGGTCGAATTGCGGATGTACCAGCACTAAGACCGCCCGGGGTTAGGATAGAATCTTGGATTATAAGCGTTCACTGGATCGGACTATCATGGCACTCAATCGACGCAGTCATCTCATCACCGCGGGCGTTGCCCGTTCACCCAATCGCGCCATGTTGCGCGCCGTCGGCTTCGGCGACAGCGATTTTGAAAAACCCATCGTCGGCGTTGCCAACGGGCACTCGAACATGAACCCCTGCAACGCAGGCATCCAGCCGCTGGTCGATCGCGCCATGGCCGCACTGCGCAAGGAAGGCGCGATGCCGCAGGTGTTCGGCGTGCCGACCATTACCGACGGCATCGGCATGGGCACCGAGGCGATGAAATATTCGCTGGTGTCGCGCGAAGTCATCGCCGACGCGATCGAAACCTCGGTGAATGGTCAAGCCATGGACGGCGTGCTGGTGTGCGGCGGCTGCGACAAGAACATGCCGGGCGGCATGATCGCGATGGCACGCATCAACGTGCCCGGCATCTACGTCTACGCCGGCACCATCAAGCCGGGCAAATGGAAAGGCCAGGACCTCACCGTTGTCAGCGTGTTCGAAGCGGTCGGCGCCTACAGCGCCGGCAAGATGAACGACGAAGATTTCATCGGCATCGAGAAAAACGCCTGCCCTTCAGTCGGCGCCTGCGGCGGCATGTACACCGCAAACACCATGTCGTCATCGTTCGAAGCGCTCGGCATGAGCCTGCTTGGATCTTCGCAAATGGCCTCGCCCGACGCGGAGAAGGCCGACTCGGCCGCAGCATCGGCGACGGTGCTGGTCAACGCCATCAAGCTCAACCTGCGCCCGCGCGACATCATCACGAAAAAATCCATCGAGAATGCGGTGGCGCTCATTATGGCGACCGGCGGCTCGACCAACGCGGTGCTGCACTTCCTCGCCATCGCGCATGCCGCCGAGGTGAAATGGACGATTGACGATTTCGAGCGCATACGCCGCAAGGTGCCGGTGTTGTGCGATCTCAAGCCCTCGGGCAAATATGTCGCGGTTGATTTCCACCACGCCGGCGGTGTGCCGCAGGTGCTGAAAATGCTGCTCGCGCACGGTCTGCTGCATGGCGAGTGCATGACCATCACCGGCCGCACGATGGCGCAGGAACTGGCAAAAATCCCGGCGGCGCCGCGCGCCGACCAGGACGTCATCCGTCAATGGGACAACCCGCTCTATAAACAGGGCCATCTTGCCATCCTCAAAGGCAATCTCGCACCGGAAGGTTGTGTCGCCAAGATCACCGGCCTGAAATCGCCGATGATCACCGGCCCCGCGCGCGTGTTCGACTCCGAACCGGCGGTGATGAAAGCGATCATGGCGCGCAAGATCAAACCGGGGGACGTCGTCGTCATCCGTTACGAAGGTCCGAAAGGCGGCCCCGGCATGCAGGAAATGCTGGCGCCGACTGCCGCACTGATCGGTCAGGGCCTCGGCGAATCAATCGGCCTCATCACTGACGGCCGCTTCTCCGGCGGCACCTGGGGCATGGTGGTCGGCCACGTCGCGCCCGAAGCCTACGAGGGCGGGCCGATCGCTCTGGTGAAAGAAGGTGATTCGATCACCATCGATGCGCACAAGCGCCTGATCCAGGTGAACATCAGCGCGCGCGAACTGGCGCAGCGGCGCAAGAAATGGAAACAACCCAAGCCGCGCTACACGCGCGGGCTGCTCGCCAAATACATGAAGCTCGTGTCGAGCGCGAGCACCGGCGCAGTTACAGACTGACCACACAACCGACCGCGTAAAGCCAAGGCGGACCTGTGCCCTCGCTCGTTACCGCAACCTGGTCTGCCTGGCGCGCGGCCCATCTGCCGCCGGCCGGGAAATTCGCCGAACGCGATCTCGCCTCGGCGATCGTCAAGCTTGGCATCCGCGTGCCGCGCTCGGCACGCACCGCCGACACGCTGGGCGCCGAACGCGAAGGCACCGGCGTATTGATCGACGATGACGGTCTTATTCTGACGATCGGTTATTTGCTGCTCGAAGCCGATTCAGTGTTGCTGGTTGCCAGCGACGGCCGCGTCATGCCGGCCACTATCGTCGGTTTTGATCATGCCACCGGTTTCGGCCTGGTCCGCGCGCGCCAGCCGCTCGGCGGCACGCCGCTCGAGATCGGCGAAGTGTCTTCGGCGCGCGAACTCACCACCGCCATGGTCGCGGCACATCCGGGCGCCGGCGGCCTTTCCTATGTCAGCATCGTTTCGCGACGCCGCTTTACCGGCTGGTGGGAATACGCGCTTGACGATGCCATCTTCACCGCACCGGCGCGCGACAATCACAGCGGCGCGGCCTTGATCAATGCCGAGGGCCAGCTGGTCGGCATCGGTTCGCTGTGGGTCGGCGATGCGATTAACGGCGGCGCCGCGTTTCCCGGCAACATGTTCGTGCCAACCGACACGCTGACCGACATCATGCCGGACCTGCTAACGCACGGCCGGCGACGCGATGCCGTGCGCCCGTGGCTCGGCGTATATTCGGAAGAAGTGCGCGGACATCTGCTCGTCACCCAGGTCCTGCGCGGCGCGCCGGCCGACCTCGGCGGCCTCAAACGCGGCGACGTCATCCTTGCGCTCGACAGCAAGCCGATCGGCAGCCAGGCCGAGTTCTATAAAATTCTCTGGAGCGGCAGCAAGGCCGGCGATGAAATCACCCTGCAGATCTGGCGCAACAAGCTGGTGCGCGAACTCACGGTTCGCTCGATCGACCGCATGGATTATCTGCGCCCGTGGTCGGTCTCGACGCACTAGCCCTGCACACCACGCGGTCGCGTAAGCCCCACCATCAACGCGGTTGAAAAGATTCCGCGCCGCGGCGATGATCGCGCTCTGCCTTCCGGCAGCCACGCCGCCCGTTGACCAGCCAGCAAACAACCATGCCGAACCGTCTCGCCCGCGAAACCAGCCCCTATCTGCAACAACACGCCGACAACCCCGTTGACTGGCACGCATGGGGCGAAGAAGCGCTGAATCTCGCGCGCACACAGAACAAACCGATCCTGCTGTCGGTAGGCTACTCGGCCTGCCACTGGTGCCATGTGATGGCGCACGAATCGTTCGAGGACGCCGCTGTCGCCGCGGTCATGAACGAGCTCTTCATCAACATCAAGGTGGACCGCGAAGAGCGCCCCGACCTCGATCAGATTTATCAGACGGCACACGCCATGCTGACGCAGCGCAACGGCGGCTGGCCGCTGACGATGTTTCTGCTGCCCGATCAGACGCCGTATTTCGGCGGCACCTATTTTCCGAAAACCGCGCGTCAGGGCATGCCCGGCTTCGTCGAACTCCTGCCGCAGATTGCCGCGGCGTTTCGCGATCAGCAAACCGAAATCGCCAAACAAAGCGAATCGCTGCGTGCCGCGCTCGCGCGCACGCTGCCGCCGTCGGCGACGGCAGCGACACTGACCCCGGCGCCGCTCGACACCGCGCTGCGCGAATTGAAAGACAACTTCGACGAAGTCGAGGGCGGCCTCGGCAGCGCGCCGAAGTTTCCGCATCCCTCCGAACTGGAATTGTGTTTGCGCTTCGGCTCGGCACAGAACGACGAATACGCGCAGCAGATGGTCAGACTGACGCTGACCAAAATGGCCGAGGGCGGCATCTACGACCAGGTCGGTGGAGGCTTCTGCCGCTACAGCGTCGACCAGACCTGGACGATTCCGCATTTCGAAAAAATGCTCTATGACAACGGGCCGCTGCTGCGTCTCTACAGCGATTTGTGGCTGCTCGACCCGCAACCGCTCTACCGCCGCAGCGTCGCCGACACCGCAGCGTGGGTGTTGCGCGAAATGCAATCGCCCGCGGGCGGCTACTATTCCTCGCTCGATGCCGACTCCGAACACGAGGAAGGCAAGTACTACGTATGGACGCCCGCAGAGGTGCGCGCAACGGTGACCGCGGAAGAGTACGCCTTGATTGCGCCGCACTATGGGCTCGATGTGCGCGCGAACTTCGAGCATGAATTCTGGCACCTGCGCGTCAACCAACCGCTCGCCGGCGCAGATGCCGGCGTGGCGCTGCTTGATGCCGCGCGCGCAAAACTGTTTGTGCGGCGCGAACAACGCGTGCGCCCCGGCCGCGATGAAAAAATCCTCGTCAGCTGGAACGCGCTGATGATCAAGGGCATGGCGCGCGCCGCGCGCGCCTTCAATGAGCCGGCGTGGCTGCAATCGGCGCGGCGTGCGGCGGATTTTCTGCGCGCATCGCTCTGGCGCGACGGCCGTCTGCTGGCAACCTGCAAGGACGGCCGCGCGCATCTGAACGCCTATCTCGACGATTACGCTTTTCTGCTCGATGCGCTGATCGAGCTCATGCAACACGATTTGCGCGCCGGCGACATCGCGTGGGCGCGCGATCTCGCGCAGGTGCTGCTCGATCAGTTCGAAGACCGCGATAACGGCGGCTTCTTTTTCGTCAGCCACGATCACGAACGCCTGATCCATCGCGCCAAGATCGGCCACGACAACGCGACGCCGTCGGGCAACGGCATTGCCGCGTTTGCACTCAACCGTCTGGGCCATCTGCTCGGCGAGCCGCGCTGGTGCGAAGCCGCCGAACGCACGCTCAAGGCCTTCAAGCCGGCGATGGAACGCCAGGCCAGCGGCCACAGCAGCCTTTGCGTGGCGCTCGGCGAACTGCTCGCGCCCCCGGCCATCGTCGTCCTGCGCGGCGACGCGGCCGCCGATTGGCAGCGCCGGCTTGCCGCGCATTACCTGCCGCAGGCGCTGATTGTGCGCGTTCCGGATGGCCTGTCTGCATTGCCGGCCGCACTCGACAAGCCGGCGCCGGCCCGCGGCGTCAACGCCTGGGTATGCCGGGGCGTTGAATGTCTGCCGGCGATTACCGATTTCGAGCAGCTTTTGTCGACGCTCAAAACCGCGGGGCATTGATTGGAAGCGCGGGAAACATTTGTTATGATGCCGCCGGTTCGCCATTGCCACCGCCGGGTGCAGATGCCCCACCGGGCGCCAGTTATCGCAGGTCAATTTAAGGAGATTTCATGAAAGCGTTTTACGTTGCACTGATCGGTGTCACCAGTCTGCTCGGCGCCGCCGGCGCTTCCGCAGCAAGCCCGGAAGAAACCTACAAAGCCACCTGTGCCGCCTGTCACGACGCCGGTGTTGCCGGTGCGCCGAAAATGGGCGACAAAGCCGCGTGGGCACCGCGCATCAAAACGGGCAAGGACGCGCTCTACAAATCGGCGATTTCCGGCAAGCCGGGTACGGCGATGATGGCCAAGGGCGGCGCATCCAATCTGTCGGATGCCGACGTCAAGGCAGTGGTCGATCTGATGATGGCCAAAGCGAAGTAAGCAGGTCTTACATCAAAAAGGGCGCGGCATTTGCTGCGCCCTTTTTATTTGTCCGTTCGCAAGCCTTGCCGGCGCATCCAAATTGACAACCCGCATGCGCCTACGGATAATGATTTATCTTGTCACAACAACAATTTAACGGGCTGGGGACGCAATGAACGAAAGTCGGATTCTTGCCATCGGTAGTGCCTTGGTTATGGTTTTAAGCGGTTGCGGCAAGAACGAGCCGGCGCCCGCGCCGAAAGCGGACGCCGCGCAGGAATTGATCGTCAAAATCGGGCACGCCGCCCCGCTCACCGGTGGTATCGCGCACCTCGGCAAAGACAACGAGAACGGTGCGCGCCTGGCGATTGAAGAAGCCAACGCGCGCAACATCGTCATCGATGGCAAAAAAGTGAAGTTTGAATTGCTGGCCGAGGACGACGAAGAAAAACCGGACCGCGGCCCGATCATCGCGCAGAAATTCATCGACGCCAAAGTCGCCGGTGTGGTCGGCCATCTGAACTCCGGTGTGTCGATTCCCGCTTCAACGGTTTACGCGCAGGCCGGCATTCCGATGGTGACCGGGTCCTCGACCAATCCGAAACTCACCGAGCAGGGTTTAAAAAACGTGTTCCGCACGGTCGGGCGCGACGACCAGCAGGGCCCGGCCATCGCCAGCTATCTCGCCACTGAATACAAACCGAAACTGGTCGCGGTGATTGACGACGCCACCGCCTACGGCGAAGGTCTTGGCACCGAGGTGGAAAAAACACTGACCGCCGCCGGCATCAAAGTATTGCCGCGTGAAAAGGGCAGCAAGGATTCGCGTGACTGGAAAGCCGTGCTGACCAAGATCAAAGGCAAAAAACCCGACGCCGTGTTCTACGGCGGCATGGACGCGACCGCCGGCCCGCTGCTCAAGCAGGGCCGCGAACTCGGCATCAAAGTCGTCTTCGCCTTCGGCGACGGCGCCTGCACCAACACGATGAAAGATCTTGCCGGTGATGCCGCCGAGGGCTTCGTCTGCTCGCAGGCGGGCATTCCGGTACAGGCGGCGAGTTCCAAATTCCTCGCCGACTACAAGGCGAAGTTCAACGCCGAGCCGATCCAGTATTCGCCGTTCACCTACGACAGCACGCATGTGTTGATCGCCGCGATGCAGAAAGCGAACTCCGCGGATCCCGCAAAATATCTGCCGGAACTGGCGAAGATCAGCCACAACGGCGCCAGCGGCAAAATTGAATTCGATGAAAAAGGTGATCGCAAAAACGCCGAAATGACGATCTTCATGATGAAGAACGGCAAGATCGAACCGCTCGCCATCATCAAGGGCGGTGCGTCGGTGAAGTACGAGGATTTCATCAAGTCGGCCGCGGCCACGCCGGCAGCGCCGGCGGTAACCGCCCCGGAAAAAAAATAGTGCCCGGATTCCAGGCGATCAACTCCGGGCCGATCCAGTCAAAACGGCACCTGCGGGTGCCGTTTTCTTGTGCTACCGCCTGAAGCGACCGCGTGGAAATTTTTCTTCAGCAACTCATCAACGGCCTCACCCTGGGCAGCGTCTACGCCGTCGTCGCACTCGGCTACACGATGGTCTACGGCATCATCCAGCTGATCAATTTCGCGCACGGCGAAGTGGTGATGATCGGCGCGATGGTCGCCTTCAGTGTGATCGGCTGGCTGGCCGCCAACACGGCGCTGCCGCCGCTTGTCATCGTGCTGATCGGCACACTGGCAGCGATCCCGGCTTGTGTCGGCGTCGGCTATGCGCTGGAAATTTTTGCCTACCGGCGCCTGCGCCATGCGCCGCGCCTGGCACCGCTGATCACTGCGATCGGCGCCTCCATCGTGTTGCAACAGGTCGCCATGATGATCTGGAGCCGCAATCCGCTGGGCTTTCCGCAGATCATCCCGAACACGGTCTACCACCTCGAAGGGGCGACCATCACGCTAGTGCAGATCGCCATCATCGTCACCTCGGTGCTGTTAATGGTCGGGCTCACGCTGGTGGTGTACCGCACGCGCCTTGGGGTCGCCATGCGCGCCACCTCGCAAAACGCGCATATCGCCGGCCTGATGGGTGTCAACGTCAACCAGATCATCGCCGCTACTTTCATGATCGGCGCCGCTCTGGCGGCGGTCGCCGGCGTGATGGTCGGCAGCTATTACGGCATCGCGCATTACACGATGGGCTCGCTGCTCGGCCTGAAAGCTTTTTGCGCCGCCGTGCTGGGCGGCATCGGCAACCTTGCCGGCGCCATGCTGGGCGGCATGCTGCTCGGCATCGTCGAAGCACTCGGCGCCGGTTATATCGGCGACTTCACCAACAACGTGTTCGGCAGCAATTACCAGGACGTCTTCGCGTTTCTGGTTTTGATCGGCGTGCTGGTATTCCGGCCCTCCGGCTTGCTGGGTGAACGCATCGGCGAGCGCGCCTGAGGTCAGCCCGCGCAGTCATGACTTTTACCGACAAACTCAAAACTAATCCGGCGGCACTGTGGAGCGGCGTCGTGCTCATCGCCTGCGCCTTGATCGCCCTGCCGTTTGCACTGGCAATGGCGGGCACAACCTGGGTGCGCGTCACCAACCTCGCCATACTGTTCACGCTGCTCGCCCTCGGTCTGAATATCGTGGTGGGCTTCGCCGGCCTGCTCGACCTTGGTTATATCGCCTTCTACGGCGTCGGCGCCTATGTCTATGCGCTACTCGCCTCGCCGCAATTCAATCTGCATCTGCCGTTCTGGGTCATTCTGCCGATCGGCGCGCTGGCCGCCTGCGTGTTCGGTGTGCTGCTCGGCGCGCCGACGCTGAAACTGCGCGGCGATTATCTGGCCATCGTCACACTCGGCTTCGGCGAGATCGTGCGCATCTTCTTCAACAATCTGTCGCAACCGGTCAACATCACCAACGGCCCGCAGGGCATTTCGCGCATCGACCCGTTTACCATCGGTAGTTTCAGCTTCAGCCAGAACGAAGTTTTGCTCGGGCTCAATTTCAGCGGGCCGATCAAATACTATTACCTGCTGCTGCTGGTGCTGATCGCCGTCATCGTCATCAATCTGCGGCTCGAAGATTCGCGCATCGGCCGCGCCTGGCAGGCCATCCGCGAGGACGAAGTCGCCGCGCAGGCGATGGGCATCAACACCACACGCATCAAGCTTCTGGCCTTCGCCATGGGTGCCTCCTTCGGCGGCGTCGCCGGCGGCATGTTTGCGGCGATGCAGGGTTTCATCAGCCCGGAGAGTTTCGTGCTGGTCGAATCGGTGATGGTGCTGTCGATGGTGGTGTTAGGCGGCATGGGCAACATCTGGGGCGTGATCGTCGGCGCGCTGCTGTTGTCCTTCGTGCCGGAACTGCTGCGCCACACCGTCGACCCGCTGCAACGCTCGCTGTTCGGTCGCCTGATCGTCGAGCCGGAAGTCGTGCGCATGCTGCTGTTCGGGCTGGCGCTGATGCTGATGATGCTGTTCCGCCCGGCCGGCCTGTGGCCGTCGAAGGTGCGCCAGCGGGAGTTGGCGGACGAATGAGCATCCTGCTCGACGCACGTGACATCGGCAAACGTTTCGGCGGCGTCGAAGCGCTGTCGGCAATTTCTCTGACCATTGAGCACGGCGAAATTTACGGTCTGATCGGGCCCAACGGCGCCGGCAAGACCACCTTTTTCAACGTGCTGACCGGCGTCTACCGCGCCGACAGCGGCGGCTTTAGCTTCGACGGGGCACCGCTTAACGTCAGTGCGCCGCACCAGGTTGCCGTCGCCGGCATCGCGCGCACTTTCCAGAACATCCGCCTGTTCGCCAACATGAGCGCACTCGAAAACGTGATGGTCGGGCGGCATGTGCGCACGCATGCCGGCATCTTCGGCGCGATTTTGCGCGGCGCCGGCACGCGCGCCGAGGAACGCGCCATCCACGAACGCGCGCGCGCGCTGCTCGATTACGTCGGACTCGCGGCGCGCGGCAACGAAATCGCGCACAGCCTGCCGTACGGCGATCAACGCCGGCTGGAGATCGCGCGCGCGCTGGCCACCGACCCGAAACTGCTGGCGCTCGACGAACCGGCCGCCGGCATGAACGCCACCGAAACCGCCACGCTGCGCCAGTTGCTCGAGCGCATCCGTACGGATGGCACCACCCTCCTGTTGATCGAGCATGACATGAAGCTGGTGATGGGCCTGTGCGACCGCATTGCGGTTCTCGACTACGGCCGCAAGATCGCCGAAGGCGCGCCCGCCGCGGTACGCAAGGATGCCGCAGTCATAGAAGCCTATCTCGGGGGCGAACTTGCTTGAAGTCAGCGGATTGCGCGTTTCCTACGGTGGCATCAACGCTGTCAAAGGGATCGATTTCGCGGTGCGCGCCGGTGAAATGGTGACCCTGATCGGCGCCAACGGCGCCGGCAAAACGACCACCTTGAAGGCTTTGACAGGGCTGCTCCGCCCAGTCGCGGGCGCCGTCCGCTACAATGGAGAAGATATTGTCGCCGTACCGGTGTATCAGCGCGTAAAAATGGGCATCGCACTGGTACCGGAAGGCCGCGGAATTTTTCCGCGTCTGACGGTCGAGGAAAATCTCGATATGGGCGGTTACGTCCGTAACGATGTGGCGGCGATCCGTGCCGATCGCGATCATGTGTATGCGCTGTTCCCGCGCCTGGCGGAACGCCGCCGGCAAACCGGCGGCACCTTGTCGGGCGGCGAACAGCAGATGCTGGCAATCGGCCGCGCCATGATGAGCCGGCCGCGGCTGTTATTGCTCGATGAACCGAGCATGGGGTTGGCGCCGCTGATGGTGCAGAAGATTTTTGCAACGATACGCGCGATTGCCGCGGAGGGCGTGACGATCATGCTGGTCGAACAGAACGCAAGACTGGCGCTGGAAGTGTGTCAAAGGGGCTATGTCATGGAAAGCGGTGAAATAACATTGCACGATAACGCGCAGGCGTTGCTGGCAAATCCGCAGGTGCGCCGTGCCTATCTCGGCGAGGACGCATGAAAATATCCGAATCCATCCAGAACGCACTGCTTGCGCTTGGTGCTGCCGCGCTGGTCGGCGCGCTGTTCTTTCTTTATAACAAGACCGAGGCGGTTGATCTGCGCGAACGCAATGAAGCTCTCGGCACCTTGCGCGAGCTGAAGGAAATCGATGTGCGCTGGGACGTTGACGTACTGCGCGCCCGCCTCGAGACCGATCCCGGCAGTGCGCCGCAGATCGACCGCGCGCCGGCGGCGCACAAAGCATTGCAAAACCTCGCTGCCGCCAGTAAATCGATCACCAGCCCGGCGCTGAGCGCGGCACTGCCCGATCTGACCAAGGCGATCCAGCAAAAAGCCGAGCTGGTCGGCAAATTCGCCGCGGCGAGCGCCGCCGCCAAAGCCGGCCTCGACGGCCTTGTGCGCAACAGCAGCGAACTGGCGGCACAGGGCGCCACGCCGAAAGCGCGCGCTGCCACATTGGAGACCACGCTCACCCGGCTTGCCAGTGTCGCGCCGCTGTACTACCGGCAGGCCGAAGAGGCGCAACAAAAAGCGCTGGAGTCGGCGCTCGGCGATTTGCAATCAACCGCACTCGCACTGACCGAGATTCCGCGCGTCAAAGCCGAGCAGGCCTACAACGCCGGCGCGCTGCTGCTCAAGAACAAACCGGACGAACTTGAACTGGCGAAGCAGGTCGGGCGCCTGACCTCGGGGCCGCGGCTCGATGCGCTGACCTTTGCATTTATGCAGGAAGTCGAGGAAACGCTGCACGAGAAGGAGCGCTTCCGCGTTTATCTGATTGCTTACGCCACCGCGCTGCTGATCCTGCTCGGCTACCTCGGCGGCAATCTGCGTGCCGCCAATGTCACCCTCGAGCACCGCGTCGAGGAGCGCACCCGGGAACTTTCCGACGCGTTGAAGCACCTCAAGGAATCCGAAGCACAACTGATCCAGTCGGAAAAAATGTCTTCGCTCGGCCAAATGGTGGCCGGCGTCGCACACGAGATCAACACGCCGCTGGCCTATGTCAAGAACAGCCTCGGTGCGGTCGCCGGAAAACTGCCGGCGCTCAGCGACACCGTCACGCACGGCGAAAAACTGCTCGCCCTGCTGCAGGCCGGCAGCAGCGCCAATCCCCAGGATCTGTCGCGCGAATTCGCCAAGGTGTCCGGGCTGATCACGCAGCTGCAACAGCACAAGACGATGGAAGAGCTGACGGGGCTGGTCAACGACGGCCTCTTCGGCACCAACCAGATGACGGAAATCGTCGGCAACCTGAAAGATTTCAGCCGCCTCGATCGCAGCAAGGTCACCCGTTTCAACCTGAACGAGGGGCTGGCGAGCACGCTGATGCTGGCCAAACACCTCCTGAAGTCGGTCTCGATCGACCGCAAGCTGGGGGAAATTCCCGCCATCGTCTGTTCGCCGTCGCAGATCAACCAGGTCTTCCTCAACCTCGTCACCAATGCGGCACAGGCGATGGAAGGCGCGCAGGGCAAGATTACACTGACCACGCGCGCCGACGGCGACGGCGTGATGGTCGAGGTCGCCGACACCGGCAAAGGCATCGCACCGGAAAATCTGCAGAAGATTTTCGATCCGTTTTTCAGCACCAAGGAAATCGGCAAGGGCACCGGTCTTGGCCTCTCAATTTCGTACAAGATCGTCGAGCAGCACGGCGGCCGCATCACCGTCGATTCAGTCGTCGGCAGCGGCACCACCTTCAAGGTCTGGCTGCCGCTGAATCCGCCGGCCGACGCCGCGCTCGACGCATAAAAACAGCCAGGGCCAAGCGCAAACACACGTGACCACGTTACCGGAAAAAATCGGCAAGTATGAAATCCAGGGCATCCTGGGCCGTGGCGGCATGGGTGTCGTTTACAAGGGCTACGACCGCGGGATTGCGCGCAACGTCGCCATCAAGGCTATCAGCAAGGCGATGCTCGACAACGATGAGCTCAAGCACGTGGTGGCGCGCTTCCGGCACGAAGCGCAGGCGGTCGGGCGCCTCGTCCACCCGCGCATCGTGCAGATCTACGACTACGGCGAAGACGATCAGGTCGCCTACATCGTCATGGAACTGGTCAACGGCAAGCCGTTGTCCGAGCACCTCGCGCAGGAGAGCGGTTATGAAGTCCGCGAGGTCGGTGAAATCATCCGCCAGCTGCTCGATGGTGTCGGCCACGCGCACGCCGAGCATGTCATTCACCGCGACATCAAGCCCTCCAACATCCTCGTCAATAGCGACGGGCGCATCAAGCTCAATGACTTCGGCATCGCCCGCATCGAAGCGTCGAACCTGACGCAGGTCGGCGACGTGCTGGGCACGCCGCATTACATGGCGCCCGAGCAGTTTCTCGGCGCCGAGATCGACACCCAGGCCGACCTCTATTCGGTCGGCGTCATCGCCTATGAACTGCTGACCGGCCGCAAGCCCTTCACCGGCAACACGGCGGCGGTGATGCAAGCCGTGCTCAATCAGGAACCGGAACTACCCTCGCACTTGCAGTCCAAGCTATCGCCGCTGATGGACAAGGTGCTGCTCAAGGCGCTGGCAAAAAAAGCGACGAACCGCTTCCGGAGTGCGCACGAATTTGCCGAGGCCTTCCGCGAGGCGATCAACGCGTCGCTCAACCCGACCGGCGCCGCACCGGCGAGTGGCCCGGACACCTCGGCGCTGATGAACGCCGCGCGCATGATCAACACGCCTGTACTCGACCCGACGCTGACGCCGTCCGGCGAAAGTCCGTCCGCGTCCAGCGACGACAGCGCCATCAGCCTCGATACCGGCGTGAAGAAAGGGCGGCTGCTCATCATCGACGACGAAGAGCGCATTCTCACCGCGTTAAAGTCGTTGTTCCGCAACCGTTACCACGTCTTCGCCACCACCGACGGCAACAAGGCGCTCGACTTTCTGCGCCGCTACCAGATGCACGTCGTCATCTCCGACCAGCGCATGCCGATCATGACCGGCGTCGAACTGCTGCGCCAGTCGCGCGACATTTCGCCGCGCAGCGTGCGCATTCTGCTCACCGGCTATTCCGATCTCGCCTCCATCGTCGGCTCGATCAACGACGGTGAAATCTATCGTTTCATTAGCAAGCCCTGGGACAACACCGAGCTGCAGAAAATCGTCGCCGAGGGCGTGACCATTGCGCTGGAGCTCGCCAATACCAAGACCGCGGTCGCTGAGCTGCCCGAAAAAATGGATGCCGGCGTGCTGGTCATCGACAAGGACGAGGAAATCCACCGCGTCGCGCGCGAACTCGTCGGCAAACGCTGCCCCGTGCACTACGCCGCCGATCTCGACGGCGCGCTCGCCGTCATGCAGTCGCACGAAGTCGCCGTCGTCATCACCGACATCGAGGCCGGCTACGACCAGGTGATGGCGATGCTGAAAATCCTCAAGCAGGAGAACCCGCAGATATTGACGATCGTAGTCACCACGGCGTCCGATTCGGAACTGGTGATCGAGCTGATCAACCAGGCGCAGATCTTCCGCTTCCTCAACAAACCGGTGAACGTGCGCCTGCTCAAAAGCCACGTCGAAGCCGCGCAGCAGCGCTACCTCACTTACAAACAGTCGCCCGAATTGCTCGATGCGCACCGTGTGCAACGCGCCGAGGGTGTGCGCGCCTCGTCGATCGGGATGCGCGTTCTCGATGGCATCAAGTCATTGCGCGGGAAGTGGTTCGGCGGACGTTAAACGCGCTTTTGTAGCGCAGGCGACTCGCCTGCAATCCGCCTTTTATGCTGCGCAACGCGCACCACTCTAAACGCGTTCGCCTACGCAGCCCGCGTAGGGTGGGCAACTTGTTGCCCACGCGGTGCCGCGGTATTTGATACGCGGTGCTTCAAAGTCGCCGGGGGCAGCCCGGCGGCTCTCAGGGGGAATCCCCGATAGCGAAGCCAGTGAAATTCGCTCCTCTCTCCCTTAAGGGGAGAAAAGCCTTCTGCCATGCGCAGGAGAAATGAAAACCCATGGCGTGACTCAGAAAGTTCCTTCCCCCCTTGTGGGGGAAGGGCAAGATGGGGGGAGGAAGCGCCGTAACCCTCACCTCTACCCCTTGGCAGGGGGAGGGTGATTTTTGCAAAGCCTTCTAGTAATTCCCACCGCGCATAAACCGCACAATCCCCGCCGCAAACTCCGCATCCAGCCTGAAGAATCCATGCGGCGAACGTGCACCGCAGGCGTCGCCACCGGCGGTCACCGGCTCCGCGCCGCCGTTCAGACGCACAACCTGTTCGCGCGCGCCGTTGGTGCGCGCGGTGATGCGTTCCATCATCGATGCCGGCGAGCGCACGCAGCGATCATCAGTGTGGCCGAGCAGCAGCACCGGCATCTGCACATCTTCGAGCGGCGGATCGAATACCGTCTGGGTCACCCATGCGCGCGCACCGCCGACCATCATCGCCGACATCAGCACCAGCCCGTCAGGCGCGGCGCTTCCTTTGAGTCGTGCGGCAGCATTGGCGACCGAAATCGTGCCGCGGCTGTGACCGGCAATCCACACCGGCCCGTTCGTGCGGGCACGCACCGCAGCGATGATTTTGCCAAGGTCGTCGGCATGCGCCTGCGCGGTGCGGAAACCCGCCAACCCTTCTTCGCCCGGATAATCCGAGGGCGCATCGACCAGCACGGTGACCAGTCCTGCGGCAAGAAAATCGGGCATTGCGCGTACCAGCGGATTGCCGTCGAGCGCCCGCGCGCAGCTGCGTTCATCCATTTTCAGATCACCGCCACCGCCGACCATCAATAACAACGCGGCACGCGGCGTCGACGCGCCGTCTTTCGGCAGCGCGATTGCATAGCGGGTAGTCGTACGGTCGTGGGTTTCGATGGTGACGACGTCGCCGCAGGAACGGTCGCTCACGGCTTGCGCAAAAGCGGGCACTGCGACGAACGCGAGCGCTGCCGCAAGCGTGCAATTTTGTAGGTTGGGCTGACGCAGGAAGCCCAACAGGCTGCCGATGGCAAACATTCTGGGGAGCGATGTGATCATTCGGGTAGAAAAAGCGGTGTAGATTTAACTAACGCATGCGTGTTGCGCTTCCTGCGTCAGCCCAACCTACCGCGCTCTGCGCGGCTTTATCGCACAGCGTCCAGCGTCCGAAGGGAGTGAGGTCGACCGCCATGTTAGCCCTCGGTTGGCAGGGTATAGGACACCTTGGTTCCCTCAACTTTGACGACGCCGCGTGTACATAGTGTGGCAAACAATGCGGCAAGTTGTTGCTCGGACAACTCCTTTTTGAACAGTGCGTGAAGAGTGCTTAGTAAGGTCTTTTGGGTTCTTGGCTTCGATGCTTTGCGGCGAATGAGGTCTGCAATAATGGCTTCGACTTGTGTCTCTGGCGCCGCAGGAAGCACAGGCTTGAAATAGGGAATGTCGGCAATGCAGACCGAGCGCTGGGCGAAAATCCTTTTCCCTTTAAGATACTTCAGCAGCGAATCAAATCCTGTGTCCTTCGAAATGATATGGAAGAAGGCGGTCGGTTCTGTCGCTGACAAAACCCCGACGTAATAGGCAATGTGAAAGTCGAGAGCGTTGTTTCCAGCTGTTTCGAGAACGATGTACTCTGCGTTGTCGCCCAGCGATTGAACGGCGGCAGCTAATGCAACAGGGATTCTGGATTGGTTGGGGCCGAGAAAAACTTTGACCTTGAAAGGCCCGTCCTTGAGCAAACCGATGTCCTTGGGCTGGACATTCTCAAAATCGACGAGGACGAAGTTTGTCCGTGTTGTCACTGGAGAACCCTAACTACCAATTGCCAAAAATTATCTGCCCAAACGTCACAACCACCAAACAGTTTCGCAGTACAGCGATGCGAAAAGCATAGACCACACGCGGCGGTATTGCAACAACGGCGCACCTTGCACGCGCCGGTTTTCCAACTCAGCCCAGCCAGTCCCGCGGCGTCAGGAAGTCGCTATAGAGCTTCGCTTCCTCGCTGCCCGCCTCCGGCTGATAGTCGTAACGCCACTTCACAATCGGCGGCATCGACATCAATATCGATTCGGTGCGCCCGCCGGACTGCAGGCCGAACAGGGTGCCGCGGTCCCACACGAGGTTAAATTCGACGTAACGCCCGCGACGGTAGGCCTGCCACTCACGTTCGCGTTCGCCGTACGGCGTGTCCTTGCGGCGCTCAATAAGTGGCAGGTAGGCGTCAAGAAAACGGCTGCCCACACTTTGCTGCAGGCGGAAGCAGTGCATGAAGTCCGGCTCCGACAAATCGTCGAAGAATATGCCGCCGATGCCGCGCGGTTCCTTGCGGTGTTTCAGATAAAAATACTCGTCGCACCATTTTTTATAACGGGCGTAGGTGTCATCGCCGAAGGAACACAACGCGTCACGACAGACGCTGTGAAAATGCACCGCGTCGCGTTCGAAGCCGTAGTACGGCGTGAGGTCCATGCCGCCGCCGAACCACCACACGGGTTTCGCGTCCTGCCCCTCCTCCGCGGTCGGTTGCGCCGCGAAGAAGCGCACGTTCATGTGCGTGGTCGGCACGTAGGGATTGCGCGGATGCAAAACGAGTGAGACGCCCATCGCCTCCCACTGCCGGCCGGCCAGATGCGGGCGCGCCGCAGTTGCCGAGGGCGGCAACTGGCTGCCGGTGACGAACGAGAGGTTGACGCCGCCGCGTTCGAAGATGTTGCCTTCCTCGATTACGCAACTGGTGCCGCCGCCGCCTTCGGGGCGCTCCCAGCTGTCGATGCGGAAATCCTTGCCGTCGATCGCCGCGAGGCGCCCGACGATACGCTTTTGCAGTTCGGTCAGATATTTGCGGACGGCGGGAATATCAAGGGCGAGGTTTTGCGGTTTCATGCAATGTGTTCCTGGTGTGGCGTAAGCGTATTAACAAGTGCCGCGAAAAGCGTCCTGGCCGCGGATATAAGCATTGTTGCTCTGGTCCGGATTGCGGTTGATCAACGGGCGCGCATAGAGCGGATTCAACAGGCTGCGCACCTCGTGTTCGACCGTATACAGCCATTTACCGCTGGCCGGATCGACGATGTCGCGAAAGCGGTACTGGTGCGCATTGCTCTCTTCGGTAATCAGGCCGCGCTGCAGCAGCGCGGCGTGCGGCCCGGAAAAATCGGCGATGTAGATCTGGATGTGGTGATTGTCGTAGGCGGGAAGTGCGGCATCGGTTTCGCGAAACAGCAGCTTCTGTTCGGGGCCGGCACTGACACTGGCGACCGCCGCAGTGCTGTGTTGTTCGAGCGCAGCGCGTGCGCCAAGCACTTCACGATAAAAACGCGTAATACCGTCGGCACTGCCGCGCGGTACGTCGAATTCGACGTAAGGCATGCCGAGTTCCATCGTGCCGAAGCGCGCCGACGGCGCGTGACAGCGGAAACGGTTGCCCCATGGGCAGACGGCGTCGATGCAGTCGGCATGCACGCTAAACACGAACTGCGTGCCGGTTAGCAACGGCGCGGTTTTTTCGAGGCGCAGCGCGAGTTTTTTCAGATCGGGCACGACGATGCCGATGACACCGCGCAGCCGTTGCGTGCCGCGGCTCGGCAGATGGCACTGGCTGCGACCGATATTGATCCACATGTTCTCGAGGCCCGGGAACATGAAGGGATCGCGCGTAAAACCGAGGCCGGCGATGTAAAACGCGGTGGCGAGCTGCTGGTCGGGAATGGCGAGATTGACGTGTTCGAGGGCGATAAGATTGCCGACGTCGTCCTGCCCGCGGTCATACGTAGTCATCACTCCACCCTCCTGCCGGTGTTACTGGAAATCAGCTGCGCCTGGCAACCACGGCGCGATACCCGATGTCACGCCGCATCTGCATGCCGTCGAAGCGGATCGGCTCGGCCACTTCATAGGCGCGCTTCTGCGCGATTTTGACGCTGTGGCCGAGTGCGGTCACGCACAACACGCGGCCGCCGCTGGCGACGACCTGTTTGCCGTTGAACGCGGTGCCCGAGTGAAATATGTGGGCGTCTTCGCTCGCCGCCGAAAGCCCGCTGATGACATCGCCCTTGCGCGGCGCATCCGGATAACCGTGGGCGGCGATCACCACGCCGAGCGCGGCGCGCGGATCCCATTCGACTTCGATTTTGTCGAGACTGCCGTCGAGCGCGTGCTCGAGCAACCCCGGCAGATCGCTTTTCAGGCGCATGATGATCGGCTGGGTTTCCGGGTCACCCATGCGGCAGTTGAATTCGACGACATTGACGCCGCCGTCTTTGGTGATCATCAACCCGGCATACAAAAAGCCGGTGAACGGCGCGCCTTCGCGTTCCATGCCGGCGATGGTTGGCAGGATGACTTCGCGCATCACGCGCGCATGCACGGCCGGCGTCACCACCGGTGCCGGCGAATACGCGCCCATGCCGCCGGTGTTGGGGCCGGCATCGCCGTCGTTCAAACGTTTGTGGTCCTGGCTGGTTGCCAGTGCGAGCACATGGCGGCCGTCGGACATGACGATGAAGCTGGCTTCTTCGCCGTCGAGAAAATCTTCGATCACCACCCGCGCGCCAGCCGACCCCATCTTGTTGCCGACGAGCATCATGTCGATGGCGTCGTGCGCTTCTTGCAGATCGATGGCGACCACCACGCCCTTGCCGGCGGCCAGACCATCGGCCTTGATCACAATCGGCGCGCCGCGTTGCTCGACGTAGTGGTGCGCGGCCGCCGCGTCGGTGAAGGTCTGGTGCGCGGCGGTCGGGATTTTGTTGCGCGCCATAAACTGCTTGGCGAAATCTTTCGAGCTCTCAAGCTGCGCCGCGGCTTTGGTCGGGCCGAAAATTTTGAGACCCGCCGCGGTGAAATCATCAACGATGCCGGCCGCCAGCGGTGCCTCGGGGCCGACCACCGTCAGCGCAATCTGCTCGCGGCGCACGAATTCGATCAGTTCGGCGTGCGCGGTGATGTTGACGTTCTCGAGGCCCTCTTCCAGCGCGGTGCCGGCATTGCCCGGCGCGACGTAAACCTTCGAGACGCGCGGCGAATGCGTGAGTTTCCACGCCAGTGCGTGCTCACGTCCTCCGGAACCGATGACCAGCAGTTTCATTCTGTGCTCCGTGAAAAACGCGCCGGCGCGAACGCTTTAATGGCGGAAATGGCGATGTGCGGTAAACACCATGGCAATGCCGCGCTCGTCGGCCGCCGCAATCACCTCGGCGTCGCGCATGCTGCCGCCGGGTTGTATCACCGCCACCGCACCCGCCTCGGCGACCACGTCGAGGCCATCGCGGAACGGGAAAAACGCGTCGGAGGCCACCACCGAGCCAGCCAGTGTGAGATTGGCATTCTTCGCCTTGATCGAGGCGATGCGCGCCGAATCGACCCGGCTCATCTGGCCGGCGCCGACGCCGATGGTCTGGCCGTTGGCGCAGAAAACGATGGCGTTGGATTTGACGAATTTGGCAACGCGCCAGGCAAACAGCAGGTCTTCCGTTTGCTGCGGCGTCGGTGCTTTTTTCGTCACCCCCCGAAGGTCCGCCGCGGTGATGTTGAAGTTGTCGGGCGACTGCACCAGCATGCCGCCACCGACGCGTTTGGTTTCAAAAATATTGGCGCCGGGTGCGAGCGGCACTTCAAGCAGGCGCACGTTTTCTTTTTTTGCCAGCACGGCTTTCGCTGCCGCCGATACGGCCGGCGCGATCAGCACTTCAACGAACTGACCGGCCACCGCCTGTGCGGTCTCGGCATCAAGTTCGCGGTTAAACGCGATGATGCCGCCGAAGGCCGAGGTCGGATCGGTCGCTAACGCCAGACGGTAGGCGTCGAGCGTGCCCGTGGCCACCGCGACGCCGCAGGGGTTTGCGTGTTTGATAATCACACAGGCCGGCTGCGTGAACGTCTTCACGCATTCCCACGCCGCATCGGCGTCGGCGATGTTGTTATATGACAGTTCCTTGCCCTGCAACTGTGTGTAGCGCGCCAGACTGCCGGCGGCCGGCTCAAGGTCGCGATAAAACGCCGCGTTCTGGTGCGGGTTCTCGCCGTAACGCAGCGTTTGTGCCAGTTCGAAATTCAGATTGAGACGCTGCGGAAATGCGGCGCGCGTGCCGTCCGTAGCGAGCGCGGTGAGGTAATTGCTGATCGCACCGTCGTAGGCGGCGGTGTGCGAAAACGCCTTTTGCGCCAGCTTGAAGCGCATCGGCGCACCCACCGCGCCGTTGGCGCTTTGCATTTCATGCAGGATGCCGGCGTAATCGGCCGGATCGGTGACCACCGCGACATGCGCATGGTTCTTGGCTGCGCTGCGTAGCATCGCCGGCCCGCCGATGTCGATGTTCTCGATGGCTTCTTCAAAAGTACAGCCCTCGCGCGCGATGGTCTGCGTGAACGGATACAAATTGACGACGACGAGATCGATCGGTGCGATGCCGGCTTGCTTGATCGCGTCCGCATGCGCAGTCAGATCGCGCCGTGCCAGGATGCCGCCGTGGATTTTCGGGTGCAGCGTTTTCACGCGCCCGTCGAGCATTTCGGGAAAGCCGGTATGGTCCGACACTTCAGTGACATCAACGCCGCTGTCCCGCAGCAGTTTGGCGGTGCCGCCGGTCGACAGCATCTTCACGCCGTGGCTGGCGAGCCCGCGCGCAAATTCGACCAGGCCGGTCTTCTCGGATACGCTCAGCAGCGCGGTTTTGATGATGGACATGACGGCAGGATCTAGGATTCAGGATAGAGGATTGAGCAAACCGGCTTTGGCGCGAAAGTGATTCAGCAAGAAGTTTTTACTCAATCCTGAATCCTCGATCCTGTTTTCTAGCCCTTGATTCCGTGCGCCTTCATTTTCTTGCGCAGGGTGTTGCGGTTGATGCCCAGCACCACCGCGGCATGCGACTGGTTGCCCTGCAGCTTGTGCAGGACCGATTCGAGCAGCGGCTTTTCGACGCTGTTAATTACCATGTCATAGACCCCGCGCGCTTTTTCACCGTCGAGGTCTTTGAAATATCCGTCGATGGCCTTGCGCACGAAGCGCGCCATTTCGTTCTCGTTCATCATCATGCTGCAAGTTCCTCGACGTAGGTAAGCCGCAGGCCGTGACTGGCCAGCTCGCTGAAAAAAGTGTTGACCGCGTCGAGCTGCTCGGCGCAGGTCTGTAACTGGTTCATGGCGTGACGAAATGACGCCGAACCGGCGAGCCCCTTGGTGTACCAGGAGATGTGTTTGCGCGCGATGCGCACGCCGGACTGTTCGCCATAAAAAGCGTAGAGGTCGTGCAGGTGCCCGACCAGCACGCGATGGATCTCGCTGACCTCGGGCGCCGGCAGATGCGTGCCGGTTAGCAGATAGTGTTCAATTTCGCGGAAAATCCAGGGCCGGCCCTGCGCCGCGCGGCCGATCATGACGGCGTCGGCGCCGGTGTAGGCGAGCACGTGTTTCGCTTTCTCGGGCGTGGTGATGTCGCCGTTGGCGATCACCGGAATATTCACCGCGGCCTTGACCGCGGCAATCGTGTCGTATTCGGCGTCGCCGGTGTAGCCGCAGGCGCGTGTGCGGCCGTGCACCGCCAGCGCCTGTATGCCCGCGCTCTCCGCGATGCGTGCGACGGTGATGGCGTTGCGGTTGCTGCGGTCCCAGCCGGTGCGTATTTTCAGCGTCACCGGCACATTGACGGCGTTGACCACGGCTTCGACGATGCGCTGCACCAGCGGCTCGTTCTGCAACAATGCGGAGCCCGCCATCACATTGCAAATTTTCTTGGCGGGGCAGCCCATGTTGATATCGATGATCTGCGCGCCCTGATCGACGTTGTAGCGCGCGGCGTCGGCCATCATCTGCGGATCGGCGCCGGCGATCTGCACCGAGATCGGATCGACTTCGCCTTCATGATTGGCGCGCCGGCGCGTTTTTTCGGATCCCCACAGCAGCGAATTGCTCGCCACCATTTCCGACACGGCCATGCCCGCGCCCATCAGTTTGCACAACTGCCGGAACGGCCGATCGGTAACGCCGGCCATCGGCGCAACCACCAGATTATTTTTTAATTGATGCGGACCGATCTGCATTGTTCAACACGCTTGATGCGGACTCGTTGTTTTTTGGGAAAGGGCGTCATTGTAATCGCCGCCTAGCGGCAAGAAAAGCGACTTGATGAAATTTTTTGCAGTTAGCCGCGCGCGCCGAAAATCATGCGCCGCGCGACGAATTTGCGGGCCGCCGGAATCATCGCCAGTGCCGCCAGTCCGAGGCCGCGCACCGGCGCCAGCAACGGGATGTCTTTGGAAAACAACTGGATCAGAGAGTCCGTGAACAAAATGGTGGCGGTTCGATCAAAACGGCGTTGCGCAAAAAAAGCCTTCAGCAATGCGCTCCCGCCGGCGTCTTCGGCACCGCGCACCGCAATCAGGCGCGCGAGCTCAAAGGCATCCCGCAATCCGAGATTGAATCCCTGCCCCGCAACCGGATGCAATGTTTGTGCCGCATTGCCGATCAATACGCAGCGCGGCGCCACCGCCTGCGCGGCGATTTTCAAGCGCAACGGAAAAACGCTGCGCCGGCCGCGCACTGTGAATGTGCCCAGCGCCGGGCCGAATGCCTGGTGCAACTGGGCGCAAAACGCGGCCTCGTCGAGCGCTTGCAGTGCGTCCGCGCGCTGCGCATGCATCGTCCACACCAGCGCCCAGCCCGCCGCGTTCGGCAGCAGGGCGAGCGGCCCTTCGTCGGTGAAGCGTTCAAACGCCCGGTTGCGGTGCGGCTGCTCGCTGGCGATGTCGCAAACCAGTGCGGACTGTTGATAGTCGCGTGTTTTGACCTGTGCCAGTTCAAGGCCGCCGCCGCCATCGGCAATCGCCACGAGTCCGGCGTGCAATACGCGCCGTCCGCCCGCCTGCTCGACTTCGACGCCGGCCTGTTGTGCATCGCCATTCACCGCCAGCGCGGTGCAACCGGTTTCGATACGAACGCGGCTGTGTGACAGCGCCGCAGTGAGCGCCCGCTGCAATGCGCCGTATTCGACAACATAGCCAAGCGCGGGCACGGCGGCATCGGCCGCACTCAGTTCGACGCGACCAAAGCCGGCGCGCTGTGAAACATTGATTTCGAGTATCGGCGTCGGCGGCGGCGACAGCGGCCATACGCCCAAGCGTTCGAGTATGAGGCGGCTGCCATACGACAACGCCAGCGTGCGCGCGTCGGCTTCGGCGCCACCTTTGGCACGCGCCTCAAGCAAGGTGACCGCGCAACCGCGCCGGTCAAGACCGAGTGCCAGCGCGCTACCCACGGGGCCGCCGCCGACAACGATTATTTCGTTATGCACATTCACGCATCAACGCTTCGATCGCGGCGACCGATTTGGGTGCCGCCTCGGTGAGGACCTCATGGCCCTGCGCGGTCACCAGCACATCATCTTCGATGCGTATGCCGATGTTCTCGAAATGCGCCGGCACACCCTCGCCCGGGCGGATATAAAAGCCGGGTTCGGCCGTCAACACCATACCGGGTTCGAGCAGCCGCCACTGGTTGTCACACTTGTATTCGCCGGCATCGTGCACGTCGAGGCCGAGCCAGTGCCCGGTGCGGTGCATGTAGAAGCGGCGGTAATCACCGTTTTCGAGCACCTTGTCGAGGCTGCCCTGGCACAAACCGAAATCGATCATGCCCTGCGCCAGCACGCGCACGGCGGCATCGTGCGGCTCGTTCCAGCGCACGCCGGGTTTGGTCGCCGCAATCGCCGCCGCCTGCGCCGCCAGCACGACTTCATAGACATCGCGCTGCGCCGGCGAATAGCGGCCGCTGACCGGAAAGGTGCGCGTGATGTCGGCGGCATAACCATCGCATTCGCAGCCGGCATCGATCAGCAGCAGATCGCCCTGTTTTAACGGCGCGTCATTGCTGACGTAGTGCAACACGCAGGCATGGGCGCCACTGGCGACAATCGGCGTATAGGCCGGGGCCTGCGCGCCGCGGCGGCGGAATTCGTGCAGCAGCTCGGCCTCGATTTCGTATTCGTTGTGGGCGCTCTTCGCGGCGCGCATGGCGCGTGCATGCGCCACCGTGGAAATATCGGCGGCGCGCCGCATTGCCGCCAGTTCGTGCACATCCTTGACCACGCGCATGTCATCCAGCCAGCGGTGCAGATCGTGGATCGCCGACGGCGCGGCAACACCGCTGCGCACCTGCGCGCGTACCGCGTTGATCCAGCCCAGCACGCGCGCGTCCCAGACGGTATCGGCGCCGAGGTGGCAATACAACGCAGGCTGGTCGGCCAGCAGCTGCGGCATGCGTGTGTCGAGCTCGCTGATGCTGTAACACTCGTCAAAACCGAACAACTCGCGCGCGGCGTCGGGGCCGAAGCGGAACCCGTCCCAGATTTCGCGCTCGAGATCCTTGTCGCGGCAAAACAGGATGCTGCGCGGTGTTGCGCCGGCGAGCAGCACCAGCACCGCTTCCGGCTCCGGAAACCCGCTCAGATAATAAAAATAGCTGTCGTAGCGGTACGGATAATGGGCGTCGCGGTTGCGCAAGCGCTCCGGCGAGGTCGGCACGATGGCCGCCCCGCTGGTCATGCTCGCAGCGAGCCGCGCGCGGCGCGGCGCGAAGACGGCACGGAAATCGGTCGGGGGACGTGGTTCGTTCATGTGCAAATTATACGCGCCGGACACGCAAATCCCGGTTCAACCGGGTCAAGCGGTCAGGCGTGCCGACGTCACACCAGCGCCCGCGAAAGTGTTCGCCGGCAACTGCGCCGGCGGCGATCTGTTCGCGCAACAACGGTGCCAGCGGCGCGCGCGTGCCGGGCGGGATTGCCGCGAACAACGCCGGCCGGTAGACCGCCAGACCGCTGAAGGTCAGCAAAGCGCCCGCGGGCGCAAGTTTGCCGCCGCGCAGGGCAAAATCGCCGTCGGGATGGTGCTCCGGGTTGTCGACCAGCACCAGATGCGCGTTGGCCGCACCCAACCGGTCTGCCGCTTCCAGCAGACCCGCATAGTCATATTCGCTGTAGACATCGGCATTGACGACGATAAACGGCGCCGTGCCGAGCATTGGCAACGCGGTGGCAATGCCGCCGGCGGTCTCAAGCGCGGTTTCCTCGCGCGAATAGTCAATGGTGACGCCATAACGTGCCCCGTCGCCCAGCGCCGCCTCGATCATTTCACCGAGATGCGCGTGATTGATGACGACGCGCTCACAGCCCAGCGCGGCAAGTTTTTCAATGTGATGCACAATCAGCGGTTTGCCACCGACTTCAATCAGCGGCTTGGGCACGCGGTCGGTCAGCGGACGCATGCGTTCGCCGCGCCCGGCTGCAAGAATGAGGGCTTTCAAAACGTGTAGCCGATGCTGGCGCCGGCTTTACCTTCGATCTGGTCCAGCAGTGCCAGCAGCGGGCCGAGAATGGAATAACGCGCGGCGACCGCGCGAACATAGGTGATAAACCGCGGCGTGTCGTCGAGGTAGCCGCTCTTGCCGTCGCGATAATGCAGGCGCGCAAAAATACCCAGCACCTTGAGGTGGCGCTGCAGGCCCATCCACTCGAAATCCCGGTAAAACGCGCCGAAATCGGCGGCAACGGGCAGGCCCGCGCGTTTGGCCTTCTCCCAATAACGCACCGTCCAGTCGAGCACGCGCTCCTCGTCCCAGCTGATGAACGCGTCCTTGAAGAGCGAGGCAACGTCGTAGGCGATCGGCCCGTAAACGGCGTCCTGAAAATCGAGCACGCCCGGATTCGGCGCGCACACCATCAGATTGCGCGGCATGTAATCGCGATGCACATAGACGGCGGGTTGCGCCAGATTGCTTTGGATCACGGCGTCGAACACCCCGTCCAGCATGCGGCGCTGGGCGGCGCTCAGCGTCAGCCCGCGGTGGCGCTGCACATACCATTCGGGAAACAACTCGAGCTCCCGCCGCAGCAATGCATCGTCGTACGGCGGCAATACGCCGGGCTTGCTCGCCAGTTGCCAGCGGATAAGCGCATCGGTGGCGTCGGCAAACAGGTGATTGGCGCTATCGGCGTTCAACGCCTGCAGATAGCTGGTGGTGCCGAGGTCGGACAACAACAGAAATCCGCGCTCGAAATCGGTGGCGACGACTTCCGGCACGTTGAGCCCGGCCTCCGCCATCAGGCCGGCAACCTTGACGAACGGGCGGCAATCTTCGTGTGCCGGCGGCGCGTCCATGGCAATTAGCGTGCGCCCGTCGCAATTGACGCGAAAATAGCGGCGAAAACTCGCATCCGCAGAGGCCGCCTCCAGCGGCAGCGGTGCACGCTTTAACTGTTCTTCAATCCAGCACTGCAAGTGCTGTTTTCGATCCACATTGTTTTCCACGTAATGCATTGCCTAAACTGGAAATTTGTGCGATTTTATCATCCCCTCGCGCCCGGACCGATGATGCTTGCATTACGTTTACGATTGATTGCCGTACCGCTGCTGTTCGGCGCTGCCGCAGTCACCGCCGCCGACGGTCCGGCACTCGGCCTGAAACCCGCCGCTGGCGACGTGCAGCTGAAGCTGCAGCCGTCCCTGCTGCGCCTGCCGGCCGACAATCCCGGCCCGCTGCCCCTGTTTGTCGATGCCGACAACCTGCAGGGCCACCAGGACCGCGAACTCGAGGCTGAAGGCACCGTGCGCCTGCGCCGGCGCGGCCAGGCCATCTATGCCGACTGGCTGCGTTATGACAAGCCCGAAGACGAGGTGCGCGCGCGCGGCAATGTGCGGCTCGAGCAGCGCGGCGACGTGCTCGAAGGCACGGAAATGCGCATGCGGCTCGACAGCGGCCGCGGCACGATCGAAAAACCCGCCTACGAGGTGCAGGTCAATGCCACGCGCGGCCACGGCAATGCCGAACGCATCGAAATGGAAGGCAACAACAAGTACCGCGTACTCAACGGCAATTACACCTCCTGCGATGTCGGCGAAACCGACTGGTTCGTGCGCGCCAAGGAATTCGAAATCGACAAAGACCGCCAGATCGGCACCGCGCGCAGCGCACATGTCGATTTTTTCGGCGTGCCCATACTTTATTCGCCTTACCTGAGCTTTTCGCTCGACCGCCAGCGCAAATCCGGCCTGCTTTCGCCGACCTTCGGCAACACCGGCAATTCAGGTACCGAGTTCTCCGTTCCCTATTATTGGAACATCGCGCCCAATTATGACGCGACAATCACGCCGCGCGTGATGTCCAAGCGCGGTGAAATGCTGGGCACCGAGTTCCGCAATCTCGGTGATAAATCAAGCGGCGAATTCCGTTACGAAATCATTCCGCGCGACCGCGTCAAAAACGACGACAGCCGCTATGCCCTCAACCTGCGTCAGAGCAAGGGCTGGGAAAACGGCTGGAACGCCAACGTCAATATCCAGAAGGTTTCGGACGACACCTATTTCACCGATCTGACGACGCAAATCGCCTCGACCTCGCAGTCGATTCTGCCGCGCTCAGGCACGCTCGGCAAAAGCGGCAGCTGGTGGAAAGATGGCACTTGGAACACGTCGGCGTCGGTGCAGCGCTGGCAGACCTTGCAGACGAATCCGGCCAGCCCGCTAACGCCGCCATACAACCGCTCACAGCTGACGTTTTCCGCGGCCAAACAGAACGTCGGGTATACGGATTTTGATGTTTATTCGAGCGCGGTCGAATTCACCCACCCCTCGTTGCCGAACGGGCGACGTTACATCGCCTATCCGACCGCAACGCTGCCGCTGCAAAATTCGTTCGCCTACGTGACGCCGAAAATAGGCATGCATCTGACGCATTACGACTTCGACCGTTTGACCACCGCCGTGCCGGACCAGAATCGTTCAATGCCGATTTTTTCGACCGAGGGCGGCGTCGTGCTCGAGCGCAACGCGTCGCTGTTCGGGCAGGGACTGCTGCAGACCTTCGAGCCCAAACTTTATTACGTCTACATTCCGTCGCGCGCACAAAACCAGATTCCGAATTTCGACAGCGCATTCCAGGACATCAACTTCGCCACGATGTATTCGGAAAACCAGTTCAGCGGTTACGATCGCATCAACGACGCTAACCAGATGACAACCGGTGTTACCACGCGCTTTCTGCAACAGGAAAACGGTATCGAACGGCTGCGCGTCGGCGTCGCCCAGCGCTATTACTACAAAACGCAGGATGTCACTCTGCCCGGCGTGTCGGCGCGCGGCAGCAACAGCTCGGACCTGCTGGCGGCGGTCAGCGGCACGGTGGTGCCGCACTGGACGGTTGATGCGGGCTGGCAGTACGCGACCGATCTGTCGCAAACGCAGCGTTTCAATAGCGGCGTGCGCTATCAGCCCGAACCCGGCCAGGTGGTTAACGTCGCCTACCGCTACACCAACGGCGCGCTGGCGACCACCAGCCAGCCGGTCACGACGCTGGCTGCGTTGATTCCGTCGTTGAATACCCTGCGTCAGGTCGACCTGTCCGCACAATGGCCGCTCACCGGGCATTTGAGCGCGGTGGCGCGTTACAATTACTCCATTCAGGACAGCAAAGCACTTGAAACGCTGATGGGGCTCGAATACAACGCCGGTTGCTGGGCGTTTCGCGTCGTTGCGCACAAGTTCACCACTGCGGCGGCCACGCAGGTCACCTCCTTGTTCATGCAACTTGAATTGAGCGGATTGTCGAAAATCGGCTCCAATCCGCTGGATATCCTGCGGCGGAACATCGGCGGTTATGCACGTCCGGAAACGCCATTTGTCGCACCGGATCCGTACTATCCGACCCGCTGATTCTCTTCACTTCATTGGATTGATGTCTTCGTGCGCAACTTAACGTTCGCTGTTTATCTGCTTTTGACGATGGCCTTCGCCATCCCCGGCCACGCACAGGAACGGGCGGGCAGCCGCGTCGTCACACTCGACCGCATTGTCGCCGTCATCAGCGACCAGGTGATCACGCGCCGCGACCTTGCCGAAAGAATGAAGACCGTCCTGCTGCAAATGGGGCGGGAGGGCACGCCGTTGCCACCCCAGGACGCGCTTGAAAAGCAGGTGCTCGAGCGCATGATCCAAACGCGCGTTCAATTGCAATTTGCGCGGGACACCGGGTTGCGCATCGACGATGCGACGCTCGACAGCGCGATCAGCCGCATCGCCACGAGCAACAAACTGACGGTGCAGGAATTGCGCGGCCTGCTCGAAAAAGACGGCCTGACTTTCAGCAAATATCGCGAAGACGTCCGCGACGAGATTGCACTCGTCCGGCTGCGCGAACGTGAGGTCGATAACAAAATCCAGATTTCCGACAGCGAAATCGACAATTTTCTCAAGACCTTGCAGCAGCAGGAGAGCCGCAGCGAAGAGTTCAACCTGTCGCATGTTCTGGTCAGGGTGCCGGAGCAGGCCAGCCCGGAACAACTGCAGGAACGGCGCGCCAAGGCAGAGCGCGCCCTCGGGCAGATCAAAAACGGCGTCGATTTCCGGCAGATTGCCGCCACTGTTTCCGACGCCCCGGATGCGGTGCAGGGTGGCTTGATGGGCTGGCGCGAATTTGTCCAGCT
The DNA here is from genome assembly GCA_943329075.2 of Chitinophaga pinensis. GTDB lineage: Bacteria > Pseudomonadota > Gammaproteobacteria > Burkholderiales > SG8-41 > PALSA-1004. The sequence continues at coordinate 49,561 of CALQCM020000008.1, read as the reverse complement.
ACCGACCATTTTTGCAGACGCGGTCAAAGGCCTCAAAGCGGGCGAGGTCAGCACCGTATTACGCAGCGCGGCCGGTTTCCATATCCTGCGCGTCAACGACCGCCGCGGCCGCGTCGAAGAGGCCATGGTGACGCAAACCCGCGCCCGACATATCCTCATCAAAACCAGCGAACTGGTGTCGGAAAACGACGCCAAGGAACGCATCGTCAAGCTGCTCGAGCGTGTCGAAAACAAAGCTGACTTTGCCGAAGTCGCGCGGCTGCAGTCGGAGGACGCCAGCGCCGCACGCGGCGGTGATCTCGGCTGGTTGTCGCCGGGCGACACGGTGCCGGAATTCGAAAAAGCGATGGATGCATTGCAGCCCGGCCAGATCAGCGGCGCGGTGCGCTCGCCGTTCGGCTGGCACATCATCCAGGTCACCGAACGCCGCAACCAGGACATGTCACAGCAACAGCAGCGCCAGCGCGCGCGACAGGCGTTACGCGAACAGAAATCGGAAGAAGCATTTCTCGAATGGACGCGACAGCTGCGCGACAGCGTATTCGTTGATATCCGGCTTGAAGAAAAATAGCACCCCCGTCATCGCCATCACGGCCGGCGAACCCGCCGGCATCGGCCCCGATTTGTGCGTCATGCTTGCACAGCAGCCGAGGCGCGAGCGGATCGTAGTGATTGCAAATGCGCAGGTGCTGGAAGAGCGCGCGCGCCGTTTAAACCTGCCGTGGCGCAGCCTGCCGCCTGACGCACTTTCAACGCCGGCGGAACCCGGCGGCCTGCCGGTTGTAAACGTAGAAACGGCCGCACCCGTCACACCCGGGCGCCTCGAAACAGCGAATGCACATTACGTACTGCGCACCCTCGAGCTCGCGCTCGACGGTTGCCTCGACGGCCGCTTTGACGCCATCGTCACCGCCCCCGTGCACAAGGGCGTCATCAACGATGCCGGGGTGCCATTCACCGGCCACACCGAATTTTTCGCCGGGCGCACGCGGACCCCACGCGTGGTCATGATGCTGATCGGCGGCGGCATGCGCGTCGCACTGGCCACCACCCACCTCGCCGTGAAAGACATCGCCGCACACATTACGCAGGAGACCCTCGAGACCACGCTGCGCATTCTGCACAAGGACATGGCCACGCGCTTCGGTTTCTCCGCACCGCGCATTGCAGTCGCCGGCCTCAATCCGCATGCCGGCGAATCAGGGCATCTGGGCCGCGAGGAAATCGACGTCATCATCCCGGTGCTTGAACGCTTGCGCGACGAAGGCATGCAACTGGCGGGGCCATTGCCGGCCGACACGCTGTTCAATCCGTCAAAACTCAAGGCATTCGACGGCGTGCTGGCGATGTACCACGACCAGGGTTTGCCGGTGCTGAAATACGCGAGCTTCGGTCACGGCGTCAATGTGACGCTCGGTCTGCCGGTGATCCGCACCTCAGTGGATCACGGCACCGCGCTCGATCTCGCCGGCAGCGGCAAAGCGGACGCCGGCAGTTTGTACGCAGCAATTGAACTCGCAGCGGCGCTGGCGCGCGGTCGCGTCTGAGCCGGCGCATCGCGATGCCGCATCAACCGCGCAAACGCTTCGGGCAGAATTTTTTGCAGGACCACGGCGTCATCGCTGATATCGTTGCCGCCATCGGCCCGCAACCCGGCGAAAAGATCGTGGAAATCGGGCCGGGCCTCGGCGCACTGTCGCGCCCCCTGTTGGCGGCGCTGGGACAACTCGATGCGATTGAAATCGACCGCGATCTTGCCGCCGCGCTGCAGAATGAACTCGCACCGCGGTTGACGCTGCATCAGGGCGACGTGCTGAAATTTGATTTTCATACGCTGGGAAGCGACCTGCGCATCGTCGGCAATCTGCCGTACAACATTTCAACGCCACTGCTCTTTCACCTGGCCGGATTCGCCGCCGACATTCGCGACATTCACGTCATGCTGCAAAAAGAAATCGTGCAGCGCATGATCGCCACACCCGGCGATACCAATTTCAGCCGGCTGTCGGTGATGGTGCAGTACCGCTTCAGCGTGGAACTGCTGATCGAGGTGCCGCCAACCGCCTTCAAGCCCGCGCCGAAAGTCGATTCGGCGGTGGTGCGATTGATGCCGTTGCGGCCGCTGCCACATATTGCGCGCGACGAGAATGTGTTTGCACAGGTGGTTGCTACGGCATTTTCACAGCGCCGCAAGACCCTGCGCAATTCGCTTTCATCCGTTCTGACCGCGGCAGATCTGACGAAGATCGGGATCCCGCCGACAGCACGCGCGCAGGAGCTTACGGTGGCGCAGTTCGTGGCGATCGCCGATTTCCTGGCCGCAGCCGGAACAGCGGCACCTACATCGAGCCCTTCTGAATGAACTCGATTTTGTAGCCGTCCGGGTCTTCGACAAACGCAATCACCGTATTGCCGTGTTTCATCGGGCCCGCCTCGCGCGTGACCTTGCCACCGCGCCGTTTTACTTCCTCACAGGCCGCCGCCGCATCGTCAACCTCGACGGCAACGTGGCCATAACCTTGGCCAAGATCGTAACTGGCGGTGTCCCAATTATGGGTCAGCTCGAGCACCGCGGCGCGCGACTCGTCTTCGTAGCCGACGAAGACATTGGTAAAACGTCCGTCCGGGTAGTCCATGCGCCGCAGCTCGCGCATGCCGAGAACCTTGGTATAAAAGTCGAGCGAGCGATCCAGATTGCCCACCCTCAGCATGGTGTGCAGGATTCTCACATCTGCACCATTTCAAAATCTTCCTTGCGCGCGCCGCACTCCGGACAGGTCCAGTTCATCGGCACGTCCTCCCAGCGCGTTCCCGGCGCAAGGCCCTCGTCAGGCACCCCCGCGGCTTCGTCGTAGATATAGCCGCAGATAAGGCACATGTAAGTTTTGAAAACGGTAACGTCGGTTGTTGTCATGATGAACGGCGCATGGGGAAGGATTGGGATAAAATGATATTTTAGCGACGCAATGCTGATCTGAACAGCAAACACACGTCCTGATGAATCCCTCCGAATCCTCCGCATTGCCTCCCATCGTCCTTGCGTTTGCGGCGACCGACCCCAGCGGCGGTGCCGGACTGCAGGCCGATGTGCTCACGCTTGCGAGCATGGGCTGTCATCCGCTTACGGTGGTTACCGCGGCGACGATACAGGACACCATGGGTATCGAGGAAATCATGGCCCTTGATGCGGAATGGGTGGCCGATCAGGCGCGTTGCGTACTCGAAGACATGCCGGTGACCGCGATCAAGATCGGTGTCATCGGCAGCATTGAGAACATCACCGCGATCGCCGAGGTCGTTTCGGATTATCCGGAAGTACCGCTCGTGCTCGACCCGGTGCTCGCCTCTGGCCGCGGCGACGAACTCGCCACCGACGAAATGATTTCCGCGCTGCGCGAACTGCTGATTCCGCAAACTACCATCATCACGCCGAACAGTATTGAAGCGCGCCGTCTCGTCCAGGAGGACGGCGAGGACGACCTCGATCTCGCCGAATGCGCAAGCCGCCTGCTCGCCCTGGGCTGTGAGTATGTATTGATTACCGGCACGCATGAAAACACCACGCAGGTGGTGAACACCCTGTACAGTCAGGAAGGTGTGGTGCGCACGGACAGCTGGGAGCGGCTGCCGGGGTCTTATCATGGTTCCGGCTGCACCCTCGCCTCCGCCATCGCCGCAACCATCGCCAATGGTTTAAACATCAGCGACGCGGTAAAGGATGCGCAGGAATATACGTGGCAAACGCTGAAGGCTGCTTTCCGTCCCGGGATGGGCCAGCACATTCCCGACCGATTGTTCTGGGCGCGAGAAGATGAACCCTCTGACGAAAGCGATTAGCGGCCTCTACGCCGTCACCCCCGACACCGAGGACAGCGCCGCGTTGTGCCGCATGACGCAGGCGGTGCTCGAGGGCGGCGCCCGCGTCATCCAGTACCGCAATAAAACAGCCACCCCGGCATTGCGCAGGGCGCAGGCAACCGCCCTGCTCGACCTCTGCAAAAATTATTCGGCCATCTTGCTCATCAATGATCACGTTGAACTCGCCGCGGAAATCGGCGCGCACGGCGCGCATATCGGCGGCGAGGACGGCTCGCTGGCGGCAGCGCGCGCCCACCTTGGCACGCAAAAGCTCATCGGCGTTTCCTGTTACCGGGAGCTCCCGCGCGCGCAGGCGGCAGTTGATGGCGGCGCCGATTACATCGCGTTTGGCAGCTTCTATGCCTCAACGGTAAAACCGGGGGCCGTGCGCGCGCCCTTGTCGCTGCTGACCTCGGCGCGCGCCTTCGGTGTGCCGGTTGTCGCGATCGGCGGCATCACGCCGGACAATGCCGGCGCGCTGATCAAGGCCGGTGCCGACGCCGTGGCGGTGATCTCGGCCTTGTACGCGGCGCCGGATGCAACTGCCGCCGCACAACGATTCTGTCAATTGTTTGAAACGATCAAATCATGACCTCACGCAACGACACACTGTTTAGCGCCGCGCAGGCGGTCACGCCGGGCGGCGTCAATTCGCCGGTGCGGGCATTTCGCTCCGTCGGCGGCACACCGCGTTTTTTTGCGCGCGGCAGCGGCGCCCGCGCCTGGGACGCCGACGGCAAGGTGTATATCGATTACGTTGGCTCATGGGGCCCGCTGATCCTGGGACACGCCCACCCGGCGGTCGTGCGGGCGGTGCAAGCTGCTGCCGCCAAAGGCCTGAGCTTCGGCGCGCCGACCGAGGCGGAGGTTGAATTTGCGACGCTGTTGTGCCAACGCGTGCCCGGTGTCGAGCAAATCAGGCTCGTCAGCTCGGGCACCGAAGCCACCATGAGCGCGATTCGCCTGGCGCGCGGATTCACCGGCCGCTCGAAGATCGTCAAATTCGAAGGCTGTTACCACGGCCATGCTGATTCGCTGCTGGTTAAAGCGGGTTCGGGTGCGCTGACCTTCGGCAACCCGAGTTCGGCCGGCGTGCCGCCGGAAACCGCTGCGCACACGTTGGTGCTCGACTACAACGACGCCGCAATGCTGGAAGCAGCGTTCGCGCGCGGCGGCGACCAGATTGCCTGCGTCATCGTCGAGCCGGTTGCCGGCAATATGAATCTGGTCGCGCCCAAACGCGAATTTCTCGATGCCTGCCGCGCGTTGTGCACACGTTATGGCAGCGTGCTGATATTCGATGAAGTCATGACCGGCTTCCGCGTCGGCCCGGCCGGCGCCCAGGGCCTGTTCGGCATTACCGCCGACCTCGTCACCCTTGGCAAGGTAATCGGCGGCGGCATGCCGCTTGGCGCCTTCGGCGGCCGGCGCGACATCATGCAATCGATCGCGCCACTGGGGCCTGTTTACCAGGCCGGCACTCTGTCAGGAAATCCGGTCGCCGTTGCCGCCGGACTCGCTACGCTAGAGCACATTGCAGCAGCCGGCTTTTATGAAAAACTTTCAGCGCAAACACGCAGCCTCGTCGAGGGTCTGAGTGCCGCGGCGGCAGAATGCGGCGTGATGTTCTCGGCGCAATCTGTCGGCGGCATGTTCGGTATTTATTTCCGCGCGCAACCGCCGCAATCCTACGCCGAGGTGATGCAATGCGATGCGCCTGCGTTCAACCGTTTTTTTCACGCCATGCTGGAAGACGGTATTTATCTCGCGCCTTCCGCATTTGAGGCCGGATTTGTGTCGGCGGCGCACGGAGAGGCGGAAATCGCTGCGACCGTTGCAGCAGCACGCAAGTATTTCGCTTCCGTACCGGCGCGCAGTACATAAAAAACGGGCAGCCTTGGCTGCCCGTTTTTTAATTCAATCCGCCTTAGCGCAGGCCTGCGATGTATTCAGCGACCGCCTTGATTTCCACGTCGGAAAGTTTGGCCGCAATTGTGCGCATCATTTTGTTCGGATCGTTGGCCCGCTCACCAATGCGGAACGACATCAATTGCGCGCTGGTGTATTCAGCGTGCTGACCGGCAATGCGCGGATATTGCGCGGGAATGCCGCCACCGTTCGCGCCGTGGCAGGACGTGCACGCTGCAATGCCCTTGGCCATGATGCCGCCGCGATAAATCTGCTGACCGACTTTGACCAGCTCGGGATCTTTGGCCGAGCGCGGTTTGGTTTTTTGCTGCTGGAAATACTCACCCAGCTTTTTCATGTCTTCAGGGGCGAGCGTCGACGCCATGCCCAGCATGACGGGATTCTTGCGTTCACCGGATTTGAAGTTCGCCAATTGCTTGGCTGTATACTCGGCGTGTTGGCCCGCCAGCACCGGATTTGCCGGCGTCGCGCTGTTGCCGTCGCTGGCGTGGCAAGCCGAACAGACTTTGGCAACAATTTGCTCGGCGGTATCGGCCTTGGTGGCCGGCTCAGCTGCGCGTACAGTTGCAAATTGGCCCATCGTTGCCGCAACCAGCAGCAGGGTCGTGAATCTCATGCGATCTCCTTGCTTTCCTGTCACGTGACGATTGCAACGTGACGAAAACACCGTATTCTATCGAAAACCCCTTTTTCAGGCTAGGCCGCGCTACCAATGTCCCTGTTTCGCAATATTGAATTTTTGACGACGGTCGCTGACACGCGAATGCTGCCGCCGGCACGCGGCGCCGAGGTCGCGTTTGTCGGCCGCTCCAACGCCGGCAAATCAAGCGCCATCAACGCCCTTGCGAACCGCAAGCGCATGGCCTTCGTCAGCAAAACGCCGGGCCGCACTCAGCACCTCAATTTTTTCAGCGTCGGGCCGGACCAGTTTCTGGTTGATCTGCCGGGCTACGGCTACGCGGCGGTGCCGGCGGCCGAACGCGACCGCTGGAATGAACTGATCGGGGGCTACCTGCAGGCGCGCGAATCATTGCGCGGCGTGGTGCTGATCATGGATGCGCGGCATCCGATGGGCGTGCTCGACTACCAGTTGCTCGACTGGTTGAAACCAACCGGCGTGCCTGTGCACGTATTGCTGAGCAAAGCGGACAAGTTAGGCAGCCAGCAGGCCAAGAGCACGTTAACGTTCGTCAATACGTCTCTGCAGGAACTCGGCAAGAACTACACTGCGCAACTCTTTTCGAGCCCGCGCAAAATCGGTATCTTGGAGGCCAACAAACTCATTGGCGGATGGCTTGATCCGCGCAACAGGAATAAAAAACCCCCGGTTTAAGGGGAGTAAAACCGGGGGCGAAGCCTCAATAAAGCATCAAGGCGCCCGCTCAGGGAGGAGAAGCGGGAGACGAATCTTTATCGTCTAATGCATCAGACTCACGCAGAAACCGAAAGTTCCGCGTTCGGCAGACAAATTAAACTTATTCTTTCATAGACTTAGAGCAAACATGAAAATTCTTGGCAGCTATCCCCAACGCCGCATGCGGCGTAACCGGCGCGATGACTTCTCGCGCCGCATGACCCGTGAAAACCGCCTCAGCGCCGACGACCTGATCCTGCCGGTGTTCGTCATGGAAGGCAAAGCGCGCACCGAGCGCATAGACTCGCTGCCGGGGGTGTCGCGCTACACACTCGACAAACTGCTGCCGGTCGCCGAGCGCTGTCTGGCGCTGGGCATTCCTGCCCTGGCGATCTTTCCGGCAATCGAACACAAGATAAAAACCGCCGACGGGCGCGAAGCCATCAATCCGAAGGGCCTCGTACCGCGCACCGTCATCGCCTTGAAAAAGCGTTTCCCCGAACTTGGCATCATTACCGACGTGGCACTCGACCCGTATACGACCCATGGACACGACGGGGTCATCGACAAAACCGGCTACGTATTGAACGACGAAACGATTGCAATTCTGCGCAGGCAGGCTGTCGTGAACGCTGCCGCCGGCGTCGATATTGTTGCGCCCTCCGACATGATGGACGGCCGCGTGGCTGGCATCCGCGCAGCCCTCGATGAGAAGGGTTTCGTCAATACCCGCATACTCGCCTACGCCGCCAAATTTGCCTCTTGTTTTTACGGCCCGTTCCGCGATGCGGTCGGTTCGTCGTCGCAACTCGGACGCGGCAACAAATACGACTATCAGATGGACCCGGCCAACAGCGATGAAGCGTTGTGGGAAGTCGGACTGGACCTCGCTGAAGGCGCCGACATGGTGATGGTAAAGCCCGGCATGCCTTACCTCGACATCATCCGGCGCATCAAGGACGAATTCAAAGTGCCGACCTATGCATACCAGGTCAGCGGCGAATATGCGATGTTGATGGCAGCGATCAAAAACGGCTGGCTCGACGAAAAGAGAAGCATTCTGGAAGCACTGATGTCGTTCAAGCGCGCCGGTGCAAACGGGGTGCTGACCTACTTCGCGATCACCGTGGCAACCTGGCTGCGGCAGGACCGCTAAAGTTCGTTCTGCGCCAGCAGAAGTTCGACAGCGGTCTGGTCGGCCCGCTCAACCGGCTTGCCGGTTGGGCTGGTTTTGATGCGCGAACGCAATTCACGCGGCGTCAGCACGACAAGACGTACCGTCACCGCGTCGCGTTCGAATGAAAGTACGGCGGCGTCCACCGGCAGATCTCCGGCATAAAACCTCGTCGCGCCGGTCTCATAACGCACACCGTGGTTGAGCAATTCGAATTCGACTTCCTTGACGGACTCAACATACAACTGCAGTTGTATGTCGGCAAACTGGCCGGCGGTGCCGCTTAGTACCGAGCCCGTCAAATGCGGATTGAAGCGCGCAAACTCCGTCATGAGCTCAACCGCGAGCAAGCGTAATTCGCGCAACTGGGCCGGATGCTGTCTTTGGTAAAGGGCGCGGTAGGTTCGCAGCGCGGTATCAATTTCGTCGTTGTCCGGCAACTGTCGCAGATCAGCCGCCCCGGCCTGGCGTGCCGCCTTGCGTTTGGCCAGTGCGTGGTCTTCAATGCCGTCCTCGGCCATCAACCGCGCCGCCAGATGTGCGATGTATTCGCGCGTCGGATTTCGCGCCGAATTGCGGCTCATGAATTTACCCGCCGGTCAAAACAACTGGCCCTTGATCTCATCCGCCGGTTTGACTGCCGCGGCCCCGGGCGGCGCGCTTTCACCGTCGCGTTCCGGCGGCAAAAATTCCTGGTAAAAATACTCCGGAATTCCCTTGCCATCCACTTCGCGCAATCCGGTGTCCGCATTGATGCGGGCCTGCACGATGCCTTCCGGCACCGTCCGCGGCAGTTCTTCAACGCCCTTCATGGCACTGCCCATGTATGAAATCCACATCGGCAGTGCCGCCTGCCCGCCGGTTTCGTTGTGTCCTAACGTATGCGGATTGTCGAAACCGATCCACGCAACGGCGACGAGACCGGTACCGAAACCGCAAAACCACGCATCGACAAATTCATTGGTGGTGCCCGTCTTGCCGCCGAGATCGCCGCGGCCCAGTTGCATGGCGCGCACGCCCGTGCCGTAGCGCACGACATCCCGCAGAAGGCTGGTCATGATGAACGCATTGCGGGCGTCGATCGCGCGCTCGGCGCCTTCGCCGGCACGGTCTGGCCGCGCCTGTGCAACAACATTTCCCTTGGCGTCTTCAATGCGGGAAATAAAGTACGGCGCGACCCTGAAACCGCCGTTTGCAAATACCGCATAACCCCCGACCATTTGCATCGGCGTCACATTGCCCGCGCCCAACGCCATGGTCAGATACGGCGGATGATATTTCGCTTCGAAACCAAAACGCGTGATGTAATCCTGCGCATATTGCGGCGTGATTGATTGAAGAATGCGCACGGACACCAGGTTTTTGGATTTTGTAAGGGCCGTTCGCAAACGCATCGGGCCTTCAAATTTGCCATCGAAATTTTTCGGTTCCCACGGCTCGGAACCGGTCTGGCTGGCATCAAAGGTCAGGGGCGCGTCGTTGATAATCGTCGCCGGTGTGTAGCCTTTTTCCAGGGCGGCGGAATAGATGAACGGCTTGAAACTCGAGCCGGGCTGCCGCAGCGCCTGTGTGACGTGATTGTATTTATTGCGGTTGAAATCAAAACCACCGACCAGCGCGCGCACCGCGCCATCCGCCGGGTCCAGCGAGACCAACGCAGCTTCTGCCTGTGGCAACTGCGAAATCTGCCACTGGCCTTTTTCATCTTTCTGCACGCGAATGGCCGCGCCGCGCCGCAATCTTTGATTGGCCGGCGCCTTGTCGCCGATCATCTTTTGCGCGAATTTGAGTCCCTCGCCGCTGATTTCAAATGTTTCACCACCCTTGCGATAGACCTTGACTGCGCGTGCGCTCACATCCAAAACCAGCGCCGGATAGATATCATCGCTTTCACTCTCGTCCTGCAGCGCGTCTTCGAAATCTTCCTCGTTCGGACTTGGCCCCAGTTCGGCATAACTTTCCGCGCCGCGATAACCGCGCCGGTGATCGTATTCGACGACCCCTTTACGCACCGCCGAATGCGCGGCCTCCTGGTGGGCAACAGACAACGTCGTATGGACGCGGAAGCCGCTTGTGTAGGCTTCTTCCTTGAAGCGGTCGAACATGATCTGGCGGACCATTTCCGAAAAATGATCTGCTTTTACCGAGTATTCGTTCACGTACTTCTTGACCGCCAGCACCTGTTTGTCGGCGGCCTGCCATTGGTCGTCGCTGATGAAATTGAGTTCACGCATGCGCCTCAGCACATACTGCTGTCGCAATTTGGCGCGTTTCGGGTTCACTACCGGGTTAAAGCTGGAAGGCGCTTTTGGCAGCCCCGCGAGCATGGCCATTTCAGCCAGCGTGATCTGCTCAAGGGGCTTACCGAAATAGATCTGCGCGGCCGCGGCAAAACCGTAGGCTCGCTGCCCGAGATAAATCTGGTTTATATACAGCTCGAGGATCTGGTCTTTGCTCAGGCTGTGTTCGATCTTGAAGGCAAGCAGAACTTCGGTAAATTTCCGCGTCAGCGTTTTTTCCTTGGAGAGGAAAAAGTTGCGCGCGACCTGCATGGTGATCGTGCTCGCCCCCTGCCGCGCGCCGCCCGAAACAAAGTTGGACAGCGCGGCACGGATCACCCCGACGTAGTCAACACCGCCGTGCTGGTAGAACCGCTCGTCCTCGGCAGCGAGTATGGCCTCGCGCATGCCCCTGGGAACGGCATCGATCTTGACGACCGCACGACGCTCCTCGCCGAACTCACCGATGAGTTGGCCCTCCATACTGAAGATGCGGAGCGGAACCTTCGGCTGGTAGTCCGTCAGGACACTCAGATCCGGCAGCGAGGGCGAAACAATTATCGCTACAAAAACAATGACTAACGCGGCTGCGGCCGCGCAGGAGACCAGCAAACTAAGCGGGAAAAGCCACCACCGGGAAAACATGAATTTTGGATTTCTCTTATAGATTGTTGCAAAATAACAACAGCTTAATTGTTTAAGTTAAAGCAAAACATGCGCAAGCACGGCCCCTGCCACCGCTAATTAAGCTATATTGAACAAACACATTATAAGACACCGCTATCCGCAAAAAGTAACCAGAGGGAAAAACTTTACTTGCCCGACGCTTGTTGTTAGTATTTAATGTAAATTGTGTAAATTGTCTCTAACTCACCAATGCTTAAGGGAAAATTGAAATTCGACTTCGAATTTATTGAGCGCCTGTTCAAGTCCAAGGCGCCACCCTTGATCGGCTGCGATATCAGTTCGTCGTCGGTCAAGCTGGTTGAGATATCCGAAACGGGCAAAGGCCTGTACCGGGTGGAGCGCTATGTAATCGAGCCCCTGCCGCGCGACGCGGTGGTCGATGGCAACATCAACAATCTCGACGCCGTGAGCGACAGCATCAAGCGCGGCTGGAAACGCATGGGCACCAATGTAAAAAACCTTGCGCTGGCCCTGCCTACCGCGGCGGTCATTACCAAGAAAATCAATGTGCCCGCCGGACAGCACGAAAGCGAACTCGAAATACAGGTCGAATCCGAGGCCAATCAATATATTCCGTTTGCGCTTGATGAGGTTAACCTCGATTTTCAGGTGATCGGACCGGCACCGAACAGCCCCGAAGACGTCGAGGTTCTGATCGCGGCATCGCGAAAAGACAAGATCGAAGACCGGATCGCCGCCGCCGAAGCTGCCGGCCTCAAAGCGCTCGTCATGGATGTCGAATCCTTTGCGACCCAGACGGCCTTCGAACTGATCGAACGGCAGCTGCCCGATAACGGCAAGGATCTGAACATTGCGATCGTCGATGTCGGCACCGCGGTCATGAATATGAACGTTCTGCGCAACGGCCAGTCGGTCTACATGCGCGAACAACCGTTCGGCGGCAACCAGCTCACGCAGGAAATTCAGCGGGTATTCGGCATGTCGCCGGAAGAGGCCGAGGCGGCCAAACGTGCCGGCGGTCTGCCTGACAACTATGAATCCGAAGTTTTGCTGCCCTTCCTCGACACGCTGGGGCTTGAAGTCGCGCGCGCGCTGCAGTTTTTCTTCACCTCGACGCAATTCAACCAGGTTAACCATATCGTGCTGGCCGGCGGTTGCGCCGCGATCCCCGGCATTGATGAAGTCGTCGCCCGTCGCGCCTCGGTCAATACCATGATTGCAAATCCGTTTGCGAACATGGCGCTGTCGTCAAAAATCCGGCCCAAATATCTGACGACCGACGCCCCATCGCTGATGGTTGCCTGCGGACTCGCCATGCGGAGGTTTGACGCATGATCCGCATAAACCTGCTGCCGCACCGCGAAATCAAACGCAAGCGGCAACAAAAAGAATTTTTCATCATGCTCGGCGCTGTCGTCGGCCTTGGTGCCGCCGCCTGGTTCGCGGTGCATTCATACCTGGGCGGCCAGCTCGAAGAACAGAACGGCCGCAACAGTTATCTTGAATCGGAAATCGCCGTTCTCGAAAAGCAGATCGACGAAATCAAGAAACTGAAAGAACAGACCGCTGCGCTTTTGCAACGCAAAAAGGTGGTGGAATCGCTGCAGGCCAACCGCGCTGAAACGGTTTATCTGCTTGACCAGCTGGTGCGCCAGTTACCCGACGGCGTCTACCTCAAAGCGGTTTCGCAAAAGATCAACAGGGTCACGGTTAGCGGCTACGCACAGTCCAATGCGCGCGTTTCCACATTCATGCGCAATCTTGAGTCCTCGCCATATCTTGAAAAACCAGTCCTGATCGAAATCAAGGCGTTTGCCGACAAGAGCACGCGCCTGAGCGAATTCAGTCTGAGCGTATCGCTGACACGCAGCAAGGAAGACCAGACGCCGGCGAAGAAACCCGCGGCCAAGCCGGTCGCCAGCGCGCCTGCAGCCCTGCCGGCGGCGCTGGTGGTTGCACAATCCGCAGCCACCAGCGCGCCCGCCAAAAACACCACCGGCACGAAACGGCCCGCGTCCGCCGCCACCGACAAGCCCGTGGTCAGCATCACCGCACCGGCTATCGCGGTGTCTGACACTTCAGTCCAGCGCAGATAACAATCATGATGACACTTGATGATTTAAGGCGTCTTGACCCGAAAGAAATCGGCAGCTGGCCGGCGTTGCCAAAATTGGGCGTGTTGTTTCTGGCGTTTATCGCGTGCATCGCGGCAAGCTGGTTCCTCGACTGGACGGATCAGGTAGACGCGATTGATGCGGCCAAACGCAAGGAACTTACGCTGCGCGATACCTTTCTGGACAAAAAGAAACAGGCGGTGGATCTTGAGGCCTATCGCAAGCAGCTTGACGACATCGAGAAATCGTTCGGCACGCTGTTGAAGCAGTTGCCGAGCAAATCCGAAATGGAAGCGCTGCTGACCGACATCAACCAGGCGGGCCTCGGTCGCGGCCTGCAGTTTGAATTGTTCCGGCCGGCGGCAACCGAGACGCTTTCCGAATTCTACGCGGAGCTTCCGATCACCATCCGTGTCACGGGCAATTATCACGACATGGGCTCGTTTGCGAGCGACATCTCCAAACTGTCGCGGATCGTACTGCTGAATGACATTGCGCTGGCACAGCCGGCCGGCGGTATGTTGACGATGGATGCTGTCGCCAAGACCTATCGCTACCTCGACGGAGACGAGATTGCGAAGCAGAAAAAATCTGCTAAAGACAGCAAGGCGCCTAAAAAATGATCCGCCACGCCATCATTCTCGTATTCGCGTTGCTGACGCTGGCTTCCTGCGGCGGCGAACAATATTCGGATCTCCGCCAATTCGTCAAAGAATCAGACAACCTGCCGCGGGGCCGCATTCCGCCGCTGCCCGATGTGAAGCCATATGAACCGTTCAATTACGATGCCTATGATCTGATCGACCCGTTCAAGCCGCGCAAGATCGAACCGCCGAAATCGGCGGCCGGCGGCGGCATCCAGCCGGACCTGAACCGTCGCAAGGAACCGCTCGAGGCCTATTCGATCGAAAACCTGCGCATGGTTGGCGCGTTGCAGCAGGGGAAATCCAATTTCGCCCTGATCAAGAGCCCGGACAATAATTTGTTTCGCGTAAAAGTCGGTAATTACATGGGCCAAAACTTCGGTTTGATTACTGAAATCAGTGAAACGACGGTCAAGCTTAAGGAAATTGTGCAGGATAGCGGCGGCGACTGGACTGAGCGCATCAGCACAATGACATTGGTTGAATAGATTACGAAATATCCGTTGGGCATGGCGTGGCCTGCAATTTTTTTGCGGCACGTGCGGCTAAAACAGGAGGCAAGACAATGAACACCATGAAAAATATTTCCGGAAAGGCAACGCGAATCGCCCTGACATTCGCGCTTTGCATGCTTGCGACCGCCTCCTGGGGTCAGGCAGCGACGCCAGCCCTGGCCAACAACATCGAAGCCATCGACGTCGCGGGGCAGCAGGGCGGCAACATCGTCGTCCGCATCACGCTCAAGGAAGCCCTCGGCAACCCGCCGGCCGGCTTTACGATCAATAACCCGCCGCGGATCGCGTTCGACTTCCCGGGCACCGGCAACGCGCTCGGCAAAAATACGCAGGAAGTCGGTGAAGGTGATTTGCGTCTGATGAATATCGTGCAGGCAGGTGACCGCACGCGGGTGGTGATGAATCTGGCAAAACCGCTGGGTTACGACACGCGCGTCGACGGCAAAGTCGTCGTCATAACCCTGCAGGGAGCCGGCGGCACGGCAACTGCTGCAAGCGCTGCAGCATCGGTCACCTCCCATTTTGCAGAAGCAAAAACAAATGACGGAAGACACGCTTTACGCGACATCAGCTTCCGCCGCGGCCCGAACGGCGAGGGCAGAATCATCGTCGATCTGTCGGACAACGCGGTCGGCATCGACCTGCGTCAGCAAGGCAAGAACCTGATGATCGAATTCCAGAATACATCGCTGCCGAAAAATCTCGAGCGCCGGATGGATGTTCTCGACTTCGCCACGCCAGTGCAGATGATCGACGCATTCATGCAGGCCGGGAACTCCAGGATTTCAATCGAGCCGAAAGGTCTTTGGGAACACTCGGCCTATCAGACTGACAACCGCTTCATTATCGAAATCAAACCGATTGTTGAAGACCCGACCAAACTGATCCAGGGTTCGCGCATCGGTTATACCGGCGAAAAGCTGTCGCTTAATTTCCAGAACGTGGAAGTCCGCGCCGTGTTGCAGGTAATTGCCGACTTCACCGGGTTCAACTTCATCACCAGCGACACGGTCGGTGGCAATCTGACCCTTCGTCTAAAAGATGTGCCCTGGGACCAGGCGCTCGACATCATATTGCAGACCAAGGGTCTCGATATGCGCAAGAACGGAAACGTCGTGTGGATTGCGCCGCGCGACGAACTCGCCACCAAGGAAAAGCTCGCCCTCGAATCACAGGCGCAGATTGCCGATCTGGAACCCGTGCGTACGGAATCGTTCCAGATGAATTATCAGAAAGCGGATGCCATCCAGAAGTTGGTCGGCGACAAGGCGCAACCGATCCTCTCAAAACGCGGCAGCGCGGTAGTCGATGCGCGCACCAACACCCTGTTCGTGCAAGACACGCCGAGCCGACTTGAGCAGGTCCGCGCACTGATCAAGAAGATCGACATCCCGGTACGTCAGGTCCTGATTGAGGCGCGCATTGTTGAAGCCTCCGACTCGTTCAGCCGCAACCTTGGTGCGCGTCTTGGCATTCATGACCGGGCCAACGGCCAGGGCCTCCTCAACAGCAGCAACCGAGTAACCTTGGGCGGCAATCTGAACGACACCCTCTTCCATACCGGCCAGGTTTCGTCGCCGGTACCGACCACCAACGATTTCACGAACGTTAATCTACCGGTGGCCGGTCTTGGTGGCGCGGCACCGGGCGTCATTTCAATGGTCCTTTTCAACGAAGGCCTGACCCGCTTCATCAATATGGAAGTGTCGGCGCTGCAGGCGGACGGCAAAGGCAAAATCATCTCGAGCCCGCGCGTCATCACCGCCGACCAGATCGAAGCGACAATCGAGCAGGGCACGCAGCTGCCCTATCAGCAGGCGACCTCCAGTGGCGCCACCAGCGTGTCCTTCAAATCGGCCACCTTGAGCCTGAAGGTCAAGCCGCAGATCACGCCTGACGACAACGTGATCATGGATCTGAATATTCACAAGGACAGTGTCAGCACCTTGTCGTTGAGCCCACCCGCTATCGATACCAAGCAGATCACGACGTCGGTGCTTGTGCAAAACGGCGGCACCGTGGTGATCGGCGGCATTTATACGCAAACTGAAACGGATACCACCACCAAGATTCCGGTGCTGGGAGACGCGCCTTTTATCGGTTTCCTGTTTCGCAATAATGCAAAGTCAGACGTCAAAAACGAATTGCTGATTTTCATCAGCCCGCGAATTGTGAAAAGCAATTTGAGTTTGCGCTAGCGTTCACCGGCCAGAAAAAGCCCGGCCGGATGGCCGGTTTTTTTCTGTACTCTGTTCAGGCTGCCGCAGGTATTCGGGCTAAAATATCAGAATGTCAGAGTTGCTTGTAAACCCGGTGGACGAAACGCCGATACTGGGCAATATATATCTAGTCGGTTTGATGGGGGCTGGCAAAACCTCCGTCGGGCGCTATCTGGCAAAGCACCTCGGTAAAACCTTCTACGATTGCGACCATGAAATCGAGCGTCGCACCGGTGTCAAAATCCCCGTGATTTTTGAAATTGAAGGCGAGGCGGGGTTCCGCGCGCGCGAGTCGTCGGTGCTGGGTGAACTGACCGGGCTGCAGAACATCGTGCTCGCCACAGGCGGCGGTGCGGTCATTAACGACGCGAACCGGCGACTCCTGTCGGACAACGGTACCGTCGTCTATCTGCGGGCCTCCCCGGCCGATCTCTGGCAGCGCACACGCAACGACCGCAATCGCCCCTTGCTGCAGACCGCGGACCCCCTCGCCAAACTTGAAGAACTGTTTGCTGCGCGGGATCCACTTTACCGTGAAGTCGCCGCGGTCATCGAAGACACCGGCAGTCAAAGTGTGCGCAGTCTTGCGCAGCGGCTGGAACAACGGCTGCAGGAACATTTTCGCGGCTGTTAGGCGGATAATGCGATCTCCTGAAATTGAACGGCCGCAGGTCTGACATGAACACGCTTGAAGTCTCGCTGGGGGATCGCAGTTACCCGATTTATATCGGCGCACAACTGCTCGGCCAGTCCGAACTGTTCACCCGTCACCTGCCGCAACAACGGGCCGCCGTCGTCACCGATAGCAACGTCGCGCCGCTCTATCTGCAGGCATTCACTGCGGCGCTCTCTGCGGCCGGTGTTGAAGTCACGCCGATTGTCATACCGGCCGGGGAACAGCATAAGGACTGGAAATCCCTTAATTTAATCTTTGATGCTTTGCTGGCGGCACGCTGCGAGCGAAAAACAACGCTGATCGCGCTCGGCGGCGGAGTGGTTGGTGATCTGACGGGATTCGCTGCGGCGACCTATCTGCGGGGCGTCCCCTTTATCCAGGTGCCGACCACGCTGCTCGCCCTTGTCGACTCTTCGGTGGGCGGGAAGACCGCGATTAACCATCCGCGCGGCAAAAATATGATCGGTGCGTTTTACCAACCGCAGGCGGTAATCGCGGACACCGCCGCGCTCGCCACGCTCGCAGACCGCGAATTGGCGGCGGGACTGGCCGAAGTAATCAAGTACGGCCTGATCCGCGACCTGCCTTTCTTCGATTGGCTCGAATCCAATATCGATGCGCTGAATTCGCGTGACCCGGCGGCATTGGCCTTCGCCATCCAACGTTCCTGCGAAAACAAGGCGGCAGTCGTGGCAGCCGACGAACGCGAAGAAACCGGCGAACGCGCGCTGCTCAATTTCGGGCATACATTCGGCCACGCCATTGAGTCCGGCATGGGTTACGGCAACTGGTTGCACGGTGAAGCCGTGGCCGCCGGCATGGTGGTCGCCGCGCGTCTGTCACAGAACATGGGGCTGCTGCGTGCGGATGACGTCGGGCGCATCGAGTCGATTCTTGAACGGGCGAAGTTGCCCGTTTCGGTTCCAGATCTGGGAACCGACCGTTATCTTGAATTGATGGGGCACGACAAAAAGGTCGAAGGCGGAAAATTGCGTTTTATCCTGATGCGCGAAATGGGCCGTGCATTTTTGACTGCCGATGTGGCGCGCGGGGCGATCGAGGCCACCCTTAAAAATTCGGTCCATCGTGATTGAACTTGCTACCTACGCGGTACACGCGAAGACGTCGCACGGACGCCGCGTACGCGAAACGGCGCCGGTCGGCCGCACGGAATTCCAGCGCGACCGCGACCGCATCATTCACTCGACCGCGTTCCGCCGCCTCGAATACAAGACTCAGGTGTTCGTCAACCACGAGGGCGATCTTTTTCGCACGCGCCTCACGCACAGTCTTGAGGTTGCCCAGATTGCGCGGTCGGTCGCGCGCAGCCTGCGGCTCAATGAAGACCTTGTCGAGGCCATTTCCCTCGCCCACGATTTGGGCCACACGCCGTTTGGCCACGCCGGCCAGGACGCGCTGAATCGATGCATGCGGCCGTACGGCGGCTTCGAGCACAATCTGCAGTCGTTGCGCGTGGTGGATGTTCTTGAACGCCGATATGCCGCCTTCGACGGATTAAATTTGTGCTTCGAAACACGCGAGGGAATTCTCAAACACTGTGCCTTGAAAAATGCGCGGCTGCTGGGCGATGTCGGCCAGCGCTTCATCAAACGCCGCCGCGCATCTCTGGAAGCGCAACTGGCGAATCTCGCGGACGAACTGGCTTACAATAATCATGATGTTGATGACGGTCTGCGCTCGGGCCTGCTCTCCATCGAGCAGTTGTCCGAGGTCAGCCTTTTTGCGTGCCACCAAAAACTCGTGCTGAAGGCCTATCCGAAACTCGATGCGCGGCGGCTTGTCCACGAGACCATTCGCCGCATGATCAGCACGCTGGTAATCGATCTGACGCAACAGACTGCTCGCAACATCCGTGAACACGCGCCACGCTGTGTTGAAGATGTGCAAAAAGCGCCGCCCTTGGTCGCATTCAGCGCGCCACTGGCGCGCCAACAGCAGGAACTCAAGATCTTTCTGCGCGACAATCTCTACCGGCATTACCAGGTCTGCCGTATGACCGCGAAGGCGCGTCGCGTCGTCACCGAACTGTTTGATGCTTTTTTGGCGGACTCGCGCCTGCTACCCCCGCAATACCAAACCAGTTTGGGGGCCGAAAAGCCGCGCATGGTGGCCGATTACATCGCCGGCATGACCGATCGTTATGCCATGCGCGAACACCGGAGATTGTTCGCCGTAGACGAAATCTAGATCACGATTGCCGCGCCGCAACAACCGGCCGTCGGCTGTCCGAAAACCTCGTTGATTACCAAGGCATTTCAAAGCCTTGAAGTCAAACCCCTATGCCTGTATATTTCAGGCGTTTCGCCGCAATTATTGCAAATTCAGGCCGGTTGGCTTTCAACCGGCCTTTTTTACCCGTGAGGAAGCCAGTGACGCAGCCGCCCTGTGCCCAGGGATTGTACGATCCCGCCAACGAACACGACGCTTGTGGCGTCGGTTTTGTCGCACACATCAAAGGCGCGAAATCTCACGCCATCGTCGCACAAGGTTTGCAGATTCTCAAAAACCTCACCCACCGCGGTGCGGTTGGTGCAGATCCGCTGGCCGGTGACGGCGCGGGAATTCTGCTGCAGATTCCGGATGCCTTTTTTCGCGAAGAATTGGCGAAACAGGGGGTCAAACTGCCACCGGCCGGCCAATACGGCGTCGGGATGGTTTTTCTGCCCCAGGAACCGGCATCGCGCTTCGCCTGCGAATACGAAATCGAGCGCTCAATCAAGGAAGAAGGGCAGGTTCTGCTCGGCTGGCGCGATGTGCCGCGCGACAACAGCGGGCTGGGAGACTCCGTCAAGATAATCGAACCGGTCATCCGACAGGTCTTTATCGGTCGCGGGCGGGGCGTTACTGTCACCGACGCGCTGGAGCGCAAGCTTTACATCATCCGCAAGAGCTCCGGGCACGCCATTCAGGCGCTCAACCTCGCCCATGGCAAGGAATTCTACGTGCCATCAATGTCAGCACGCACCGTGGTTTACAAAGGCATGCTGCTCGCGGGTCAAGTTGGCGCTTACTACAAAGATTTGCAGGACGAGCGTGTGGTATCGGCGTTGGCGCTGGTTCACCAGCGCTTCTCGACCAACACTTTCCCGACTTGGGATCTCGCGCACCCTTTCCGCCTCGTTGCACACAACGGTGAAATCAACACGTTGCGCGGCAACGTCAACTGGATACGCGCGCGACAGGGTGCGATTTCCAGCCCTATCCTCGGTAAAGACCTCGAAAAACTGTGGCCGCTGATTTACGACGGCCAGTCCGATTCGGCGTCCTTCGACAACGCGCTGGAACTGTTGGTCATGGGCGGCTACTCCGTATCGCACGCGATGATGATGATGATTCCGGAGGCGTGGGAAAGTCACACGCTGATGGACACCAGCCGTCGCGCATTCTACGAATACCACGCCGCCATGATGGAACCGTGGGACGGCCCCGCGGCGATGGCGTTTACCGACGGCCGTCAGATCGGTGCGACGCTGGATCGCAACGGCCTGCGCCCGGCGCGTTATATCGTCACCGACGATGATCTGGTCATCATGGGTTCGGAATGCGGCTGTCTGCCGGTTCCTGAAGAGAAAATCGTCAAAAAATGGCGCCTGCAGCCGGGCAAGATGTTTCTCGTCGACCTGGAAAAGGGCCGCATCATTGATGACAAGGAATTAAAAGACACCCTCGCCGGCGCCAAGCCCTATGGCGAATGGATCGACCGCATCCGCGTCAAGCTTGATGACGTGGAAAGCGATCGTCAGCAACCGGATCGTTCGCCGGTAGCGTTGCTCGATCGCCAGCAGGCGTTTGGCTATACGCAGGAAGATCTCAAGTTCCTGATGACGCCGATGGCGCTCAACGCTGAAGAGGCCACCGGCTCGATGGGTAACGACTCCCCGCTGGCGGTGTTGTCGGACAAAAACAAAACGCTTTACCATTATTTCAAACAGCTGTTCGCGCAGGTTACCAATCCGCCGATCGACCCGATCCGCGAGGAACTGGTGACCTCGCTGGTATCGTTCATCGGCCCGAAACCGAATCTGCTGGGTATCGACGAACTGAATCCGCTGCTGCGGCTTGAAGTCAGCCAGCCCGTCGTTGATTTTTTCGAGATGGAAAAAATCCGCCACATTGACCGCTATACGCAGGGAAAATTCAAAAGCTGCGAACTGGACATCTGCTATCCCGCCGCCTGGGGCAACCACGCAATCGAGGCGCGTCTTGCCTCCCTGCGCGCACAAGCCGAAGACGCGGTGCGCAGCGGTTTTTCGATTTTGATCATCTCGGACCGCAAGGTCGACCGCGATCATGTCGCGATTCCCGCGCTACTCGCGGTTTCGGCGATCCACCAGCATTTGGTCGGGAAGGGCCTGCGCACCTCCACGGGCCTCGTTGTCGAAACCGGTTCAGCGCGCGAAGTACATCACTTTGCACTGCTTGGCGGTTACGGCGCCGAAGCAATTCATCCCTATGTGGCGATGGAAACCCTGCTCGACATGGGCAAACGCGGTGTTTTCGGTCCTGATTTTGACGGCAAAAAAGCGATCAAGAATTTCGTCAAGGCGATCGGCAAAGGCCTGCGCAAAGTCATGTCGAAGATGGGCATCTCGACCTATATGTCGTACACCGGCGCACAGATTTTCGAAGCGGTCGGTCTGTCGCGCGCGCTGATCGACAAATATTTCGCCGGCACCACCTCCAATATCGAAGGCATTGGCCTGTTCGAAGTGGCGGAAGAAGCGCTGCGCGTTCACCGCGCCGCCTTCAGCAACGACCCCGTGCTGGCCAACGCGCTTGAGGCGGGCGGCGAATACGCCTTCCGCGTGCGCGGCGAAGAACATATGTGGACGCCGGATGCGATCGCCAAGCTCCAGCAATCGACGCGCGGCAATTCGTTCGCGACCTACAAGGAATACGCGCAGATCATCAATGATCAATCCAAGCGCCACATGACCCTGCGCGGCCTGTTTGAATTCCGCTTCGATCACTGCAAGCCGGTACCGATCGAGGAGGTCGAATCCGCCGCTGACATCGTCAAGCGTTTCGCCACCGGCGCGATGTCGCTGGGCTCAATTTCAACCGAGGCGCATACCAACCTGGCCATCGCGATGAATCGCATCGGCGGCAAATCGAACACCGGCGAGGGCGGCGAGGATCGTAACCGCTATGCCACCGCCAAAGCCGGCGAAACACTGGCATCACGTCTCGGCAAGGCCCAGATTGAAAGCGATCTCGAATTGAAAGAAGGCGATCTGCTGAAGTCGAAAATCAAGCAGGTGGCCTCCGGGCGCTTCGGTGTGACCGCCGAATACCTGGCGTCGGCGGAACAGATCCAGATCAAGATGGCGCAGGGCGCGAAACCCGGCGAAGGCGGACAATTACCAGGCAAAAAAGTCTCCGAGTACATCGCGATGCTGCGCTTTTCAACACCCGGCGTGGAACTGATTTCGCCGCCGCCGCATCACGACATTTATTCGATCGAGGATCTGGCACAGCTGATCCACGATTTGAAGAACGTCAATTCCAGCGCGTCCATCAGCGTCAAGCTGGTGTCGGAAATCGGCGTTGGCACCGTTGCCGCAGGCGTCACCAAGGCCAAAGCCGACCATGTAACCATTTCCGGTCATGATGGCGGCACCGGCGCATCGCCGTGGTCGTCGATCAAACATGCGGGAACGCCGTGGGAGCTTGGTCTGGCCGAAACGCAGCAGACGCTGGTGCTGAACCGTCTGCGCGGACGCATTGTCGTGCAGGCGGACGGGCAGATGAAAACCGGCCGCGACGTCATCATTGGCGCGCTGCTCGGCGCAGATGAGTTCGGCTTTGCCACCGCGCCGCTCGTCGTATCGGGCTGCATTATGATGCGCAAGTGCCATCTCAACACCTGTCCGGTCGGCGTCGCCACCCAGGATCCCGTGTTACGCAAAAAATTCAGCGGCAAGCCCGAGCACGTCATCAATTTCTTCTTCTTCGTCGCCGAGGAAGCGCGCGCGCTGATGGCGCAACTCGGCATCCGCAAGTTCGACGAACTGATCGGGCGCTCCGACTTGCTCGATACGCGCAAGGGCATCGAGCACTGGAAAGCGCGCGGCCTCGACTTTGCGCGCATTTTCCATCAGCCGCAGATCGCTGCCGAAGTCGCGCGTTATCACGTCGAAAACCAGGATCACGGTCTCGACAAGGCCTTGGATCACCGACTGATCGAACTGGCCGAACCCGCGCTCAAACGCGGCGAAAAGGTCACCATCGACATGCCCGTACGCAACATCAACCGCACTGTCGGCACCATGTTGTCGGGTGAAATCGCCAAACTTTACGGCCACGCCGGCTTGCCGGACGACACCATACACGTGCGCCTTGCCGGCACTGCCGGTCAGAGCTTCGGCGCCTTTCTCGCGCACGGGGTTACGCTCGAGGTTATCGGCGACACTAACGATTACTGCGGCAAGGGACTTTGCGGCGGCCTGATCACGGTCCAGCCGTCCCCCAAGTTTCGCGGCGAATCGACGCAGAACATCATTACCGGCAACGTCGCGCTTTACGGCGCAACCGGCGGCTCCGCCTACTTCCGGGGCGTGGGGGGCGAGCGCTTCGCCGTCCGCAATTCCGGCGCGCACGCAGTAGTCGAAGGCGTCGGCGATCACGGCTGCGAGTACATGACGGGCGGCACCGTTGTCGTGCTGGGTAAAACCGGTCGCAACTTCGCCGCCGGCATGTCGGGCGGCATCGCCTATGTGCTGGATGAAGACGGCGAGTTCGGCAAGCACTGCAATCCGGCGATGGTCGACCTTGAACCGGTGCTGGCGGAATCGGAGCAAGCGGGCAAGGTGCCGCACGACATCTGGCACATGACCGAGCCGGACGAAGTCATCCTGAAACGCCTGATCGAAAATCACGCCCGCAAGACCGGCAGCACGCACGCGCAGTCGATCCTCGATCAGTGGGCGGAATTCCGCACGCGCTTCGTCAAAGTATTCCCGAAAGAATACCGTCGCGCGCTGACAGAGCTCGCCGCCCATCGCAGCAGAGCTGCGGCCTGACACCAACCTCGCGGAAAATACAAATGGGCAAGATCACCGGTTTTCTCGAATACCAGCGCCTGCAAGAGGCGAGCGAAGACAAAAACGCGCGGAAGAAACATTATCGCGAATTTGTACTCCACCTGAGCGACGACGATGCAAAAGTGCAGGGGGCGCGCTGCATGGACTGCGGTGTGCCATTCTGCATGAACGGCTGCCCGGTCAATAACATCATTCCTGATTTCAACGACCTCGTATTCAAGCAAGACTGGAAAAATGCGCTCGAGACGCTGCACTCGACAAACAATTTCCCGGAATTTACAGGTCGTATCTGCCCGGCGCCCTGCGAAGAGGCCTGCACGCTGCGCATCAACAACGATGCGGTTGGCATCAAATCGATCGAACACGCCATCATCGACAAGGCGTGGGAACAGGGCTGGGTCAAGCCGCGCATATCGGCGGTAAAAACCGGCAAGCGCGTGGCGGTTGTCGGCTCCGGCCCCGCCGGACTGGCGAGTGCACAGCAACTGGCACGAGTCGGTCATACGGTCGTCGTGTTTGAGAAAAACGATCGCGCCGGCGGTCTGCTCCGCTACGGTATTCCCGATTTCAAGCTCGAAAAGAGCCATATTGACCGCCGCCTTGAGCAAATGCGCGCGGAAGGCGTGGAATTCCGCACCAACCACGTCATCGGTAAAACGCCCGCGGGAGCCGGCAATGCGGCGCCCAAAGTCCTCGATCCTTCGGCAGTTCTGGGCGAATTTGACGCCGTAGTGCTTGCCGGTGGCGCCGAACACCCGCGCGACCTGCCGGTGCCCGGTCGCGAGCTTTCTGGCGTGCATTTCGCAATGGATTTTCTGCCGCTGCAAAACCGCCGTGTCGCCGGTGACAAACCCGCTGAATTTTGGGCCAGCGGCAAACAGGTCCTGGTAATCGGCGGCGGCGACACCGGTTCAGACTGCGTCGGCACGTCAAACCGGCACGGTGCGGCCGGCGTCACACAGCTTGAATTGCTGCCGATGCCGCCGGACCTGAAAAACAACCCCGTGTGGCCGTATTGGCCGCAGCGTTTGCGTACGTCATCGTCGCACGAAGAAGGCGCAACCCGCGACTGGTCAGTCGCGACCAAACGATTTGAGGGTCGTGACGGTAAAGTTGAAAAAGCGGTTCTCGTGCGCGTCGAGTGGCAGAATGGCAAGATGCAGGAAGTTACAGGGTCTGAATTCGAATTGAAGACCGACTTGGTATTACTTGCGATGGGATTTGTTTCGCCCGTTCAAGGGGTGCTCGATGCGTTTGGCGTCGAACGTGATGCTCGCGGCAACGTCCAAGCGGTGACTGAGGGCGCCAATTCTTATGCAACCTCGGTGCCAAAAATATTTGCGGCGGGTGACATGCGCCGCGGACAATCGCTGGTGGTGTGGGCGATTCGCGAAGGTCGTCAATGCGCGCGTGCCGTTGACGAGTTCCTGATGGGTTCATCGGTCCTGCCACGCTGATTTTCAGATCGCCTAGCCACCCGTATACGCGCAACATGGCGTCATACGTGGGGCACGGCTCCTAACCAGGCTCCCGCCGATGAAACTTGAAAACGACACCCTGATCCGCGCGCTGTACCGCGAACCCACGGCGTATACACCGATCTGGTTGATGCGCCAGGCGGGCCGTTATCTGCCGGAATATAACCAGACTCGCGCGCGGGCCGGAAATTTTCTGGCCCTTTGCAAAAACCCCGACCTCGCCACTGAAGTGACCATGCAGCCGCTGGCGCGTTACCGCCTCGATGCTGCGATCGTTTTTTCAGACATTCTGACGATTCCGGATGCCATGGGACTGGGCCTTTATTTTGCCGAGGGCGAGGGTCCGAAATTCGAGCGGCCCCTGCGTGAAGAGTGGGAAATTCGCGACCTGAGCGCGCCGGACCCGACCGATCACCTGCGATACGTTTTGGATACTGTGAAGCAGGTGCGCCAGACGCTGGCCGGGAGCGTTCCCTTGATTGGTTTCTCCGGCAGCCCGTTTACACTGGCTTGCTACATGATCGAAGGGCATGGCAGCTCTGATTTTGCGACCGTCAAGAAAATGCTCTACCAGCGGCCCGACCTGCTGCATAAGATTCTTGCCGTCAATACGAAAGCCGTCACCGATTATCTGAACGCGCAAATCGAGGCCGGGGCACAGGCCGTGATGATTTTCGATACCTGGGGCGGCATGCTTTCGCACGCGGCATATCATGAGTTTTCCCTCGCTTACATCAAGCAAATCGTCACTGGACTTACCAAGCAAATCGCCGGCGCACGCATTCCCAGCATCGTCTTCACCAAAGGCGGTGGTGGCTGGCTGGAAAGCATTGCCGATACCGGCTGCAACGCGGTCGGTCTGGATTGGACCGTACACATTGGTGCCGCGCGCGCGCGCGTGGGTTCGCGCGTCGCACTACAGGGAAATATGGACCCCGCAGTCCTGCTATCCTCGCCGGAAGCCGTGCAACGCGAGGCCGTTGCAATTCTTGAGCAGTTCGGCCCCGGCTCCGGCCATGTGTTCAACCTCGGACACGGCATCTCCCAATTCACGCCGCCGGAACACGTAACCGCGCTAATCGAGGCGGTACGCGGGTTTGGCGCCCGCAACGACTGAAAACCCGCGCCAATACTGGCTTTGCGGGGACTCTTCCCCGCAAACTTATGCACAGCAAGGGTTTGCGGGAAGCGGCCTTGCGGCATAGAATCACTCCGTCGCCCCGTGATTTTTCAAATCATTGTTTTATTTGATTAATTTGCCGTTGGCGTTGAAAACGCCTCGGAATTCTCGTCCTCAGGCACTTCTACCGGGGAACGCTGCCCGAATATTCATCAACATAATTATCCACAGGGAATTTCATCATGGAAATTTCCTTTATGGCTAATGATGTTGTGACCTTTTTTGAGAAATTACGCGAGCGAACTGCGATAACTTTTAGTGCCGATTAACCTGCCATGAAATTCGTTCGTGTCGCTCTCGACATACCGCTCAATACCCTTTTCGACTATCGGGCGGATGCGGCAGGCGACATTGAGGTCGGCAACCTCGTCTTGGTGCCGTTTGGCAAAAAAATTGCCGTCGGCGTCGTCATCGAACTCGCCGCTGATACTTCGCTGGCGCCATCGCGGGTTCGCGGCATACTAAGTGTGCTGCAGGACACGCCGCGCTTGCCGGCTGACGTACTGGCAATTCTGAAATTCTGTAGCGCCTATTACCATCATCCGATCGGCGAAGTCGTTCTGAATGCATTGCCGACCCGATTGCGGCGCCGTAATGCTATCAAGCCCGCACATTGTGCTTACCGGTTGACCGACGCCGGACGACAGGTTGATGTCGATACTGTGCCGGCTCGCGCAAAATCCCGGCGCGCTCTGCTGCGCAAGCTGTCAACGGCCGGCGAGGGCATCGACTCCGGTGCGCTACGCGCTCAGATGCCGGGCGCTGTCGCGGCGCTGAAGGAAATGATCAGGCTTGGTTGGGTCGAAACATTTGAATGCGACCGCTGTCACCAAACATCGCCACCTTTGCGCATCGTGGCCGGGCCAGCGCTGACTGAAGCCCAACAGATTGCCGTCGATTCCATTCGAGCGTCCTTTACACGGTTCGCGCCATGGTTGCTCCATGGCATCACGGGAAGCGGCAAGACGGAGGTCTACCTTGAGTTGATCGCCACTGCGCTGTCGGATAAAAAGCAAACTCTTTTGCTCGTGCCGGAAATCAATCTCACACCGCAGCTTGAGTCGAGAATTCAGATGCGCTTTCCGGACACCTTGATCGTCCGCCTAAACAGCGCTCTCAACGAGAGCGAGCGCTTACGCAACTGGCTCTCTGCCGAGTCTGGTGAAGCTGGCATCGTGCTTGGCACACGACTCAGTGTGTTTACGCCGCTGCCCCGGCTTGGATTGATAGTCGTTGATGAAGAGCATGATGCCTCCTTCAAGCAGGGCGACGGATTGCGCTATTCTGCGCGCGATGTCGCACTATTGCGCGCCAAGCAACGCGCGGTTCCCATCGTTCTCGGCTCGGCCACACCCGCACTTGAAACTCATCATCAAGCGCAGTGCGGGCGTTACGGTCTGTTAACACTCGCTCAACGCGCCAATGCAGCGATCCCTGAAATCACAACCGTCGATATCCGCGGCGAGGCGCTCATTGATGGCCTGTCGCAGGGCGTGTTGCACGCGATCAAAGAAACCATCACCCGCGGCGAACAATCGCTGATTTACGTCAATCGGCGTGGTTACGCCCCCGTGCTGATTTGCCCGAGCTGCAGCTGGACATCGGGTTGCCAGCGCTGTTCGGCAAAATTGGTAGTGCATCTAAAAAACCGGCTGATGCGCTGTCATCACTGCGGTCATCAGGAGAAGATTCCCGCGGCCTGCCCGCAATGCGGGAACGCGGAACTCGCGCCATTGGGGCAAGGCACGCAGCGAGTCGAAATCGCACTGACGCGAATTTTTCCGGCCGCGCGGATTTTGCGCATTGACCGCGATACGACGCGCGCCAAGGACGCGTGGAATCAAATGCGCCGGCAAATTCACGCGGGTACTGTGGACATTCTGGTTGGCACCCAGATACTTGCCAAAGGCCATGATTTCCCGGCATTGACACTGGTTGGCGTGATTAATGCCGATGCTTCCCTATACAGTACCGATTTCCGCGCAAGCGAGCGCTTGTTCGCAAATTTGATGCAGGTTTCCGGCCGTGCCGGTCGGGCTGATTTGCCCGGTCGGGTAATGATTCAAACCGAATTCCCCGAGCACCCCCTGTACGGCGCTCTGCGGCGACAGGACTATACCGATTTCGCCAAGGACGTACTGGCCGAGCGGAAACAAGCTGGTTTGCCGCCGTTCGCCTATCAGGCCATCCTGCGCGCCGAAGCCCTGAGGCAAGAGCTGGCCATGCATTTTCTTCGACGCGCCGCCGCTTGCGCCGACTCCGGTATTGGCGAAGTGGCCGTTTTTGACCCTGTTCCCGCCAATATGGCCAGGTTGGCAGGGAAAGAACGGGCACAGCTGACCGTGCAATCACGGTCACGCACTGCATTGCACCGATTTCTGAACGAATGGGCGCCTCGCCTGGAAAAACTTGCCGCACGCAACGTTCGCTGGGCCCTCGACGTTGATCCGCAGGAATCCTGACGGCTCGTCCGGCCTAGCTGGCATTGCCTGCGTGTTAGAATTCGCCGCCTTTCCCTCTAAATCTCCCGATATTTCGATGAATCCCGCTGCAAATCCGGATCTGCGCACCCAGCTGGGTGAATTGTTCAGAACCGCTCTCGCTACGGTGGCGCCGAATGCCGCAAACAGCGAAATCGTCCTTGAACGGCCCAAACAAGCGCAACACGGCGACTACGCCTGCAACCTGGCACTGCAACTGGCGAAGGCGCTGAAACGCAAGCCGCGCGACATTGCCGTCGAGTTGATCGCTGCGCTGCCGCCGTCACCCTTCCTGGCGAAGACCGAAATCGCCGGGGCCGGCTTCATCAATTGCTTCCTCAAGCCGGAGGCACATCAATCAACGGTGTCGCGCATACTCCGCGAAGGCGACAGCTTTGGCCGCAGCAACACCGCTGCCGGAAAAAAAGTGCAGGTCGAATTTGTATCAGCCAATCCGACCGGCCCCCTGCATGTCGGGCATGGCCGGCAGGCCGCGCTCGGTGATGCGATTGCCGCCTTGCTTGAAGCGCAGGGTTGCGTCGTAACACGCGAGTTCTATTACAACGATGCGGGCGTGCAAATCCAGAATCTGGCTCTTTCGGTACAGTCGCGTGCGTGCGGCACTAAACCCGGTGACGCGGGCTGGCCGGAAGCCGCCTATCAGGGCGAATATGTGCAGGAAATCGCCAGCGATTTTCTGGCACGTAAAACAATCGCGGCGGCGGATGGCTCGGCCATCGTCGCCAACGGCAACCGCGACGACCTCGAAAATATTCGCCATTTTGCCGTTACCTATTTGCGCCGGGAGCAGGACACCGATCTCGAAAAATTCGACGTCAAATTCGACGTCTACTATCTTGAATCCAGCCTGTATGCCGACGGTCGCGTCGATGCGGTGGTCAACGGCCTGGTCGCTAGCGGCAAAACCTACGAACAGGACGGCGCTTTGTGGCTGCGCACAACCGATTTTGGCGACGACAAAGATCGCGTGGTTCGAAAATCAGACAAAACCTATACTTATTTTGTGCCTGATGTGGCTTATCACGTCACCAAATGGGAACGCGGATTCAAAACGGTCATCAACGTACAGGGCACTGATCATCACAGCAGCATCACGCGGGTGCGAGCCGGTCTGCAGGCACTAAATATTGGCGTGCCTGATGGCTATCCCGATTACGTGTTGCACAGTATGGTCAAAGTTATGCGGGGCGGCGAGGAAGTGAAGATTTCCAAACGCGCCGGATCCTATGTCACGCTGCGCGACCTGATCGAATGGGTCGGCCGCGATGCGGTACGCTTTTTCCTGGTGTCGCGCCGCGCCGATTCTGAATTCGTATTTGACATCGACCTTGCGCTGGCCAAGAGCGAAGAAAATCCGGTCTATTACGTGCAGTATGCGCACGCCCGGGTTTGCAGCGTACTCGCGCAGTGGGGGGGGGATGCCGTGCAGCTCATGGAAACGCCGTTGAATGCGTTGACGGAGGACCGCGAAATCAGCCTGATGAAGCGGCTCGCCGAATTGCCTGAAATCATCGACCTCGCGGCGCGCGAATTTGCGCCGCATCAGGTCGCCTACTACCTGCGCGAACTGGCCGGAGAATTTCACGGCTACTACAACTCAACCCGCTTTCTGGTCCCGGAAGAACCGGTCAAACTGGCACGCCTGGCACTGGCAGTGGCGACGCGCCAGGCGCTACGCAACGGGCTCGCATTGCTGGGTGTTGGCGCCCCGGAAAAAATGTAACATCCTGCTATGAGCAAAGACTACAAAGGCGCGAACAGGGGCAACAGCAGCAGCAAAGGCGGCACCGGGTCGCTCCTGACCGGCATCCTGATCGGGCTTCTGCTTGGCCTCGGCATTTCGCTAGCGGTCGCCTGGTACATCAACAAGATGCCGACGCCGTTCCAATCGCGCGGGAATCAGGCTGCCAAGGGCGACGTGCAAAAGTCAGCGGGCACCGAAGCCGCCAAGGGCGAGGGCAAACCGCGCTTCGATTTCTACAAGATACTGCCGGGTTCGGAGGAGCCTGCAACCGACCAGCAGTTCAAGGAGGCCCAGCAAAAACCGCCGGCGCAGGCCAAGGAAGCTTTTTTCCTGCAGGCCGGCGCGTTCCAAAATGCGGCCGATGCGGACAACCTCAAGGCGCGTCTTGCATTAATGGGGATGGAAGCAACCGTCCAGACAACAACCGTGCCCGACAAAGGCGTTTGGCACCGCGTCAGGGTCGGGCCGTACAGCACGGTTGACGACCTCAACCGTGCGCGGGAAACTTTGAAACAAAGCGGAATTGACACAACATTGATTAAGGTCCGCGAAACACCTGCGCAATCGGCAAAATAACTTTGACGGGGGAATGCATGATTTATGTGTTGAAACGACTGATCTTCACCGGATGCCTTGCCTTGCTGATATCGGCAGGTGTTGTGTCGGCACAGACGGCACCCACCCTTGGTCGCGACTTTACGATGATCAATCCGGCGCAACCGACGGACAGCGGGAAAAAAATCGAGGTTATCGAATTTTTCTGGTACGGCTGCATTCACTGCTACCACCTTGAGGCCCCGATCAAGGCCTGGCTCAAGCGCAAACCGGCCGATGTTGAATTCCGTTACGTGCCGGCAATTTTCGACCCTGCGTCGTGGGGACCGATGGCGCGCGCGTTTTACGCGCTCGATGCGATCGGCGCCGGCGGCAAGTTCCACGACGATATTTTCACCGCCATCCACAAAGATGGCTTTAAAGCGATGGTGACCGACCCGCGTATCATGGCCGACTGGTTCGCGAACAAAGGCGTTGATAAGCAAAAATTTGTCGATGCCTATAATTCGTTTGCCGTAAACGGGCGGGTCAAACGTTCCGAAGACATGACGCGCAGCTTCGATGTGCCGGGCACGCCTGCCATTGCCGTCGATGGTAAATTCATGACTGGCCCCTCGATGGTCGTGGCACAGGATGGTAGTGTCAATTACGACCGCTTTTTCCAGGTGGTCGACCAATTGATTGCACGCGCGCGCAAGGAACGCGCCGGTCAAAAATAATCATGCGCCGCAACGTGCGAGGCCTTGGACGCATTCTATTGTGCTGGCTGGCGCTGGCGGCCTTTGTATTGCCGGCCGCGGCGCAACAGGTCCGGCGCGATGTCGATTACCGCATTCTGCCGCAACCTCAGCCGGTGCAAACCGGTGAGCGCATCGAGGTCATTGATTTCTTCTTTTACGCTTGCCCCTACTGTAACGAACTCGCGCCGCACCTCGATCGCTGGCTGAAACGCAAACAAGCCGACGTCACGTTCCGTCGCATGCCGGTGGTGCGGCACGATACCTGGGTGCCCTTGGCGAAAACCTATTTTGCGCTGGAAGCCATGGGAGAAGCGGAACGCCTGCATCTGGCGGTCTATCGCAGCTATCACGTCGAAGACCTTTACATGAGCCAGGAAAAGGTCATCGCAGAATGGGCCGCCAAAAACGGACTCGACAGTGAAAAATTCATGGCGATCTATCGTTCGGACGAAGTGAAGGCCAAAGTCGAGCTGGCGCGCAAGATGACCAAGGATTACGACATTCAGGGCACGCCCTCGATTGTCGTCGACGGAAAATTTCTCACCTCAAGCAGCATGACCCCCGGCGTCCCGCAGGTTATCCCCGTCATTGACGGACTGATACGCCTTGCCCGCCAGCAGCGGCTTGAAAAAAGCGGCAAGTAACCGCGGGCCGCGCTATTCGACGGTTACGGACTTCGCCAGGTTACGCGGCTTGTCAACATCGTTGCCGCGCACAAGTGCCGCGTGATACGCCAGCAACTGCAGCGGCACTGTGTGCAGAATCGGGCTCAGAATCCCGGCGTGATCGGTCAATGTAATGACTTCGACGCCTTCGCTCGATGAAAGACGGGAATCCTGATCGGCCAAGACGTAGAGCTGACCGCCGCGCGCGCGCACTTCCTGCATATTCGATTTAAGTTTTTCCAGCAGCGCATCGTTCGGCGCAATCGCCACCACCGGCATTTCCTTGTCGACGAGCGCAAGCGGACCGTGCTTGAGTTCGCCCGCCGGGTAGGCCTCGGCGTGAATATAGGAAATTTCTTTCAGCTTGAGGGCGCCCTCAAGCGCAATCGGATAATGAATACCACGGCCCAGAAACAGGGCATGATCGTGGGCGGCAAATTTTTTCGCCCATTCCTTGATTTGCGGTTCGACCTGTAGCACGTGCGACAACGCTGCCGGCAAATGTCGCAGTGCTTGAATAAATTCCTGTTCCTTCTCCGCACTTAAGCGGCCACGCATCTTGGCCAGCACCAGGGTAAGCAACACCAGGGCGGCAAGCTGCGTGGTAAAGGCTTTGGTTGACGCCACACCGATTTCAGGGCCGGCGCGCGTCAGGAAACGCAAATCCGACAAGCGCACAAGAGCGCTCTCGGGCACGTTACATATCGACAGGCAGGATTTGTGCCCCTGTTTGCGGGCGAAATTCAATGCGGCGATGGTGTCGGCGGTTTCCCCGGACTGCGAAATGGTCACTACCAGGGCGCGCGGGTTCGGCACGGATGCGCGATAGCGATATTCGCTGGCGATTTCAACGCTGCAGGGCAAACCTGCAATCGCCTCGATCCAATACCGGGCCACCACGCCGGCGTGATAGCTGGTGCCGCAAGCGAGGATCAGCACACTGTCAATTTCCGAGAATATCTTTGGCGCTTCGACACCAAACAATTGCGGTGATAACGACTGGGCATTGACGACCATCTCAAGCGTATTGGCGAGTGCGCCCGGCTGCTCGAAAATCTCCTTCTGCATGAAGTGCCGGTAAGGTCCGAGATCGACCGCGTCAGCGGTCAATTCGCTAAGGTGGATCGGCCGCTCGACTTTTTGGCCGCCGGCATCGCGCACCTCGAAATGGTCCCGCTGCAGATCAACGACATCGCCCTCTTCAAGATAAATCATGCGCCGCGTGACCTGGAGGAGTGCCGAGGCATCAGACGCGGCAAACATTTCACCGGTGCCGACGCCCAATAGTAGCGGCGCGCCTTGACGCGCTACGATCACCCGCTGCGGTTCGCTTTCAACCACGACCGCAATGGCGAATGCTCCCTGCAGTTCGGCGACCGCGGCGCGGGTTGCCGCAAAGATATCTTTGGCCACCTGCGCGTGTTTGTGAACCAGGTGCGCAATGACCTCGGTATCGGTATCGGAGGTAAAACGATAGCCGCAGGCCCGCAGCTTTGTGCGGATATCGTCGTGATTTTCGATAATGCCGTTGTGGACAACCGCGATGCCGCCACTGACGTGCGGATGCGCGTTTTTTTCCGAAGGCGCACCGTGGGTTGCCCAGCGCGTGTGAGCAATGCCGGTGTTACCGGCCAGCTTGCTCTGTTCGCTGGCGGCGGCGAGTTCGGCGACGCGCCCGGCGCTGCGCAGGCGCTGCAGTTTTCCATCAACCACTATGGCAACACCGGCAGAATCGTAGCCGCGGTATTCCAGGCGCCGCAAACCTTCCAGCAGCAACGGTACAACGTTACGACCTGCAACGGCCGCGACAATTCCGCACATCGCTAGCGACCTTTCACGGCTTTACGTGGCCGCTTCCAATTGGTAATCGACAACTGGCGCGAACGCGACATGGTCAATTGATTTGCAGGCGCTTCCTTGGTAATGGTGCTGCCGGCACCGATCGTTGCGCCGCGCCGCACTGTCACCGGCGCGATGAGTTGTGTGGCGGAACCGATGAAGACGTCGTCTTCGATGACTGTCCGGTGCTTGTTGGCGCCATCGTAATTGCAGGTGATCGTGCCGGCGCCTACATTGACATTGCGCCCTACCTGCGAGTCGCCTAGGTAGGTTAGATGGTTGGCCTTGCTGCCCTTGCCTATCGTGGATGCCTTGACTTCGACAAAATTGCCGATGTGAACCTCGTCGGCCAGCGTAGTGGCCGGCCGGATTCGCGCAAATGGCCCGACGATACAGCGGGCACCGATCTTCGCCTCATCAATCATGGAAAAGGGGGCAATGCGTGTTCCGGCACCGATGACTGTGTTGCGAATAACGCAATTCGCGCCGATTTCGACGCCGGCAGCCAATCGCACCTGGCCTTCAAACACACAGTTGACGTCAATGCGCACATCGCGTCCGCAACGCAATTGGCCGCGCAGATCGAAACGCCCCGGGTCGGCGAGGTTGACGCCGGAATCAAGTAAGCGATTGGCCGCCTCGCGTTGATAGGCGCGTTCGAGCTCAGCCAGTTGCCGCTGGTTATTGACGCCGGCGATTTCCCATAACGCGGTCGGCGCAATGGTTTTGATACGCACCTTGTCCTGCAAGGCAAGAGCGACAATGTCCGTCAGATAGTACTCGCCTTGGGCATTGCGGTTGGATAGCCGTGCTAGCCATGTGGACAATCGCTTGGTCGGCAGAAACATCAATCCGGTATTGCCTTCCCGGATTCGGCGTTGCTCAGGGCTTGCATCTTTTTCTTCAACGATGGCGGTGACCGCTCCACGCCCGTCTCGCAAAATTCTTCCGTAACCGGTTGGATTGTCGAAACCCGCGGTTAATAGAGCCAGGCGCTCACCGGTTCCCGCAACCAGTTTTTTCAGCGTCGCGGGGGCGATCAAGGGGACGTCCCCATACAGGATCAGTGTATCGGCGCGCGGATCAAGGTAAGGCAAGGTTTGTTTGACGGCGTGTCCGGTACCGAGTTGCTGCTTTTGGCGCACATAAATCAGATCGTCGCTCTGCATTGCGCGCGGAACCTGGTCGCCGCCGTGGCCGTAAACCACGCAGATCCGCGTCGGTTTTAACGTCTTTGCGGCGGTGACTACGTGGCGGAGGAGCGGCACACCTGCAAGTCGATGCAGAACCTTGGGCAAGTCGGAATTCATGCGTTTGCCCTGACCTGCCGCCAGAATTACGACGTTGATTGCCATGCCGAATTATCGCATATCAAGGTTTCGTTCAGAGCGTGCGAAATGAGCCGAAACGTAACGATCAACCTTCTGGCGCTGCGCTTCGGTCATATGCAAACCGGCTTTGCTGCGGCGGTAAAGGACGTCTTCTGCGGTTGCGGCCCATTCGTGCTCGATCATGTAATCGATTTCCCGGGCATAGATGTTCGCGCCGAAATGCTCGCCAAGGTCGGCTTTGGTGTTTACGCTTTGCAGCACGTGCTGAATTCTCGTGCCGTGGCGATTTTGAATGGCGGCGATGAGGTCGTTCGGTAGTGTCCGCCAGGTTTCCGGGTGTTCGCTTGCTGCCGACGGCTCACCGCCGGGCAGCGGTGATTCGGCGGTCCACGGCGGGCGCATATTTGGAAACCACGGGGCCAGCTTTTCAAGCGCGTGTTCGGCAAGCTTTCGGTAGGTAGTGATCTTGCCGCCGAATACCGACAAGACCGGAGCAGTTCCGGCATCCGCATCCAAGCGCAAAGTGTAATCGCGGGTAACCGAGGATGGATTCGGGCTGCCGTCGTCGTAGAGAGGCCGCACGCCTGCATAACTCCACACTACATCGTGGGGCGACACCTGGACCGACATATATCGATTTACGGCGCTGCATAAATAGGCAATTTCTTCGCCGCTGGCTTGCGGAATATCCGGTGGGTTTTCCACCGCCATGTCTGTGGTACCAATTAGTGTGTAGTTATTTTCATAGGGGATCATGAAGACCACCCGTCGATCATCGTTCTGGAGGATGATCGCGTGCTCTCCGGGGTAAGCGCGCGGAACAACGATGTGGCTACCTTTGACCAGTCGCACGTTGTCGGTGCTGGGTTGGCGCAGGCAATCATTCAAGACCCGCTTTACCCAAGGTCCGGAGGCGTTGACCACAGCGCGAGCGGTGACGGTTGTATTTTCACCGCTCGCGCTTCGGAGTTGGAGTTCCCAGTTGCCGGCGACCCGCTTGCCTTTGCGGCACTCCGTCCGCGGCAGGATTGTGGCGCCGCATTCGGACGCGTTTTTGGCATTAGTTAGCACTAACCGCGAGTCATCGACACGACAGTCTGAGTATATGAATCCATGCGTATATTCTGGCTTTAAACCATTGCAATATGGTTGTTGGCGAAGACTTACACTGGTTGAGTCAGCCAGTTCTCTTTCTTGCTTGCTTGATGTAATTGCGCGACGACCAAGGTGGTCATAGAGAAACAGTCCAGCACGGATCATCCAGCGCGGTCGCAGTGCCGGTACGTGCGGCATGACGAAACGCAACGGCTTGACTAGGTGCGGGGCGATATTGAGCAGGGTTTGGCGCTCTGACAGTGCTTCAGCCACCAGACGAAACTCATATTGTTCCAGGTAGCGCAAACCACCGTGGATGAGTTTGCTGCTCCATGAGGAGGTAGCGGACGCAAGGTCGTTTTTTTCGACCAAAAGAACTGATAATCCGCGGCCAGCTGCATCACGGGCAATGCCGGCGCCATTGATTCCGCCGCCGATGATTGCAATGTCGTAGTTAGGGCCCGCTTCCATTTGGCCTGCGCCCATTTACAGGTATTGGCCCCATTCTAGTCCACAAGCTACGCACAAAAAACAAAAGGCAGCGCGAGCTGCCTTTTCGTCCGCCAGCAATAGCAATCAGCGCCCCTGGCGCAGCTTGCGAATGGTGGCCAGCTGCGCCGCAAGTGTTGCAAGCTCGGCTTCGACCGAAGCGATTTCCTGTTGGTCCTGCGCTTTGGCGCGCGCCTCTTCCGCGCGCTTCATCGCCTCTGTTGCTTTGGCCTCGTCCAGATCGCGCCCTCGAATAGCGGTATCTGCCAGCACGGTAACAACCTTCGGCTGGACTTCGAGTATGCCGCCGGCGACGAAAATCAGCTCTTCGTCACCGCCAACCGGTTTAATCCGCACCGATCCTGGTTTGATGCGCGTGATCAGCGGCGTGTGCTGCGGATAGATGCCGAGCTCGCCTGCCTCGCCCGGCAAGACCACGAACTCTGCCTCGCCCGAATAGACGCTTTGTTCAGCGCTAACGACGTCGACGTGTAGGGTATTTGCCATGGCTGCTATACGGTCTTCGCTTTCGCAATGGCCTCTTCAATACCGCCGACCATATAGAACGCTTGTTCGGGGATGTGGTCGCATTCGCCTTCGACAATCATCTTGAAACCCTTGATCGTGTCCTTGAGCGTCACGTATTTGCCCGGCGAACCGGTAAAGACTTCTGCAACGTGGAAAGGTTGCGAAAGGAAGCGCTGGATCTTCCGGGCGCGACCGACCGCCAGTTTGTCCTCGGGCGACAATTCGTCCATGCCGAGAATTGCGATAATGTCGCGCAATTCCTTGTAGCGCTGCAGCACTGCCTGCACCGCGCGGGTGGTGTTGTAATGCTCTTCGCCGATAACGTGCGGATCGACCTGGCGTGACGTCGAATCGAGCGGATCCACTGCAGGGTAAATTCCCAGCGAGGCGATATCGCGCGACAACACCACGGTGGCGTCGAGGTGGCCGAAGGTGGTGGCAGGGGACGGGTCCGTCAAATCGTCGGCCGGCACGTAAACGGCCTGGATCGAGGTGATCGAACCGGTTTTGGTCGAGGTAATGCGCTCCTGCAGGCGGCCCATTTCTTCAGCCAGTGTCGGCTGGTAACCCACCGCCGACGGCATACGACCAAGCAGTGCCGACACTTCGGTACCGGCAAGCGTGAAACGATAAATGTTGTCGACAAAAAACAGGATATCGCGGCCTTCGTCGCGGAAGCTTTCAGCCATCGTCAGGCCGCTCAGCGCGACGCGCAGGCGGTTGCCCGGCGGTTCGTTCATCTGGCCGAACACCATTGCCACTTTGGATTCGGGCAGGTTGTCGAGTTTGATAACGCCGGCTTCCGACATTTCATGATAGAAGTCGTTGCCTTCGCGGGTACGTTCGCCGACACCGGCGAACACCGACAGGCCACTATGCTGCTTGGCAATGTTGTTGATCAGTTCCAGCATGTTCACGGTCTTGCCGACACCGGCGCCACCGAACAGACCGACCTTGCCGCCCTTGGCAAACGGGCAGATCAGGTCAATAACCTTGATGCCCGTTTCGAGCAGTTCCACCGACGGCGAGAGCTCGTCGAATTTCGGCGCCGGCTGGTGAATCGAGCGGCGCTCATCGGTCTTGATCGGACCGACGTCGTCGATTGGGCGGCCCAAGACGTCCATGATGCGGCCGAGCGTTGCGGTGCCGACCGGTACGGAAATTGGTTTGCCGGTGCCGTTGACCTTCATGCCGCGGCGCAATCCGTCCGACGATCCGAGCGCGATGGTGCGCACGATGCCGTCACCGAGTTGTTGTTCGACCTCGAAGGTCAGCCCTTTTTCCGCGAGTTTGTTGGTGGCGTCTTCAGCCAGCGTCAACGCGTCGTAAATTTTTGGCATCGAGTCGCGCGGAAACTCGATGTCGATAACCGCGCCGATACACTGAACGATTGTGCCTTGAGCTTGTGCCATAGCGATTTCCTGAATGTTCAATTCGATGGGTTGATGCGCCGTTAAACGGCGGCGGCGCCGCCGACGATCTCCGAGAGTTCCTTGGTGATCGCCGCCTGGCGGGTTTTGTTGTAAATGAGCGTCAATTCATCAATTACGTTGCCAGCGTTGTCTGACGCAGACTTCATCGCGACCATGCGCGCTGATTGTTCCGAAGCCATGTTTTCGCTCAGCGCCTGGAAAATAACTGCTTCGACGTAACGCATCAGCACCTGGTCGAGCACGGCCTTGGCCTCGGGTTCGTAGATGTAATCCCACGCGCCTTCCGGTGCGCCGAGCTTTTCGCCCGACAATGGCAACAACTGCTCCAACACCGGTTCCTGCTTCATGGTGTTGATGAACTTTGTGTAAAAAATCATCAAACGGTCGAAGCGGTCGTGCGTGTAGCCGTCGAGCATGACCTTGATGGATCCGATCAGCTTTTCCATCTGCGGCCGGTCGCCCATCTGCGTCACATGCGACACAATGTTGGCGCCCATACGCTGCATGAAGCCGAGGCCTTTGTTGCCGATGCAACAGACTTCGAATGACTCGCCCTCGGTCTGCCACTCTTTGATTTTGTTGAGCGCAAGCCGCTGGATGTTGGTGTTCAAGCCGCCGCACAGGCCCTTGTCGGTCGTAATGATGATAATGCCGACTTTCTTGACCGTGTCGCGCTCCACCAGAAACGGATGACGATACTCCGGGTTGGCGTGCGATATATGGGCCGCGACGTTGCGGATTTTTTCGCCATAGGGTCGCGCGGCGCGCATGCGTTCCTGCGCCTTGCGCATCTTGGAGGCGGCGACCATTTCCATCGCCTTGGTGATCTTTCGCGTGTTTTGCACGCTCTTGATCTTGGTTCGTATTTCTTTACTGCCTGGCATGCGTTTCGTCCTTGGCCGGCTACGCGGCCGGTGCCGGTGCCGGAATTACCCGCTTACAAAGTTAGAAGCTGCCGTTTTTCTTCCAGTCGTCGATGGCGGCCTTAAGCGCCTTCTCATCGTCGGCACTGATGTCTTTCTTTTCTTCAATGCGGTTGATCAGGTCCGCGTACTTCGACTTCACGTAATCGCGCAGGCTGCGTTCGGCGGCCAGCGCTTTCTTGACTTCGATGTCGTCGAAGTAGCTGTTGTTGGCGGCGAACAGCGTCAACGCCATTTCGCTCACCTGCATCGGCTGATATTGCGCCTGCTTCATCAACTCGGTAACCATGCGGCCGCGTTCGAGCTGTTTGCGCGTCGTTTCGTCGAGGTCAGAAGCAAATTGCGCGAATGCCGCGAGCTCGCGATATTGCGCGAGCGCGAGACGCACGCCGGCGCCGACGTCCTTGCGTTTCATCACTTTCGTCTGGGCCGCACCGCCGACGCGTGACACTGAAACACCGGCGTTAATGGCGGGGCGAATACCGGCGTTGAACAAGTCGGTCTCCAGGAAGATCTGGCCGTCGGTAATCGAAATCACGTTGGTCGGCACGAATGCAGAGACGTCGCCGGCCTGGGTTTCGATGATGGGCAGCGCCGTGAGCGAGCCGGTCTTGCCTTTAACCGCGCCCTGGGTGAATTTTTCGACGTATGCCTCATTGACGCGCGCGGCGCGTTCGAGCAGGCGCGAGTGCAGATAGAACACGTCGCCCGGATATGCTTCGCGTCCCGGCGGGCGGCGCAGCAACAGCGAAACCTGGCGATAGGCCCAGGCCTGTTTGGTCAAGTCGTCATAAATGATCAGTGCGTCCTGGCCGCGGTCACGGAAATACTCGCCCATCGTGCATCCGGAGTAGGGCGCGATGTATTGCATTGCCGCCGACTCGGATGCCGAGGCGGCAACCACGATGGTGTAGGCCATGGCGCCGTGTTCTTCAAGCTTGCGCACGACGTTGGCTATGGTCGACGCTTTCTGACCAATGGCGACATAGATACAGAAGAGGTCTTTGCCCTTCTGGTTGATGATGGTATCGACGGCGACCGCAGTCTTGCCGGTTTGGCGGTCACCGATGATGAGTTCGCGCTGACCGCGGCCAACCGGCACCATGGCGTCGATCGATTTGAGCCCGGTCTGCACCGGTTGCGACACCGATTTACGCGCGATCACGCCCGGCGCGACTTTTTCGATGACATCCGTCAGCTTGGCGTTAATCGGGCCTTTGCCGTCGATCGGTTGACCCAGCGAATTGACCACGCGGCCGATCAGTTCCGGGCCGATTGGCACCGACAGGATCTGGCCGGTACATTTGACCGTGTCGCCTTCGGAGATGTGCTCGTATTCGCCGAGAATAACCGCGCCCACCGAATCACGCTCAAGGTTCAACGCCAGTCCGTAGGTGTTCTTCGGGAACTCCAGCATCTCGCCCTGCATAACGTCGGCCAGGCCATGTATACGGCAAATGCCGTCGGTCACGGAGATGATCGTGCCCTGTGTGCGCGACTCGCTGGTCGTGCCGAGGTTCTGGATTCTGCTCTTGATCAGTTCACTGATTTCTGACGGATTGAGTTGCATCTGAAACTCCTAACGAATGAGGGCAGCCGACATCGCGTCGAGCCGGCCGCGCACGGTCGCGTCAACCACCTTGTCGCCGACCACGATCTTGATTCCACCGATCAGTTTTGCATCGACGCTGACCTGCGCGCGCACTTTGCGCTGATATTTGTTTTCGAGCTTTTTCACCAGTTGCGCCACCTGCGCGTCATCCATTGCAAATGCCGAATGTATCTCCGCTTCGAGCACGCCCTCGTGCTCAAGACGCAGCGCATCGAACATTGCGCGAATTTCCGGCAGCAGGGAGAGCCGGTTGTTGTGTTGCAACACCTGCACGAAATTCCGTCCGGCGCCGTCGAGCTGTTCGCCGCAAACGCCGAGAATCAGGCCTTGCAACTGTTCGGCGCTGACATTGGGATCGCGGATGCAGCGTGCAACCGACGCGTCCCTGACGACGAGGTCCAGCAGGCCCATCATCTTCGACCACGCTTCGAGCTGGTTTTTTTCCCGCGCCAGCTTGAACGCGGCTTCCGCGTAGGGCCGTGCGATGGTGATAGTTTCCGCCATGGTCTCGCTCTAGAGCTCGGCCTGAACGGCTTGCAGCAGGTCGGCGTGGGTTTTGGCATCAACTTCGCGCCGCAGGATTTTTTCCGCACCCGAAACCGCAAGCGCTGCGACCTGCAGGCGCAAGGCTTCGCGAGCGCGGGAAACTTCCTGCTCGATTTCCGCTTTCGCCGCGGCTTTTTCGCGGTTGCCTTCGTCGCGCGCCGACAACTTTGCTTCCTCGATCATCTGCGAGACGCGCTTCTCGGCTTGGCCGACGATTTCAGCTGCGCGCGAGCGCGCCTTGTTGATTTCCTCGTCGGCTTTCAGCGCCGAACGCTCGAGCGATTGCTTGCCCTCTT
Source organism: Chitinophaga pinensis (assembly GCA_943329075.2). Taxonomy (GTDB): domain Bacteria; phylum Pseudomonadota; class Gammaproteobacteria; order Burkholderiales; family SG8-41; genus PALSA-1004. The sequence goes on along the minus strand of CALQCM020000008.1, from coordinate 6,132 downwards.
CGGCCGCGGCGAGCCCGTCAGCGATCTGCTTCTGGCGCGCCGCAATTGCGTTGGTCAGCGGCGGCCAAATGAACTTTGCGCAAAAAATGATGAACACGAAGAACGTGACGGCCTGCGCAATCATCGTTACGGTTAGATTCATGGGCGTTCCCTGCTCACAATTTCCCGAAAATTACTTGAGGCTGGCGAGCAACGGGTTGCCGGTCGCAAACCACAGCGCAAGGCCCACGCCGATAATGAACGACGCGTCGATCAGGCCTAGCAGCAGGAACACTTTGGCCTGCAGTTGCGGCATCAGTTCGGGCTGACGTGCGGCACCCTCGAGAAAGCGGCTGCACATGATGCCCACACCGATACAAGCACCCGCTGCGCCCAAGCCAATCATCAGGCCGATGCCGATCCCGGTGTAAGCCTGAATCATCGCTACTAATTGCAACTTGTCCATTACTGTCTCCTTTCAGGGAAAATGGTTACATCTAATCGCTTATTAATGACTTTCGTGCGCCATCGCCATGTAAACGGCGGTGAGCATCATGAATATATACGCCTGCAGAACAACGATCAGGATGTGGAAAATCGCCCAGAACAGCGCGAGCACGCCACCGAAAATGGAGCCGACCAGGCCCGTGGCAGCCCACATCCACAACAACATGAAAATAATTTCGCCGGCGTAGATGTTTCCGTAAAGCCGCAGCGAATGCGACAGCGGCTTGGAAATATATTCGACGAGGTTAAAAAGAAAATTGAAAATCCAAAGCAGCGGGTGCGAACCGAACGGCGTGCAGAACAGTTCGTGCGTCCAGCCGCCAATGCCTTTGACTTTGATATTGTAGTAAATCATCAATACCCATACCGACAGCGCCAGAGCGAACGTGGTGTTAATGTCCGAGGTCGGCACTGGCTTCCAGTTGTGCTGTCCGAGTGCGTGCTCGGTAAAACCGGCAACCAGATCGGCCGGGAAGAAGTCCATGGCGTTCATCAGGAATACCCAGACGAATACCGTCAATGCGAGCGGCGAAACAAAAGCGCGACTGCCATGGAAAATGCCTTTGACTTGGTCGTCGACAAATTCAAACAGCATTTCAACAAAAGCCTGGCGGCGGTTGGGCACGCCGGCGGTCGCGCCACGCACGATCCAATAGAGAAACCCGAATCCGATCACGCCAAGCATGAGGGCGGTCAGAAAGGTGTCGAGATGCAGCGTCCAGAACGGGCCATCGCCCAGTGATATGGTGCGATTGGTCAGGTGGTGACCGATATATTCGGTCGGCGTCAGTTCGCCGGCTTCGTTCATTACGTGTCCCTGAATCCCATTTTCAATCGCGAACCAACAGCGCGATCGGGTAAATCAATACTGCAACGATAAAAGTACCAATAAAGACAACCGGCACCACTGACTCATAGGCCGTTAATACCAACCACAGCTGGAGAACAATGACGCCGATTTTCCCGGCCTCGGCTCTGACGAGCGTCCTCAGTATTTCTCCTGCGGATCGAACCTTATTGCCCCAGGTCATGACGGCAAACACGCTAACCGCAACCATCATGACCAGTCCACCCAGCAGTGCTGAAATCGCACCTGCGCTGCCGGTCAAGTAACCCGCAATCAGGGCAATCACGCTGGTGGCCAGTAGTTGCCACAGCAATACTGTGCGTAACGGCTTGCCTGCGATTGCGTTAGTGCTTCGCGGCAGCCACCGAGCAAACTCTTTGATTGTACTCAGCTTCGTCATCTCCCGTCAAACCGTCTTGCGGCGCAACATAACGCGCCCTAGCGCTGGAGCTTCGCCAGTATGCCGTCGAGCTGCGCCAGGCTCGAATATTGAATGTGCACTGCACCGCGGCCCTTGTTGCCGGTCTTGATTTGCACCTTGGTGCCCAGTTTTTGGGCCAGTTCTTCCTCCAGACGCAACACATCACGATCCGGAGTCTTGCGGACGGTTTTGCCAGGCGTGTCCCGTAAAAGTTGTCCGACCAGCTTTTCGGTGTCGCGTACGGACAGATTTTTGGCCACCACCTTGCGGGCGGCCTCGATTTGCTGCATGCCGGTGAGGGCGAGCAGCGCGCGCCCGTGGCCCATATCAAGCTTGCCTTGCTGCAACAATTCACGCACCGGCGCCGCCAAACCGAGCAGCCGTAAAAGGTTGGTGACGGCACTGCGCGACCGGCCGACCATATCGGCAGCCTGATCGTGTGTCGCGCCAAATTCATTGACCAGCCGCTGGATACCAACGGCCTGCTCGAGCGGATTGAGATCTTCGCGCTGAATGTTTTCGATCAAGGCCATGGCGAGGGCGGCATTGTCGGCGACCTCCCGCACCAACACCGGGACGGCTTCCAAGCCAGCGATTTTGGCCGCGCGCCAACGCCGTTCGCCGGCGATGATTTCAAATCGCCCGCCAGGCACCGGCCGGACGAGGATGGGCTGCATGATGCCCTGCGTTTTAATCGAGGCTGCGAGTTCCTTCAGCGCGGCGTCATCCATAAAGGAGCGCGGCTGGTACTTTCCGGGCTGCAGCTGCTCTATTTTTAGTTCGGTTTGCCGGTCAGCCGCCTGCGGTGCGGCCGGCTCATCGCTACCACCGAGCAAGGCGTCCAGTCCGCGACCCAAGCCTTTCATTTTTGCCATATCTCTGGTTCCTTAAACTGCGGCGGCTGCGCGGTTTAACATTTCGCCCGCCAGCGCGAGATATGCCTTCGCGCCTTTTGATGCTTTATCGAGCCCGAGCACCGGCACGCCATGGCTCGGCGCTTCAGCCAGCCGGACATTGCGCGGGATGACCGTGCGGTAGACTTTATCGCCAAAGTGCTGCTGGAGCTGCGCCGAAACCTGTTGCGCCAGGGTGTTGCGGGGGTCGTACATGGTGCGCAGCAAGCCCTCAATCTCGAGTTCAGGATTCAGGTGGGTGCGCACTTTTTTGACGGTTTGCACCAGATCGCTAAGCCCTTCGAGCGCGTAGTATTCACACTGCATCGGGATCAAGACGGCTTGCGCGGCACATAGCGCATTCACCGTCAGCAGATTTAGCGAAGGCGGGCAGTCGATTAAAATGTAATCGTATTCGGCCTCGATGCTTGCCAGCGCGGTTTTCAAGCGCGTTTCGCGATGCTCGAAATCTACCAGCTCGATTTCGGCACCCGCCAATTCGCGGTTGGCGGGCACCACATCAAACTTTCCAGTCGTGGAATTTACGCGCGACTCGCGAATATCGGCCTCCCCGAGCAGCACGTGATAAACCGTGCGTGCGAGTGTTCGTTTATCGATGCCGCTGCCCATCGTGGCATTGCCTTGGGGATCAAGATCGATCAACAGCACGCGCTGGCGTGTCGCGGCCAGGCTGGCCGCAAGATTGACGCTGGTGGTCGTTTTACCGACGCCACCTTTCTGGTTGGTGATGGCAAGAATTTTTTTCATGGGTCGATCAATACCAGATGTCGTTCAGCGTTAAGGTCCGGAACGTTCAATGCAATTACTTTTCGTACTTTGCAGCTGGTTGGCAGCATTTTTATCTCGGCATCCGGCTGTAAGCCCTTCATCGCGGCCAGCGTGCCGCCGGACTTGCAAAATCTCTGTGCAACTTTGACGAATTCCGCCAATTCTGAAAATGCGCGCGATATGACCAGATCGTAGCGGGCATCCGATTTCCAGGCCTCGACGCGATCGCACACGACCGTCAGATTGTCGATTGCCAGTTCGATTTTGGCTTGCTGCAGAAAAGAGGTCTTTTTCTGATTGCTGTCGATCAGGGTGACGCTGGTTCGCGGCCAGATCATGGCCAACGGAATGCCGGGAAGGCCCCCCCCGCTGCCAACGTCCAATATTGTTTCTGCGACTAAATGTGGCGCCACGGCAAGAGAGTCCAGCAAGTGGGCGCTCACCATAGACTTCACATCGCGGATCGCGGTCAGATTGTGGACGCGATTCCACTTCACAATCAGATCGAGATAAGCGAGCAATCGCGCCTGCGCGTCCGGTGAAATCGACAAACTCAATCGGTCGATTCCGGCGGCCAGCTGCTGGGCAGGGCTCATGCGGTTTTCCGCGCGACACCGAAGCCTTTCTTCAGATGAACCATCAGCAACGAGATGGCCGCCGGCGTTACGCCGGAAATGCGCGAGGCCTGTCCGATGGTTTCAGGACGTTGCTGGTTCAACTTTTGCTGCACTTCGATTGACAGTCCTCGCACCTGGCGATAATCGAGCGCCTCGGGCAGGCGCGTCTCCTCGCAGGATTCCTGCTTGAGGATCTCGTCCTGCTGGCGTGCAATGTAGCCGCGATATTTGACCTGAACCTCCACCTGCGCCGCGGTTTGTTCATCGGCAATGGCAGGCCCCGCGCCGGGCAGGGTCATCAGTTCCTTGTAGGTCACCCGCGGCCGGCGCAGCAGATCTTCGAGAGAATACTCGCGCTCGATCGATTGCCCGAGCACGCGCTCGGCGTCATGCGCCGCCAGAATCTTCGGGTTAAGCCACGTTGATTTAAGCCGCTCGATTTCAAGCGCGACGTCATCACGTTTACGCGCAAAGATTTCCCAGCGCCGATCATCAACCAGACCAAGCGCGCGACCGTTTTCTGTCAGGCGCATGTCCGCATTGTCTTCGCGCAGGCTCAACCGGTATTCGGCGCGGCTGGTGAACATGCGATAGGGCTCGGTGACGCCACGCGTGATCAGGTCGTCGACGAGCACGCCGAGATACGCCTCATTGCGGCGCGGACACCAGGCGGGTTCTTCGGCCGCGTAGCGGGCCGCATTGGCGCCTGCCAGCAATCCCTGCGCGGCAGCCTCTTCGTAACCCGTGGTGCCGTTGATCTGTCCTGCAAAAAACAAGCCGGCGATCGCCTTGGTTTCGAGAGAGCTTTTCAGGCCGATAGGATCGAAATAATCGTACTCGATGGCATAACCGGGACGCGTGATATGCGCGTGCTCAAGCCCCTTGATCGAGCGCACCAGCGCAAGCTGGACGTCGAAGGGCAGGCTCGTTGATATGCCATTAGGATATATTTCGTTGACCGTCAAACCTTCCGGCTCGAGAAAAATCTGATGCGACGTCTTGTCGGCAAACCGCGTGATCTTGTCTTCGATCGAAGGGCAGTAGCGCGGGCCGACGCCCTCGATCACGCCCGTGAAAAGCGGTGAGCGATCCAAGCCGCCGCGGATGATTTCATGCGTGCGCGCATTGGTGTGCGTAATCCAGCAGGGCATCTGACGCGGATGCTGGGCAGCATTGCCGAGAAAGGAAAATACCGGCACAGGGGTGTCACCGGGCTGTTCGGCAAGCTGGCTGAAATCGATGGTTCGCGAATCGATGCGTGGCGGTGTGCCGGTCTTCAGGCGTCCGACCGGCAGATTCAACTCGCGCAAACGCGCAGCCAGGCTGACAGCGGGCGGATCACCGGCGCGACCCGCCTGGTAATTGTTGAGACCCACGTGAATGAGGCCGGCCAGAAAAGTGCCCGTCGTCAGCACCACAGCCGCGGCCGAGAACTTTAAGCCCAATTCGGTGACAACACCGGTCACGCGATCGCCCACAATCAGCAAATCATCCACAGATTGTTGGAAAATCAATAGGTTATTCTGATTTTCCAAGCGGCCGCGAATGGCCTTTCGGTACAAAACCCGGTCAGCTTGTGCACGCGTGGCGCGCACCGCAGGGCCTTTGCTGCAATTCAGGATTCGAAATTGGATGCCTGCTTCGTCCGTCGCCGCAGCCATGGCGCCACCCAACGCGTCGACCTCCTTGACGAGATGCCCCTTACCAATTCCACCGATCGAAGGATTGCAGGACATCTGGCCGAGCGTTTCGACGTTATGCGTCAAGAGCAGGGTGCGCTTGCCCATACGCGCACTCGCCAAAGCTGCCTCGGTGCCGGCATGGCCGCCACCAACGACGATAACGTCAAATTTCTCGGAATAATGCATCACGCACCACGACAACAGGAGGGGCGCAATGATAGCCGAAAAGGGCAGTCAAACGTAGGGTTAGCATTATCCAGCGGGGTATGAGTCTGAACGGGGAACGTGATTCCAACGGGGTTTGAGTCTGGGGAGGTATCTGCGATCGATCATGATGCGAGGCATGGTGATCGATATGAACGACCAGCAGTTGCTGACCCTAGCCCAGTTGCAGGGT
>CALQCM020000007.1 GCA_943329075.2 Chitinophaga pinensis | reverse complement strand
GCTGGTCTGGTGACACGCGAAACTGGGTACCGATCGGTGCAGTGACACTCAATCCAGAACGCGACTCGGTCATCAAGACGCATTTGACTGGTAGCGATATTCAAACGCTGGCTGCATGAATGAGGCGACAACTACCTTGACGCGCGCCGGCCCGGCGGCCGGTTACTTTCTTTGAACGGCCAAAGAAAGTAACCAAAGAAAGGCCGCTCCCGGTTCGCCGGTCCTGCGGACTCCCCTGCGCTGCTCGCCACGCCGGGCGGCTGCGCAACTCGCCCTTGTCAAAGAACGACAAGGGCTCAAACAGTGCTCGCCGACTTCCCCCGGCGCCGCTGTGCTGCTCGGCGGCTCGCAGGGGGATGAGTGGGTGACGTTGGTTGTGACGTGGCATGACTTAACGCGCAATCTTCAGTTGACCGAGTTGCTGTACGAATCCGGCTTCGTCATCGAGGCATCTGAGATCGAGGATGAATGCGCCATCGTTGACGCGACCGACCACCGGCACTGGCAGTTTGCGGAAGGCATTCGACAGCCGTTCGGCGGCGCTGTTGCGGTTTTTGCCGCGCGGCGTCATGGCGATGCCTGCGCTGGGCAGCGCATCGACGGGCAGTGCGCCGCTGCCGATCTGGCTGGCGCAGTTGATCACTGCGGCGTCGGCGGTTTCACCGACGGCTGCGGCGAGCGCGGGCAAGAGGCGCGTTGCCTGCGCTTCAATGTCTTTTTGCGGGCGCGTGAGCAAACGCAGCGTCGGCACTTCCTTGACCAGTTTGTCGGGGTCGGCGTAGAGGCGCAGCGTCGCTTCGAGCGCTGCCATGCGGATCTTGTCGATACGCAGCGCGCGCTTCATCGGGTTTTTGCGGATCTTCGCGATCAAATCCTTGCGGCCGACGATGAGGCCGCATTGCGGTCCGCCCAGCAGTTTGTCGCCGCTGAAGGTGACGAGGTCGGCGCCGTTGCCGATGGCGTCGCGCGGGGTCGGTTCATGCGGCAGGCCCCAGCGTTCGAGATCAACCAGCGTGCCGCTGCCGAGATCGACCCAGAACGGCAACTGGTGTTCGTGCGCGATGGCCGCGAGTTCGGTTTCCGGCACCACCGCGGTGAAGCCCTGGATCGCATAGTTGCTGGTGTGCACCTTCATGATCGCGGCGGTGCGCTTGTCGATGGCCTCGACAAAATCCTTCGCATGCGTGCGGTTGGTGGTGCCGATTTCGCGCAGCTTGCAGCCCGAGCGCGTCATGATGTCCGGAATGCGGAAGGCGCCGCCGATTTCCACCAGTTCGCCGCGCGAGACGATGACTTCTTTTTTCTGCGCGAAGGTGTTGAGCACCAGATAGACGGCGGCGGCGTTGTTGTTGACCACCACCGCGGCTTCGGCACCGGTGAGGCGGCGTAACCAGTCTTCGACGTGGCTGTCGCGTTCGCCGCGCGCGCCACCATCGACATCGAATTCGAGATTGACTGCGCGCGTCATTGCTTGATATGCCGCATCGGCGGCGATTTTCGCAACGAGCGCGCGACCGAGATTGGTGTGCAGCACGGTGCCGGTGAGATTGAACACCGCACGCATCGACGGCCGCATGGCGGCGGCGAGGTGTTCGGCGCAGCGTTCGATCAGGGTGGCTTCGTCGGCAACGTCGGCAGACTGCGTCATCGCGGCGCGCTGCGCATCGATGACCGCGCGGATGGCTTCGACGACCAGCGGCCGTCCGTGTTGCTCTATGAGTTCGGCGACGCGCGGCTGTTGCAGCAGGCGGTCAACCGAAGGGAGCGCGCGACGCGCGGCATCAGGCGGATTCACCATGGTTGCTGGCGATCCGCGCGGATCGAATCAATGTGTTGCAGCATGGTCATGCGGGCGGGGCGCACACGGCGCCGGTGGTGACATTCGGGGACACAGTTTAGCGCAAACCGGGCGGACGGGTTTCGGCAAAGGTGAGGCGCGCTAAATCTGTCGTCCCCGCTTTCGCGGGGACGACGGAATAGGAGAATTGTCCGGCTTGTGGCTTTTCCGAACTCTCCGGTAGATTGCACCAACCCGGCATCTTGGCTACTCTCAGCCCTCCATTGCATCCAATAATCCGTCTAATTCCCAGGTGAACCCCATGATCGAATGCTCCGCTCAGGCCCGTGCTGAACTGACGCCGAAAGGCAAACTGCGCGTTGGTATCAACTTCTCGAATTTTCTGCTGACGCACAAAGACCCGAAAACCGGCGCGCCCGGCGGTGTCGCTGTCGATCTCGGGCGCGAACTGGCGCGACGGATCGGCGCCGAGGCGGAGATCATCGGTTACCCCTCGCCGGGTGAACTGGCTGAAGCGGCGCCGACCGACATCTGGGACGTCGGTTTTCTCGGCGCCGAACCGCAGCGCGCGAAACTCATCGACTTCAGCGCGGCCTATGTCGAAATTGAAGCGACCTATCTGCTGCCGCCCGGCTCGGCGCTCAAATCGGTCGAGGAAGTTGATCGCAATGGTGTGCGTATCATCGTGCCGGAAAAGGCGGCCTACGATTTGTATCTGGTGCGCAGCCTGAAGAACGCTGAATTGCTGCACGCGAAGGGCGCCGACAATGCCTTCAAGAGTTTTGTCGCCGACAAACTCGACGCGCTGGCCGGACTGCGGCCGCGTCTGATCACCGATCACAAGAACCTGCCGGGTTCGATACTGCTCGAAGGCCGTTTCACTGCCGTGCAACAGGCGGCCGGCGTGCCGAAGGGGCGTGCGGCTGCTGCTGCGTACCTTGCTGCCTACATCGAAGACGTCAAAGCCTCAGGGCTGGTGGCGCAGTTGATCGAGGAGCATCAGGCGCATGGGTTGACGGTGGCGGCGAAGGCTTAGCGGCCGCTCTCGGCGGGATGTAGCGATACGGCGTCCGGGATCGGGGAGGATTGATCCCGGAATACGCTGCGCTCCTTCCGGGATCTACAAAATCTTATTCGGGTTTGACGCCGCCATCGCGTGCGACTTTGGCCCACTTGCGCAAATCCTTCTGCACCGTCGCTGCCAGTTCTTCGGCCGTGCCGCCGACCGGTTCCGCGCCGAGCGTGGCGAACTGATCGCGCATGGCATTGCCTTCGAGGCCTTTGCTGATCGCGCGGTTGAGCGTGCGTATGAGATCGGGCGGCGTGGCGGCGGGCGCGAAAATCGCGTACCACGAAGCGAGTTCAAATCCCGGCAGGCCGGCTTCGGCGACGCTCGGCACCTCGGGCAACAACGCTGAACGTTTTGCCGAGCCGATGCCGAGGGCGCGCACGCGGCCCGACTTGATGAAGGGTTGGGTGACCGGAATCGAATCGAAGGCCAGCGCCACTTCGCCGGCGACCGCGGCCTGCGTTTGCAGCGGCGAGCCTTTGTAGGGCACGTGAATCATTTGTGTGCCGGCGGCGGTATTGAGCGCAACGAATCCCAGATGCGCAATGCCGCCGATGCCCGAGCTTGAAAAGGTCAGCGAATCGGGTTTGGCTTTCGCCAGCGCGATCAGATCGCGCAGCGATTTCACCGGAATCGACGGATGCACGACGAGCACGAAGGGCGCGTTGCCGACCAGTGACACCGGTGCGAAATCCTTGACCGGATCGTAGGGCAGTTTGGCGAACACCGCGGGGTTGGTGGTATGCGTGCCGGTGGTGCCCATCAGCAGCGTGTAGCCGTCAGGCGCGGCGCGCGCCACCGCTTCAGTGCCGATGATGCCGGCGGCGCCGGTGCGATTATCGACGACGAAGGATTGCGCGAGATCCTCGCCGAGTTTGCGCGCGATCATGCGGGCGAGAATGTCGGTACCGCCGCCGGCGGGAAAGGGCGCGATCAGGCGCACGGGTTTGGCGGGGTAGGTTTGTGCGGCGGAGTTGCCGGTTGCAAAGGCGGTAGCGAGGGCGAATATCAGAAGCGTGGCGTGACGCACGGTGGTCCTCCGTGATGCGATGGATGGTTGTTGTGAGGCAAATACTAGCAGTTTGTGGGCGATGATTTGTGCTTGCGGCGATGACTGACGTTTGATGCCCCCATCCCAACCTTCCCCCGCATGCGGGGGAAGGGGCAAACCCGGCGCAGGTTGAATGTGAGCCTGTGTGATTTCGTAGGATGGGTGGAGGCCGCAGGCCGATACCCATCGTGATGTGAAAACTCCAATGATGGGTATCGCTTCGCTCCACCCATCCTACGAGGCGCCGGTCATTTGCGGCTGTCACATGGACGCTTGCGCGCGCCGTCTTTAAACTCTGCGCTTTCATTCATCGCGGTGCCGTCATGTTGATTGTCGATTCACAAGTGCATATCTGGGCGGCGCATACCGCGGCGCGGCCGTGGCCGGCGGCCGATCCGAATCTGCCGGCGGCGCACAAGCCGCAACCGATCACTGCGGATGATCTGTTGCGCGAAATGGATGTGGCCGGCGTGAACCGCGCGGTACTGATCTCGCCGGTGTTCGAAGGCGCGCGCAACGATGTGGTGACGGCAGCTGCGCATGCACATCCTGAGCGCTTCACGGTGATGGGACGCTTCGATCCCGATGCGCCCGATGCGCGCGCCATCGTCGAGTCGTGGCGCGATGAGGCGGCGATCCGCGGTGTGCGCTTTACGTTTCACCGGCCGCACCAGCGGCCGTGGCTGGTGGAAGGGCAACTCGACTGGTTGTGGGCGCACGCCGAGCGAAACAACATGCCGGCAATGTTGCTGGTGGCGCATCACGATCTGCCGTTCGTCGCGCGGCTGGCCGAGCGCCATCCGGGGTTGCGGCTTGCGCTCGATCATTGCGGGCTCACCGAAGGGCGCGATGAGCGCGCATTCGCCGCATTCGATCAGGTGCTGGCGCTGGCGCGCTTGCCGAACATCGCGGTGAAGGTGAGTTGCCTGCCGCTGTATACGAACGATCGTTATCCATTCCAGCGAATGCATCCGCATATCCGGCGCGCCTACGATGTGTTCGGGCCGCAACGCATGTTCTGGGGCAGCGATCTGTCGCGGCTGCCGTGCAGCTACCGCGAGGGCGTGACGATGTTTACCGAAGAGATGCCGTGGCTGCCGGCGCGCGATCTGGAACTGATCATGGGCCGCGCGCTGTGTGCGTGGCTGGATTGGAAGGTCTGATGCGTCAGCGCATCGCCACCGACAGCAGCGTGGCGCCGTTGGGGAAATGCACCGGCCCGTGTTCGACGCCTTTGCGTTGATAGAGAAAATCCCATACGCCGAATTGTTCGCCTTCGATCACCGCGCCGCCTGCGACGATCAGTGAGGCACGCATATAGGGATGCGTGTGGCGCGCGAGCGTGGCGTCCGGCGCAAACTTGACGGCGCGCAGCAGCAAACGCCCGGCGCCGTGATCGACCAGCGTTTTGCCCTCACCTGCGCCGCTTTCGGATTTTTCCCACGCCAGGTTGTCGGCCTGGATCAAACGATAGTGGCGCTCGGCTCCGAGTTGTTTGACTTCGCTGTGATCGTTGCTGCCCTGAAAGCAGGAAAACAGCGTGCAGCTGTCGGGATATTCGAGCGGGCCGTGCGGCTCGTGACTGGGGCCGAGTATGCAGTCGAGCGGCTTTAATGTGAGTCCGTCGATGAGCGCGCGGCCTTTGACGACGGTGGTGGCGTGCGTGCCCGGATGCACGTGGCGCGGTTCGACCGAACCCAGCGGATATTCGACGATCGACATGCGCAGGCCCATTTCGAGGTCGTCGTTGTACATGGCGTAGCGGCTCTCGCGGCCGTCGAAGCGCACGCGCTTCTGCCACGGCGTGTCGGCGATTCGTGTGATTTCGAAGCCGGCCAGCTTGATCATGGACAAATTCCGTTGGGAAAAGGGTGAAAAAATTATAGCACCCGCGGTGCGGCGGCCCTGACGCATACGGACGCGTGTAGTCCTTTGCAGGCGAGTCGCCTGCGCTACAACAGCTTGGCTAAAAGCGGCGTTCTCGTAGCGCAGGCCGAATGTTAGATGCGGGGCCTGCAATGCTAGAATCAACGCGTAGGCAAACCAATTCCGACTTACCGAAAAAAGCGGGGAAAAACATGCTGAAGATATTTGTGCGGGTGCTGCCCGCAATGCTGGTCGTTTTCGCGACTGTGAGTGGCGCGGCCAACGCGGCTGCGTATCCGGAGCGTGCAATTACGGTGGTCGTCGCGTTTGCCGCCGGCGGCGCGACTGATATCTCGACGCGCGTCGTTGGCAAGTACCTGAGCGGGCCGCTCGGCCAGCAGATCATCGTCGATAACCGCGGCGGTGGCGGCGGCATGATCGCGGCGTCGGCGGTGATGCGCGCCAAACCTGACGGCTACACGCTGTTGTCGTCGTCGAGCATTTTCGTCGTTGCGCCCAGTCTCTACAAGAATCCGTCGTACGATCCGTTCAAGGATTTTGTGCCGGTGGTGGAGTTTGGCGCCTCGCCGAATGTGATGGTGGTGCATCCGCAGGGCGGCATCAACAGCGTTGCAGATTTGATTGCGCAGGCAAAGGCCAATCCGAATCTCATCAGCTACGGCAGTCCGGGGCTCGGCACCACGCCGCAGCTCGCCGCCGAAGTGCTGAAGCTGCGCACCAAGATCAATATGGTTCACATTGCCTACACGGGCGGCGCACCGGCGGTGCAGGCGGTGTTGAGCAAGCAGATCCAGATGATGTCGGCGAGCCTGTCGTCGGTGATGCCGCAGATTGCCGGCGGCCTGCTGAAACCGATCGTGCAGACCGGCAAGGAACGCTGGCCCGATCTGCCGAACGTGCCGACGACGACGGAGGCCGGCATTGCCGACGCTGTGTCCGATACCTTCCAGGCGCTGTTCGCGCCGGCCGGCACGCCGCCCGAGGTGGTGGCGAAACTCGCCAAGGAAACGATTGCCGTGCTGGCCATCAAGGAAGCGCGCGACGCGCTGTGGACCGCAGGTCTTAAAGTGTCGGCCGGCGGCCCCGATGCGCTGCGCGCGCGCATTGCGCAGGAAGTGCCGATGTGGCGTGATGTGATCGAGAAGGCCGGCATCAAGGCGGAGTAACTTTATTTACGCGTAGATACGGGTAGCCCATTGCGTCATTCCCGCGAAAGCGGGAATCCAGACAGAAGAGCCTGGGTCCCCGCTTTCGCGGGGACGACGATTTGGAATTTTGGTTTGGATGATTCCAGAAATTTATTCGGGAGTGTTTGCATGAGCGCCAACAGCAGCGAACCCAAATACGAAGTCGTGTGGCCGCTCGGTACTTCGGCCTACAAGACACGCGCGCCGAACGCGCGCATCGCCGATCTCTCGGGCAAGGTGGTCGGCGAACTGTGGGACTACCTGTTTCGCGGCGAGGAAATTTTTCCGATCCTGCGCGAGGAACTGACCAAGCGGTTTCCCGGCATCCGGTTTGTCACTTACGATGTGTTCGGCAACGTGCACGGCCCGCAACAGCGCGAACTTGTCGCCGATGTGCCGAAGCTGCTCAAGCAACATGGCTGTAACGCGGTCATTTCTGCAATAGGCGCCTGAGGCGCCTGCACGCCCGCCGTGTTGCGGGCGAGTGCAGCAGTGGAAAACGCAGGTTATCCGGCGGTGTCGATCATCTCGAGCGGATTTCTCAAGCAGGCCGCGGTGGTGGCCAAGGGCTTGGGGCTCCCCGACATGCCGATCGCCGCTTACCCCGGCGTGCCGATGACCGACAGCAAGGAAGAGCTGCGGCGCAAGGTTCGCGAAGAACTGTTGCCGCAGATCATCGCCGGGCTGTCGAAACCGGTCGGCAACATTTCGGACAACGCGGCCGAGGTCGAGCCGGCACCGCGCGACATTGTGTTCCGCGGCACGCTCGACGACGTCTACGAACACTTCCAGAAAAATTTCTGGGCCGATGGCATGCCGGTGATGCCGCCGACACTCGCTCGCGTCGAGCGCTTTATGCAATTTACCGACCGCGCGCCCGATGAAGTGCTGGGGCCGTGCCCGCCGGCCAATCGCCACGCGACGGTGTGGAACGTTGCCGTCAACGGCGTGATGGCGGGTTGCCGACCCGAATACATGCCGGTGCTGCTGGCGGTGATCGAAGCGATCATCGACCCGGTCTACAAAATCGAAGACGCCGGCTCGACGCCGGGCTGGGAATCGCTGATCGTCATCAACGGGCCGATCGCGCAGCAACTCGGTTTCAATGCGGGGCAGGGCGTGATGCGCACCGGCATCCAGGCCAACACGAGCGTTGGCCGTTTTCTGCGCCTGTTTCTGCGCAACGTCGCCGGTTTTCATCATGCGCCCGAGGGCGCCGACAAGGGCAGTATCGGCCAGAGTTTTCTCGTCGCCGCCGCCGAGAACGAAGAAGCGGTCGCCGAGATCGGCTGGCAGCCGTACAGCGTCGATCGGGGTTTCAAGGCGGGCGACAACATCGTCACGGTGCAGAGCGTGGTGGCGATCAGCGCGCCGACGTATACCGGCAGCGAGAAGGCGGTCGAACATGCCGAGTTGATTGCGGACGTGATCGGTCAGCGTGCCTGTGGTTACTGGACGGCGATCGGCATGGTCTACAGCAACTGGCATCCACTCATCATGTTGGGACCGAGCATTGCAAAAGTGTTCGCGCAGGACGGCTGGAGCAAGGACGATCTGCGGCGCTATCTTTATGAGAACGTGAAAATGAAGGCCTCACTCGCCGAGCGTTATGCCTATAACTGCGGACAGACTGGTTTTCGCGTCAACAATTATGTGAAGCAGGGATTGCTGCCGCCGGTGTATGGTGAGTCGGAGGATCCCGATCGTTTGATTCCGGTGTTCCATCACCCGGAATGGATCGGCATCATGGTGGCCGGCGACTGGGGACGCAATCAATCGAAGGGTTATGTCAGCAATCATATCCAGGGGCCGCCGGTGAGCAAGGCGATACGGTTGCCGAAGAAGTGGGATACGCTGCTGCAAGATACGCATCGCTAAGAATGTTCGGCACTCCCGCGAAAGCGGGAGTCCAGGATAAGGGCCACGATCCCGGGTGGCGTGGGTTGTGCCCCCATCCTACCTTCCCCCGCAAGCGGGGGAAGGGGATACCCGCTTTCGCGGGAATGACGGGTCCGGGTAATCAATGTGTTTCTGAATTGATGGCTAAGGAGGCGGGGATGAAAAAGCGATGGTTAGTTGGAATGGCGGCGTGCATGTTGTTTTCGTCGGGGATTCATGCCGCTGATCAATGGCCGACCAAACCGGTGCGCTGGATCTGCCCGTATGTGGCGGGCGGCGCGGCGGATATTTTTTCCAGAACGATCGGCCAGAAACTCGGCGAGGTCTTCGGGCAGACCATCATCATCGACAATCGCGCCGGTGCCAACGGCAGCATCGGCACCGAACTCGCCTCTCGCGCGCAGCCCGACGGTTACACCATCCTGATGGGGCAGAGCGGTCCGTTGACGACCAATCCGGTGTTCTACAAGAAGCTCAACTACGATCCGGTGAAAGATTTCATACCGGTGACGCAGGGCACGCTCTACATGTACGTGCTGGTGGTGCCGGTGGCGAACCCGGTGGCGAACATCAAGGACATGATCGCCTGGGTGAAATCGAAACCGGGCGCGTTGACTTATGGCTCGACCGGCATCGGCGGCGGCAATCACCTCGCTGGCGAGCTGTTCAACCTGATGACGCAGACGAAATCGATCCACGTGCCGTACAAAGGCAGCGCGCTGGCGCTGGCCGATCTGCTGGGCGGCCAGTTGAGCTATATGTTCGACACGCCGATCACCTCGGTGCCGCAGCTGAAGGCCGGCAAGTTGCGGGCGATTGGTGTCAGCGGCCTCAAGCGTTCGAGTTCGCTGCCCGAGGTGCCCACACTCGACGAGCTCGGTCTCAAGGGTTTCGAAATCACGCAGTGGCAGGCGGTCATGCTGCCGGCCGGCACACCGCAGGCGATTGTCGACCGCTTGCACCGCGAAGTGGTCCGCGCGTTGAAGATGCCGGACGTTATCGAGCGGCTCGGCACGCAGGGTGGCAACGAACTCGTCGGCAATACGCCGCAGGAATTCGCGCAGGTGATTAAAAACGATCTCGCCAAGTACGCGAAGCTGGTGAAAGAGGCGGCGCTCAAGCTGGAGTAGGTGCCGCGGTGCGGAAATAAAAAAGCCCCGCAATGCGGGGCTTTTTCGTGGCGCAGGCTGTATTTTCGACATCGGCCTGCTTATTCAACGAATGCAGGCGAGTCGTCTGCGCTACATAAACATTATTCCCAGAGCCTTTCAGGCAGCGGCAAGCCAGCCAGCGTTTCGGCTTTGAGCGGGCTTTTGGGCTGGATGCCGAAGCGCTCAAGCACGGCGTTCAACTGGCGCGTGTGCTGCGCCGAGTGCCAGGTCGAGCGTTCGTAGAGCATGTGGATCGGCTGCTTGCCGAAAAAGGTCTTCACATTCTGCTGGCAGGTTTTGTCGGCGAGTTCGATCCACCACCGTTGCAGCCGCGCAATCACGGCGTCGCCGTATTGTGCGATCTCGTCGCCTCTGGTGAAGGTGCCGTCTTTGGGCGGCACGTTGGCGAGTTGCACCTCGTATTCGACGCCGTCTTCCACCGTCTCCAGAAACGCCTCGGCGATGCGGAACACGTGGTGACCCATCAGGCGGATGGTACGGTCGCGGTTCTCGATGACGAGCTCATTCAGGCGCGCATCGGGAATCTGGCGCAGGAAGCCCTGCGCCGTGTGCAGCACGTCGACCCATTTGCCGATCAGCTGTTCGGGCGGCAGCGGTTTGTGGCCGGTGCCCTGCAGTCCGACGAACTCGGCGACATCCTCGAGGTTCTGTCCGAAGACGAATTGATCGCCGCGTGCGACCACCGGCACGTTGCGCACGCCGAAGGCGAGCAGTTTTTCGCGCCCGCCCTTGTCGTTGAGGACGTCAATCGCGATGAAGTCGATGCCTTTTTTCGAAAGAAACTCTTTCGCTCGAAGACAGCTGCTTCACCCCGGTTGGGTGAATAGTACGAATTTGTCGCCGCTGGAATCCATGCGCGCTCTCTGCAATTGAAAGGAAAGTGTGACCGAGCGTACTACCCGCCGCCGCGCCGCGTCAAGCAATGCAATGTCCCTGCCGGCTCAAGGGATTACAGTGTGCGATGTTATAATCGCACGCATGAACCGTTGTAAACATGAAGAACGGACGAGAGCATGAAGTTGATTGCAGCGCTCGCCAGCCCCTACAGCCGCAAGGTGCGTATCGTGCTGGCGGAAAAAAAGATTGAATACGATTTAATCATCGATAGTCCCGGCGATCCGGCCACCCGCGTTCCCGCATACAACCCGCTCGGCAAGGTGCCTGTTCTCGTGCTTGACGATGAGACGACGCTGTTCGATTCGCGCGTCATTGTTGAATATCTTGAGAACGCAAGCCCGGTCGGCCGGCTGATTCCGGACGACACGCGCGCGCGCACACAAACGCGCCGCTGGGAGGCGCTTGCCGACGGCTGTACCGACGCCGCCAACGCAGTGGTGGTGGAAAAGCGCCGCGCGGCGGACAAACAAAGCGCCGAGTGGATCGCGCGCCAGCAGGACAAGATCGAACGCGCGTTGAAGGTGATGGCGGACGATCTCGGCAGCCGCGCCTGGTGCGGTGGCGATCATTACAACCTCGCGGATATTGCGGTGGGTTGCGCGCTCGGTTACTTGGATCTGCGCCTCTCCGATATCAACTGGCGCAAGGAATATCCGAACCTTGCCAAACTCGCAGAAAAACTCGACAAGCGCGCCTCGTTTGTCGATACGGCGCCACCTAGGAGTTAGGATCGAGGATTGAGGATTGAGCAAAACCGAAATTGGCACGGCATGAGCGCCCCGCAATAGGCGCTGACGCAACTCAATCCTCAATCCTGTTACTGAATGATGCCGCCGCCAAGGCAGACGCGGCTTTCGTAGAGCACCACCGATTGTCCCGGCGTGACCGCCCACTGCGATTCGGCAAAGGTGATTTCGCAGTGTCCGGCGTTGATGCTGTTGATGCTGCACGGCGCGTCTTTCTGCCGGTAGCGCGTCTTCGCGTTGTAGACCCAATTGCAATGCGGCGGCTCGCCGCTGATCCAGTTGAGGTCCGCGCTGTTGAGCGTGTTTGAGAGCAGTGCGTCATGCTCGCGACCCTGTACTACGATCAGGCGGTTGTTC
This sequence comes from Chitinophaga pinensis, assembly GCA_943329075.2. Taxonomy (GTDB): domain Bacteria; phylum Pseudomonadota; class Gammaproteobacteria; order Burkholderiales; family SG8-41; genus PALSA-1004. The sequence goes on along the minus strand of CALQCM020000007.1, from coordinate 98,078 downwards.
GGCATGTCCTTGGCGGCCACGTACCAGGCATCGCCGTCGCCCTCGCGCGTGCCGCCGATACCGAGGCCCTGGCGCTGGCCGATCGTATAAAACATCAGGCCCATGTGGCGGCCGACCATGCGCCCGTCAACGGCCCAGATTTCGCCGGGCTCCGACGGTATGTAGCGGTTGAGAAATTCGCGGAACGGGCGCTCGCCGATGAAGCAGATACCGGTCGAGTCCTTCTTCGCGAAGTTGGCGAGCCCGGCCTTCTGCGCGATGTCGCGCACCTCGCGCTTGTAAAGGCCGCCGAGCGGAAAAAGCGTTTTTGACAGCTGGCCCTGATTGAGCCGGTAGAGGAAATAACTCTGGTCTTTGGTGCCGTCCTCGGCCTTCAGCAACTGCGAGAGGCCGTCGACTTCGCGCACCTGCGCGTAATGGCCGGTGGCGATGCGGTCGGCGCCCATCGCCATGGCGTGATCGAGAAAGGCGCGGAACTTGATTTCGGCGTTGCACAGCACGTCGGGGTTGGGCGTGCGGCCGGATTTGTATTCGCGCAGGAATTCGCTGAAGACGCGGTCCTTGTATTCCTTCGAGAAATTCACCGCCTCGATATCGATGCCGATGCGGTCGGCGACCGATACCGCATCGATGAGGTCCTGCCGCGAACTGCAATACTCGTCATCATCATCGTCCTCCCAGTTTTTCATAAAGAGGCCGACGACGTCGTAACCCTGTTCTTTCAGCAGCAGGGCGGCGACCGAGGAATCGACCCCGCCCGACATGCCGACGACGATGCGTTGTTTGCTCATGCTGGCGGGGCGTAGCGGCGCACGGTCTCGAGCGGGTAGCGCGTGCCGGCGAGAAAATCGTCGACGCATTGCATGACCAGTGGCGAGCGGTGGCGCGCACAGCTGGCGCGGATTTCGTCGGCACTCATCCAGAGGTGGCGGATGATGCCGTCGTCGAGCGCGCGCGTCGCGTCGTGCGCGCGGACGCGGCCGGCAAAGGCGAAGCGCATATAAGTGACAGCGGCCTGCGTATGGTGATAAATGCCGAGCAGTGCTTCGGGCGCGAAATGATGCGCGCTTTCTTCCAGCGTCTCGCGGATCACGGCAGCGGTCAGCGTTTCACCGCGTTCGAGATGGCCCGCCGGCTGGTTGAAGAGGGCGCCGCGTTCGGTTTCTTCCTCGATCAGCAGAAAGAGACCGTCGCGCTCGATGACTGCGGCGACGGTGACCTCGGGTTTCCAGATGTTTTCGATAGTGCTCATGCGTGCAATTGTACTGGTAGTCGGTGCTTAGCCAAAATCCGCTGGTTTTGCCGGTTGCGCCGGGCCGGCGGTGTGCGGCATAGTGCAAGCCGAAATCATGGCAAACGGCAGGTGAAATGAAGCGGCGGATGCTGGCGTCGTTGGCGCGCTCTCAATACGGGCGTGAACGGCTGTGGAAAATATGGTGGTTGTGCGGCATCCCCGTCGCCTGGATCACCAGCGCGCTGGTGATCGGTGGTGAGGCCGCGCGCGTGGCGGAATATCCGGTGGCTGCTGACTGGCTTGATGTGCTGCGCATTCTGATCTACACGGCGTGGGCGCGTCTGGCCTGGTTATGCGCCGGTAACGTCGAGCTAGCAGCCTGGTCGCCGCTTTCGCGCTTTGCGCTGACCGCCGGTTTATTGCTGATGGTTCTGGTTTAGGCGCGCGTTGCGCCGGACCGGCGAGGCGCAGGCAATAAAAAAGGCAGGGGAAACCCCTGCCTTTTTTTGCGAAAAGAAGAGATTACTTCTTCGCGTCTTTTTTCGCTTCGTCTTTCTTGGCGTCGGCTTTCGGCGCGTCTTTCTTCATTTCATCTTTTTTGCCGTCTTTAGCGGGTTGCGCGCCGGCGTGTGCAGCAGCAAATGCGCCAACCGAGGCAACAGCGAAAACACCGGCAACCAGAGCAGCGATAATCTTGGTCATTCGAATTCCCCTTTCAAGTGGAAAAATTATAGTCAAACCAATGTGGCTATTGCGTGAATCCAATGCTATTAACGCAAGCCCTCCAAATTGGTTGACGGAATATATAACACGTTGTTTCTATTTGCAAAGCCAATTATGATGCAACGCTTCTGCCACCTTGCGCTGCGATCCTCCAGGGGACGTATGCTAGACCACTGATTCCTATGAAATATTGCGCATATGCCGCCTTGTGTGGAGTTTTGCTTGCCGGCACGGTAGCGGTGGCGGCGGCGCCGTTTGTGCCGCGCACGGACGACGAAGTGCTCGAACACCTGCCGTTCAGACCGAACGATCCCGTGGTGCGCGAGATCAACGGTCTGCGCCGGCAGCTCGCGGAAAATCCGCAAAACCTGCAGATCGCATTGCAGCTGGCGCGCAGTTATTTTGCGCAGGCCGGCGGGCAGAGCGACCCGCGTTACGTCGGTTACGCGCAGGCGGCATTGAAGCCGTGGTGGGATATGGCGCAGCCGCCGGCCGCCGTGCTGCTGATGCGCGCGACGCTGCGCCAGTACGGCCACGATTTTACCAATGCGCTGGCGGACCTCGACGCGGCGCTGAAAAGCAATCCCGCTGACATTGATGCCTTGTCGTTGCGCGCCGATATTAATCTGGTGACCGGCGATTACGCCACGTCGCGCCAGGATTGCGAACGCATGGCGCCCTACGTCACCGCGCTGACCAATGCCGGCTGCATTACCTTCATCGAGGGCATGACCGGCCGCGCGCGCCAGAGTCATGACGCGTTGCTGGCGTCGATGAACCGCACAAAAACTGTCAATCCGGACCAGCGCTTGTGGATACTGACGCGGCTTGCCGAGATGGCATGGCGGCTTAACGAGCCGGCGCTGGCCGAGGCGCATTTCAAAAGTGCGCTGGCGTTGAATATCGCCGATGGTTTTCTGCTCGCGGCTTACGCCGATTTCCTTATCGATTACGGCCGCCTGCAGGAAGTGCTGGTGCTGCTGAAGGACTGGTCGCGCGCCGATCCGCTGTTGCTGCGCCTGACGCTGGCCGGGCAAATGACGGCTGCCAAAACGTTTCCCGAACATCAGGTGGCGCTGGCGGCGCGTTATGCGGCGGCGCGCATGCGCGGCGACACCACGCATGAGCAGGAGGAGTCGCGCTTCAGCCTCGTCGTCATGAAGCAGCCGCAGGAGGCGCTCCGGCTGGCGCTGAGCAACTGGCGCGTGCAGCGCGAACCGCGCGACGCGCGTGCCGTGCTTGAAGCCGCGCTCGCGCTGAAAGATGCCGCGGCGGCGAAACCGGTGCTCGACTGGATGGCGCAGACCGGCATCGAAGACTGGTATTTGCGCAGGCTCGCCGCGCAGCTTGTGCCCGCTGGAGCGGCGAAATGATGCGCGCGCTCCTCTTTGCGTTATTGGCGTTTTTCGCGGCGCTTGCCGCTGCGCATAAACCGAGCGACAGCTATCTTGGCGTGACGGTGGCCGGCGACGCTGTGCGCGGGCAATGGGACATTGCGTTGCGCGATCTTGATTTTGCGATCGGGCTGGACAGCAACGGCAACGGTGAAATCACCTGGGGCGAGTTGCGCGCGCGCCAGTCGGAAATCGATGCTTATGCGTTGTCACGCCTGACCGTCGCGCTCGATGGCAACGCCTGCCAGCCGCGCGTTACCGAACACCTCGTCGACAATCACAGCGACGGCGCCTACGCGGTATTGCGTTTCGAAGCGCCCTGCGCCAAAGCGGGCGCGGTGCTGACGCTCGGCTACAACCTGTTTTTCGATCTCGATCCGCAGCACAAAGGTTTACTGCGCCTCGAGTTCGATGGCGCCACGCGTACCGCGATCTTCAGTCCGGATGCGGCGCAACAGCGATTCGAACTCACCAAACCGAGCCGCATCACGCAGTTTTTCGATTACGGCCGCGAAGGCGTCTGGCATATCTGGATCGGTTTTGATCACATTCTGTTCTTGCTGTCGCTGTTGCTGCCGGCGGTGCTGGTGATCACGCACCATCAATGGCGCGCCGTGGAACGTTTCAAGACGGCGTTCTGGGATGTGTTGAAAATCGTCACTGCGTTTACGGTTGCGCATTCGATCACGCTGAGCCTCGCCGCGCTGGGCGTCATTTCTTTGCCGACGCGCCTGACCGAATCGGCGATCGCGCTGTCGGTCGTACTGGCGGCGCTGAACAATATCTTTCCGCTGTTCCAGAGGCGGCGCTGGATGGTGGCCTTTGGTTTCGGCCTGATCCACGGCTTTGGTTTCGCCAGTGTGCTGGCCGACCTCGGGCTGCCGCGTGATGCCCTGTTGCTGGCGCTCGTCGGCTTCAATCTGGGCGTTGAAGCCGGGCAACTGGCGATCGTCGCAGTATTTCTGCCGGTGGCGTTCGGTTTGCGCCGCAGCTGGTTTTACCGGCGCGTCGTGTTGATCGGCGGTTCGGCCCTGATTTCGCTGCTGGCGGCGGTGTGGTTCGTCGAGCGCGCATTCAACCTTAAAGTGCTTGGTTTTTGATGGCATAATGATCCGTTAGCAGCACGCGCACTAACCTGCCAAAGACCATGTTCGCCACCGGCAATTATCCAAACGAAATCGACGGCCGCCGCGCGGCGCGGGCGTTCACGCCCGCCTTGCTGATTTCGCTGACGGTGCATGCGACCGCGGGTGTGTTGCTGTTTCAGGTCTGGCAACCACTGCCGGTCGAACCGCCGCAGGCGCTCACCGTAACGATGGTCGGAGTAGCGCCCGTTGCGGCGCCAGTCGTCGAAGTGCCGCCGGCGCCCAAACATACTCACAGCCACGAGCGTCATGTGCCGCAGCCCGCACCGCAGCCGGTGCAGGCGGTGCAGCGCACGCCGGCACCCGAGGCCATCGTGGTTGAACGCGCGACGACGGCACCGGTGGCGGCCGTGTCCGTGGTGGAAACGCCTGCTCTACCGCCGGTCACAAAGGTTGCAGTTGCGCCCGCGGCGCCATCGCGCGCCGAGGCGATCGAACCGCCGCATTTCAACGTGGCTTATCTGAACAACCCGCGCCCGGCTTATCCGCCGATGGCGCGTCGGCTCGGTATCGAGGGCCTGGTGGTGTTGCGCGTGCAGGTCAGCGCGAAAGGCACGCCCGATCAGGTGGCGGTGGCGCAGACCTCGGGCACCCAAGTGCTTGATGAGGCGGCATTGCGCGCGGTGCAGGGTTGGTCGTTCGTGCCCGCGCGCCTCGGCGAAAAGCCGATCGCGCACGTGGTCGATGTGCCCGTGCGCTTTCAACTCAAAAACTAATCCGGAATTGTTGTGCCATTCAAATGCGACGGTTTGACCGCGATCGCCCGCTGCGTTGTGTTGGCAGCGACAGCCGCATGTTCTGCGCATTGCCTGGCCGCGGGCGTGCAAACGCTCGATGAAGTCGAGGTCACCGGCTCATCGACCGATCTGATTGGCGGTGCCGATTCATCCAGTCAGGGCACCATCACACGCCGGCAGATCGAGGCGCGGCCGAATTACCGGCCGGGTGAACTGCTCGAGGGCACGCCGGGTCTGATCATCACGCAGCACAGCGGCGAGGGCAAAGCCAACCAGTATTTCCTGCGCGGCATGAACCTCGATCACGGCACCGATCTCGCCATTACGGTCGACGGCATGCCGGTCAACCAGCGCACGCACGGCCATGGGCAAGGCTACAGCGATCTGAATTTCCTGATCCCGGACCTCGTCAGCAGCATGCAATATAAAAAGGGGCCGTATTCCGCCGAGGACGGTGATTTTTCCGCGGCCGGTTCAGTCTCGGTGTTGTATCCGCAACGTCTCGACAAGGGTGTTGCCGAAGCGGGGTTCGGCGGCTTCGGCTACCGCCGCCTGCTGCTGGCGGACACGCCGAAAGCCGGCAACGGCAATCTCACCTATGCGCTGGAGGTTTTTCACGCCGACGGTCCGTGGACCAGGCCCGATGATTTTCGCAAGTTCAACGGTCTGCTGCGTTACGCCGACGGCACTGCACAAAACGGCTTCAGCATCACGGCGATGGGTTATCAGGGCAAATGGAATGCGACCAACCAGATCCCCAAGCGCGCGCTCGATTCAGGCTTGATCGGTCGCTGGGACGCGCTCGACCCGAGCGACGGCGGCGAGGCCAGCCGTTACAGTTTGTCCTCGGCATGGAACAAAACCGGCGAGAACAGCGCGACGTCGACGAACGCCTATGTGATCCGCAGCCGGCTGCAGTTGTGGAACAACTTCACGTTTTTCCAGGACGACGCGGTCAACGGCGACCAGTTTGAGCAGCGCGACAACCGTGTTACCAGCGGGCTTAATGCAAAACATAGCCTGTTCGGAAAATGGGGCACGCGCGAGGTGGAAAACACCTTCGGCTTTCAGGCGCGCAATGACAACATCAATGTCGGTCTTTTCAACTCTGCACAGAGGACCGTGATTGCAACCACGCGCAACGACCACGTGGTGGAGACCAGCGGCGCCCTGTATTACCAGAATGGCTTGCGCTGGAACGACTGGTTCCGCACGGTGGCCGGCGTGCGCGGCGATTTTTACCGTGCCGACGTTGCCGGCGACAGGGCGGCCAATTCGGGCCGCGTCAACGACCACATGATCAGTCCGAAACTTAATCTCGTCTTCGGGCCGTGGTCGAAGACCGAGTATTACGTCAATGCCGGCCGCGGCTTTCGCAGCAACGATGCGCGCGGCGCGACGATCACCGTTGACCCGAAGAACCCGGCCAACGCCGCGGTGCGTGAACCCTTGCTGGTGCGCGCCACCGGCTACGAGACCGGCCTGCGGACTGCGCTAGTGCCCAATCTGCAAAGTTCGTTCACGGTCTTCAGGCTCGATTTCCAGTCCGAGTTGTTGTTTCAGGGGGATGCCGGTAGCACTGCGGATACGGGGCGGCCGAGCCGGCGCGTCGGCTTCGAGTTCTCGAATTTTTATACGCCGGCGTCGTGGCTCACGGTCGATGCCGACGTCGCCTACGCACGGGCGCGCTACGCGGACCTTGTGCCGACCGGTGCGGGCGACCGTGTGCCCGGGGCGGTCGAGGGCGTGGCGACGCTGACGGCGACCGTCGATAACAAGGGGCCATATTACGGCAGCATGCGATTGCGCTATTTCGGGCCGCGGCCGCTGATTGAAGACAACTCGCTGCGTTCGAATTCAACCACGCTGTTGTCGGGGCGCATCGGCTACAAATTTGAAAAGAAGGTGCGCCTGCAACTCGATGTGTTCAATTTTCTGAACCGGCGCGCGAGCCAGATCGACTACGCCTACACGTCGCAACTGAAGGGCGAGGCGGCACCGGTCAACGACATTCATCTTCATCCGACGGAGCCGCGGTCGTTTCGCTTGTCCGCCATCCTCAGTTTCTAGTGTAGTGAGTCTGAAATTCTCAGCACAATCGCAGCCTGGGAAATGAGCGTATCGAATTTTGTTGTGTGCGCCGCGAAGCGCGACGAGACAGGCTTGGACGCCCGGCGAGGAGTGCGACAAAGCCGCAGCAAGCGCAGAATAAAATTCTGCAAGTAATTTCAGACTCAGGGCACTAGATGCGCGGGCAATAAAAAACGGCAGGGTATGAACCCTGCCGTTTTGCGAAAAGCAAGAATATTACTTCTTGTCTTTCTTGACTTCTTCTTTCTTGGCTTCGTCTTTCTTGGCTTCTTTTTTCGGCTCGTCTTTCTTGGCATCAGCCGCGAAGACAGAGACGGTGCCCAATGCGAACATAGCGGCGAAAATTGCGGCAAGCAGTTTGCTCATGTTGTTTCCTCTTTAGTTTAATAAAAACCACGTCTTTGGAATTACGACCAACCTGCGGTCACAGCAATTAACGCGTTCGTGATCATGGCGGTTGACGCAAATGACATACTTACTCACAGCCGTGGTCTAACATCATCACCGCCAAAGAGTTTTTCTTATAATTCAGTGACATAAGAAATAAAAGGCAGAAATTCCCCGACCTTTTATTGAGTCAGTCTGCGCTTACTTTTGCTGGTTTTTTTCGATTTCTTGCCTTTAGCCGACTTTTTCGCCTTGTCGGATTTTTTTGCCGATGCCTTGGGCGCGTCGCCCCCGGACGATTCGGCGGCCGCGACGTTCAGCGATGCGGCGGCAAAGATTGCGGCAACCAGCATGGTTAACAGTTTGCGCATGCGTATTTTCCTCTCCCGGTATTGTTGATTGTTTCAGACGCCGCACGTGTTGCCATTGCGAAAACGCAGTAACCGCAATTGGGCCGCGCGATGCAAGGGAGTCTACTTTACTTGTGACCGTGTTGCATGCGCGGCGGTGACGCAGGCGTCATGGCGGCGGTTTCCCGGCATGCGCCGGGCAGCAGGCCGTCGATGGTCCAGTCGCCAATGCTGTAACGCACGAGCCGCAGCGTCGGAAAGCCGACCGCCGCCGTCATCCGGCGCACCTGCCGGTTCTTGCCTTCGCTGATGGCGATTCTCAGCCAGCGGGTCGGTATGTTTTTGCGAAAACGCACCGGCGGATTGCGCGGCCATAACCAGGCCGGTTCGCCGATTGTTTCGACCGCCGCCGGCTTCGTAAAAAAGTCGCGCAGATCGATCCCTTGCGAGAGCCTGTTGAGAGCGTCCGACGTCGGAATTCCCTCGACCTGTACTAGATAGGTTTTGACCAGCTTATGTTCGGGCGAGCTGATGCGGTTTTGCAGGCGCCCGTCACCGGTCAGCACGACCAGGCCCTCGCTGTCAGCATCGAGCCGGCCCGCTGCGTAGACGGCAGGCGTTGCTATGAAATCCTTCAGCGTCTGCCGGCCATCACTTGGACTGAACTGGCACAGCACACCGTAGGGCTTGTTGAAAAGGATGACCTGGCTCATCTGTTGCGTGATGCAAAAAAAAGAGCGCCGAAAAAACAACGCCCGCAGATGCGGGCGCTGTTTCTGGCGTTGTATCCGGCCGCTGCTGGCGTGATTACTTCGTACCCCACGGCTTGATTGCCGCTTTGAGCTTGGCGTAACCATCGAGGTAACGGGGGCGTGTGCCGCTGTAGATCTTGTCGAAGGTTGCCAGTTGCGCATCAAGCCATGTGGCAAGCTCGGCGTTGCCGGGGTTGGCCGCTTTGTAGGCCTCGTTAATCAACACGAAGTGAATGCGCGGATCATAGGGCTGCTTTTCGCCGCCGACGGTTTCATCGCCGTCCAGCAGGCGCAGCAGCATGGCGTCGGCCGAGCCGAGCGTTTGTTCGTAAATCGGCGCGCCTTCCATGCGGTACATGACGCTGGTCATGTCCTTGCCGTTGGTCATGGTGAAGCCCATGTCGACCCACAGCTTCTTCATGTCGACCTTGGCGCCCACCTTGTCGATCACGATCTGGCCCCAGGCGCGCAGCACGTCGGGCGCGTCCGCCATCAGGTCGGTCAGACGATCGCCGTCGAGATCGGTGGCGTAAACGATGCAGGGACGCTGCTGGATCATGTCGTGCAACAGCAGGCCGAAATTGGTGTCGGAAATGTGTTCGTACACATCGCCGCCCCAGTTTTCCATGCCGGCCTTGAAGTCCTTCGGCAGCAGTGCGGTGATCGCATCAACGTTCTCTTTATGCTCTTCGTAGGCATCCACCGAATATTGGCGCTTGAGCTTAAATTTCGTGCCCTTTAACAGCCAGCGCATGATGCCGGCGTTGACCGCATCTTCCTTGGCCTGCGTCGGCTTGGTGGCGACGCGGCCGATCTGGCCGGTTTCGTGCACCATTTTCAGGAACAGGCGCGCAGCGTAGGCCATGCGCACGCCCGGCGTGTTCATTTCGGAGTGGATGTTGCCGGTGGCCTTGTCGACGATGAATTTCTTGTTGTCCTGCGAATAGGGCAGGCCCGGCATGAAGCGGATGCTGGTGATGCCGCCGTAGGGGCGCACGTTGCAGTAAACGCCGGCGGCGGTGCGCAGTGGCGCATTCGCCGACTTGCCGGCCACCACGACTTTTTTGCCGCCGTCGTTGACCATGAAGTCGCCGGCCGTCGACCATTTCAGGGAGATGTTGTCCATCTTGCCAAACCACTCGAGCGACTTCAGCTTGGTGTCGTGACGGAACTGCGCCATCATCGGCACGCCAAGGAAGGGCAGGCCCAGCACGTCGAGCGCCATGATGGTGCCGTTCAAAGCAAACATGTCGGTGAGGGCGTGGGCAACCGGCTTGACGCCACCGGCGTTGCTGCCGCCTTCCCAGATGACCGCATCGGTAAAGCCGCGCGGCTGCACCGTTGACCGCTTGTAGATGCCGTCCAGGGTTTTGAACAGATCACCGTTCTGTTCTTCCTGCGCGATTTTTAGCAAGTCAAGTTTGTCAGCCATGATTCTCTGTCTCCGGTGGAATGTTCGTTGAATGATAGTCGAGGCGATCGGCGTGGCACGGCGATCTGTCGAGGCGTCCTGAAGGGGATTGGGGCAGGAGGGTTAAAGTCGCGCCCGCGCCCGTTCGTCTAGATGCGTGGCGGCATTATCGCATTTATTGCGGCCGGCATAAATAACCCTGTGCGCCGCGTGGCGACGCGGGCGCGGGGTGAAGAAGACTTCGGGAAAACGGCGAAAAAAAACCCGTCCGGGTGAGCGGACGGGCTTTCTATCGATATTCTGTGGTGCTGTATACTAGGCCCCTTGAATATTCGAGGCTTGCTTGCCTTTCGGACCTTGGGTTACCTCGAAAGTAACCTTCTGGCCTTCCTTCAGGGTTTTGAAGCCACCCATCTGGATCGCGGAAAAATGGGCAAAAAGATCTTCACTGCCGTCATCCGGCGTAATGAAGCCATAACCCTTAGCGTCGTTGAACCATTTCACAGTACCTGTTGCCATATTGCATTACCTCATAAACTAAAAAATTACCGGAAAAAGTTTCCGGAGACTGTTTGAGTTTCAAGGGACGCGTATACGGCGGCTGATACTGCTAAAACCGGTCCTACGATCGAGCTTGAAGCCAAACACCTTTGCGCTTTCTAGGCTATTTGTCGCAGGAAGTCAAGTTTTCCCTGTTTTGGGCTTGAGATCGGGCAAAAGCGTCTCTATTTAACACTTGAAAAATCTGCGGTTTTGGTCAAAATAAGAAATCGTAGGATGCAGGCATATGGTGGTGTGAAAGATGGCGATACGGCATCGTGCGGATACGGTTTTGGAGGCGGAAAAGGCCAGGGTAAAGTCGCCACCGATGTTCAAGGTCATGCTGCTCAATGACGACTACACTCCCATGGACTTTGTTGTTATCGTAATCCTGCAGTTCTTCTCCCTCAGTCGCGAAAAGGCAACGCAAATCATGCTCAAGGTTCATCGCGAAGGCGCCGGTGTCTGCGGGGTTTATCCGCGGGACGTGGCTGCGACCAAGGTCGATCAGGTGATGGCATTCGCGCACCAGCACCAGCACCCCCTGCGTTGTGTAATGGAGGAGAACTGATGATTGCCCAGGAACTCGAGGTCAGTCTGCACATGGCCTTTATGGAGGCCCGGCAGAAACGGCACGAATTCATCACCGTCGAGCACCTGTTGCTGGCTTTGCTCGACAACCCCTCCGCATCCGAGGTGCTGAAGGCCTGCGCCGCCGAAGTCGAGGAACTGCGCAAGCTGCTGGCTGATTTCGTCAGCGAGCACACGCCCGTTCTGACCAATGAAGACGCCGACACCCAGCCGACGCTGGGTTTTCAGCGCGTCATTCAGCGCGCCATCCTGCATGTGCAGTCGTCCGGCAAAAAGGAAGTCACGGGCGCCAATGTGCTGGTGGCGATCTTCGGTGAAAAAGATTCGCACGCCGTTTACTTTCTGCACCAGAAGGGTGTCACCCGTCTCGACGTGGTTAACTTCATCTCGCACGGCATCAGCAAGGTACCGCAGGTCGCCCCCGGCAAGGCCGAGGGCGAGGCTGAGGCCGAGCAGGAGCAGACCGCCGGCGGCGCGCTTGAAACCTACACCCTGAACCTGAACGCACAGGCTGTGTCCGGCAAGATCGATCCGCTGATTGGCCGCGAACGCGAACTTGAGCGCGTTGTGCAGACCTTGTGCCGACGGCGCAAGAACAATCCGTTGCTGGTCGGTGAGGCCGGCGTCGGCAAGACTGCGATTGCCGAAGGGTTGGCGCGGCGCATTGTCGAGGGCGAAGTGCCTGAAATACTCGCCAAGAGTACGGTCTACTCGCTGGACATGGGCGCGCTGCTCGCCGGCACCAAATACCGCGGTGATTTTGAGCAGCGTCTGAAGGCGGTGCTCAAGCAGTTGCTCGACAATCCGCATGCGATTCTGTTCATCGACGAAATTCACACGCTGATCGGCGCCGGCGCCGCCTCGGGCGGCACTCTCGACGCATCGAACCTGCTCAAACCCGCGCTGTCGACCGGGCAACTGAAGTGCATCGGTGCGACGACTTATCAGGAATACCGCGGGATTTTCGAAAAAGACCACGCCCTCTCGCGACGCTTCCAGAAGGTCGATGTGGACGAGCCGAGCATTGCGGAAACGATTTCCATTCTGCGCGGACTGAAGACGCGTTTCGAGGAACACCACGGTATCAAGTACGCGACTTCGGCGCTGACCTCGGCGGCGGAACTGGCGGCGCGCTATATCAACGACCGTCATCTGCCGGATAAAGCCATCGACGTCATCGACGAGGCGGGCGCGGCGCAACGCATTCTGCCGAAATCCAAGCAGAAAAAAATTATCACCAAACACGAGATCGAGGAGATCGTTGCCAAGATCGCGCGTGTGCCGGCACAAAGCGTCAATAGCGACGACCGCACGCAGTTGAAGAACCTCGAGCGCAATCTCAAGGCGGTGGTGTTCGGCCAGGACAAGGCGATCAACGCGCTGGCCTCTGCGATCAAGATGTCGCGCAGCGGTCTGGGTAATCCGCAAAAACCGACCGGCTGCTTCCTCTTCTCGGGCCCGACCGGTGTGGGCAAGACCGAGGTCGCGCGCCAGCTCGCCTACATCATGGGTGTGGAACTCATCCGCTTCGACATGTCTGAATATATGGAACGCCATGCGGTGTCGCGCCTGATCGGTGCGCCGCCCGGCTATATCGGTTTCGATCAGGGCGGTTTGTTGACTGAGGCGGTCACCAAGCACCCGTACTCGGTGTTGCTGCTCGACGAAATTGAAAAAGCGCACCCGGACGTCTACAACATCCTGCTGCAGGTGATGGATCACGGCACGCTCACCGACAATAACGGGCGTAAGGCCGATTTCCGCAATGTCATGATCATCATGACCACCAATGCCGGCGCCGCCGAACTCTCGAAGACCACCATGGGATTCACGAATGCCGCGCAGCTCGGTGATGAAATGGTTGAGATCAAGCGCCAGTTCACGCCGGAATTCCGTAATCGCCTCGATTCGATCATCTCGTTCGCGTCGCTCGATCGCGAGATCATCATGCGCGTGGTCGACAAGTTCCTCATGCAGCTCGAAGAGCAGTTGCAGGAGAAAAAAGTCGAGGCCAATTTCACACCGGCGCTCAAGGATCACCTTGCAAAAAAGGGCTTCGATCCGCTGATGGGAGCGCGGCCGATGTCGCGGCTCATCCAGGACACCATCCGCACGGCGCTCGCCGATCAGCTCCTGTTCGGGCGGCTGGCCAGCGGCGGCAAGGTCACCGTCGATCTCGACAAGAACGACAAGGTGCAGCTCATATTCGCCGAGGAAGAAGCCGCCAGCGTGGTGTGAGCCCGTCGCGGCGCGCCGCTATAAAGATATAGCGCAACAATCGAAGCGGAAAATCCGCCGGCGCTATAATCTTTTGTCGTTTTTCTTAGGGGGGAATCATGTATTCAATCCACGCCATACCGGCGGTTGCGCTCGCGCTTGCCTGCGCGGCGGCGCCCGCTATTGCACAGGATGCAGGCCAGACGCGCAGCCTGGCCGCCACCTGCACCACCTGCCACGGCACCGACGGCATCAGCGTCGGCGGTGTGCCGCCCAGCCTCGCCGGGCAGAGCAGGGACTACCTGCTGCAACAACTGAAAGACTACAAATCGGGCAAACGCGCGGGCACCATCATGCCCCAGCATGCGAAGGGTTATACCGACGAGCAGCTCGAACGCATCGCCGGCTATTTCGCCGCGGTCAAACCCGGCACGGCGCCGAGCGCGCCGCGCGCCGGCAACTGAGGGGCTGTCATGATTATTTCCAGACGCGAATTTTTGCAATGGGCCTCGGTTGCGGCAGGCACGGCCGCCGTGAGTGGTTGCGCCACCGGCGGCGCCAGTGCCGGCAGGGTGGTGGTCATCGGCGCCGGTTACGGCGGCGCGACCGCGGCGAAATACATCAAACTGTGGGCGCCGGACATTGACGTCACGGTGGTCGAGCGCGGCAGTGAATTTATTTCGTGCCCGCTCAGCAACCTCGTGCTCGGCGGCAACACCGACATCCGTGAACTGACCTACAGCTATGATGGCCTCAAGCGCCGCGGCATCAGCATCGTGCGTGACGAGGCGACCGCGATTGATGCGGAAAAGCGCGAAGTGCGGCTGGCCGGCGGCAATTCCCTTTCGTACGACCGGCTGATTGTTTCGCCGGGTGTCGAATTCCTCTATGGCGGCATTCAGGGACTCAACAACGCCGATGCACAGAACCGCGTGTTGCATGCATGGAAAGCCGGCGCGCAGACGCTCGCATTGCGCAAGCAACTTGAAGCCATGCCCGATGGCGGCGTCTTCGCGCTGCATATTCCGAAGGCGCCGTATCGCTGCCCGCCGGGACCCTATGAGCGCATTTGCCAGGTGGCTGACTATTTCAAGCGTGCCAAGCCGAAATCGAAAATCCTGGTGCTCGACTCCAACGAAGATCTGGTGTCGAAGAAAGGTTTGTTTCTTGCGGCGTGGAACGGCTTGTATAAAGGCATGATCGAATACAAACCCAACAGCGAACTGCTCGATGTGGATGTCAAAACGCTGACTGCCAAGCTGCAGTTCGAGGACGTCAAAGCCGATGTATTGAACGTGGTGCCGCCGCAGAAAGCCGGTCTGATCGCGGAGAAGGCGGGGCTCATCAATGCCAACAACCGCTGGTGTACAGTCGACTGGAGGACGCTCGAATCGACTGCTGTAAAAGGCGTGCATGTGCTGGGTGATGCCACGCTGTCAGGGCCGGCGATGCCGAAATCGGCGAGCATGGCCAACCAGCATGCCAAGGTCTGCGCGGCCGCGGTGATCGCGTTGATCAAAGGCGGGGCGGTGAATCAGGACCCCGTCATGATGAACACCTGTTACAGCTTCGTCGACGGCAAAAACGTCATGCATGTCGCCTCGGTGCATGCCTACGATGCGAAGGAAAAGACCATGGTGCCGGTGAAGGGCGCCGGCGGCGTCTCCGACAAGGCCAGCGAGCAGGAAGGCCTCTACGCCTGGGGTTGGGCGCGCAACATCTGGGCCGAGGCATTGGCCTAAAATAGACCGGCACGCCGACCAATGGGCGCTGCGGCGCCCATTTTGTTTTTAGGAGTAATCAATGTGCATTCCGTTGCAGCTCAAATTCGCCGTGTTGATCGGGGCCACTGCGTGCCTGCCGTTGTCACACGCGGCGGTGGCAGCGGAAACCTATCCGGTCAAACCGATCCGCGTCATCGTACCGAGTTCGCCAAGTTCCGGGCCCGACGTCATCACACGTTTGATCGGCGGCGTTTTCACTGAGGCGTGGGGGCAGCAGGTGGTGGCCGACAATCGCGCCGGTTCGGCCGGCAACATCGGCGCCGAAACCGCTGCGCGCGCCGCCCCCGACGGCTACACGCTGTTCATGGGCAGTTCGCAGCAGATCACCGGCCCGCTGGTTTTCGACAAACTGCAATACAGCCTGATCCGCGATTTCACACCGATCAGCCTGATCGCCTCGACACCCTACGCGTTGATTGTCAATCCGTCGGTGCAGGCCAACTCAATCCGGGAATTCATCGCCCTGGCGAAGGCGAAACCCGGCGGCCTTTACTACGGCACCGGCGGCGTTGGTGGCGCGCCTCATCTGGCCACCGAGATGTTGCGTACGATGGCCGGCCTGGAACTCGTGCATGTGCCGTACAAAACCATCGTCTTTGCGTTACTGGACACGCTGGCGGGGCAGGTGCAGTTTTCGTTTTCGGTGCTGCCGGCCGCGCTGCCGATGGTCAAGCAGGGCAAGCTGCGCGCGCTGGGTGTCACCAGCATGAAGCGCTCGACGCTGGCGCCCGAACTTGAGTCGATTGCCGAAACGCTGCCGGGTTACGACATCGTCGGCTGGTATGGCCTGCTGGCGCCGCAGAAAACCCCGCCGGCAATCGTCCACAAGCTCGCCGCCGAGGTGCTTGGTGCGCTGAAGAAGCCCGAATTTCAGGAACGTCTGCGTATGCTTGGCGCCGATCCGATCGGCACCACGCCGCGCGAGTTCGGTGCTTTTTTAGTCGAGCAGAACGAAAAATTCCGCAAGCTGGTCGATGCCGCCGGCCTGCGCGCGAAGTAAGGCGCGTTAGCGCCGCCGGTCGTAATCGCGCAGGCGCGGATTGAGCTGGTCGATGTCGGCCTGCACCTGTTCGCGGCTGCGTTCGTAAACAATTTCCCGTCCGACCACGCTGCCCACATAGGCCTTGCCGGTGCGCGTCGGTGTGAGCTGGCATTTCACGCTGTGCACGCCTTCGCCGAGCACCACCTCGATGCAGTCGGCGCGTTTGTTGAACACCACCACCTCCATGGTCTGGTCGGTCTGGGTCACGCGGACTTTGATTTTTTCGTTGAGCATGGCGGGCCTTTCAGTTTGAACGGCGGGCGCATCGTTTTTCCAATCTTAACCGCGATCAGTGCAGGTTGCTCACGCGCAGCGAAATAAACCACGCTGCGCCGGCCGCGCATTCGACGGCAGCGGCAATGCCGAGCCTCCAGCGCGCACGCCTGTCCGGCGCGAACATTGCGCCGACGATCAGCGTGGGGCCGATCACCGGGGAGAGCAGCAGGCGCAGCACGGCGAACACCGCCGGCAGCGTCAGCGCCGATTGAAACTGCGGTTGTTTCGACAACAGGATGACTATTGCTGCGGCGAGCGCGGTGGCCGCCAGTGCGAGTGCGCCGGCCGCCAGCGTGCGCCAGAACTTCTGCAGCGGCCGCAGGTAATGGAGCGCAAGCCCGGTCGGCGGCAGCGAGGCAATGCCGAAGACGAAAATGAACGTCAGGGCGTCGCCGAACGCCTGCATGCCGCCCTGCGCGTCGGGATTGCCCGCGTTTGCGCGCAGCCGCAGATCGAACGCGATCATCGCGGCAACCAACGCCACAGCGTAGCCGCCCAGGACGATGCCGGTTTTGATCCGGAAATTCATGCCGTGAATATTACACTTCTGCAACAGGCAATGGCCCTGTCAGCCGGCGCGCGCGAATTGAACGATTGCATGCGCCAGTCTTTGCAACTCGGCGTCCGTGTCGCAGGTTTCAAACGGAAGGTAGACGATATGGTTGATGAGGTTGCTTGCCTCGGCAGCGATGCTCCGATCACCGGTCACCACGATCAAGCTCGACGCGCCGCGCGTCGCATCGAAACCGCGTTGCCAGAGATGGCGGACGAGTAAATCGGGATTTTGGCTGAGGATCGGGAATACCCAGTGGCTATGCAGTTCGGCGCGAGCCCCGACGTGAAATTGCGGTGGCAACAGGGCAAGCAAACGCGTTGCCGCGGCTTTGCGCCACGCAAGGAGTGCGGGAGAAAAATTACGCAGGCGACGTTCCAGCAGGACCAGCATTGCCGCCGGCGGCTGGTGGCGCAGCTTGCGCATCAGTTTGTCGCCGGGAAAACCGCGCACCGCGTTGCTGATCACGCGGTCATGATTTTTACCGACGGCGCGGCACAGTAAAACGAATAACGTATACGGCAGACGGTACAAGAGGGCTTTGAGCGTTGCGATTTTCAGCAGCTTGTAGATGAATTCGCCGCGCCGCTGCAAAGGGTATCGGCACTGCATCCCGGCAATGGCTCTGCACAGGGCGGTTTCGCGGAAGCTGAACAGCGCACCGCCGCCGGCCGTCGCCGTCTTGATGGTGCCGAAACTGAACATCACCGCATCGCTACCGGGATGGCCGCGGTAGCCGTCCGCGGCAAATGCCTGCGCGCAGTCTTCGCACAAGAACAGCCCGTACCGCTGTGCGATATTGACAATGCTATCCATCGCCGCGCGACTGCCGAAAAGGTGAGCGATGACGATGGCTTTGGTGTTTTCGGTGATCGCGCGTTCCAGCGTTTGCGGTTGAACGGCACAGCTGTCGCGGGCGAGATCAACCGGCACCGCGGTCAGGCCATGCTGTTCGACGATGCCGGCCATGTCGCGGATGGTGATGGCCGACATGAGTATTTCGCTGCCGCGCGGCAGTGCCAGGTGCTGCAGCAGCAGATCGAAACCGCTGCGTACCGACAGACAGGCCAGCGCGTTACCGGCCGGGGACCAGAAGCGTTCAAGCCGGTCCTGCGCATCGTCGCACTTCGCCACGCCAAAACAGGCGCACAATCCGCAGGCCAGATCGGCCCAGCCGATGTCGAGTTTCTTGCGCGGGATCACGGGCGACGGCGCGATTTTCCGGCGGTTATTTCGAAGCGGCCCAGCGCAACCGCATGTCCATTCAGCATGGCGTCGATACGATGCGTGCCGGCGTAATGTTTGCGCGTGGTGAGGTCAGCGAGCGAGAGCGTTTTTACGAACGAGGCCGCGGCACCTGGCGCGAGCCCGACCTTCTTCAGCTTGAACACCTTGGGGCCGGATTTTCCGTTCGCTTTGGCGTAATGCACTTTCAGATCGACCAGCACGCGTTGCATATGTTTTGAAGTGTTGACGACGTCGAAAGAAATGCGGATCTTGCCGCCGATCGGCGCGCGCATTGGCACGATGATGATATCGCCTACCGCTACTTCGGCTTTGCCGCCGAAGCCAAGCAGGGCGAGCGCTTTCTGCTCGCCGGCCTTGATCGACGAACGCAGCGCGTGGCGCACCAGCGCGGCGCGCGGCGCCGGCGCGTTCTTCAGCCAGCGTGCGGCAGTCGCAATCAATGCCGCTGGATTATCTTTGCCGATGTCGTTCAGATTATTGGCGACCGAGCGCCGTACGTAGATTTCAGGATCATCTTTTAAACGCTCGATCAACGCCAGCACCGGCCGCGGGTCGCGCTGAAACGCCGGCAGGCGCACCGCCCACGGCAGGCGCGGGCGTGTGCCTTCAGAAACAAGGCGCCGCACGTGCACGCTGTCGTCGGTGCTCCAGCGTTCAAGCGTTTTCAGTGTGCGCTGCTGGTGATGAATCAAATACGGCCGGATGCTGAATTCGGCGGTAAAGCGTTGTGTCAGTTCGTATTGCGCGCGCATCGACAGTTCGAAATGATCGAGTCCATGCGCAGCGACGTAAAACACGTGCGGCAGATAGAAGAACGGTGCCCTGCCGTTGCCGGCACCGCTGCCGGGCTTCGGACCCAGTGATTCAATGAGAATTTCAGCGGCGCGCGTATAGTCGTCAGGCAGATATTGCCGCAGCGCTGCCGCGATGTGGCGTGCGCGCGGCATCAGTTCGAGCGCCTCAAAGCCGTCGAGCGCAGCGGCAATGAAGCCGCGTGTGTCGAAGCGCGGATGTACTGCTGCTATGGTTGCGGCGATGCGTTTCGGCACCGCAGGGCCGAAGCGGTTTTTCAGAGGTTCAGCCATTGATTTGCGAACCCCGAGGCGCGTTTAACCGGCATCACCCTTGATGCCCGCCTGCTTGATGAGCCTGCCGAACTTGGCCAGTTCGCTCTTCAGTATTTCGCGGAACTGTTCGGGCGTGCCACCGGTGATCATCGAGCCGTCGGCACGCGCGGCTTCCTGCACTTCGGGCAGTTGCAGAATCGCGTTGATCTCTTTGTTGAGCCGTTCGATGACCGGTTGCGGCGTGCGCGCGGCCATGCCCAATGCCGACCAGGTCGAGTTTTCATAACCCTTGAGGCCGGCTTCGGCGACGGTCGGCAGTTCCGGCAGGATGCTCATGCGTTTGGCGCCGGTGGTGGCCAGTGCGCGCATCTTGCCCGATTTGATGTGCGGCATCGTCGGCAGCGCGCTGTTGAAGAGGATCTGGATGTGGCCGCCCATCAGATCGATCAGCGACGGCGCCGAGCCCTTGTACGGCACATGGGTCATTTTGATGTTGGCCGTCACCGCAAACAACTCTGCGCACATCTGGCCGAAACCGCCGATCCCCGACGAGCCGTAGGTGAGTTCGCCCGGTCGTGTCTTTGCCAGAGTGATCAGTTCTTTAACGTTCTTCGCCGGCACCGACGGATGCACCAGCAGCACGCCCGGCGTGGTTGCCATGTGGATGAGCGGTGCGAAATCGGTCTGCACGTCGTAGGGCAGCTTCGACAGATGCGGGGCGACGGTCCAGGTGCCGACGGTCGAGATGATCATGGTGTAACCGTCGGCCGGCGCGCGCGCGACGATTTCCATGCCGATCGCGCCGTTGGCGCCACCACGGTTGTCGAGCACCACCGGCTGGCCGAGTTTTGCGCCGAGGCGCTCGTTGATCATGCGCGCCTGAATGTCCGTGGTGCCGCCAGGCGGGAAGGGCACGATGAAGCGGATGGGTTTGGCGGGCCAGGCCTGGGCCAGCGCTGCAGTCGACGCAACCAGCGTTGCCGCCAACAGGGAACAGGTAATCGATTTATGCATTGTCATCCTCCGCGCGTTTGCGCCCGTGCAGCATGGCTGCTGCGAGATTTTCATGATGCCGCCGCGAGGCGAAGACGACGCCGGCGACGTGCAGTGCGATCAGCACCAGCAGCGTGCTGGCGAGCCCTTCGTGTAATTCACCGACCCATTTGACGCCCCAGTACTGGTCGGTGGTGTAAAGCCAGCCGGTAAAGCCTGTCAGTGCGATACCGGTAATGAGAAACACAATCATCCAGCCGCCGAGCGGATTGTGGCCAAGGTAACGCGGTTCCGTTCCGGCCAGCACCCGCAGGCCATAGGCGATGGTGGCGGATGGCGCGCGCACGAATTCGGCAAAGCGCGCGGTGCGCGGTCCGATGAAACCCCAGAAGATGCGTATCGTAATGACGACCAGCGCCGCGTATCCGAGGCCTTCGTGCCAGCCTTTGCCGCCTTCACCGGTGGCCCAGGATAGCGCCACAAAAGTGACCAGCGACCAGTGGCCGACGCGTACCAGCGGGTCCCACACTTTCACCATGCGCGGCGTCGCATCGGACACGGTGCTCAACGCGGTTTGGTCGGCACCGGTGCGAGCGTCACCGGATGGAAATAGGCTTCCTGCCGTTCGCCCTTGTCGGTAATCACATAGGCTTCATAACAGCCGCCGTCGATCTTGATGCGGCGCACCTGCCAGCCCTTGTCTATCAGCATTTTGGTCAGCTTTTCCTGGGGTTGCCAGCCCGACTCCGGCCCGGAGTCGCAGGTGGCCAGACCGGTGGCGTACGTACTGGTGGAGGCGAACATCGCGGCAGCGAACAGAACGGTGGCGCATTTCATATGGCAGTCCTTTGCGATAACGGTGGCGATGGGCAATAAAGAAATTTTACACGAGCCGCATTATGATTGAAGTAGATCAAGTGCGCGCTTGCGCATTGTGCAGCGGTATACCATCATTGCGATACCGATCAGGTTGCCGGAATAGGCCCCAAGGAGGAATACATGAAGCAGTCCCTGTTGTTCAAAAAACACGCAGTTGTCGCCGTTGCCGCGGCCCTTGTCATGCCGGCGCTGGCCGGCGCACAGGCGCTCATCACGCTGATCCCGCAAAAGCAGGTAGTAATTATTGTGCCGAACGCGGCGGCGGGGCCGAGCGACCTGCTGGCGCGCTGGATTTCGCCGAAGCTTTCGGAGTCGATCAAACAGAATGTGATTGTCGATAACAAGCCGAGTGCCAACGGCATCACCGCCGGCGAATTCGTCGCGCGCGCGTCACCGGATGGCAGCGTGCTCGGCGTCGGCAACACCGGCACGCACGCAATCAATGCCACCCTCTACCGCAGACTTTCATACGACCCGGTACGCGATTTCATTCCGGTGGTAAACGTGTTCGGTGCCGGCCTCGTGCTGGCCGCCAATCCCAAGCTCGATGCGAAATCGATCAGGGACATCATCGCCATGGCCAAGGCAAAACCGGGGTCGGTCAACGTCGCCATCGCCGGTGCCACCGGAGAAATCGCCACCAACGCCATCAAGGCGCTGGCCGGCATCGATATGAACAACGTGCCGTACAAGGGCGGTGCGCCCGCCGTGATCGCCGTAATTTCGGGCGAATCACATTTCGTGCTGACGCCGTACGGCGGCGTGAATGCGCAGGTCGAGGCGGGCAAGATGAAAATTCTCGGCACCACGGCGGCGAAGCGTGATCCGATGATTCCGAATGTGCCCACACTCGCCGAGAGCGGACTGCCCGGTTTTGAAATCAGCATGTGGTACGGCGTTTTTGCACCGGCGAAAACGCCGGCCGCGGTGGTCAACGCCTACAATCGCGAAATCACGCAGATCGTCAATCAGCCCGACATCAGAAACCAGATCACGTCGCAGGGCTTCGAAATCATGACCGGTTCCCCGGAGCAGTTTGCCGAAGTGGTCAAACGCGACGCCGAGAAATTCAAAAAAGTGATTCTCGAATTCAAGATGCAGCAGGACCTGTAATCTGTAATAGCCGCCACCCGATCTGACCGGCATAGTCCGCTTTTTCACGGTTTTCGATACGGCCGCGTGGGGCGACACGTCGGCCAGAACCGGTCGCTCGCGGTTACGTTTGAATTCGGCGACGATTAGACGTATCGCCGATCTAGGTCGGCAGCAGTTTTCCGGCGCTATGTCTGTGGATAGCGCCGACCGTTCCCGGCAGTGTGGTCGTTTCCCGCTGGTTGACCGGTGACGCGCGCGTTATCGACAACGGCGGTGGACTCTGCGTCAGGCAGGGGCGCCGCGAGGCTGTCCCAATCTAAACCTAAGGCCAACGCATAGCGCCGACAACACCATAATCTGGCGGCAACACCTGGAAAAGGGTCGCTCGCTCCGCTTTCCAGCGCAAGAATCTGTTTTTTCGAAAGACATAATTTCTTTGCCGCCTCATCCAGTCGCAGGCCGCCATTTTCGCGGCTTTCGCGAAACAGTTTGCCGATGTCAGTCCAATCCATTGAGTCGCCTCTCTGTTGTCACGCGCTGTTTGAACTGAATTCACGCCCGGAGTCCGGCAACGGGGCGTCGGCAAAGGTGTCGGCGACAATGCCGCCGACATGGATTGAAATCGACTTGTAGCTGACATCGCCGGGCAGGCGCACGTCTTCCAGAACCTCTATCGAGCCGGCGGCCTCGACCGGGCCATCCACATGACCACCCAGGACGAGGTGTCCAGTCTTGATGGCGCCGGTCACCTTGCCAGACTTGCTGAGCATGAGCGTATCGTTGGCGTCGCCCACCGAAGAGATGTTGCCGCAGACCTCACCGTCAATGCGCAGACCGCCGACAAAAGAAATTTTGCCGTCGATCCGCGCATACGAACCGATCACGGTATTGAGATGCAGGGTCAAGCCGCTTTTTTTCCTGATGGGAAACATGCGCCACGTCCAAGTTGACCGACCGGTGCGGCGAAGATTGCCGTCAGCCCAAGGCCAGTCGATAAAGGAGTAACCAATTGCACCAAGCCATCGTATACACTAATTACAACATTTGCCATATCAAATGTAATTACACGATATTACGCTTTCAGGCCTTGATGGGTATCGCCTTATGGTGCGATCGGGGTCGGCTTCCCCGATCTGGAGCGCAAGACGACGCCGGGCGTCTTGTTACGAGCACGATAAATGCCGGCCGTGAAAATCACCTATTGATCATTGAAAACACCGATCTGTTGCGGTCGGCGCTGACTGACGCGCTGGAGCTTACGGGGTCTAAGGCCTGTGCGATCCCCGACGGCGATGACCCCGGGGTTGTGATCGACAGTCAGGCGGGCAGTTAACGTCTTTCGGGAAATTTGACTGTCTGCATAGGGTCGAATCGGACCCGGCACGGGATCGTCGCAATCGGCCAGACGTGGTCATTCGCGTCGAGGCTGGAAATATGCCGAAAACGGGTGGAGAATCGCCCCATTGCATTTCCGGAATATGACAATCCCATGTTATCGAGCGCGGCGTTGTTATCAAGCACAGCCACCCTGTTATCCAGCATGGCACTGTTATCAAGCGTGCCGTGCCGTCTAATAACAAGTTCGGCGGCTTCTCGGGCATCACACCAGCGCGAAAGGAAAACATGAAGTCCTTCTTCTCCACGATTCTTATTGATGCGCCAGCTTCGCGTGTATGGGGCCTTCTCACCGACTTGGCCAGTTGGCCAACATGGAACACGACCGTGGACAAGGTCGACGGATCGGCCGCATTGGGAAACACAATCACTGTTTACGCCAAAGCCAGCCCCGGCCGCGCATTCCCTTTGAAAGTGTCAGAGTTCACTGCACCGAATCGCATGGTTTGGCGTGGTGGGATGCCCCTCGGCCTTTTTACCGGCACCAGGACTTACGTGCTTGCGCAACAGTCCGACGGTAAGCTCAAGTTTGAGATGACCGAAGAATTCAGCGGCCTGATGGCGCCGCTCATTACGCGCTCCATCCCGGACCTTCAGCCGGCATTCGATGAATTCGTGAAATGCCTGAAGACCGCCGCTGAGCGACCTTGAGAGCGAAGGAGGCGAAAAGTGAAAACACTCAACCGAACCAAAGATAATCCGTGGAACCTCAAGACGGCGCCGGGCACGGCGGAGTTTACGATGCACACCGACACCAAAGACGGGCTGGCTATCCTCATCTGCACGGTAGGCAAGACGGTGCTCCACTACAACGCACGCTGCATTCAGGATCTACATTCGATGCTCAAGGCGCATGGAGACTGCATGGACTTGGGCGGGGCCGACGAGCAAAAGCCCGCAAAGCAAGGCACTGTTGAGGCATGGGGCCGCTCTTCCAATAACCCCGTCGCAGGTTGGTATGGGCTGAAGAAGGGTTTGCGCGGCCGTTTTGGCGTCTACGTTCCACCGCTGATGGAGGCGCTCGGATTGTGCGAGTTAGAACACAATGCAAAGAACAACCGCATTCGTGCAAAGTAAGCCGCCGAACAACCTGCTGTAGGCGCCAACCCCAGCGGGCTGCGCCCGCTTCCGTTGGCGGCTGAGCAGGAACGTTAACGTCCGCTTCGGGGCGATTGTCGTCTGTCACTGCGCCAGAAAGTGGCCGTTGCACCTGCCTGAACCCGGACACTCGCTGCCCGAGCAAGTTGCGACTGCTGCGTGTAATCGGCGATAGTTATTCGACGCGCACGTTCGCGTGCTTGACGAGCTCGCGCCACTTCGTCATTTCAGCGGAGAGAAAAGCGTGGAACTGTGCCGGCGTGTTGCCGACCGGTTCGGCACCGTCTTTCGCCATGTGCTCGCCGACCTCGGGAGCGGTGAGTGCCTTCTTGATTTCCATATTAAGTTTCTGGACTATTGCCGCGCGTGTGTTGGCGGGTGCCAGCGCGCCGTACCATGTCGTGGTGGCGTAACCTTTGACGCCGGCCTCGGCGATGGTCGGCAGATCGGGTATCGAACGCGCGCGTTTTGCACCGGTCACGCCGAGCGCTTTCAACTTTCCGGTGCGCACGTGGCCGAGCGACGAAATCACACTGCCGAAAGTCATGCTGATCTGGCCGCCGATGACGTCGATGAGTGCGGGTCCCGCGCCCTTATACGGCACGTGGGTCAGTCTGACGCCGGCGAGATACCTGAAGAGTTCGCCGGCCATCTGGCCCGAACTGCCGATACCGCCCGAACCAAACGACAGCGTGTCGGGTTTTGCTTTGGCGGCCGCGATCAGTTCGCCGACGGTTTTCACCGGCATCGATGGATGCACGACGAGCAGAAACGGCGCTTCGGCAATCAGCGTGATGGTTGAAAAATCCTTGAGCGGATCGAACGGCAGGTTCGTGTAAAGACTCGGGTTGATCGAGAAACTGCTCGAGACGATCAGAATGTTGTAACCGTCGGGCGCTGCTTTCGCGACCATGGTGGCGGCAATCGAACCCGAGGCGCCGGTGCGGTTGTCGACGACCACCGATTGGCCGATGTTCTCGGTCATTTTCTGCGACACCGCGCGCGCGACTACGTCGGTGGCGCCTCCCGGCGACTGGCCGACGAGAAAACGTACCGGTTTGTCAGGATAAGCAGAGTCGGGACTTTTGTTTTGCGGAAATGCCGGGACGCATGCGACCGTGCTGAGGCAGGCAATGAACGTCGCCAAAGCAATACGTCGCTTCCGCGCAGGCGTGCGCCCGGTGTTTGCATGGATCTCCCGGTGAAATTTCCGGATACCCGCTTTCGCGGGTATGACGACATTTGCAGTGGTCAGCATGTTTCGTGCGCGCTTAAAGTTTCAAACCTGTGGTTTTGACAAGCTGCGTCCATTTATCGATTTCCCTGTTAATCGTTGATTTGAATGCTTCCGGCCTGCCGGTCAGCGCTTCGGTACCGTCGGCCGCAAGTTTTTCAGTGACTTCGGGCGTATGCATGGCGCGGCCGAGTTCCGCGTTCAGTTTGCGCAGGATGGCGGGCGGGGTGCCGGCCGGCGCAACGATGCCGTACCAGCCGGTGACGTCATAACCCGCTACCCCCGACTCGGCGATCGTCGGCAAATGCGGCAGATTGGGTGAACGCTTGCCGCTGGTGACGCCGAGTGCGCGCAGCTTGCCGCTGTTCAGGTGCGGCGCCGAAGATATTGCGCTCGCCAGCAGCAACTGCACCTGGCCGCCGAGCAGGTCAATCAGTGCCGGGCCGCTGCCTTTGTAAGGGATGTGCTCCATTTTCGTCTGCGTCATGGACTTGAAAAGTTCCATGCCGAGGTGGGCCGACGAACCCGTGCCCGACGAGGCGTAATTGAGCTTGTCCGCATTGGCTTTGGCATAGGCGATCAATTCGCGCACCGTTTTTGCCGGTACCGCGGGGTGCGCCAGCAAGACGTAAGGTTGCGACGTGAGCTGCGTAATCGGCGCGAAGGCGCTGCGCAAATCGTAGGGCACGCGCGTGACCAGCGCCGCATTGGTGACCGCACTGCCTGAAATCACCAGCAGGGTGTAGCCGTCAGGCGCCGCCTTGTGCGCGATATCCATGGCGATGGTGCCGCCGGCGCCGGGCCGGTTGTCGGTGACCACCGGCGCGTTCCAGCGCTCGGCAAGTTTCTGCCCGGCCGCGCGTGCCATGATGTCGCTGCCGCCGCTCGGTTGAAAGCCGACGAGGATGCGGATCGGTCGCAGCGGATACGCGGCGTCGGATTGCGCCTGCACGCCGGTTGCGGCGAGCAGCGCGAATGACGCGCACATGATTTTGCACGCGTGCTTCATCGGGGAAGAGAAAAATCGATGCATTGTTTTCAGGACAGCACGCGCACGATTTCCGCGGCGTCGTCGAGGTTTTCCAGATCATTGATTAATGCGATGGCGCGATCGATATTCGGTCGGGCCACCGGTTTCGCGGCAAACGAAACGCAATCGCGGAACTTCGCTTCGAGCTGCGCCCGTGCAATCGGATTACGTGGATCGCCGGGCACGCCGTCGGCTTTGCGCGACAGCGTGCGCCCGTCGCGCAGGCGAATTTCAACCGTTGGACGCGACAATGCCGATTCGCCGCCGACCGGCACTGCGGCCGCGGGATCGGCGCGCCAGCTCACGCGATCGGCCATCGCCAGCACCGCGGGGTCCTGCAACGCCGCTTCGGTGTAGTCGCGCAGTTGCACATTGCCGTGCGTCATCATGATGGCGGTGGTGAAGGGAATGCTGAATTTGCCGTCGATGGCCAACTTGGGGCGGCGTTTCGCGGCGAGCGGTTCGGACAGCAACTGCGCGCCACCGGTGCCGCCGATCACGGTAATCGCATCAATATCCTGCGGCTTGAGGTTGTGCTCGTTGCGCAGTTCGAGCACCGCGGTGTTCGTGGCGCGCGTGTAGCCGCAGGCTGGCCACACTTTGAAGCCGTGTTTGGCGATGAGTGGAAATTCGCTGCCGAGCCCGTCGAGCAAGGCATTCCAGTCAGGGGCGGCATCGCGCACATAAGTGCGAAACACGCCGTAGCGGCCTTCGATCACATCTTTCGAACCGACGATGCCGCGAGCCGCGAGTTCGGCGGCAAGCACCGCGCCCTGTCCGGAGAAGCCGGCCTGCATCGAGCGCATGTGGGTCGCCGCACCGACCGCCATCTGGCGGCTGCCGCTCATCTGGTTAAAGCCGATGCCGAGCGCGTTTTCACATTGTTCGGGGTCAAGGCCAAGTACGCGCGCCGCGGTGGCCGCGCCCGAAATGAAGCCGAACATCTGGGTCGGAAACCAGCCCTCGGCGATGGTCCAGTCGGGAATTTGTATCGCTTGATTGAGCCGCGTGTGAATGTCGGTGCCGGCGGCGACGGCGGCGAGCAAGGTGCGGCCGTTGACGGGGCGGCCCGCGCCAGCGAGTTTTTCGGCGAGTGCAAAGGCGACCGGAATGGTGACGATGCTGACGTGGCCGCCGGCACCGACATCGTCATAGTCGAGCATATGGCCGAGGCTGCCATTGACGAGCGCGGCCCACGAGGCCGGCGCCTGCGTGCCGAAACCGAGCAGCGTACTGTCCGCGCGGCCGCCGAGTTCGCCGACATAGTCGGCGAGTATCCTTGCCTCGGCCGCGAGTCCGCTGGCGCCGATCGCCACGCCCAGCGTGTCGAGCACGCATTGCTTGAGCATCGTCACCAGCGCTGCCGGCAGTCTGTCGTATGCAAGTGTGGCCGCGTGTTGCGCGAGCAGACGGGTCGCGTTGTTGTCTGTTTTGTTCATGTGCAGGTCAAAGTATTGCGTTGAATGATGTTCATGGAAACGGGGCAGCCGCGAATCGCGCCGACCGGCGGCAAACAATTTGCGGCATGTCGGTTTCCGCGACGGCGGCCTTCATTTTGTCTGCCCGGCACACTCACGCATGTAGCGTGCGTAGGCCGATTCAGGCAAGCCACCGGCGGCGAAAATCTGCTCAATGACGGACGGGAACTTGCGCAAGGCCACGCTGGCGCCGGAGGCGGGCGCACGCACTATTCCGGCCTGATAATCGACTTCCAGGGTTTCGCCGTCCTCGACGATGCCGCTGACGCCGGGCGCGACGAAAATCGGGATTGCGCGTGCGATGCTGTTACGCAGAAATAGCCTTGCTACCGATTCCGCAAGAATGACCGCGATGCCGACTTCGCGTAGCACCAGCCCCGGCCGGCTTGAGCCACAGCCGAAATTGCGGCCGGCGACCAGGATATCGCCGGCTTTGACTTCCCGCGGAAACTCCGGGCGGTACGCTTCCATGGTGTGCAGCTTGAGTTCGTCCATGGTCGGGTAGCGGTAATACGGGTTGATCGCGTCGGTCTCGATCGAATCGCCGAATTTCCAGACGCGTCCGCGCATGGTGCTGTGCAGATCAAATTCCATCAAATACCTCGCGTGGATCGACGATTTTGCCGGCGACCGCGGCGGCTGCGACGGTCAGCGGCCCGGCCAGATAAATGTCGGCTTTCATGCTGCCTTTGCGGCCCTTGAAATTGCGCGTCGTCGCCGTGATGCAGGCTTCGCCGTCCGACAGATAGCCGACCTTAGGCTGGCAGACGCCGCAGCCGGGCGTTACGATCTGGGCGCCGGCCTCGATCAGGTCGGCGATCAGTCCCGCCTTGACGCATTGCAGATAGACCTGTTGCGACGCCGGCGAAATCAGGAAGCGCATGCCTTTGGCCACCTTGCGTCCTTTCAGCATGCGCGCCGCAATCTCGATGTCCTCGTAACGGCCGTTCGCGCAGGAACCGATGATGGCCTGTTGAATGGCGACGCCGGCGACCTCCGCAACCGGTCCGACGTTGCCGAACTGGTGGGGTTTCGCCACGGCGAACGGCATCGTATCGACATCGAGCACGATTTCCTTTTCGTAGTGCGCGCCGGCGTCGGCGGCGATCGGCTCGAACGGCAGGTCGGTGCGCGTCCTCAGAAATTCTCGGGTTTTTTCGTCGCACGGAAACATCGCCAGTTTGGCGCCGACTTCAACACCGTGCGCGGACAGGCACATGCGGCTGTCGATCGACAGCTGCGGCACCAGTGTGCCGCTGTATTCGATCGACATGCTGCCGGCGAAGTCGTCGCCGTACTGTCCGGCGAGGTGCAGGATGATGTCCTTGGCGATCGGGTAATTCGGCTGCCTGCCGTTCAGCACCAGTTTCAAGGTTGGCGGCACCTGAAACCATAATTCGCCGAACAAGAGGACGTAGAGCATGTCGGCACGTGTGATGCCCAAACCGCCGCAGTTGAGCGCGCCGTAGCTGATCGTATGCGAGTCGTTGCCGACCACGATCTCGCCCGGCCGCATCAGGCCGTAGTCAGCCATCATCTGGTGCGCGATGCCGGGTTCGGAATCGTGAAAGCATTTAATGCCCAGGCGCGCGACTTCGCGCCGGATCAGCGCATTTTCGTCGGCCTGCTTCTGCGACAGCGTCGGCTGGTGATGATCGAGCAGCACATAGATGCGGTCGCGATCCCACACCCGCGGCAGTCCGTCCTTGAAACCGGCCTGCGCCGCCAGATCGATCAGCGGCTCGTTGGCGTGGTAATGCATCATTGCGCCGTCGATGCGCGCTTCGAGGAAGTCGCCGCATTGCACCGCCTTGCCGGCGAGGTTGTTGCGCGAGAACAGTTTTTCGGCAATGGTTTGAGCCATGGTGTTCCGGTTGTCCTGTGTCAGCCGCGGTGGCCGGGGAAAAGCTGCTTCAGGCGTTCCTGCTGGGCCGAACGCACATGACGTCGCGCCGCTTCTTCGGCAGTTTCGGCGTCGCGTTTGAGGATGGCGGCGGCGAGTTCGCGATGTTCGCTTTCGGCGGTTTTTGCGCGATGCGGCAGCAGCATCTGGCTTTTGCCGAGCAGCCACATTGAATCGTTGACCGCAGCGAGGCTTTTTTCGAGATAGCGGTTGTGCGCGCCGCGGTGCACCGCGTCATGGATGAGGCGGTTGTGCCGCACCAGCGCTTCAAAATCGCCGCGCAGCTTTTCTTCGCGTTTGACCAGCTCGGCGAGTTCCATGCGTTCGAAGTCGGAGGCATGCTGCGCGCAGAGGCGCGCTGCGGTGCCTTCGAGCACTTCGCGCATGGCGTAAAGTTCAACCATGGCCTGACGGTCGAGCGAGGCGATGACCAGCCCGTTGCGCGGCTCCAGTGCCAGCACGCCTTCGGTCTCGAGCCGGCGCAACGCGTCGCGCACCGGCGTGCGGCTGACCTTCAGCCACGCTGCGATCTCGACCTCCATCACACGTTCGCCGGGTTTCAGCTTGCCCTGTTCGATCGCTTCGCGCAGTTCTTCGTAGACGAGTGCGCTGCGCGACGCGTACTGGCGGTCGACGCCGGAGGCGGTGCTCGACGGGCGGGACGCGGTTTTCCGGCGCAGCGGCGTGATCGATCCCATGTTTTGCTCCCAGTCCGGTTAAAACGCGCTTGTCTGGCCCGTATGCCGTTGCTTAAGTTGCAGTCGCTGAAGCACCGGCACGCACGTACTGCGCCGCTTCGCGCCCGGCAATGCGGCCGAACACTGCGCCGGCCATCAGCCCGGTGCTGCCCGGATAGTTGAAATAGTACAAACCGCCGACCAGTTCGCCCGCTGCATAGAGGCCGGGGATCGGGGTGTCTTCGATGTCGAGCACATGGGCATCGGGATTGATCTTGACGCCACCGAAGGTAAACGTGATGCCGCAGCCGACCGAATAGGCCTCGAACGGCGGTTTCTCCAGCGTGTTGGCCCAGTTGGTCTTGTTGATGGCAAGGCCGCCGGTGCCGCGGCCGTCGCGGATGTTGGGATCGAACTGCACGTCTTTTTTTACCGCAGCGTTGTACTGGGCTACGGTGTCGAGGAAGTTCTGCGGGTGCACGTCCTGCATTTTTTCGACCAGTTGTTCCATCGTGTCGGCGGCCACCTTGGTGGCGCCGCGCAACTTGTATTCGTCGCGCATCAGATGTTTGACCTGCTGGTCGAATATCTGCCAGGCGAAACTGCCGGGTTGCTCCAGCACCACGCGGCCGTACTTGGCGTAGGTGTAGTTGCGGAAATCGGCGCCCTCATCGACGAAGCGTTTGCCGTCGGCGTTGACCATGATGCCGAACGGGTAGCTGTGACGGTAGCCGGCGTGCGGCTGTTCGACGTCGCCAAAGTCGGCAGCGTAGCGCTCCCATGCCACCGAGTGGCAGCCTGACCACTGGCCGTAAGACTGCGCGCCGATATCGAGCGCCATGCGGATACCGTCGCCGGTGTTGTAGCGCGTGCCGCGTACTTTCGCGATGTCGAAGCCGGGGCCGAGGTAACGCGTGCGCATTTCGCGGTTCGCCTCGAAGCCGCCGCAGGCGAGCACGACGGCGCGCGTGCGAATCACCGATTCGATGCCGTTGCAATTCACGCGGACGCCTTCGACGCCCTGCGCGCCGCGTAAGATTTCCGTCGCCTGCGCGCCGTAATGGACCGGGATGCCGTGTTTGTCGAGCGACTTGTAGAGCAGTTCCATCAGGCCACGTCCGCCGCCATTGGCATAGATGACGATGCCGCCGAAAAATTGGAAACGGCCGTTGACGTTATAGGCCTGGCGCCCGTAGTTGGGCATGAAGCGCGCGCCGCGACCGCACATCCACTGCACGGTGTCGAAGCTGTTGTTGACGATGGCTTCCGCGAGGTCCGGGTCGATGTAGTACTGGGTGATGCGGCCAAGATCGTCGAGGTAGTCCCCGGCGGTGTACTGGCCGAAATCCGAGCGCGCGATTTCGTCGTCGGTAAGGTCCGGCACGACTTTTTTGATGTCGGCCGCGCCGTGATGCACCATGCGGAAGCCGCCGCCGGTGTAGGCGCTGTTGCCGCCGCGTTTGTCTTCCGGCGCGCGTTCGAGCACGACCACACTGGCACCCTGTTCGCGCGCCGACAATGCGGCGCACAAGGCGGCATTGCCGCCCCCGATGACGATCACATCATACTGTTCACTGCTCATTGCAAAGGACTCCGTTGGGGTTGGGAACGCCGGACAAACACAGCGGGATGCACATGTATACATAAGAATACGTTACAATGCATGCACGGTCAATGTCGAGGCATGGTGACCGCCAGCCAAGGAAAAACAGCCATGAACACTGCGTCAAAAGGCGCCCTGTTGCGCACGCTCATGAACCGCAAGGATAAGGTGCTTGCCATTCTGCATCCGCCGACCGCCGCGCATGCCCGCATTATGGAGAAGGCCGGCTGCGAAGCCGCTTTTGTCGGCACCGGTGGTGTGGTTGGTGCTTACACAGGACTCGCCGATGTCGGCGCGCTGTCGATGATGGAATGCGTGCAGATCGCCGGCTGGATTGCGCAAAGCGTCAGTTACCCCATCATCATGGACGGCGACACCGGCCACGGCGGCGTGATGGCGGTGCGCCGCATGGTGCGCGAATGCATCCGTGCCGGCATCGCCGGTGTGCGCATCGACGACCAGCCGATCGAGGGCAAGCGCCGCACGCAGAGCGCCGGCATGGAGGTGGTGCCGCTCGAGCAGGCCATCGCGCGCTACCGCGCCGCGGTCGACATGAAAAACGAACTCGATCCGGATTTTGTGGTGATGGCGCAGTGTTACGCGCGCGACGCGTCGAACAGCAGCCTTGATGATTGCATCAAGCGCCTGAAGGCCTACCGCGAAGAAGCCGGTGTCGATTGGGTGCAGCTCGAATCGCCGCACTCGACGGATGAAATCAAAATGGCACGCGCCGCAGTCGACGGCCCGTTGTCTTTCATGAAAGGCAAGCTGCCGCGCTATCTTGGCTTTGAAGAGCACCTCGCGCTCGGCATCAACATCGCCTGGTATCCGGGGTTTACCCACCACGTGACGTGGGCGGCGCTGTGGGACTTCATGCAGGCCTTCCAGCAGAAGGGCGTTGGCGCGTGGGACGATTTTGTTGCTTCGCGCGCAGACCATCCCTATCCACTGCCGGAAATCGGCGAAGACGGCGAGGGTCTCGCCAAACAGCGCGAGCTCGAGGAAAAATATTTTTCCGGCGCGGCGCTGGAGAAATACCGCAAGTAGTTTCGGGTGCTGCTGTTGTGGCGCAGGCGAGGCGCCTGCGCGAAGCACCGGCTTTGCATGTGAGGTGCGGGTAACGGATTGGTGCGGCCGGCGGTGGGCGCACGCTGTTTGACGCAGGCGAGGCGCCTGCGCCACGAAGTCTATAGCGTAAACGCTTCGTTGACCGAAGTCAGGAAGCTGGTGCCCGCCACCGGCGCGCCGCCGGCGAAATAAACCGCATTGCCGATCGTCACCGCGCCGGCGCCGTGGCGCGGCGTTGGCAGCGGCGCGTAACTCTCCCAGCGGTCGGCTTTGGCATCGTAGCCTTCGATCTGGCCGTGCACCTTCCCTGATGATTCGCCGCCGATGACAAACATTTTCTCGCGCAGCACGGCGGTGGCGTGGCCGTTGCGCGCGGTCGGCAGCGGGGCGCGCAATTCCCAGGCGTCGGTTTTCGGATCGTAGGCGTGATGCAGACCGGTGTTGCGGTTCGATCCGTCGAAGCCGCCGCCAATGAGATGAATGCTCCCGTTTAACACTGCGGCGCCGGCGTGGTCCCGCGGGTCGGGCAGCGGCGCGCGGGTTTCCCATCTGTCGGCGGCCGGGTCATAGACCTCGTGCCAATCGATGCTCTTCTTGATGTCGCGGCCGCTGGCGCCCGCGATGACGTGGATTTTTCCATTCAGTGCGACCACACAGGCGGCCGCGCGCGCGCGCGGCAGCGGGGCAATCATGCGCCATTCGCCTTTGGCGATGTCGAATGCAAACGCGTCTTCATGGGGCAGTTTGTTCTGCTCGATAAAACCACCGATCGCGTAGAGCATGCCATTCGCCGCGGCCACGCCGACATGGCTGGCGCCCCGCGGCAGCGGTGCTGCTTCGCTCCAGGCATTCTTTGCGGCGTCGTAAACGTGGTGGTAGGCGCGGTCGACGCGCAGATTGCCGTAACCGCCGACCACGTGCATGCGGCCGTTCCACGCCGCGGCGGAGGCCATTTCGCTGCGTGCAAACGGCAGCGGCGCACGCGCGTTCCAGTGGCCCGGTTGCGCGGCGCGCGGCGCGGCGCTGTCGATACTTTTTTGCGCCTCGGCGTTTGCCGGCAGCCGCGTGATCGACGCATCGCGCACGTGCATGATGACGGCGTCGGTCGATTGTGCGCGCGACAGCGCCGGCGCGGCGGCCAACGCGGCGAGCGCGGCCTTGAGCAGGGTCCGGCGGCGCGCTGATTCGATCACGATTGCATCGGTTGGTATGCGGTGAGCGTGCCGGTGTGTTTCAGTGGTCACCGGTTGCGGCGGGGCGCCGCGAATCGCTGCACCATTCGCTCCACGAACCCGGATAGAGGCGCGAGCCGGAGAGGCCCGCGATTTCCATCGCGAGTTGATTGTGGCAGGCGGTAACGCCGGAGCCGCATTGATGCACGACCTGTGCCGGCTGCACATCGCCCAGCAGTGCGGCAAATTCTTCTTTCAATGCCGGCGCTGGTTTGAAGTAACCGCCGGCGCCAAGATTATTCTGGAAAAAACGGTTTTTCGCGCCGGGAATGTGGCCGCCGACCGGATCAAGCGTTTCGTTCTCGCCGCGAAAACGATCGGGACTGCGCGCGTCGATGACGCGCGTTCGCGGGTTGCCGATTTCAGCGGCAATGAAATCGGTATCGACGGTGATCGCGTGCGGTATTCCGCTGAAATGGCCGTGCCTGCTTGGGGGCGTTGCCGCGGTAACCGCGAGGCCGGCTTTTTGCCAGCCGTTCCAGCCGCCGTCGAGCACGGCAACACGCGTGTGTCCGACCCAGCGCAGCATCCACCACAGGCGTGCGGCAAATGCGCCGCCCGTTGCATCGTAGGAGACAACCTGCATGTTGTTGCGCAGGCCGAGTGCTGCCATGCGCGAGCAAAAGCTTGCGGCGTCGGGCAGCGGATGGCGGCCGTTGTGGCCGTTTTTTGCGCCGGAAAGGTCGGCGTCCAGACTGACGTGGTGTGCACCGCGGATATGCGATTGTGCATACGCGCGCGCACCGGCGGCAGTATCGACCAGATCGTGGCGGCAGTCGAAAACAATCCAGTCTGGATGGTCGAGCTGTGCGGCGAGGTCGGTGGCGCTGATCAGGGTGGTGAACATCAGGATTGAGGATGGAGGATCGAGGATGGAGGATCGAGGATTGAGTAATCAGGGTTGAGGGTTTGTGAGCTGCACTAACGCATAACGTCAATAAAACCGCAGGCCTACTCAATCCGCGATCCTGAATTCTCAATCCTGCCTCTGCAGTTCGCGCCGCAGAAATTCGTGGAAGTGCAGCATGCCGTCTTCCATCGGTGACTGATACGGTCCGACTTCGCTGACGCCCTGTTGGTAGAGCGCGCGGCGGCCGTCGGTCATGCGCATGCAGATTTCGTCGTCCTCGATCGCGGTTTCCTTGTAGGCCGCTTGTTCGGCTTCGACGAATTCGCGTTCAAACAGCGCGA
The DNA here is from genome assembly GCA_943329075.2 of Chitinophaga pinensis. Lineage (GTDB taxonomy): Bacteria > Pseudomonadota > Gammaproteobacteria > Burkholderiales > SG8-41 > PALSA-1004. The sequence goes on along the minus strand of CALQCM020000007.1, from coordinate 61,660 downwards.
TCTCTTCGGGGTAATAAAACTCGATGACGTTGCTGCAGGCCTCGGGCCCGCGCGGCACGATGGTGCTGATCACCAGCACATGCGGGTACCACTCGACCATGATGTTCGGGTAGTAGGTGAGCCAGATCGCGCCGTGCGGCGGATTGCGGCCTTCGTTGAAGCGCATCAGCACATCCTGCCAGCGCTGATAGACCGGCGTGCCACCCTGCGCGAGCCCGGGTTTGACACCGCAGGTCTGCACGCTGTACCAGTCGCCGAATTCCCATTTCAGATCGTTGATGGCGACGAAATTGCCGAGCCCCGGATGGAACGGCTCGACGTGGTAATCCTCAAGGTAGACCTCGATGAAGGTTTTCCAGTTGCAGGCGTATTCGTCGATCTGCACGCGGTCGAGCATGAAACCGGAAAAATCGAGGTCCTGTTTGACGCCCAGATTGGTCAGATCGCGCACGACATCACGTTTGCCGTTGAACAACAGGCCGTTCCAGTTCTGCACCGGTGTGGAGCCCAGATCAAGGCAGGGATTGCCGGGGAAATGCGGCGCGCCGAGCAGTTTGCCGTCGAGTCCGTAGGTCCAGCGGTGCAGCGGACAGACGATCGATTTGGCGGTGCCGCGGTCTTTCAGGATGATCGCCTGGCGGTGGCGGCAGACGTTGCTGATCAATTGCACGCCCTGCTCGCCGCGCACCAGTGCCTTGCCGTTGTCGAACCGCGCCAGCACCTGATAATCGCCGCGGTGGGGTGTCATCAGTTCGTGGCCGACGTAACCGGGGCCGCATTCGAACAACAGCTTTTGTTCAAGCGCGTAAATCTGCGGATCGAAATACCAGGGGATCGGGAGCTGCGGAGAAGTCTTGGTCAGCGCGAGTAAGGTCGCCAGGTCGGACATACGGCGTATTCTCTAGTCAGGAAGTGACGGGGCGGAACGACATCGAACGCAGTCGATGCTCTAAAACCATTTGTTTACAAGCCCTTAGACGAGGCGCTATTTTCCCCGCATTTCATGATGAGGGCAACAGCAATTTCAGAATATAGACGTATCTTCCTGTTTATTTAGTATAAATACTTAAAGCGTGGCTACATTTGAACTGCCTGGTGCGCGCCCGGCTGTCGCGGCAACCGGATTTCGGCCTGGCTACCGCAGCGCAGGGCAGGGGCATCGGCGCGATGCACGGGCCGCATTGCGCTGCCGGCCCGCATGAACATCAACGACGATCGATACCGTCTGCGTGTAGGCGGCCGCGGCGCGCCACGAAATTCAATGGTGTTTTGCCATCGCCACGACCGCGGTGTTTCTGCATGAACCCTTGCGACGCGCCGTAGGCCGCGCGGGCCGTGGCCGGTGGCGACTGCGCGAAAATGCAGACGGCTTTTCGCCGGATTTTGCCGGCGTGGGTCCGCGCCCATGCACCAAGAATCTCGCGAGTGTTTCGTTGACCGCAAGGCTCTGATTGCGCTATGTTCGCGGTTTATCCGCGGCCGTTTTTCCCGGCGACTCCCTGCTGATGCCCAAGACTGAAAAATCCGACAAGAGTCCGACCTACGAGAGCGCCTTGAACGAACTCGAGGGCATCGTCACGCGCATGGAGGACGGGCAATTGACGCTTGAGCAATCGCTGACCGCTTACAAGCGCGGGGCCGAACTATTGAAGTTCTGTCAGGTGCAGCTCGCGGATGCACAACAGCAGGTCAAGGTTCTTGAAGCCGGCGTGCTGAAAAACTTTGCCGCCGACGATGACGACGAACCCGCCTGATTTTCAGCGCTGGGCCGCGGATCAACAGGCCCGCATCGAGGCGCAGTTGTTGTCACTGCTGCCGGCGGCCGAAATTGCGCCGCAGCGTTTGCATGCGGCGATGCGCTACGCGGTGCTGGGCGGCGGCAAGCGCGTGCGTCCGCTGCTCGCCTTTGCTGCCGGCGAAATCAACGCCGCCGACGCGGGACGTGTGGCAATCGCCGGCGCCGCGGTGGAATTGATCCACGCCTATTCTTTGGTGCACGACGATCTGCCGTGCATGGACGACGATGTGCTGCGCCGTGGCAAACCGACCTGCCATGTTGAATACGACGAGGCCACGGCGTTGCTGGTTGGCGACGCCTTGCAGAGTCTGGCCTTTCAGCTGCTCGCCGAATACCGCCTCGCCGACGAACCCGTCGCGCAACTCGAAATGGTCAAGCTGCTGGCATCGGCAGCGGGCTCGCGCGGCATGGCGGGCGGGCAGGCAATCGACCTTGCGGCCACCGGCAAGACGCTGACGCTGCCCGAACTCGAATTCATGCACATCCACAAGACCGGCGCGATCATCCGCGCGGCGACGCTGCTCGGCGCGCATTGCGGCAGGGCGCTGGAGAAAAAAGAACTCGAGCGGCTGGATCACTTCGCGAAATGCATCGGTCTGGCGTTCCAGGTGGTCGACGATGTGCTCGACATCGAAGCCTCGACTGCCACACTCGGCAAGACCGCCGGCAAGGACGCGCAGCACAACAAGCCCACCTACGTCAGCCTGCTCGGGGTTGCCGAGTCCAAAAAGCTGGCCGGCGAACTGCGTGCCGATGCGCTGGCCTCGCTGGAAGTGTTCGGCGCGCGCGCATTGCGGTTGCGCGAGCTTGCCGATTTCATCGTGTTGCGAAAGTTCTGATGTACGATTTGCTGAACACCATCAACGACCCGGCTGAACTGCGCAAACTGGACCGCCGCGATTTGCCGCAACTGGCGGCGGAACTGCGCAATTTTCTGATCGACTCGGTCAGCAAGAGCGGCGGCCATCTGTCGTCCAATCTCGGCACGGTCGAATTGACGATTGCGCTGCATTACGTCTTCGACACGCCGCACGACCGACTGGTGTGGGACGTCGGACACCAGACCTACGGCCACAAAATACTCACCGGGCGGCGCGAAGGCATGAGCCGTCTGCGCATGTGGGAGGGCATTTCGGGATTTCCACGGCGTGAAGAAAGCATTTACGACACCTTCGGCACTGCGCATTCCTCGACCTCGATCAGCGCTGCCTTCGGCATGGCGGTGGCCTCCAGGCTCGCCGGCGTTAAACGCCGCGTGGTGGCGATCATCGGCGACGGTGCGATGACTGCCGGCATGTCGTTCGAGGCATTGAACAACGCCGGCGACAACGACGCCGACATCCTGGTGATCCTCAATGACAACGAGATGTCGATTTCGCAGCCGGTGGGCGCGCTGAACAAATATCTCGCCAAACTGATGTCGGGCCGGTTTTATGCGGCGGCCAAGCGTGCTAGCACGCGCGTGCTGGGAGATATTGCCAAGCGTGCTGAAGAACACGTCAAAGGCATGGTCACGCCGAGTACCATGTTCGAGGAATTCGGTTTCAATTACATCGGCCCGATCGACGGCCACGATCTCGACGCACTGGTGCCGACGTTGAAGAACATCAGCGAACTGAAGGGCCCGCAGTTTCTGCACGTGGTGACGCGCAAGGGCCAGGGCTACAAAATGGCCGAGGCCGATCCGGTGCTCTATCACGGCGTGTCGAAGTTCAAGCCCGACGACGGCATTGTCGGCGGCAAGTCGGGCGGCAAACCAACCTACACGCAGGTGTTCGGCGACTGGCTGTGCGACATGGCCGCATTGGACAAGCGGCTCGTCGGCATCACGCCGGCGATGCGCGAAGGTTCCGGGCTGGTGCGTTTTTCCGAACTTTATCCGGATCGTTACTTCGACGTCGGCATCGCCGAGCAGCACGCACTGACGTTTGCCGCGGGGCTCGCCTGCGAGGGCAGCAAGCCGGTGGTGGCGATTTATTCGACGTTTCTGCAGCGCGCGTACGACCAGCTGATTCACGACGTGATGCTGCAGAACCTGCCGCTGGTGCTGGCGATCGACCGCGGCGGCCTGGTTGGTGCCGACGGCGCCACGCACCACGGCAGCTTCGATCTTACTTATCTGCGCTGCCTGCCCAACATGACGGTGATGGCGCCGTCGGACGAAAACGAATGCCGCCAGATGCTGTTCACGGCGTTTCAGATGAATACGCCTGTTGCGGTGCGTTATCCGCGCGGCAGCGGCCCGGGTGTTGCGCTGAAAAAGGACATGACGACGCTGCCGGTCGGCAAGGGGGAAATCCGCCGCCAGGGCAAGAAGATCGCGTTGTTGTCGAAGAAGGTGGCCATCCTCGCCTTCGGCAGCATGGTGGGCGTTTCGCTTGAAGTCGGCGAAGAACTCGATGCCACCGTTGCCAACATGCGCTTCGTCAAACCGCTCGATGACGATCTCGTTGCGCAGCTCGCCGGCAGCCATGATCTATTGGTGACCGTCGAGGAAAACGTCGTCGAAGGCGGCGCCGGCAGCGCGGTGCTTGAATCGTTGCAGAAGCACGGCATCAAGGCGTCGGTGTTGTTACTCGGTTTGCCGGACCGTTTTGTCGATCACGGTGATCCGGCGCTGCAAATGGCGAATTGCGGGCTCGACCGCGCCGGTATCCTTGCTGCAATCAGGGCCAAACTGGCGGCGTAGGCCGGTATATACTGGCCGCCCTGTTTTTCCTATTCACGGTGATGAGATGAGACGACGCGCAACAGATGTCCCGTCGCACGACGGCGATGTCGACGGCTATCTGAAGATCGACCAGTACAACCAGCGCACCGTCAAGAATATTGCCTGCCATTTTCACGGCATACTCACCGAGCTGGGCGAAGATCCCGCGCGCGAAGGCCTCGCCAAGACGCCGGAACGCTACGCCAAGGCGATGCACTATCTGACCCATGGTTACGATCTCGACCCGGCCGCCATCCTGCGCTCGGCGATGTTCAAGGAAGAATACCGGAACATGGTGATCGTCAAGGACATCGAGGTCTACTCGATGTGCGAACACCATGTGCTGCCGTTTTTCGGCAAGGCGCACGTCGCCTATATTCCCAACGGGCAGATCGTCGGCCTCTCGAAGATCCCGCGCGTGGTCGATGCCTTTGCGCGCCGCCTGCAGGTGCAGGAACGTCTGACCACCGAAATTCTCAATTGCATTCAGGACACGCTGCAGCCGCTGGGCGTGGCGGTGGTGATCGAGGCGCAGCATATGTGCATGGTGATGCGCGGCATCCAGAAGCAGCATTCGATCGCTACCACCTCGGCCTTCACCGGCGGCTTCGAGCAGGAAAAAACGCGCGCCGAATTTGTCCGTCTGATCACGCGCCGCAGCGACTGATTTGAGCGAACACCTGTGATGACTGCAAAAAATCCCACCAGCGAATCCGTGATCGAACAACTGTTGCCGGAGGTGCGGCGCGGCGGCATGCTGATTCTCGTCGACGACGAAGACCGCGAAAACGAGGGGGATCTGTTCGTCGCCGCCGAGCGTGCGACGCCGGAGGCGATCAACTTCATGGCGGCGCATGCGCGTGGTCTCGTGTCGCTGGCGCTGACCGAAGGCCGCATGCGCGAGCTCGGCCTTGCACTGATCGCCGACGAGCAGGGCAACCAGACCAAATTCGGCACCGCATTCGCCACGCCGATCGACGCCCGCGAGGGCGTGGGCTCGGGCATGTCGGCGCAGGACCGCGCGCGCACCATCGCAGTGGCGATTGCCGACGGCACGCGTCCCGGCGACCTGATCCGCCCAGGCCGCCTGCAGACGCTGCGCGCGGTGGACGGCGGCGTGCTGGCGCGGCGCGGCCATACCGAAGCCGCGGTCGATCTCGCGCGCATGGCCGGCCTGAAACCCGCCGGCGTGATCTGCGAAATCATGACCGCTGACGGCGCGATGGCGCGCACGGCCGATCTGGAAGGGTTCGCGGCGAAACACAAGATCCCGCTCTTGCATATCGCAGATCTCGTCGCCTATCGCAAACACGAGCGCCAGATCCGCCGCAAATCTGAAACCGTGCTGCCGACGCGCGACAGCGGCAGCTGGCGCTTCATGGTCTACAGCGACGATCTGGAAACGACACCGGTGGTCGCCATGGTGAAGGGCGAGATCGGCGCCGATGGTAACGACAATGAGCCGGTGCTGACCCGCCTGCATTCGCAATGCCTGACCGGCGACGTGTTCGGTTCGGAGCGCTGCGATTGCGGCGAACAGCTCGAAGCGGCGATGGAGAAAATCGAGGCCGAGGGCCGCGGCGTGATCATTTACATGTTCGACGAGGGGCGCGGCATTGGCTTGCTGAACAAGATCCGCGCCTACGCGCTGCAGGACCAGGGCAAGGACACGGTCGAGGCCAATCACGCATTGGGTTTTGCCGCCGACATGCGCGATTTCAAAACCGGTGCGCACATCCTGTTCGACCTCGGCGCGCGCCGCGTGCGTCTGATGACGAACAATCCGGACAAGGTCAAGGCGCTGGAAGATTACGGTCTGACGGTCAGCGAGCGGGTGGCGATTGATATCGCACCGCGCGACGCCAACCGCCACTATCTGGACACCAAGCGCAGAAAATTCGGGCATCTGTTGTCGCTGGCCGGTGAAGGCGGCGATTCAGTTTCCGGCAAGAAGTAGCGGCGTGCGTAGTGCTTTAGCGGGAACAACCGACGTTATTCGTAGCCCAATGACCTGGATTTGGCCATGAAATTCGAATGGGATCTGCGCAAAGCCGAAATCAATTTTCGCAAACACGGTGTTTCCTTCGATGAAGCAGGCTCTGTATTTCTTGACCGTCTGGCATTATCAGGTCCCGATCCGGATCACTCGGTCGGGGAATCGCGGTATATTACTTTCGGAATTTCGCGCTTGGGCCGCTTGCTTGCCGTTTCGCATACGTACCGACCGGGTGCAATTCGAATCATTACTGCCCGCCGCATGACACGCGGCGAAAGGAAATTATATGAAGAAGGATAAAAGCGAGATGCGCGCTGACTACAAGCGGTCGGCTTTCGTAAAACTGGAGCGAGGAAAATTTTATTCAGAAGTTGCGGCAGGCACTGCTGTCGTCTTCTTGGAGCCGGCAATTGCCAAGGCATTTCCGACCTCCCAAGCAGTGAATGAAGCCCTCGCTGGCCTGTTGGTTCTGAGCGAAAAAACTTTACGCTCTAGCAGGCCCTCATCGAGATCGCGTGCAAAGGCGGTGCGGACCGGTTAGTTCGTTGTCGTAGTTATCAAAATCGTTTCGTTAGCACCATCTTCTCGCCGTCGCGCTTCATTTCCATGCGGTTGAGGAAGCTGTTGCCGAGCAGCACCACCGGCAGGCTGTCGCCGGCGTGCACCATGCCGTCAACGTTATTCAGGGTAATGCCGCCGACTTTGACTTCGTCGAGCTTGACGCGGTAGGTCGGCACGACGCCGTTGGCGGTCGACGAAAACGATTTTTGCCCGTTCAGGTAGTTGACGCCCAGGCGTTGCGCTTCGGTGCTGCTGAAAGAGATGAACGAGGCGCCGGTGTCGACCAGAAACTGCACGGAGACACCGTTGATCGAGCCTGCGGCGACGAAGTGACCGCCGCGGCCCGCGCTCAGCGTGACGCTTTGCATGCCGGCACCTGTCGACGCGCCGCCGTTCAGGCGCTCGTTCTGGCCAAGGGTCAGCGTCTGGCGCTTGCCGCCGAACTCAACCACCGCAGATTGTCCGCTGACGCCGACGAGTTTGATGCCCTCGGCGGTCGTTTCGCCGGTGGCGATCCAGCGCGGCTTGCCGCCGTCGATGACGACCAGCGCCTTGTTGCCGACGATGCCGTTGATGTTGAGGTCGGCGGCGTTGGCGATCGCGCAGCACGTTAGCAAAAGAAATAACGCTGACGTATGATGAAACGGATTACTCAGGCGCTTTTTCATGATCATGGTTGATTCCGCATGAACCCTGTCGCGATTTTCCGGCATTTCCCGATTGAAGGTCCCGGCTATTTTGCCACGTTCCTCGAACGCCACGGCATACCGTGGCAGCTGGTAAGAATTGATGCCGGCGATGTGGTGCCGTCCGCGCTGCACGCGTTCAGCGGCTTCGCTTTCATGGGCGGGCCGATGAGTGTGAACGACGATCTGCCGTGGATTGCGCCGGCGCTGGCGTTGATACGCGATGCGGTGGCTGCTGACATGCCGGTGCTGGGTCATTGCCTCGGCGGGCAGTTGATGGCGAAGGCGCTGGGCGGCACCGTATCGCGTAATCCGGTCAAGGAAATCGGCTGGGCCGACGTGACGGTCGCCGCTGGCGCCGGGGCGCAGCGCTGGTTCGGCCACGCCGCCCCTGCGTTTCGCTCTTTTCACTGGCATGGCGAGACCTTTTCCGTCCCGCCGGGGGCGCATGGCCTGTTATCGAGTGCGCATTGTGTCAACCAGGCATTCGCGCTGGGGCACAGCCTGGGCATGCAATGCCATATTGAAATGACGCCGGAGATGATCGCCAGCTGGTGCAAAGGTGGTGCGCGCGAAATCGCGCGCTCCTCGGATAGTCCCGGCGTACAGCAGCCGGAGAAAATCATGGCCGATCTGGAAGAGCGTCTGCGGGAATTGCACACCGTTGCCGACGGTGTTTACGCGCGCTGGATTGAAAATCTAAAGTGATAGGGAGGCACCGCGTCAGAGATTGGAGCCTTCCCCTCAGAGTCGCCGGGCTGTCCTGGCGAATAATAAATGCGGTGCTTCTTGCAGGCGAGTCGCCTGCGCTACAAGAGTGCGTGTGCACGGCGCGCGCCAGCCGGTGCGCAACCTCAGTCGCGGAAGTTCTTGAACTGCAGCGGCACTTCCGTCACCTGACGCTTCATCAGCGTGATGACTTCCTGCAGGATGTCTTTCTTCGCGCCGGACACACGCACCGTGTCGCCCTGGATGCTGCCCTGCGCCTTCAGTTTATTGTCTTTGATTATTCTGACGATTTTTTTGGCCAGTTCCTGCTCGATGCCGTTGCGCACCTTGAGCGGCTGCTTGACGGTATCGCCGGCGGATTTTTCGACGGTGCCCGGGTCGAGCGAGCGGGCATCGACGGCGCGTTTGGCAAGTTTGCCGGTGAGCACGTCCTTGACCTGGGCGAGTTTGAAATTGTCGTCGGCGAAAACCATGAGGACGATGTCCTCACCCTGTTCCTGGATTTCGACGCGTGCGTCAGAGCCTTTGAAGTCGAAGCGGTTGGTGACTTCCTTGTTGCATTGCTCGACCGCGTTCTTGATCTCGACCTTGTTGACTTCGGAAACGATATCGAACGATGGCATGGCGTGAGTCTCCCGTTGGTTACCGTTTTGGAGAATCTGCATAAGGAGGCTCGCCCCCTTAGGTATCCCCGGATGTCAGAGGAAGTCCCAATCAGGTGAATTACCTATTTGGAGCTTCGCTTTTTTAATTGCACCGTTTGCACGATGGCCGGCAGTGCCGTTGAGTCGTCAAACTCGGCGGCGGCTTCAACCGCGCGCAATGCGATCTGCGCGGCCGACAGTTTCGGATCGTCATAGCTGGCGTACATCGCGCCGAGCGCGAGATCGGTGCCGCTGCCGATGGCGTAGAACTTGACGTATTCCTGTACCGTGCGGTGGGCGCCGACGCCGAATATGCCGCAGGGGTTCGCCATCAGCACGTCGAAGCGGCTCGATTCAATGGTGTCGTCCTTGTCGCCGCCGGTGACCAGAAAGTATTCTTCCTTTAACACCGTGTGCAGGGTCTGCCAGGTCTTGAAAATGTTCAGCGTGGTGTCGAAGCGCGGTTTGACCTTCGGCCGCGCGAAGTAGTCGCGCATGATGATTTTGAAGGTCGCGCCGCCGGCCGCACCGATCCAGGTGTCGCCTGCGCGCACGATCTTGTCGTTGTTGGCGATGTATTTCGCCGATTCCTTGCCGGTGCCCCATTTGGTGAGCGTGTCGCCGGCGATGGCGGCAATGCCGTTCTTGCGGACGACGACGATGGTGGTCATGCGCGTTCCGGCTTAACCGTAATGGCAGACGTAATCGAGGGTTTCGAGTGCCTCGATGTCGAACGCACTGTTGGCGGCGACCTTGAAGCTCTCGCCGGCGCGGAAGACACGCGGTTCCGTGCCCGCCAGCGTGACGCGGCAGCTGCCGGCGACGATCTCCATCAGTTCCGGTTCGCCGGTCTTGAAGGTGAGTTTGCCCGGCAAGATGACGCCGACCGATTTGCGCGTGCCATCCGCAAATATCACGGTGTGGCTGACGCATTTACCGTCGAAATAAACGTTGGCTTTTTTGACGACGCTGACGTTATCGAACTTTGTCATATTGATTTCCAATCAAAATCATCGCCACAGAGGACACAGAGAGCACAGAGTTCGATGCGGGAACGTTGCGCTGCGGATTTTCTCTGTGTCCTCTGTGATCCCTGTGGCTAGTGTTTCTTTTTCAGGTTTGCGGCGATGCGCATGCGCAGCGCGTTGAGCTTGATGAAGCCGGCGGCGTCCATCTGGTTGTAGGCGCCGGCATCGTCCTCGAAGGTGGCGATGCGCGGATCGAACAGCGAATCACGGTCCGAGTCGCGGCCGACGACGATGACGTTGCCCTTGTAGAGTTTGACGCGCACGGTGCCGTTGACGTTGGTCTGCGAGGCGTCAATCATGGTTTGCAGCATGGTGCGCTCGGGGCTCCACCAGTAGCCGTTGTAAATCAGCGAGGCGTAGCGCGGCATCAGGTCGTCTTTCAGATGTGCGACTTCGCGGTCGAGCGTGATCGATTCGATGGCGCGGTGCGCGCGCATCATGATGGTGCCGCCCGGTGTTTCGTAACAGCCGCGCGATTTCATGCCGACGTAGCGGTTCTCGACCAGATCGAGGCGGCCGATGCCGTGTTTGCCGCCCAGCTGGTTGAGCTTTTCCAGCACTTTCGCCGGCGAGAGCTTTTTGCCGTTGAGGCCGACGATGTCGCCTTTGCGGTATTCGATATCGAGATACTCGGCGCGATTCGGCGCTTTTTCCGGCGACACCGTCCAGCGCCACATTGATTCTTCCGGCTCGCGCGACGGATCTTCCAGCATGCGGCCTTCGTACGAGATGTGCAGCAGGTTGGCGTCCATCGAATACGGCGAGCCGGTTTTCTTTTTCATCTCGACCGGGATGCCGTGTTTCTTGGCGTACTGGAGCAGCGTTTCGCGCGAGGTCAGGTCCCATTCGCGCCACGGTGCGATGACGCGGATGCCCGGTTCGAGCGCGTAGTAGCCGAGCTCGAAACGTACCTGGTCGTTGCCCTTGCCGGTGGCGCCGTGGCTCACCGCGTCGGCACCGGTCTTGCGCGCGATCTCGATCTGGCGTTTGGCGATCAGCGGCCGCGCGATCGAGGTGCCGAGCAGGTACTCGCCTTCGTAAATCGCGTTGGCGCGAAACATCGGGAAGACGAAGTCGCGCACGAATTCCTCGCGCAGGTCGTCGATGAAGATTTCCTTCACGCCCATCTTCTTCGCCTTGGCGCGTGCCGGCGAGACTTCCTCGCCCTGACCGATGTCGGCGGTGAAGGTGACGATTTCACATTGGTAGGTGTCCTGCAGCCATTTCAGAATGACCGAGGTGTCTAGTCCGCCCGAATAGGCGAGCACTATTTTATTGATGTCGGACATGCGGGTTTCCGGAGGAAATATGAGAGAAGCGTGGAAAAAGAGAAAGGCAGGATTTTAAGCGTCTGCCGCGCCTAGAGCCAGCATATTCGCCGGCGGAATCACCGTGGCGCCCCCCGCTGCGGCGGATTATTTAACCGAGATGCCCAGGCTGGCGAATTTCTCGAATTCGCCGTCGGCGGGTGTGCGGAATTCGGCCTGCGACGCGGGATCGCTGCGGTAGTGGCCGATGATCAGCGGCAGGCGCAGCAGCTTGCGGCGGGAGTTCTCCAGCAGCTTCCACCAGACGGCGTCGCCAATCACACGGATCAACGAGCCGTCGGCGAAGCGGTAGGGGTAGCGCGGCATGCCGACATGCGCCGACATCCGCCACAGCGTGGCCGGCCCATAGGCGCCGCGCAGACCGTCACCGCTGCCAAAGCGCGCACGCACGCCGGCGACCGGTGGCCAGTCCGGCGGGCAGGGTTCCTCTTCAATGCCGTAGGCGAAGCGCACCGCGTCGGTGTCCTCGGCGTTAAAACAGATGCGCCAGTCGCCGGCGGCGAGTACCGCCTCGTCATCGTCTTCGAGCGCGTTTTGCAGCATTTCGACACCGTTAGGTGCCAGACGGTCGTCCAGATTGAGATTCATCACGAAGGGCGTCTGCACCAGCGACAGGGCGACGTTCCATGCCTGATAAATGGTCAGCGGCGAGGCGACGCTGATTTTTGTGCCGGTGAGCCAGCCGGGGCAGGCATCGCCTTCGTCAAAGACGTAGATCACCGCGCAGGGCACGCTCTGCTGCTGCAGGTTGGCCATATGTCCGCGCAGCAGGGCTTCCTTGTCCTTCTGCCGGCACCAGACGGCGCATATGACGGTGACTTGTGCATCCATTGCGAACTTGATCCTGCATTTTAAAAAACGCGCCGCCACGTAGTCGGGCGCAGAAGCGAATCCTAGCGTGTTTTCAGCGCCGCCGGCGTTTGTGCCGGTGGCCGACGATGGAAAAACGGCGTGAGATCGGTCAAACTACCTGTTCCGCGGCACCCTGACCCGGGGTCTGCCGCATTCACCAACAAACATCCGGCGGTCGCGTCGTTGCAAGCAAACGGCGCAATGCGAGCGCACGGACGGACATGGCGAGGAGAATCATGCGTTTAATCAAATTGGGACTGATGACGGCATTGCTGGTTGCGCCGACGGTATCGGTGGCGCAGGCGGCGGACGTGCAGAGCGATTATCCGACCAAGCCGATCCGCGTCGTCGTGCCCTATGCGGCGGGCGGGCCGATGGATTACATCGGCCGTTCACTCGGCCGCAAGATGCAGCACATCACCACGCTGGTGATCGATAACCGCCCCGGCGCCGGCGGTGCGCTCGGTACCGATCTGGTGGCGAAGGCCGCGCCCGATGGTTATACGATACTGCATACCTCATCGAGCCATGCCAGCCTGCCGGTGATCACCAAAGCGCTGCCCTACGATCCGGTCAAGGATTTCACGCCGATCACGCTGATCGTGAACAGCGTCGGTTTTCTGCTGGTTTCGCACAACGGCATCACGGCAAAGACGATTCCGGAATTCATCGCTGCAGCCAAGGCGCAACCGGGCAAGATCACCTACGGGTCGGGCGGGGTCGGTAACGTCATGCATTTCGCCGCGGAACTGTTTAACGACAAGGCCGGCACCCAACTCATGCACATCCCGTACAAGGGTGTCGGTCAGGCCATCGTTGATCTCGCCGCGGGCCGCGTCGACACCTGTTTCGGGCCGGCCACCGCGCTGCTGCCGCAGATCAAGTCGGGCCGCATCAAGGCGCTCGGCATCACTGCGCCGCAACGCTGGAGCGGCTTGCCCGATGTGCCGACCATCGACGAGTCGGGCGTGAAGGGCTACATCTTTGTGCCGTGGTACGCATTATGGTTTCCGGCGCGCACGCCGGACGCCTATGTAAAACGTATTCGCAACGAGGTGGCCACGGCACTGCAGGACGCGGAAATCAAAACGGCAATGGCCGAGCAGGGCTTCGTGCCGGTTGGTTCGACGCCGGCGGAATTTGCGAAAATTGTCGTCGATGAAATCCAGCTCAATCGCCGCCTTGCTGCCAAAATCGGTTTGCAGCCCGAATAAACCTCCGCCCGCGCGGAAAATTTCAATCATTGAATTGAGAAGTTGATGTCACAGCCACTCGAAGGAATCAGGGTTCTTGAACTCGGCAATTTTATTGCCGGCCCGTTTTGCGGCATGTTGCTCGGCGACATGGGGGCCGATGTCATCAAGATCGAACGCCCGGCGCGTGGCGACCAGACGCGCGCGATGCCGCCACTGGTCAACGGCGAGAGCGCGAGTTTCGCCGCGCTCAACCGCAACAAGCGCAGTCTCGTGCTCGACCTCAAGCAGCAGTCGGCGCGCGACGTCGTGCTCGAACTGGTGAAGAAGAGCGACGTGTTTCTCGAAAACAACCGGCCGGGTGCGCTCGAAGGCATCGGCCTCGGGCCGGCACAGGTGCGCGCAGTCAATCCGGACATCGTCTACACCTCGGCATCGGGTTTCGGCCAGACCGGCCCCTACCGGCGCCGCGCCGGCGTCAATCTGATCGTCGAGGCCTTCTCGGGTGCTTTGTCGGTGACGGGTCTGCCGACCGACATGCCGATGCGCACCGGCATCCAGGCCGCTGATATTTTCGGTGCCATGTTTTCGACTTATGCAACGTTATGCGGACTGATCGGCAAGCTGCAGGGCAAGGGCGGGCGCACCGCCGACGTGTCGCTGGTCGAGGCGTCGATCTCGGCGGCGGCGTGGGAAACCGCGTTTTATCTCGCCACCGGCGAAGTGCCGGTGCGCTGCGGCCACCAGCACCGTTTGAATACGCCTTATCAATTGTTCGAGACCAGCGACGGTCACTATCTGGCGATCGGCACACCGAACGACGACCTGTTCCGCCGCTTCATGGCAGCGGTCGATCTCGAAGCGGCAATTGCCGATCCGCGATTCGCCACCTATGTGTTGCGCAAGCAGAACGAAGCGCCGTTGCTTGAAATCGTCACGCCGGCGGTGCGCAAAAAAGGCGCCGCGGCCCTCGAGGCGCTGCTGATGGAAGCGGGCGTGCCCTGTTCGCGCGTCAACAACATGCAGGAAGTGTTCGACAACCCGCATATCCAGGCGCGCAAGGTGATCGAAGAAGTGGATCATCCGACCATGGGCAAGACCAGAAACGTGCGCAACCCCGTGTTGTTCGACGAGGGCAGTCCGTCGATCCGCCGGCCGGCGCCGCTGCTGGCCGAGCATTCGGCGGAGATCCTGCGCGAACTTGGTTACGACGACGCGCGCATCGCCGCGATGGCCGCCGCGGGCGCCGTCATGCTGGCCAAGGCATAGTCGACCAGGGCGCGGGCCCCCTTGTTTATTCCCTACTGAAGATCAGATCCATCAATCGACTTAACCGGAGAATTCACCATGCGTTTGTGGCGTAGCCTTTTGTTCGTGCCGGCCAATCAGAAGCGGATGCTCGACAAACTCGGCTCGCTGCCGGCCGACGGTTTCATTTTCGATCTCGAAGACACGGTGCCGCCGCCGGAGAAGGCGAATGCACGCGCGATGACGAAAGAAGCCATTGCGAAGACCGCCGGCAACAAAAGCTGGGTGCGTGTCAATTCGGTGCCCAGCGGTTTCCTGCACGAGGATTTCGAAACATTTGTCGGCACGCCGGGACTCGCCGGTTTTGTTGTGCCCAAGCAGGACAGCGTCGGCGACGTCGCCGCGGTTGACCGCATGATCGCGAGTATCGAAACGCGCAAGGGACTGGAGGTCGGTGGCACACCCATCATCGTCATGATCGAGAGCGCGGCGGGCGTCTTGTCAGCGCGCGAAATCATCGGCGGTGCGAAGCGCATCGAATCGGCCGTGTATGCCGGCGGCGAGGATGGCGACATGAACGTGTCACTGGGCGCGACGTGGTCGAGTGAAGGGCCGGAAATGATGTTTGTGCGGCAGATGACCTTCGTCGCGGCGCGCGCCAATAACATCCAGTACCCGCTCGATGGCGTGTTTTCGCACGTGCGCGATCCGGATGGCTTCAAACGCGACACGCAATTGTCGAAACGACTTGGTTTCCGCGGCCGCACCGTGATACATCCGGCGCAGATCGAGGTGGCGAACGAAATTTATTCGCCGACTGCGGCGGAGGTCGATTACGCCCACCGCGTGATTGCGGCGTTCAATGAAGCCTTGAGCCGCGGCATCGGCAGCACCACGGTCGACGGCAAACTGGTGGATGTGGCGATGGCGAAGACAGCGCAGAACGTGCTCGATCTCGTTGCCACGATCAAGGCGCAGAACCGCTAGTGCTGTAACGCTGTTTTTTTGAGTGGTGCCAAGGCTGCGGCGTGTGCCGCATCCGAGGCGTGCGCCGCCAGCCGCGTATTGGCGCCGGGCGTACCGAGCGCCGGCATGGCCTGCGCGAGTGCGGCCAGCATTGCCATAGTCAGCCGGTCGAGTTGCGGGCGAATGTCGCGCTGCAGGTCGGGCGGATCGTCGAAAGGCGGCTGCGCCGCAGCGGCCCATTGCGCGAACCGCGCCCTCTGCACGATTTTTGATGCCTCGATCTGTGCGCGGAAAAATGCTTGGGCGAACGCCGGCTCGAGATTGTGGACGGCGGCCTGCGTGCCGATGGCGTCGATGATTGCACGTTCGCGTGCGGGATCTTCGATCGGCGCGCCGGAATTCCATTTGTTGCGCGCGACTGCTTCGCCGATGGCCAGGCGCTGATCGATCAGGTGCAGGAGTTCGGCCAGCGGGTCGGACGGGGATTGCAGCGCGGCACAGGCTGACAGCAGTAAAACACCGGCAGCGAGCAGCGTCCGTCTCACGCGTTCAAACGATGGTGCGGCCAAGCAAAAGAAATTCAATCAGCGCCTTCTGTACATGCAGGCGGTTTTCGGCCTCATCCCACACCACGCTTTGCGGGCCGTCGATCACCTCGGCCGCGACTTCCTCGCCGCGGTGCGCGGGCAGGCAGTGCATGAACAGGGCGTCGGGTTTGGCCAGCCGCATCATTGCGCTGTCGACCTGCCAGTTCTCGAAATCGCGCTTGCGTTCTTCGTTCTCGGCCTCGAATCCCATGCTGGTCCAGACGTCGGTGGTGACGAGGTCTGCGCCGCGTGCGGCATCATGCGGGTCGGCAAAGGATTCGAAGTGGGTGGTGTCGATGCCGCTGATCTGCTCCGCCTGGAGTTCGTAGCCGGGCGGCGTTGAGACATGCACGTTGAAGCCGAATATCGAGGCGGCCTGCAGCCAGGTGATGCAGACGTTGTTTGAGTCGCCGATCCACGCCACCGTTTTGCCGCGGATTGATTTGCGGTGTTCGATGTAGGTGAAGATGTCGGCCATGATCTGGCAGGGGTGGTATTCGTTGGTCAGTCCGTTGATCACCGGCACGCGTGAATTCGAGGCAAAGCGCTCGATGATGGACTGCTCGAAGGTGCGGATCATGATCACGTCGACCATGCGTGATATCACGCGTGCCACGTCTTCGAGCGGTTCGCCGCGTCCCATCTGCGTGTCGCGCGTCATCAGTGTGATGACCGAGCCGCCGAGCTGGTTCATGCCCGCCTCAAATGAAACGCGGGTGCGCGTCGAATGCTTTTCGAACACCATCGCCAGTGTGCGGTCGACCAGCGGCTGATAGGGTTCGTAGCGCTTGAACTTGTCTTTGATCCAGAGCGCGCGCGCGAACAGGTACTCGTATTCGTCGAGCGAAAAATCCCTGAATTGCAGATAGTGGCGGAGTTCCATCGCGGCAATATCCCGTGTGCGTTCGAAACCGCTCAGGCGGTTTTGACGGCGGCCGGAGCGACGCTGTTTTTGGCGAGGAACCCGGCGATCAGGGCGCCCAGCTGCGTGACCAGTTGCTGCGCTTCGGCGTGCTGCATGGTCAGCGGCGGCAGCAGGCGCACCACGTTGTCGGCGGTGACGTTGATCAGCAGCCCTTCGGCCAGTGCGTCCTTGACGAGCTGGTTGCATTCCATCTCGAGTTCGATGCCGATCATCAGCCCTTTGTTGCGGATTTCGCGCACGCCGCGGCTGCCGGCCAGCGCGCTGCGCAGTCCGGCATGGATGAATTCGCCGATGGCGACGGCGTTGGCCATCAGTTTGTCGTCCTCGATGATGGCCAGTGTTTCGAGCGCTGCGGCGCAGGCCAGCGGATTGCCGCCGAAGGTCGAGCCGTGATTGCCGGGTTTGAGCACACCGGCAGCCGGGCCGGCGGCGATGCAGGCGCCGATCGGCACGCCCGAGGCGAGGCCTTTCGCCAGCGTCATCACGTCAGGTTTAACGCCCGAGTGCTGGAAGGCAAACCATTGGCCGGTGCGGCCGATGCCGCTTTGCACTTCGTCGAGCATCAACAGCCAGCCGTTGGTGTCGCAGATTTCGCGCAGGCCGTGCAGATAGCCGTCATGGCAGATGTTGATGCCGCCTTCGCCCTGGATCAGTTCGACCAGCACGGCGACGACGTTATGGTTGTTCTCCGCCACTTTTTTGACCGCGGCGAGATCGTCAAACGGCACGCGCACGAATCCCGGCACCAGCGGTTCAAAGCCGGCCTGCACTTTGCGGCTGCCGGTGGCCGACAGCGTGGCAATGGTGCGTCCGTGGAAGGCCTTTTCCAGTACGATGATGGCCGGCGCATCGATGCCCTTGCCGTGGCCGTAGAGCCGCGCGAGCTTGATGGCGGCTTCGTTGGCTTCGCAGCCTGAATTGCAGAAGAACACCTCGTCCATGCCGGAGATGGCGGCGAGACGGTCGCCGAGCAGTTCCTGCTTCTCGATTTCGTAGAGGTTGGAGGTGTGCACAAGGCGCGCCGCCTGTTCGCTGATCGCCTTCACCAGCCGCGGGTGGCAGTGGCCGACGCCGCACACGGCGATGCCGGCGAGCGCGTCGAGATAGCGTTTGCCCTGCTTGTCCCACAGCCAGCAGCCTTCGCCGCGCTCGAACGTGACCGGCAGCCGCTTGTATGTGTGCATGACGTGCGACATTGCGATTCAACCCCCAAAAGCAATACGGCGGCTGTCGCCGCCGTGAAACTGAATTGTCCTGCCGTGCTGCCGATGGTTACCCGATGCTGAATGAATAGTGTGTGCCAAACCGCCGCCGCCGTGCAAGTGAAATTTTGATGGCAGGCGACGCTGGTAAACTACGCGCCATGTTCACCGATGCGCTCGATTCGCATTGTTGGCACCACCGTCGAAGGCCGCCAGTTCCGGCCCAGTGACCGGGCGGAGCGGCTGTGCGGCATGATGTCAGTATTCGGCGAGGACCGGCATCTGAGCGATGCGCCCGATCTCAAACCGGTGGTTTCGTCCGGCGTGAGGTGTGTTGTGGTCGACCGTGAACTCGAGCAGATCGATCCGCCCGCGTATTTGTTCCTGCCCGGCTTGGCGCGCGACAATGAGCTGATGCTGCGACCGGGGCGGCGCAAATTCCGCCCGCACGACACGGCGCCTTCAGAAGGCGCCGCGGAGACTACGTCATCGCCTTGACTGCGGCCGAGAGGCGGCTCTTGTGGCGCGATGCCTTGTTCTTGTGCACGATCCGCTTGTCGGCGATGGTGTCGATCACCTTGCCGGCATCGCGCAGTATGCCGCGGGCGGCGACTTTGTCACCGACCTTGATCGCGGCCTGGACGCGTTTGATCGCGCTGCGCAGTTTCGAGCGCAGGCTGGTGTTATGCGCGCGCCGAACTTCGCTTTGACGTGCTGCTTTTTTCGCTGATGCTATATTCGCCATGATTAGTACCCCTTTGCTTCCTGCGACTGCTGACCGCCCACGGTTTACAGGGACGGAGAAAAAGGGCGCTATGATACGGGCGTTCCCCCCATTTAGCAAGCAGAATCACCGGTTTAGCACGCCCCCTCCAATCTGGGCATAACGCCATGAATTTGTTGAAAGCGCTCGCCACGGTGAGCAGCATGACGCTGGTTTCGCGCATCCTCGGCTTTGTCCGCGATACGGTGATTGCGCGCGCCTTCGGCGCCGGGGTGGCCACCGACGCCTTTTTTGTCGCCTTCAAGATTCCCAACCTGCTGCGGCGCCTGTTTGCCGAGGGCGCGTTTGCGCAGGCCTTCGTGCCCATCCTTGCCGAATACAAGAACCGGCGCGGCGACGCCGACACCCGCATCCTGGTCGACCACGTGTCGGCACTGCTGGCACTGGCGCTGTTTGTGGTGACCGTCCTCGGCGTGCTCGCTGCCCCCTTCATCGTGCAATTGAGCGCACCGGGCTTTGCCGCGGATACGCAGAAATTTGAACTGACGACGGTGCTGCTGCGCATCACCTTCCCCTATATATTTTTCATTTCGCTGGTGTCGCTGGCCGGCGGCATCCTCAATACCTATAGCAAATTCACCGTGCCGGCGTTGACGCCGGCGCTGCTGAATATTTCGTTTATCGTGTTTGCGCTGTGGCTGGCGCCGTATTTTGATCCGCCCGTGAAGGCGCTGGCCTGGGGCGTGCTCTGCGGCGGCATATTGCAGCTCGCCTTCCAGATTCCGCATTTGTGGCGGCTCGGGCTCCTGCCGCGCTTCAAACTTGATTTTGGCGACGAGGGCGTGTGGCGCGTCGTCCGCCAGATGGGCCCGGCAGTGTTCGGCGTCTCGATCAGCCAGATCAGTCTGCTCATCAATATCATCTTCGCGTCATTTCTCGTCACCGGCAGCGTGTCCTGGCTCTATTACGCCGATCGACTGATGGAATTTCCGACCGGCCTGCTGGGGGTGGCACTCGGCACCATCCTGCTGCCGAGTCTGGCCAAACATTATGCCGACCAGTCGCCCGATGCATATTCCCGGTTGCTCGATTGGGGCCTGCGCCTGACCTTGATGCTGGCGCTGCCGGCGGCGGTCGCACTGGCGATTCTCGCGGTGCCGCTGATCGCCACACTGTTTCACTACGGCGAGTTTTCCGGCAACGACGTGCTGATGACGCGCAATGCACTGGTCGCCTACAGTGTCGGTCTGCTCGGCCTCATCTTCGTCAAGGTGCTGGCGCCGGGTTTTTACGCGCGGCAGAACATCCGGACACCGGTGAAGATTGCGCTAGTCTCATTGGCGGCGACACAGGCGATGAATTTCATATTCATGATTCCGTTGCAACATGCCGGGCTGGCACTGGCGATCGGACTCGGCGCCTGTCTCAATGCCGGTCTTTTGTACCGGCAACTGCGGCTACACGGTATTTACACGCCACAGCCCGGGTGGATGACTTTCACTTTCAAAATAAGTATAGCCATTGCAGCGATGGGGATATGCCTCTGGTTCGCTGCCGGCAGCGCTGACGACTGGCTCGCGGCGAAAGCGATGACGCGGGTTTTGCGGCTGACTGGCGTCGTTGCGCTCGGTGGCGCGGCGTATTTTGCTACGTTGTGGCTGCTGGGATTCCGCCTGCGCGATTTCAGGCTCCGCGCGGCTTGAGCCGCCGGTCTTTGACGGGTATCCTGTCGCCTCTCATGAACTCACCCGCCCGTTCCGCACGCTGTTCTTGCGCGTGCCGCCCTCACAAGCCACCTTCCCGCTGACGGCAACGTCGCGTCGTGCACGCGGCCGCACCTTCATGATCCGGAACTTTTATTTGAGAGGGAAGTCGCTATGAAAAACCAATTTTGCCTGTCCGCTGTTTGCCGCCTGTTTGCGTCGGCTGCCGTGTTTTGTCTCATGCAGTTTTCACTGTCTGCCACTGCGCAGACCACGCTCAAGGTTTCAGCGATACCCGACGAGGCGCCGACGGAACTGCAGCGCAAGTTCGCGCCGCTCGGTGCTTATCTGGAAAAGGAAATCGGCCTGAAGGTTGAGTTCATACCGGTAACCGATTATGCGGCGGTCGTCGAAGGCCTGGCGGCGAAAAAACTGGATCTGGTGTGGCTCGGCGGATTTACTTTTGTGCAGGCGAAATTGCGCACAGGCACGGCGATTCCGATCGTGCAGCGCGAGGAGGACCGCGTGTTCACCAGTAAATTCATCGCCAATGCCGACGCCGGAATCAACGCGCTGGCCGACCTGAAGGGGAAGAATTTTTCGTTTGGTTCGGTCTCGTCGACGTCCGGCCATTTGATGCCGCGCTATTTTCTGCAACAGAACAAGCTGAGCCCGGAAAAGGATTTCAAGCGCGTTGCGTTTTCCGGCGCACACGATGCAACCGCGTTGCAGGTCGAGTCCGGCAAGGTGGAGGCTGGCGTGCTGAATGCATCGGTGTGGGACAAGATGGTGCAGGAAAAGAAAGTCGATACCGCGAAGGTGAAGGTGATTTACACCACGCCGACTTACTTTGACTACAACTGGACGGTACGTGGTGATCTCGACGCCGCCTTGATCAAAAAGCTGACGGACGCTTTTCTCAAGCTGGATCCGAAAAATCCCGCGCACAAGGAAATCCTGGATCTGCAGCGCGCGAGCAGGTTTATCCCGACCAATGCCGACAACTACAAGGGCATCGAATCGGCGGCGCGCGAAGCCGGACTGCTCAAGTAAGCGTCGCGCGGCCCAGTCGTGAGCCTTGCATTTGACCGGGTAAGCCTGGTCCATCCCAACGGTTACCGTGCGCTTGCCGACATCACCCTGAAGATCGGTGCCGGCGAGCGGGTGGCTGTCATCGGGCCCTCGGGTGCGGGCAAGACGACCTTGCTGCGCTTGATGGCGACGGCATTGCGGCCAAGCAGCGGCGCCGTCAAAACGCTCGGCATCGATCCATGGGCGCTTGATAAAACCGCGTTGCGCCAATTGCGCGCGCGCATCGGCATGGTGCATCAGAGCCCGCCGCTTCCGCTGCGGCAGCGTGTGGTGACCGCGGTGCTGGGCGGGCGTGTCGGTACGTGGCCGCTGTGGAAGGCGCTTGCATCGCTGGCCTATCCCGCCGATATCGCCGGCGCGCGCGCCATGCTCGAACGCATGGAGATTGCCGAAAAGCTGTTCGAGCGTTGCGATCGCCTGTCGGGTGGGCAGTTGCAGCGCGTCGGTGTCGCCCGCGTTCTCTACCAGCAAGCCGATTTGCTGCTGACCGACGAACCGGTATCGGCGGTCGATCCGGCGTTGTCGGATCGCGTGATTGGCGAGCTCAGCCGTGAAGCGCAGTCGCGTGGAGTGACCTTGATTGCGAGCCTGCACGCGGTTGATCTCGCTTTGCACTGGTTTCCGCGGATTATCGGTGTGCGCGGCGGCGAAATCGCGTTTGATTTGCCGCCTGAACAAGTCAAGGACGATATGTTGCGCGAATTGTACGCCGCCGAATCCGCGTTCGTGCCGACGCAGTCCGGGCCTGCGATTGGCACTGCGGCGCCAGTGTCGCGGCGCAAACCCCTGTGTTCCTGATTCCGGCGTGACGTGACCATGGCGCAGAACGCTGACCGTGTACTGCGCGACCCGGCGGCACTGCCGAGGGTTGTGCTGACCGCGCTGGTCCTGCTTTTGCTGTGGCCCGGTTTCAGGCTGACGGAATTCGACCTTGGCGTTTTGTTCGATCCGCGTAATCGGGAAACGATGGGCCGCTTTCTCGGCACTTTTTTCCCGCTCGCCTTTTCCGGCGAGTTTGTGCGCCTGGTTGTCAAATCCACGTTTGAGACATTGGCGATTGCGACCGCCGGCATGACGCTGGCGCTGCTGATTGCAGCGCCGCTCTCGCTGATCGTGACGCGTAGTTTGTCCATCGCGCGGATCGGTCCGGGGCCCGGGTTGTGGCGGGGGCGTCTGCTGCGCATCCCGGTGCGCCTGGCATTGATGGTGTTTCGCAGCGTGCCTGAAATTGTCTGGGCGCTGTTGTTTGTGCGCGCGGTTGGGCTTGGCCCCACCGCCGGCGTGCTGGCGATCGGCATCACCTATGGCGGTATGCTCGGCAAGGTGTATTCCGAAATTTTCGAATCCGGTGATACACGTCCGGCCGTTGCACTGCTGGAGGCAGGGGGCGGGCATGTATCGGCGTTCATGTATGGAATGCTGCCGGTGGCATTGCCCGAACTGGTCTCCTACACCGTGTATCGCTGGGAATGCGCAATACGCGCGTCCGTCATCATGGGATTCGTCGGCGCCGGCGGACTCGGCATGCAGATGGAGTTGTCGATGCGCATGCTGAACGGTGGCGAAGTGAGCACGATGCTGCTGGTCTTTTTGCTGCTGGTGTTGCTGGCCGACGCCATCAGCGCGGGGCTGCGCAAGGTGATCGAGTGAACGCGCGGCACTGGATCGCAATTGTATTGATGGCGGCCGCGGTTGCCGGCAGTTTCGCCTATCTCGCAATTGACGCCGGCCAGTTGTTTTCAGTCGAAGCTGCGGCGCAAATGTGGAATTATTTTGCGCGGTTTTTTCCGCCGGATTTTTCCCCGGAATACCTTGCGCAGGCCTGGCGCGGCACGCTTGAAACGATCGCCATTTCCGCCATCGGAACGCTGCTGGCCGCCGTCCTCGGCATGTTGCTTGCGCTGCCTGCATCCGGGCGCTTCGGTCTTGCCGCGCGGATCGCATCGCGGTTTGTGCTGAATTTTCTGCGCTCGATCCCGGAGCTGGTGTGGGCCGCATTGATGGTTTTTGCCGTGGGGCTGGGCCCGTTTGCGGGCACACTGGCGCTGGCATGGCATACCACGGGCGTGATCGGGCGCCTGTTCGCCGAAACGCTTGAAAATGCGCCGCCCGAACCCGCCCTCGCACTGCAACTGGCCGGCGTGCGACCTGCTGCCGCTTTTCTTTACGGCACGATGCCCAATGTGGTCGCGCAGTTTGTTGCGTACACCCTATACCGGTGGGAGATCAACATTCGCATGGCCGCGATACTGGGGGTTGTTGGCGCCGGCGGCTTGGGGCAGATGCTCTATATGAGCCTGTCGTTGTTTCAGCAACCGCAGGCGATGACCATCATCATTGTCATGCTGTTGCTGGTCGCCATTGTCGATGCCGCGAGCGCCTGGTTGCGCCGGTATTTGGAGGGCTGAAGCGGCGGCGCTTTCCGTTACATGTCGTAGTCGATTTTCGGTTTGCCGTGTACCGCGTCGTCCACCACTTTGCGGCTCAGTTGCGGCGCGAACATTTCGATGAAATCGTAAATGTAGGCGCGCAGGTAGGCTTTGCGCGGAATGCCGATGCGCGTGGTGCTTGATTCGAACAGATGGCTGGCATCCATCGCGCGCAGGTTCTTGTCCTGTTCGGGATCGAAGGCCATTTTCGCGAGGATGCCGATGCCGAGGCCGAGCGCGACGTAGGTCTTGATGACGTCGGAGTCGAGCGCGGTCAGCACGACATTGGGGGTGAGGCCCTTCGCTTCGAAGGCGTGGTTGACCTGTGAGCGGCCGGTAAACGCAAAATCGTAGGTGATGATCGGGTAGCGCGCGATTTCCTCAATCGTGAGGGTCTTCTTGCGCAATATCGGATGATCGGGCGGCGCGACGACGCAACGGTTCCAGCCGTAACAGGGCAGCATCACCAGTTCATCGAAATTGGCAATCGCTTCGGTGGCAATGCAGATGTCGGCCTGTCCGCTGATGGCGAACTCGCAGGTCTGCACGGGGTTGCCCTGCATCAGGCCGAGTTTGACCTTGGGGTAACGCTGGCTGAAGCGGCGGATGACCTCGGGCAGCGCATAACGCGCCTGCGTATGGGTCGTTGCAATGGTGAGCGTGCCGGCATCCTGACTTGAATAGTCCTGTGCCGCCTGCTTCAGATTTTCCGCTTCGTGCAGGATGCGCTGGGCGATTTCGAGAATGGCGGTGCCGGGTGGTGTGACGGCGACCACGCGCTTGCCGTTGCGCACGAAAATTTCCACGCCGAGTTCGTCTTCAAGCAGGCGGATCTGTTTGCTGATGCCCGGTTGCGAGGTATGCAGTTTTTCCGCGGCCGCCGACAGGTTCAGGCCCTGCTTGCTGACCTCAACGAGATAACGTAATTGTTGAATTTTCATGATGTTATGCGCAAATAATCATGGGTTATTAGATTCTAACATAACAGTCTTTCCCGCTATAACAAGGCGTTGATACCATGCCGGTCGCTTTCAAAACAAGCCCATAAAAACATGTACATCTACGACGAAATTGATCAGCGCATCGTTGACGAAAGGGTTGCACAGTTTCGCGACCAGACGCGCCGTTTTCTGGACGGTAGCCTGTCGGACGACGACTTCCGCCCGCTGCGACTGCAAAACGGCCTTTATATTCAGCGCTTTGCGCCGATGTTCCGGATCGCGATTCCCTACGGCTTTCTGGCTTCACGGCAACTGCGAGCGCTTGCTTACATCGCGCGTAAGTGGGATCGCAGCTACGGCCACTTCAGCACGCGGCAGAATATCCAGTTCAACTGGCCCAAGCTCGAAGACGTGCCTGACATGCTTGCCAAGCTGGCGAGCGTGCAGATGCATGCGATCCAGACCAGCGGCAATTGCATCCGCAATACCACGGTTGATCATTTCGCTGGCGTGGCGCCAGACGAAATCGTCGATCCGCTGGTGTGGTGCGAAATCATCCGCCAGTGGTCGGCTTTCCATCCCGAGTTCGCCTATCTGCCGCGCAAATTCAAAATCGCCATCAGCGGTGCCGAGAACGACCGTGCCGCCATCCAGGTGCATGACGTCGGCCTGCAGGCGCAGTACGACGACAAGGGCAATGTGGGGTTCCGCGTTTACGTCGGCGGCGGCCTCGGCCGCACGCCCATCATCGGCACGGTGATTCGCGAATTTCTGCCGTGGCAGCACCTGCTGACTTATCTTGACGCCGTGCTGCGGGTCTATAACCGCCATGGCCGGCGCGACAATAAATACAAGGCGCGCATCAAAATTCTCGTCAAGGAAACCAAGCCCGAGGTGTTCCGTGCGCAGGTCGAGGCTGAATGGGCGCACCTCAAAGATGGCCCGGCGACGCTGACGGAACAGGAAGTCGAGCGCATCGGCAAACGCTTTACGCGGCCGGCTTATCAAAAACTCGATCCGCTGGCCTCCGGTTATGTGCTCGCGGCCGGGCGCGACAAGGCGTTTGCAAGCTGGGCGCGCCGCAATGTGCATGGACACAAGGTTGCCGGCTACGCCGCGGTTACGCTGTCGCTGAAAAAAACCGGTATCGCGCCGGGGGACGTCACCGCAGACCAGATGGACGCGGTGGCCGATCTTGCCGATCGTTACAGCTTCGGCGAATTGCGCGTGTCGCACGAGCAGAACCTCATTCTGGCCGATGTGCGCCAGTCCGATCTCTTCGAACTCTGGCAACAGCTGCGCGAACTCGGCCTTGCTACGCCGAACATCGGCATGCTGACCAATATCATTGCCTGTCCCGGCGGCGACTTCTGCTCGCTCGCCAATGCGAAATCGATCCCGGTTGCAGATTCGATCCAGCAGCGTTTCGACGATCTCGACTATCTCTACGATATCGGCGAGCTCGATTTGAATATTTCGGGCTGCATGAATTCCTGCGGACATCATCACGTCGGGCATATCGGCGTGCTGGGGGTCGACAAGCAGGGCGCCGAGTTTTATCAGATTTCGATCGGCGGCAATCAGGGCAACAACGCCGCGCTGGGCAAGGTGCTCGGGCCGTCGGTGTCGCAAGCCGAAGTGCCTGAGGTGATCGGGAAACTGATCGACCTTTATCTCGCGCGCCGCGACAGCGAGGCAGAGCGTTTTATCGATGTGGTACGCCGCATCGGCATCGAACCATTCAAGGAGCATGTATATGGCGGTCATCATAAAAAACCGGCAGGTCGCGAACAACACGTGGCAGCTGCTTAGGGCCGGCGGCGAGCAGACACTGCCCGCAGTTCCGCCGACCGGCGACGTCATTGTTTCGCTGGCGCAGTGGCAGGCGCAGAAGGAGGCGCTGCTTGCGCGCGGCGGCCGGCTGGGCGTGTGGCTGGCCAATACCGACGATCCTGCCAATGTCGCCGCCGACTTGAAACATTTTGCAGTCGTCGCGGTGGACTTTCCGCATTTCACTGACGGCCGCGGCTCGTCGATCGCGCGCCTGCTGCGCGAACGCTACGGCTGGCAGGGCGAGTTGCGCGCGATCGGCGACGTGATCCGTGACGTGCTCTTCTATCTTTCGCGCTGCGGCTTCGACGCCTTCGAGCTAAAGACAGGTGAGGACGCGCAGGCGGCCCTCTCCGCATTCGATGATTTCAGCGAGGCCTATCAGACCTCGGTCGAGCGCCCGCAGCCCTTGTTCCGCCGCCGCGCCGCCGCATCGCCGGTCGTCTCCTAGGTGAAGGCAACGCAGGGCACGGTCTATCTCGTTGGCGCCGGCCCGGGCGCGCCGGATTTGCTGACGCTGCGCGCGGCGCGCTTGCTTGAGCGCGCCGATATCGTGTTCCATGACGCGCTGGTCCATCCTGAAATCATCGCGCTGGCAACGCGGGCGGAGAAAGTTGCCGTTGGCAAACGCTGCGGTCGCCATTCAACGGCGCAGCGTTTTATCAACAAGCGTCTGATCGACGCGGCGCAACGTCATGCCATCGTCGTTCGCCTCAAAGGCGGCGACCCCATGCTGTTCGGCCGCGCGCAGGAGGAAATCGATGCCCTGCGTGCAGCCGGTGTCGCTGTTGAAATCGTGTCGGGCGTCACCGCTGCGCTGGCGGCGTGCGCGGACCTGAAAATTTCACTGACGCAACGCGGCGTCAGTCGCAGCGTCGCGCTGGTTACCCCGCGCATCGGTGCCGGCAAGGATCCAAGCGAGTGGATACGCTCGGTATGCAATGCCGACAGTGCTGCCATTTACATGGCGGCCGGCCAGGCGCAGTCGTTGACCGACAGCCTGCAGGCAGCAGGCTTGCCAGGAAATACGGCGGTCATGCTGGTTGAAAATGCGTCGCTGGCGCAATCGCATCACATTCGCACTACGCTCGCCGGTCTGCCGGTGGCGGCCACGCAATTGGGTGACGGCCCCGCGATCATTCTGCTGGGCGCTGCGTTTGCGCATGCCACTGCGTTGTCGATTTCGGCGGCGCCAGCGGCCGCACCGCGCGCCTTGCTGCGTTCGCACGCCAATCCGGCCCGCTAGCGGGCCCGCCGCACCTAGACCTTGTCTCGCAAAACACGCTACAATTCAAGCTTTTAGCTTGGCTTGTATGCGTATCTCGCGCACCATTCCGATTGCCGCCGACACGCCCGTGGCGCTGACCATCGGCAACTTCGACGGCGTACACCTTGGCCATCAGGCGATGCTGGCGCGGCTGAGTGCCGCCGCCCGTGAGCGCGCGTTGCCGTCGTGCGTGATGACATTCGAACCCCATCCGCGCGAATTTTTCGCGCCGGACCAGGCGCCGACCCGCCTCACTTCGCTGCGCGAAAAACTCGAATTGCTGGAGCGTGCCGGCGTCGACCGCGTGCACATCTGCCGCTTCAATTTTGATTTCGCCAAAACCGCGCCCGAGGATTTTATCGAACGCCTGTTGCAGCGCGGCCTTGGCGCGCGCTGGATCCAGGTCGGCGACGATTTTCGTTTTGGCGCGCGGCGTGCCGGCGACTTCAGCATGTTGAAGGCGGCCGGGTCGCGCTGCGGCTTTGAAGTGCACGCCATGACCAGTGTCACGGTCGATGGCGTGCGCGTTTCAAGCACGGCGGTACGTGAGCGTCTGGCCGCCGGCGATATGGAAGGTGCGCAGCATCTGCTCGGCCGCCCCTATTCAATCAGCGGCCGTATCGTGCATGGCGACGGTTTCGGCCGCCAGCTCGGGTGCCCGACCGCCAACGTGCTGATGAAACACAACCGTCCGCCGGTGGCGGGCATATTCGCGGTCGAAGTGCACGGCCTCGACGGGGCGGCGTTGCCCGGCGTGGCCAGCCTCGGCGTGCGGCCCACGGTGGCGCGCGATGCGCGGCCCTGTCTCGAAGTGCATCTGTTCGATTTCAACCGCGATATCTATGGCCGGCACATCAAGGTCGAGTTCCTGCACAAATTCCGCGACGAGGAAAAATACGCCGACGTTGAAACGCTGAAGCGCCAGATCGCGCTGGATGTCGAAAACGCCAAGCGGTATTTCGCCGCGCGCGACAAAACCCCCAATACCACCAACCGCAAGACCCGCAATGGCTGATTATAAAAAAACCCTCAACCTGCCCGATACGCCGTTTCCGATGCGCGGCGATCTCGCCAAGCGCGAACCGTTGATGATCAAGGCGTGGCAGGAACGCAAACTTTATGAGCGCATCCGCGCCGCATCGAAGGGACGGCCGAAGTTCGTCCTGCACGACGGCCCGCCGTACGCCAACGGTGACATCCACATCGGGCACGCGGTGAACAAGATCCTCAAGGACATCATCGTCAAATCGAAATCGCTGTCGGGTTTCGATGCACCCTATGTGCCGGGCTGGGACTGCCACGGCATGCCGATCGAAATTCAGATCGAAAAAGAATTCGGCAAGGGACTCGGTGTCGCCGAAGTGCAGCAGAAATCGCGCGCTTACGCCGCAGTGCAGATTGAGCGCCAGCATGCCGACTTCATTCGCCTCGGCGTGCTCGGTGAATGGGACCGCCCGTACCTGACGATGAATTTCAAAAACGAAGCCGACGAGATCCGCGCGCTCGGCAAGCTGATCGCGAAGGGCTACGTCTACCGCGGTCTGAAACCGGTGAACTGGTGCTTCGATTGCGGCTCGGCGCTGGCCGAGGCCGAGGTTGAATACATCGATCGCAAGGACACTGCGGTCGACGTCGGTTTCAGTTTTCGCGACTTTGCGGCCATCGGCAAAGCCTTCGGCGGCATCACGCTCAAAGATGCGCCGGGCTGGATCGTCATCTGGACCACCACGCCGTGGACGTTGCCTGCAAACCAGGCGTTGAATGCGCATCCCGAATTCGAATACAGCCTCGTCGAGACCGCGAAGGGCTATTTGATTCTGGCGTCCGATCGCAAAGAAGCATGCCTGCAGCGCTATGGCCTTGAGGGCAAGGCCGTTGCAACCTGCAAGGGCAGCGCGCTGGAAAAAATCGCCTTCGGTCATCCGTTTTATGAGCGCAGCTCACCGGTGTATCTCGCCGAATACGTGACGCTCGAAACCGGCACCGGCATCGTGCATTGCGCGCCGTCGTACGGCATCGAAGACTTCAACTCCTGCCGCGCGCACGGCATGAAGGACGATGAAATCCTCACGCCGGTGCAGGGCAACGGGCGTTACAGCGAAGCGCTGCCGCTGTTCGGCGGGCTGAATATCTGGAAGGCCAATCCGCAGATCGTCGAAACGATGCGTGAGAAGGGCGCGCTGTTTCACGAGCAGGCCGAACTGCACAGCTATATGCATTGCTGGCGCCACAAGTCGGCGATCATTTACCGCGCCACCACGCAGTGGTTCGCCGGCATGGAGGCGGTGCCCGGTTATCGCGGCGTGAAGCCGGCCGAAACGCTGCGCACGACGGCACTCCGTGGCGTCGAAGCGACTACGTTTTACCCCGATTGGGGCAAGGCGCGCCTGCACGGCATGATCGCCAACCGCCCGGACTGGACGCTCTCGCGCCAGCGCCAGTGGGGCGTGCCGATGCCGCTGTTCATCCATAAGGAAACGCGCGAGCTGCATCCGCGCACGCTTGAATTGCTGGAAACCATCGCCAAACGCGTCGAGCACACCGGCATCGAGGCGTGGCAGCAGGTCGATAGCAACGAGCTGCTCGGTGCCGAGGCCGATCAGTACGAAAAAATCCGCGACACGCTGGATGTCTGGTTCGATTCGGGCTCGACGCATGAAACGGTGTTGCGCGGTTCGCACCAGGATGTGCTGCAGTTTCCCGCCGATCTGTATCTTGAAGGTTCGGACCAGCACCGCGGCTGGTTTCATTCCTCGCTGCTGGTCTCCTGCATGATCAACGGTGTCGCACCTTACCGCGCGTTGCTGACGCACGGCTTTGTCGTCGACGGCAAGGGCCGCAAGATGTCGAAGTCGATGGGCAATGTCATCGCGCCGCAAAAAGTGCTCGATACGCTGGGCGCCGACATCCTGCGCCTGTGGGTCGGGCAGACCGACTATTCGGGCGAGCTGTCGATCTCCGATGAGATTCTGAAGCGCGTGGTCGAATCCTACCGCCGTATTCGCAATACACTGCGGTTCCTGCTGGCGAATATCGCCGACTTCGAGCCCAAGGCGCACGCGCTGCCGGTCGATGAATGGCTCGAAATCGACCGTTATGCGTGGGTGATGACGCAGGATCTGCAGGCGGCGATGGTGCCCTCGGAGATGGGCTCAAAAGAACCGCAGTCGCCGGGCTATTACGGCCGTTACGAGTTTCTCAACGTCGTGCAGAAACTGCAGGCCTTCTGCTCGGAGGATCTCGGCGGGTTTTATCTCGACGTCTTGAAAGACCGCCTGTATACCGCCGGCGCCGACAGCCGCGCGCGGCGTTCGGCGCAGAACGCGCTGTATCACATGACGCAGACGCTGGTGCGCCTGATGGCGCCGGTGCTGTCGTTTACCGCGAACGAAGTGTGGGAAACGCTCCACGGCGCGGACAGCAGTGTGTTCGAACAGACGTGGTATCAGTTCCCGGCGCCCAAAGACGCCGAAAATCTGCGCGGCCGCTGGCAGAAACTGCGCGCGCTGCGTTCCGATGTGCTGAAGTTGCTCGAAGACCTGCGCATCGCCGGCAAGATCGGTTCATCGCTCGCCGGCGAGGTCGATCTATACGCCGATGGTGAAAATCATGCGCTGTTGAGTTCGTTTGACGACGATCTGCGTTTTGCTTTCATCACCTCGCGCGCCACGGTCAACCGGGGCGGCGATGCCGCCGCGGTGGCGACAGCACTCGAAGGCGTGACGGTGAAAGTCAGCGCGACCACCTACACCAAATGCGAACGCTGCTGGCACTATCGCGCGGATGTCGGCGCCGCTGCCGCGCATGCGGATATCTGCGGCCGCTGCGTGGCGAACCTCTTCGGGGACGGGGAACCGCGCGTGCACGCATGAGCCGCTGGCTCGGCATCGCAGCGCTCTGCATTGTTCTCGACCAGGCGTCGAAGTATTTCATCACGCAATGGCTGGCCGACGGTTGCAGCGTCGAGATCGCTGCATTTTTAAACATTGTTCTGGTGCATAACACCGGTGCCGCCTTCAGTTTTCTCGCCGGTGCGGCAGGCTGGCAGCGTGGTTTTTTTATCGGCATTGCCGTCATTGCCTCGGTGTGGATCGTCTTTCTGCTGCGCCGCCAGGCGGCAGAAACGATGTTTTGTCTTGCCCTCAGCCTGATTCTGGGCGGGGCACTCGGCAATCTGATCGACCGCGTCTGGGTCGGCGCCGTGGTCGACTTTCTCGATTTTCATGCGGTCGGCTGGCACTGGCCGGCGTTCAACGTCGCCGATTCGGCGATCACCTGCGGCGCCGTGCTGATGGTGTGGGATAGCCTGCGCGCTCCGTCCAAATCCTGATCCGGCCTGCCGTTTCACAGTCGTCGGCAGGGCTTCGGCTATAATTCCGCCCCATGCAAGTCTTACTCGCCAAACCCCGCGGCTTTTGCGCCGGCGTCGACCGCGCCATTGAAATCGTCGAGCGTGCACTGTCGATCCACGGCGCGCCGATCTATGTGCGCCATGAAGTGGTGCACAACAAATTCGTCGTCGACGATTTGCGTGCCAAGGGCGCCGTTTTCGTCGAAGAACTCGATGACGTGCCGGCCGGCAGCACGGTGATTTTCAGCGCCCACGGCGTGTCGCAGGCGGTGCGCCAGCATGCCGATGCACGCGGGCTGCGCGTGTTCGATGCGACCTGCCCGCTGGTGACCAAGGTGCATGTCGAAGTCGCCAAGCTGCGCGAACTCGGCCGCGAGATCGTCATGATCGGGCACCACGGGCATCCCGAGGTCGAAGGCACGATGGGGCAGTCGACGGGCGGCATGTATCTGGTCGAAAAGCCGGCCGACGTCGCCGCGCTGCAGGTGACCGATGAAAACAATATCGCCTTCGTCACGCAGACCACGCTGTCGGTCGACGACGCGAGCCAGATCATCGCCGCATTGCGCGTGCGTTTTCCGCAAATCGCCGGCCCGCGCAAAGACGACATCTGCTATGCCACACAAAACCGCCAGGATGCAATCAAGGCACTGGCGCAGCAATGCGATGTGGTTATCGTGGTTGGTTCGCCGAACAGTTCGAATTCGAACCGTTTGCGTGAAGTCGCCGCGAACCAGGGGGTGGCCGCCTACATGGTCGACAACGCGCGCGAGTTGAAGCAGGAGTGGGTCGCCGCCAGCCGGTGCGTCGGCGTTACCGCCGGCGCCTCGGCACCCGAAGTGCTGGTGCAGGAAGTCGTCGCGCGCCTGCGCGAATTCGGCGCCACCGCGGTTTCGGAACTCGACGGCATCACCGAGCGCGTCACGTTTCCGCTGCCGAAGAACCTCGCCGCGGTCTGAGCTTTTCGCGGCGTGTCCGCCGCGCCTTGTTTTCCCCGGTTGTTTCCCCAAAGCACAGACAAAAAAATCCCCGCCACACGGACGGGGATTTTTGAACCGGTCGCTGCCTTATTGTTCGGGTTCCATGTACCAGTAAATCTTGGTCGCTGATCCCATGCTGCCGACCAGCACCGACTGCAGCCGCGAGTCGGACACCACGATGTGGTAAATGTTCTTGCCTTGCACGATCAACTGGCCGGTGGATATGTAGCCGTGTGTGATAAACGTCGAGTAGTAGCGGTCCGAAGCCTGCGTGACCGAACCGTTGATGGGCACCAGATCGCCGGTGATGGCGTCGATTTCATTCAGCCGGCCTTCGCCCGGCGGCACGCAGGCGCCGTTGCTTTGGCCAAGCGGGGCGTAAGTGCCGAAGCGCAGACGCTGGCTGAAGACGGTCGGTGCATTCGCACTCTTTTCGCCGTTGTCGTAATCGCGGTACCAGCCCTTTCTGGTATTGAGGATGGTATTCGAGGTATTGGTGACCAGGTCGGTGGTCAGCCGCTGCGACAGGTCGGAGACCAGGACCGGAGAGGTATTGCTTGCGCTCAGGCCGTAATCGGGATCGATCACCATGAACATCTTGTTGGCGGGCGCGAACAATGAGCATGAGTTCGACATGACGGTTGGCGTTACCTGATTCGCGGTCAGGCAGAGCGGGTGTTCGCGATCACCCGTGCCGACATAAACCGCATCGAAGCGGAAGGGCGAATTTTGTTTCACCACGGCCGGCTGGAACAAAATCTTGCGCCGTTCGCCCGTCGAGATGTCGCTCGACAGGGTTGCCAGCAATTTGCCGCGCCAATTGCTTACGCTCGCATCGTCGACGTCGAAGCGCCAGACGTTGCCCCAGGTGTCGCCGACATACAGGCGGTCAAGGAAGCCCTGGGAGTCAAGGTCGGTATTCAGCGCCGTGACGTCCGACGGGATCGGATAAATCATCGATGCCGCGCCGCTGCCGAGGAAAGTGCCCGCTTGCCCGGTGCCCCAGGACTGCACCAGACTTCCGGTGAATGCATCAACCACAAAAATCGCGCGACCCATCGTGCGTGCGCCCGGTGGCAGCGTGTCCTCGGCAGCGTCATAGCCGCCGCCAAAGATCAGCACCGGACTGGTGTTGGCGCGGACTTTGCCAACGAACGGGTTTGACCAGGTTTGCCCCAGTTCATTGTATTGCGACGCGTTGGAGCAAACGCCATTCCCCAGGCAAATCTTCGCCGGGGTCGAATTGGCATCGATCTTCCAGCCGAATTGCGGGCTGTCTGGTTGTGTAATGTCAATCGCATAATATACGCGACCGCCGCGGCGCAGGCCGAAGTACAGCCATACTTTGTCGGTGCCGGTGATGTTGCCGTCACCGTTGACGTCCTCCACATAGATGGTCGGTGTGCCGTCGGCGACGTCGATCTGCTGCCCGGCGGCGTCAGCCGTCATGCTTGAGATCTTCGGCAGCGCCTCCTCGATCATGAACGACCATTTTTCAATACCGGTCGCGGTGTCAATGGCGGTCAGCAGGCCGTTGTTCTGCACGTAATACATGTATTGGATGATTGGCGTGCTTGCCTGGTAAGTCACGATTGCCGGTTTCGAGTGCTGCACGTCGGCATGCGGCCAGGTACGCCAGGTCGTGCAGGTCGACGACGTGCCGTCGCTACAATTGGCAGTGGTTGCCGTGTCGCCGCCGCGTATCCAGTTAATCAGCGTTTCCTGCTGGGCGGCGGTCATGGTCGCGGTTCCGCCGCACGCCGCGACATCGCCAAGCCGGCACTTCGAAATATTCGAAGCATTGCTGAAGTGCACCTTGTTGGCGGTATTGGTCAGATCAACCACGCTCCCGGAGTTGCCGTTCTGCAGGGCTGCAGCGTTGGTCAGGAAGGTGTAGACATTGCGGGTATTCGGCGTCAGCGTCGAGGTGTTGTTCACCAATTGGTAGCCGCTGCCGCCCTGGTCCGGATGGCTGCCATCGGTTACCGACGACGGCGCCCAGAAGCTCGAGGCGTTGATGTCGACCTGTGATTGACTGATGCCGGTGATGGTGTCGACGACCACGGTTTCAATATTGCGGGTCGGCGACGGGTTTGGTGCCGATTTGGTCAAAGAGGTTTGCCCGATCAGGCACAGTCCGACGCCGGCGCCGCAAATTGCCGCATCGCCGTTGTTCGGGTACTGGCTCAACTGGAACTTCTTGACCGTTCCCAGCCATGCTGAAGACGGGTCGGGCTGGAAGAACGCGAGATAAACATCAGTCGCATTTTCCGAGCGGTTCAGCGCCGAGATCGGCACGGTAGGCGCTGCGACGGTCGGGTTCCAGTTGACGATCGCCGCCAGCGCTGCCAGAAGTGCCGCAGAAAGCGCCGCGCTGTTGTCGGCGGTGTAGTAGACGCCGTTGCCGCGCAGTGCCGCGTTTTGCAGAACGGGTGAATTCGCCCCTGCAAAGCCGATCGTGTAGGTATTGACCGACTGGCGGCCGGCGATGGTGTCGGTGCCGCTGTCCGTGGTGAAGTTGCGGGCGCGCGGGCTGATATCGGCATTGCCCATGAAGTAAACCAGTTCGTCGAGCCAGATATAGCCGTTGTCAAACGCCGTGCTGGCAATATCCTGCGGGCCGAAAGGCGTATTGGCCGAGGCTTCGATCTGATCGGTGGTGGTGTCGCCCTGTGTGGCGTCGATCCCGGTGCGTGGCGCTATGACGCCCAGCGGCCCGCTCCAGCTCATGCTCTTGATGTCGGCGTTTGCGCTCCAATCGTCCTCCGGGCCACCGTCGGTCAGCAGCACAATAAAGTTCTTCTGACAGCCGGCCGGTGAAGTTGTGTTCGGATTGTTCAGCATCGGCGATTTGTAGGCGCCGATTGCGGTACAGCCGGATCCGGCGGCTGCGGATGTGCAGATGACCGACGTATCGCGTCCCGCACTCACCGTGCCGACGGATGCCGGAACATTGGAGGTGCCGAATTTCGGCGTGCGGCCGCTGAAGTAGCGGTAGGCCTCATACACCGATTCAGTCAGCGGCGTGCGTGCCTGCGCCACGACGTTGTTGATGGCGGTGATCAGTCCCGAGCGGTTGTTGTAATCGGGGGTATCGCTCGCATTGCTGCCCATGCGCTTGACGCCGTAGGCGACGTTCGCGCCCTCGTTGTTGCCCGAACCGGTGCAAGGGTTGCGTTGTACCAATGCTCCGCTAACGGTAGTGCCTGCTGCGATTGACACCACGGCACCCGCCACCGTCGTGCCGGCAGTGGCGCCACCGAGGGTGAATGTCGAACCCGAAATGTTAGTGATGTTTACCACCAGGTCCGCTCCCGCAACACCGGCGCCGGCGACCTTGATCGATTGACCGATGGCATAACCGGTGACGGTGCCGACGGCGGTGAGAGAATGGCTGCCGGCGGTCATATTGCCGGTCGTGGTGAGATTGGTGGTGCTGGTCGCGATCGTGTAGGTGGTGCCTGAGACGGCGGTCACCACCGAGTTCAGGACCGCGCCGGTTGCGTTTGCGCCGCCGATGGAAATGGGGTCGCCGACCGTGAATTGCGTGGCATCGTCCACCGTCAACTGGTTGGTGCCCGCGGTGATGCTGCCGGTGGTTGCGCTGCAGGACGCTGTTTTGTTGAAAACCGTCAGTCCGAAGCGGATGCCGTCGGTGTTCTGCACCAGGCCGCTCAATGCATCTTTGGCAATTTGCAGACGGGTCTTGCGCCCGATCGGATCGCCGTTCGGCCCTTTCGGCCCGAATTTCCAGTTCAGGTAATTGACCGAATAGACATCGATGTTTTTGTCGCTGTCGTAATTGACGGAGTTGCCGGCGACGGTCGTATAGGATGCCGTGGCGCTGGCATCCGTATTGGTGGTGTTGTATGCCGTGGCGAAGGTTCTGAGCGTGCCGCCGCGCATGTAGGCGCCGCCGTTCGCGGCCGGGGCATCGGCTTTGCAATCGTGTACCAGATTGGTGGTGGTGGCACTTTGGTTGGCGACGAGATAATAGTTATTGGTTGCCGAAGTGCCGCCGCCGGTGAGGCTGGTCTGCACGGCCGGGCAGGCGGTCGCTGCCGTCGGGTTATCGCATTGCACGCCGCCGTAGCCTCCGCGTACGGAACAAGTCTGATTGTTCTGGGCGTTGTTATTGCAACCGTTGGTGGCATTGTTCAGAACGGTATTGGCATAGGCCGTGCCGCGTATTGTTTGCGATGCTGTGGTGCCGCTGATCGTGCAATTGGCGGTTGCCGGGCCGGTGGCTCCCGGTAACGGTGACCCGGGCGGCGTGCCGCCGCGCAGTGTGGTGCCGACGTTGACATTGTTGCCCTGGCAGGTGCTGCCGTAATAATAGGTGCCGGCTGCCAGCGCGTTGGTGCAGCCGAGGGCCTTGTTGCCCGCGGTGTCGGTGGTGTAGGGGCCCATCACATTGGGGCGCGACACACTGTTGACTGTCAGGGTGCTGCCGCCGGCGGTGCAGCTGCTGGTGCTGCTGTTCTCGGTACAGGTGCCGCCATAGTAATAATAGCCCTGGCCCTCGACATACACCGAGGTGCGTGCCGCCGACCAGGCGCAGGCGGCGACCGCGACGCTGGAGCGCGCGGGCGACCATGCGCAGCTCTGATAATTGATGTTGATGAATGTATTCTGTTTGACCGTGGTGGCGGTGCAGGGGGCCGGATTTGCCACGTCGCTGTAGTTGGGATAAGCCACGCCGTTCGTATCGCCGCTGCAGGTGATATCGACACCGCACACATTAACGACGGCGGCGCCAGTGCAGGTGCCGTTGTAGCGCCGCGTTGTGCCGCTTGCATCGAGTTCGGTGAGGCCGGCGTTATAGGTGCAGGCACGCGTTTTCGTCAACGTAATATTCGCTGATCCGCCGGTGGTGACGTTGATGCAAGTCCCGCTGCCTGGGCCGGTCAAAGGGTCACAGGCCGTCAGTGGCGAAGAGGTCGCATCGTAATAGGCCGGCGTGCCGGTGCTTTTCTCAAAATTGGGCAAGGCATCGCGATTGCCGAGCCAGGCGCTGAAGCGTTCTGCAGGAACGGTGCCAGCCGCGCCGACTGCCGCGAGCAGTGTGTAAGCATAGGTGCCGCGCAGACTTTGCAAAATTGATCCGCTCAGGCCGTTTACGTAACTTTGAAATTCGTAACCGCCGAGATCGGCAGCGACATTACGCCAGGTCGCACCGCTGTTCACGGCGTTACGCAGGCGGATCGGCTGGCCCTGGCTGGAGGCGTTGGTGCCGCCGGTGTTGTCACGGGCCGGCCGGCTGGCCGGCAACGGACTCCATGAGCCGGGCGGCAAAATCGACGAGTCGAGATAACCCTGAATATAGCCATTGGTCACGGTCTGGCTGCCGGGATACACGGCGACATTCTGCGCGTCCAGCACCGCATAGGGCTCCCAGCGGAACCACTGGTCATTCGGATAGACCCCCGCATTGCGCGGTGTCGCGCTCGGGCGAAATACCGTCGACGCTATCAATGATCCTTGAGAAGCAGAGCAGGCGTTGAGGCTGCTGTAGTCGGTGGTTCCCGGAAATATCAGGCCGCCGCGGGTGCCGGTGATACTGCTTTGATAGCCGCGGAAGCGGTTGAATGACGGTGAGCGCAGGAGTGGATCGGAATCGCTGGTGCCAGCCGGCAGCCAATAGTAATTTGAGAGCGCCGGGTAACTCGGCGAACCCTCGCTGTAATTGCGCCAGGTCGAACGCGCTCCGGGGTCGCCGCCCTGGGTGGCATTGGCGTAGATTCTGGCCGCGTTCCAGATGGCGCGCCGGTCGGCCAGCGTTGCACCCGCCCAGAAGCCGTAAGGGCTGACCGGGTGGGCCACCGAAGTGGCGTCGGCGGTGGAAATTTTGGTCCCCGATTCGGTGGTTTGCTCGGTGCTGCTGATGACGTTGATATCGTTCCACAGGTATTCAATGTGCGAATCGTAGGTGCCGGAGTACTCCCGCCACGCCTCCGGGAGATTCATGGAATCCGAGGTGTCGAGCACGATCATGATGTTCGGCTCGGCGGTGGTTGATCCGGTGGTGGTCGAGAGGAAAATATCCGTGTCGCGCGAAAACGCAGGCGCCATCAACGCCGGATTGACCAGCGTCGTAATGAGCAACCAGGCA
Source organism: Chitinophaga pinensis (assembly GCA_943329075.2). Classification (GTDB taxonomy): domain Bacteria; phylum Pseudomonadota; class Gammaproteobacteria; order Burkholderiales; family SG8-41; genus PALSA-1004. The sequence goes on along the minus strand of CALQCM020000007.1, from coordinate 21,778 downwards.
ATGGATTTTGAAAAAAGATTTCGTTTTTTCACGACAGACCTCATTTGGCTGAGTTGTGACGGATTACCGGTGGAGCTACCAATGGTTTGCAAATGCTTTAACAGGTGCCGGGTGGTGCCAGTGACTGTGCGCCCTGGTGCACGACGGTGGTGCCGCCCAGCGTGCCGGTGGCGGTGGCGCGGATGTCGAATTGCACCGCCGAGAGCTGCATCGATCCCATCATGTTGCCGAACTGCGCCCACGGGCCGCAGTGGATCTGCGTGGGCGCCAGGGCAACCGTGCCGCCGTAGACAGTTGGCGGATCGGTGCACTGGGCGGAGCCGGTGGTGGTGACATTGCAGCCGGCGCTCAGCACGGGTGTGATCGCCAGAAAATTCGGCGCAAGGCGACCGTTGTTATCGTTGATCCATTTGTTGATGGCGTATTCGGCGTTCGAAAAATTGAGCTGGAAAACGTGGCTGGCGCCGCCGATCTTGAGTTCGAGGATCGAGGTTCTCAGCATGGAAACCACGAACAAGGACATCACCGCGAGCATGATCAGGCTGACGATGAGCACGGCGCCACGCTGGCGCGATTGGATATAAACGGGCATCACAGGCCCCTCCGTTGGGCAATGTTGCGCAGCTGTACCAGCTGCGAAAAGACTTTGCGTTTGTACCGGCAGGCTGACGGCGTGGCGACGTCGGTCGTGCAGTTATAGTCGGCTGCAGTGATCGCGTTGTCGCCGTCGAGATCGTAGGTTTTTGCGCCGTCGTCATATTGGGCGGTCAGTGTGTTCGAACGCACCAGCAATGTCACCCTGACCGATACCACGTTCTGCCAGTCAGCTGCCGCCGGTGTGGTGGTGAACGTGTCGGCAACGCCGTCGGGGGCGCCTGCCGGAACGTTGTCGATGCCGTAGAGCAGATTCATGCGCTCGATGCCCTCTGCCAGCGCAACCTCGGTCATCGCGCTGCCTGAGAGTTCCTGGCGGACCAGCGTTGGAATCGGCCTGCCGTCGTCGGCCGCGGCAGTGCACGCGGTGGCGCCCGCTGCAAAGCGGCTGCACGGACGGATGTAATAGACATGTGCCGCAAATTCAAAAATATCGATGTCGTTTCCGTTTGGCAGCGTGCGTGTGCGCGCCGCGCCCTTGAGCGTGGTGAAATCATTACCGTAGAAAATCAGACCTTCGCCGGGATCGGCCTGCACAAAAATAGTCGTCGTGTAATTGCGCATGGCGGCCAGACCATCGGCCAGATTGCCGTCTGCGTTGGGATCCGCGACACGCGTGCCGAGCGCGCCCCGCGTCACCAGAATCTGCTGTCCGCCGGTAATTTCAAGAAAATTCGCCACAGCGACGCACGGCACCGTCGTATTGATGTCCGATTGTGTCAAGCCCTGCAGACCGAACACCGAAAAACGCAGGTCGATCGCCCAATTGCTTAATGGTGTATTGGTGGCGGAGCCGCAGTCGGTGGTTGTGCTGACCGCGCCGAAGGTCGTGTTAATCACGCTCGCGTCCTGCGCGTAACCGTAAAAGCCGGCCATGCGCAAAGAACTGCCGATGTAACGCATCGCCGAAGTGGCATTTTCCTGCATGCGCGCGAAGTCATCCTGCACCTTGAAAGCGCTTGAAGAATTCGTGATCAGCACGAACATGCCCAATGTCAGAAACAGGCCGATGGTCAGTCCCACCATCAACTCGATCAGCGACAAACCCGCCTGCCATGCCTTGTGCAGATGCGAGCGAATCATGGGCATGACTCCAGGACATTGACATCGGTCGAAATGATGCGCCGGCTGGTGGCCGACCGGTAAAGGCCCGTGCCACAGGTCATGTTGGCATTGCCGGCGACCAGACTCGGGTCCACCGTGTCTTCGTTACCCTGCCAGACCACGCTGATTCTGAGTGTGCGCGTAAACAGGCTGCCCACAGCAGCGGGCGCGGCCGGGCAGTTCGCCGATGTTGTGGCCAGTTGCACAATGCAGCCGTTGGCGTTGACGATGCCGCCGATGATGGTGCCGCCGACCGCCAGCCGTTCGGTATAACCGAGCAACAGGCCCTCCCACATCGCTACGTCATAGCGTTGCAGTTCGAGATTCGTGCAATTGCCGGTCGCGCAGTTCGTAATGTTGTTTTTCAGCAAATCGGCATAATAAAGGCCGTAGCCGGCGCCGGCGGGCGTCGCCAGCGGCGCGGCGGTGGCATAACCGGCGGCCTGCGAACGATTGCCGAGGATGCGCTCCGACATGTCGGCCGCCAGTGCCAGTGCCTGCTGGCGCTGCAAAGCCTCGAAGGCCACGCGCTGGCCTTTGGCCATGAGGCCGGCGATGCCGAGCAGGCCGAACAGCAGAATCACCAGGGTGACCAGCACTTCAATCAGTGTAAATCCGCGCTGGTTCAGCATGGCGGCGTTACTCCCTTGCAGCCGGCAACGGTACTGGTGATGATGCGGCTGTTGACGCGGCCGGACAGATCAAACAGCACCGCGCGTGTCTTGTTGTTGCAAATATCGCTGTCGCCCATCGGGTCGACCACATAGAGGCCGTCGTTGACGGTGGTCGCGGTCGCAGAACGCACGACGCGGCCATCCGGCCGGAAGATAATGCGGGTGGCGAAATCCGCCGTGTTGCTGCAGACGTAAAGCCGCCCCGTCGCAGCGGCCGCGCCGGTGCCGAAGCCGTTGAACTGCTTGATCTCGGTATCGGCGCCGGCGTCATAGCTGCCGTTGCCGTTGACGTCGATATAGGTGCGCCAGCCGAGATCCCAGCCGCTGGCACTGAGACGCTCCATGATGACGCGGCGCCCCGATTCAACCGCTTTGGCACGCGCAAACGCGATTTCCGACACCATGTCAGAGGCGACCGTGCGCACACGCTGCTCGGCGACAAAATCGACCATCGGCGGTAACGCGATGGTTGTCATGATGCCGATGATCACCAGCACGATCATCAACTCGAGCAGGGTGAACCCGCGCGCGTTGCCGCGCCGCATGGCGGCGAAAGTTATGGCGTTGGCGTGCACGTGCTTTTTTCCCAGGTGCAATCTTTTGCGCTGTCATAGGCATCGTTGTTATCAACTTCGCGCCAGCGCTGCCCCAGATTGTTGATGAGCAGTCTGCCGTCGGCGGTGACAGTGCCGCCGGCTTTCGGCGGCAGGGCGATGACGAAGGTCGGCGCCACACCGGCGGCCTGCGCCGGCACGGTAAACACGGGGGCGTCGTACTTGGCGGCCACGGTGTCGGGAACGGAGATGGTCATCATGCCCGCCGTTGATGATGCGGCGATGCCAGACGCATACCAGCGTGCATCAAGAAAGTATTGTTCCTCGCGCTGCGCCAGGTCCAGCAGAAACTGCTGGCCCTGGGAGCGCACCGCTTTGATCATGTGCGCCTGATAAGACGGCAATCCGACGGCAACCAGAATGCTCACGATGGCCACGGTAATCATCAGTTCGATCAAGGTAAAGCCGGACGAACGTTGCATGTTTTTCTCCTAGACGTGTGCATGTTAAAGAGGGTGGACGGGCATTTCCACGCTTTGCCGATAAGCGGTCACTCCGTTCGCATGAACGGAAAGCCGGTCGAGCGTATGTGTATTTGTTAAATTAAAACAAACAGTTAATTGCCTTGTGAACGGTAACTTACGGCATTTAAATTCTAGCACCGCGCCAAAGGGGGCGGAGCGGGGCATGACGCGCGTGAAATAGGTCACGCAACGCTGCCGCCGGCGGCAAACAGCGCGGCAAAACGATTTAACGGGCGCCAATTAGACACTGTCCAAACGTTGGCCTAGAATCAGGCCGGCCTGGATCCGGACCATGGAACATAAAACCTACACACGCGAAAGCCTGCCCGCGCTGTTGCGCGAACACGGCATCAGCCCGACGCACCAGCGCATCGAGATCGCCCATGCGATTCTGTCGCGCCACACGCATGTGTCGGCCGACCGCGTACTCGCGCTGGCTAATGACCGCGCCACCGAGACGTCGAAGGCGACGGTCTATAACGCGCTTAAATTATTTGTCGCACACAAGCTCATCCGCGAGGTGATCGCCGACCCGGGCAAGGTGGCCGAGGGCACTTCGACGCTGCAGCGCCAGGCGCCGCGCCCGACAACCACCATGCCGCAACCGCCGGCCGAACTGTGCGAACTGCTGGCGCAAACGCTGGAAATCAGCGTGCGCGCGCGCCTGCTCGACGCGCCGGGCCTGGCCGCCGAAGCCAATGCGATTGCGCAAAAACTGCGCAACGGCAGCGCCATCGACGTGACGGCGCTGCGCGAACAGCTGAATTTTCTGTGGCGGCGCATCGAACAGTACGGCAACACGTGCAACAAGCTGCAGACCGGCCTGCTCGAACTGCTGCAACTGCTGATCGAAAACGTCGGCGAACTCGTTGCTGACGACCAATGGTTGCGCGGCCAGATTTCGGCAGTGCTGCGCGCCATCTCGAGTCCGCTCGACATGGCGGCGATCGAAGCCGCCAAGACCGGACTCTCCGACCTGATCGTGCGCCAGTCGCTGCTCAAACGCGGGCTGGGCGAGGTCAAGGCGACCATGAAACAGATGATCGGCTCGTTCATCGACCAGCTCGGCAATCTGTCGGCGGCCACCGGCGACTATCACGACACCGTGGAGAATCTGGCCCAGCAGATCCGCCAGACTGACGATGTGGACCAACTCAACCGCCTGCTCGGTGACGTGCTGCGCGAAACCCGCGACGTGCAGGCCAGCACGCTGCGCGCGCGCGCGGAAGTGCTGAACGCGCGCCAGCAGGTCGATGCCGCCGAACGCAAGGTTGCCGATCTCGAAGCGGAGCTCGCGCAGGCCAGTGAACAGGTGCGCATCGACAGCCTCACCGGCACGCTTAACCGGCGCGGCCTCAACGACGCCTTCTCGCGCGAAATCGCGGCGACTGAACGCAAACACCACCGTCTCTCGCTGGCGCTGCTCGACGTCGATAATTTCAAGGAACTGAACGACAACTTCGGCCACGCCGTCGGCGACGATGCGCTGACCCTTCTCGCCCAGGTGATCCGCGAAACCGTGCGCCCCGGCGACAGCGTGGCGCGTTTCGGCGGTGACCGGTGCGACCGGTACCGCCGGTGAGGGCCTGCAGATCAAATACACGGGCACGCCGGCACAGGTCGTTTCCGGCGTCGACGGCACGCTGGGTTTTTCCGGCGGCTACGCGACATTGCTCAATAAACTCGCCGCCAGCGCACTCGCCGACGGCAGCGCACTGGCCGGACGCAGCACCGGCATCAACAACAGCCTGACCGACATCAGCGCCCAGCGTGCCAGGATCAACCGCCAGCTGACCGCGACCGAAGCGCGTTACCGCGCGCAGTTCACCGCGCTCGATACGATGATCAGCCGGCTCAACTCGACCAGCACTTTCCTCACGCAGCAGCTCGCCAACATGCCCGTCAACAATAACAAGTCATCCAATTAGCCTTCGGAAAATATCCATATGTTCTCAACCGCCCACCGCTCCATCAGCGCCTACGCCATCCGGCGTCGCATTGGCCTCGACGATACTGTCGAACAGCGCCTCGAGATCGGGCGAATCAGCTTCGTTGTCTGCAACGGCACTCATGCGGCCTCCTTGGCACCCATCATTTTGAAAATCTTGTTGAGTTTTTCATCGAGTGTGGCCGCCGTGAACGGCTTGACGACATACCCGCTGGCACCCGCCTGCGCCGCGGCGATGATGTTTTCCTTTTTTGCCTCGGCCGTCACCATCAGCACCGGCAGGTGCGCCAACGCCGCGTCGGCGCGGATCGCCCGCAGCAAATCGATGCCGGTCATGTTTGGCATATTCCAGTCGGACACTACAAAATCGAACGCTTCGCTTTTGAGCTTCGCCAGCGCGACCACGCCGTCCTCGGCTTCGTCGACATTGAGAAAGCCGAGTTCCTTCAGAAGTCCGCGCACAATGCGGCGCATCGTCGAGAAATCGTCCACCACCAAGAATTTCATTTTTGGATCACTCATGATTCACCCGTCATTCCAGTTTTGTCCTGTTCACGTTTCTGTTGCATCAGCGTTTGGTCCGCGCGCGCCCGTTCAGGCGGCACGCGCCTCGAGCAGCGGCCGCAGGGTGTCGGCCAGTATGGTCGGATCGAACTTCGGCACATAGGCATCGACGCCCACACTTTTGCCCATCGCACGGTTGGCATCCGACGACAGCGACGAATGTCCTCAAGTTCGCCGCGTCCGCGGCCGTCAATTGTCATGGAAGAGGGGCAACGGCATTGGGCGCCGTCGGCGGGGTACGCCGCGTGCAACCCGGGAGCTGCAATCATGCGAGTCAAACGGATGAATTTTTCGCGCGGAGCGGCGGCAATGCTCGTGCTGGGCGGAATATTGTGGAGCATCGCGCCGGGCGCGCGCGGCGACGACACAGCGGCCGCACCGGCGGTCGCGCGCACGATCGTATTGCCGGCACTGCGCGCCGGCGGCATCGCGCCGGGCCAGATCCTGCAGATCACCGAATTCGGCAGCGAGATGGTGGCGCCGACGCGGCTTGCGCTCGCCACGATAACGCAGCCGGTCACCGCTGCGACGGTGCGCGAGGCGAAAGTCGCGCGCGGTCTGTTCTGCGCCGGCAGCATGTAGTTTTGCCGGAAGATGCCGCCGTCATGCCGCTGCGCGGAATTTCTCAGAACTTCTGCCGGATCGCGCACTGTGTTAAAGCCGAGGATCATGACGGCGCGTGAAATGGTGCTCACGCCGCCGCCGAACTGGCGGTAGGTGGTCGAGTTCACGAGGCGCAGCAGTTTGTTGGTCAGCGCAAAGTCTTTTAACAGCACGGCTGACAGGGTTTGCACGCTCTCGTCGCTTTTGGCGGCGATGCGGTTGATCGCGCTGATGGTCTGCGACAGCGCCGGGAAACCCGTCTTGTGGCTCATGCGTCGCAGCAGAAAATCGAGCGCGCCCTTGCCGCTGCCGGAAGTCTGCGCATCGACTTCGGCGGGCGCCAGATATTGCTCGACCGCCTGTTTCATTGCCGCCGCCGAGGCGTAGCGCTCGCCCGCGCTTTTGCCGATCGCGCGCAGCACCAGATGATCGATTTCCTCGTCGAGATTTTCATTGCGCCGCGACGGCGGCGCGAACGGCTCGTTGCTGATCTTGTGGATGATCTCGAAGGTGTTCGCGCCGGTTACTGCGGGCCCGCCCACCAGCATCTCATAGAGCACCATGCCGGCGGCAAACACATCGGCGACGGCAGTCGGCGCTTCGTTGCGCAGGCATTCCGGCGCCATATAACCCGGCGTGCCCATGATGCCGCCGGCGGAGGCGGCCTCACCGGCGGCCGCGGCGATGCCGAAATCCATGATGCGGGCCGTGCCGCTGGCATCAATCATGATATTGGCCGGCTTGATATCGCGGTGGATCACCTGCTTGGCGTGCGCGTAGGTGAGGCCCTCGGCGATCTGGATGGCGAGGCGTAGCGCGCGTTGCGGTTCGAGGCGGCCCTCGCGGCGCAACAACTGGGCCAGCGTTTCGCCGTCGACGTATTCGAGAATCAGAAAGTGCCCGCCGTCGGCTTCGATCGCGTCGTAGAGCGTGACGATGTTCGGATGGCTGAACTGGCTGACGACGCGCGCTTCCTGCAACTGGCGCGCGATCTGTTCGGCGCTGGCGCCGGCGCCTGGCGCCGGCGCCGATCGATTTGATCGCGACCTGACGTTGCAGATGCGGGTCGTTTGCAAGGTAAACGCTGCCCTGCGCGCCGCGGCCGAGCGCGCGCACAATCTCAAACCTGCCAATACTGGTGGACGCTACCGCGGACGACACGGCGGCACTGTTTGCACTCATTGGTTTCCCGGGGTGGCGCGCGCTGCGTGGCACCTCTTATCAACGGCGCAAAACGCCTGCTTCTTAAGGGAACAGCGGCGGCGCCGGCGCCGGGTTCAAGAGCGCGGGTTTTCGTCCGTTATATAACGCGATGGAGCTGTTTTGAGCGCCAGGAATATTCATTGAGCCGCCTCAGCGGGGTAAACCGGGACGCCTACGTTTGCGCTGTTCCGCGACTGCGGCATGCTGGCGATGCTCGGCAACTTCGAAGGCTACAAGCCGAAACTGCCCGGTTCCCGCATCGAGGGCGACGCCGGCATTACAGAAATGGAAGACCGGCTCTACGGCATGAGCCACGCGCGGCTCGGTAGCCGCATGGCGCAGACCTGGCTGCTGCCCGACGACGTCTGCGCGGCGATCCTCTGGCACCATGATTACGCCGCGCTCGCCGACGGCACGGCCGGCGTATCGCCGGCGGGCCAACGCAATATCGCCGTGACGCTGGCGGCGCAATACGTCTACTGCCTGAACAAGATGGGCCTGCACGACGCCGAGTGGAAGCGCGGTGCAACCTTTGCACTGGCGCAGCTCGGACTTGCGCAGACCGAACTCGATGTCATGGGCAAGAAACTGATGGAAGAACTCGACGCCGGTTAGCGCATCAGCGCGGGCGCTGCAGGGTCGCGTTCGAACCGCGCCCGGTCAGGCATCGATAGGCCAATGCCTGTTGTTTTCAATAACGTTTGTGGCGCCCGACGGCGGCGCCGGCTCGTGGTAGAATCCGCTCCGCGCCTGGTCGGGAGCCATTCCAGACCGGTGTCACGCCGCTGTAGCTCAGTTGGTAGAGCAGCGCATTCGTAATGCGAAGGTCGCCAGTTCGATTCCGGCCAGCGGCACCAAAAATCAAGTAGTTACGTTTTGACAGTAGTATAGTTGGCGCTATACTACTAACGTGGAAACGAAGCCCAAAAAAGCTTTGGTAATCGGGCGGCACAAAACTGTGCCGATTCCCGCTACGATTCAATCCGTCCCCAAATACCCCTCCAAGTTAACCATCTTCCGCATTCCCGCGTCGCCTTTCTATTGGGCACGCTACTACGACAGCGGCAGAATATTTAAGCGCACTACTAAGACTGACCAGACGCAAGAAGCGTTTAAGGCAGCGATCGCGTTTTACGAAGAACTACTGGTGCGTAAAACGGGTGGTTTGATGATTGGCAAGACATCGCGCTTTGAAGTGTGCGCGAAAGAGATGCTGAAGTTACAAGAATCGCGTATTAAGCGCGGTGAACTCAGCGCCAGTCTCAACGTCAACGAACAAAGCCGTCTGCGTGTACACATGCTGCCGTATTTCCGCGCATACGATGTGGGTCAGATTGACTACACGGTTATAGAGACTTACTTAAATACACTGACGGAAAAAGGACTGAAGGTCGCAACACTGAAGCTACACGAATCACTGCTACGTAAGGTGTTAAAGCACGCCCACCGCAAGCAAATCATCCCGCATCTGCCCGCATTTCCCACCATCACTTTGGAAGATGACCCGCGTGGTTATTTTAATAGCTGGGAATATACCAAGCTTCAAAGCAACGCAAAGGCATTGATCGGCACTGAGATCGTAGTCCGTAATCAGCAAGGTAAGGCAAAGCGGCGGATGCGGTTTACGCAAGAATTGCATAACTTGATCTTGTTTATGGTCAACACCTACGTGCGGCCGTCGGATATTAAGACGCTGAAGCATTCGCATGTGGCAGTGGTGCGAAAGGACAACACGTATTTGCGTTTGTCACCGCCCACCACGAAAAAGCACAACAAGCCCATCATCAGTATGCCCGTCGCCGTTAAAGTGTATGAACGGCAACAGCAATATCAAGCTGAACGGGAATTGGCTAAAGACGACGATTACGTGTTTATGCCAGAGCATCGCAACAGAGACTACGCTTACGTACAGCTGGTGCGGCTGTTTTACCACTTGCTGGACGTGACTGATTTGCGACTGGATGCAAAAGGCACGGTACGGACGTTGTACAGCTTGCGTCACACAGCAATCATGTTTCGGATTACTAAGGGCGACAACATCGACTGGAATACGTTGGCGCAAAATGCCAGAACTAGCGCAGAAATGATCACCCGTTTCTACGGCAGTCATTACCAGAACGAAATGAACGTGGCACAACTGCAGTCATTGAAACCCTCTAAGAAGCGGAAGAAAGCCTGAGTTTCGGAGTTGGACGACAGCCTCTGTCGCTGTACTTGGTGAAAATCACCGCCGAACCGACGGTGGAATCGGGTCGAATACGTGAGTGGGCTGGGTCGTGCTGTGCTGTTACGTTCAGCAAGCGTCCAGCAACGGGACGGTCTTGCACTAATGCCGACGGCTGCGGAATGCCGCCAGTAACCGTGCTTTCTCCTCTTGTTCCCATGTGTTTTTGCGCTGTATTCGTTTGGCAAGAAACGGATACTGAAAATCTACTGGATGGACTGGGTCTTGCGAAGGGAATCGCCCTCTTGCTGCGTTCTCCGCAATGGATTCGAATTTCTTCAGCGCGCGATTGGTGATTTTTGTCATCATCTCTCTATCGTACGATTCCAGCGTGCTGACCACTCTACGGGGATTGGCAGGATTGAGTTCTTTGGAATAGGTGACGCTGAATCTTGATTTAGCACCCAGCCGCCAGTGTTCCCATTGGGGTTTTGCAGCTTTAAACCAAAGCAGTCGTAGGCCATTGAACAGCACCTTTGATCGCAGCCGCTTGCCTTGCAATTTTATCAATGGACTTTGCCGTGAGTTTTGCTCATGGCCTGAATAGGCAGTAAGAATAGCGGACATCTGTTTGCGGATTTCTGATTGACGTAGGCCCAAAGGGACTGCGATGAGCACGCTATCGACTAGCCCTTCCTCATGACGCGCTCCAGCTAGGTAACTTTCGAAGTTACCTACGAGGGTTTCAGCCGAAATATCTTTCCCACCTGCCAGATGTGCGACTGAGTGCAATTTTGGGCGTGCGTAGGGATTGCCAAAGGTGCTGAGTCCTCTTGCGATCCACCATTGCCGAAACAAGATTTTTTGCACATCGCCCAAGAGCTGATAGGTGTTTTTTACCTGCTCAAAATCTGGCGGCAATAGTAGCTGGTCAGCAGTGCTTAGCCCTTCCATGCTGGCTTTGCGGGCCAGTTCGTAGCTAGGGCTGAGCCGCAAAAACTCAAACAGCAACTCAAAGCCAATCGTAGGCCGTGTGTGCCAGTTCGGTTTGTAGAAATCCGCGCTACGGAGGTACCACGGAAGCAATTGTTCTTCCATATGTCTACAGATAATAACTGATTATTGGTTGTTGACTGATTTATTAGTTCTTGGTGATCTAATCCTAATTGTCAGCGCGATACAACTTCTGGCAATTCCGCCACCAGCATCGCGCCGACTTTTAAATCGGAGAATCAAAATGAGCAAATCTGTCAAAACCGCCTTTACCCCGTCGAACGACAACATGATTATTGCAAATGGCATCGTCCAGTCTCTGGACGCTCTGTCTGCGCGTCGTCAGCAGTGGGAAATAACTGACTACAAGAAAGCTAATGATGGGCTGTACGCGTTGCTTGCGGGCTGCTTGGACGTATTCCAAACCAAGTTCGTAAACGCTGATGGCAACAGCCGTAAGACGCTGCGCAATGAGCTTTGTGCGCGGCTTACAGCGGATGGAGTCAAAGTGCAGAGCAACACGACGACACTCACGATGTTCGTGCGTTTCGTATTCAGCTCAGATCGCAAACGTGCGCATGGCTATGCCTACGTGCTCAAAGCGGCGATTTCTAAAGCTATCACCGCTAACGATCTGCCCGCTTACATCGCAGAACAAGGCGGCATCGAAGAAATCAAACGCGATATGGTGGTGTCAGAAGCGGCACAGGCGAAACGTGCTGCGATTGTTTCGGCTACTGGCGAAGTCAAAGCGAACGTGGAACTAGCGACAATTACTCCATTGGCAACGCTGTCGCTGGCGGGCGTCACTGGGGATTACGCTGTTTTGCTGGCTAAACCTGCACCAGACGGCATGGTTTCTATTGTGGGTGTTTTGTCCGACATCAACGAAGCTCTCGTTCAGGCACTGCTGATACGCATGGCAAAAGTTCGCGCTGGTCAAAAAGATGCAGATCAGGCGCTCAACAAAGAGGCCAGTGATTTGTTGGGGATGGCGGCCAATGCGGATGTTTTCGCAAAAGTAGCTTAATGACCGAAAGGGGGAGGCAACTCCCCTTTTCGACATACACAAAAAAAACCACTACACAAAGGAACACACAACATGAAAACCGCTATCAAATACGCACCCCAGTCACTTGGCGATGTGATCTACCCCAGCCTGGCTGTGCAAACCCGAATTGACGCCTATGCAAACAAGGCACTTGAAGGAAACATCTTGCTTTGGGGGCCGAACGGTACTGGAAAAAGTACAGCGGCGCGTTTACTGCCAGTGGCTATCGGCGGCGCACACGCACGAATTGAACACAAAGACATGGAAGAACTCGTACGCATGAAAAATCTACGTAATTATTTACAGAACGCGACCTCCGTTATATTTCTTGAGGAAGGAGAGAAATTGTTTATCGTGGCGGAGGAACTAGATACCCTAAAAGGGGATTTCGCCAATTTTTGGAAAGCGCTTGATGCCGTGCAGGACAGAGTCATGTTGATTGTCACGACCAACGATGCGATGAACATTCACAAAAGTCTGCGTTCGCGCTGTGACCTGATCAATTTCCCTGCTTTGGGCGCACGTCAAGTTCTAAATAGAGCGCAATTAATTCTGCATGGCGAAGACGTTCATTTGTCGGATCAGCAGGTTCTGCACTGGTTGCAACTGGTGGAGTCAACAGGCGACTTGCGCGATTACATGAACAAGCTGGATGAAATTCTCTACTTGGTTCGTAACGAAATGGCGCTGCCCCCTGTGCCTACTGTTACAAAGTCTGCACAAACACACTTGTCTGTGGTTCCCAGCAAAAAGAAATAATGTTTCGAAGTGCAACCGTCTCGTTGCTGGACGGTTGCAGCAATCTCAACAAGATTGCAGCAGCAAAACTCCCACACCGAAGTTTTAGCCTGATTCCACAGCAGTCCGTGCATAAGTGTCTTTCAAAACGACACTTACACCAGTTCCACCGCCGCCCGCTTCATCGCGTCCGTTGTCTCTATATATCTGGCAGTTGTTTGAATATCAGCGTGACCAGATAATTGCTGCAACACACGGATTCCAACTCCCTTGTTTGCCAAAGTAGTAATGAAAGTCCGTCGGCCAGAATGTGACGAAGCCCCGTTCAGCCCTGCCGCCTTGTATAACCAAAAAAAGTGCTGTGCCAAAGTGTTTGCTGTGAAATGGTCACGCTTCTGTGTGTAAAACAGGGGCCGTGTTGGGTCAGTCTGAGGGTAGGTACGGACGTAGTTCAGCAGTTCCTTGCGTAGCTTTTCTGCCACATACACAACACGGGCCTTGTCGCCCTTTGTTTGCTGAGCCGATAAACGTATTTCTGCAAGTATGCTGCCGTCTGCTGCCAGCACATCTGAGTACCGCAGCGCAGCCACTTCGCCTACACGCATGCCCGCCCAATGCGTCATCAGGCAGGTACAGCGGTTCCGTAATGCGTGTTTGCGAAAAGCAATAAATTGCAGTAGTTGTTTAAGTTCCTTTTCCTTCAGTGTACGTGCTTGCGCCATTTGTCGTTTCTCCCGTTAATCAAACAATAGTCGTGTATTTATTGTGCTGTCTTTGATTCAGAAAAACGACCGAAACTGGCTCTGCAAAAGACCTCAATGATTTCAAGCAATTCGCGCCAGACCAAATACTCTGCGAATAAGATTTGTTTTTTATTCGTGCTGTACATAGTGGGCGCTGTACAGGGCATCGCGTAAAACACCTCAGACGTGCGATCGTGCGTTATCGCGCAGTCTTGCAGTATTCAGCTACCCACGCTTGCCTACCCTACGACAACACGTTTGTCGCGTGTTGTCGCAGTGTCTGTCGGATGCAATTAGCTCAGATCAGTATTGGTAGCAAGTAACTGCGGGCTTTTTTTATTGGGCCTGGCTTGCTTGCATGGTTTTACAGCTAACTGCCATGCGTTTTGCACCCCATACTCCTCATCGTTAATAACTAATATAAGCTCCAGCTTGTGCATGTCCAACAAGCCGAATCCCATTACTAGTGGTTTGCTACCATCAGCGTCAAGTCGCTTAACCCAAGTGCCAACCCAATCATCTTTAGACGCCGTGCCAATGTAAGCTTCTGCATTTTCTAGTAGTGCCATATCATCATCTGTTTTTGCGGTGTGTTCCCATTCATTGTATTTGTGCAAGTCCAGCAAATATTTTGCTTTTGGATTGCTTACATCTGCTGTGGCGTTATACAAGGCACGGCGATAAAGTGCTTTTCCATACGTTGTTCCATACCGTTCATTTTCGTAAAACCTAACTGCTATTTCATTTTCCATTGCTATCTCCTTTGGTTAAAGAGTTTCTTGTTAGTTGCATTCTGTTGCTGACGCCAAAAAAAGAAGTCGCCAGTCACTTGTTGCTTGTCACTAGTCGTAGTTACTCATTTGTCTGCAAATACGTAACTTGTTACTAGTAACTTGTGACAAGAAACTTATTTACCAATAAGCAACTAATGCAACTCACCAAGCAACTCACAGTTATTTATGCAAACCAAACAAAATGCAGAAATAATCTTCGGTCGCGATCACCAAAATCAGGCGTTATCGTGTGTTCAGTAGGTTAACTATTGGGAGAACGACAAATGAGCACACTGAACACACTGAAATTGGTAGCCGCAAAACCACAACGCGAAAACAACCCTGTCATACAGCGTCGTCAAAAGCTGTTGGCAAAGCTGGATGAGCAGATCGCACTGGCGGCGGCAAAAGCGGCTGGCACTGTTTACACGGCTATGCGTAGCAAGCGGGTTAAAGATGCGGCGGGCAATGTCAGCGTGGTTCAGCAGCCCAAACGTCTAAAAGCGTGGTTTTGGGCTGTGGACGGGGGTAAGGTGTGTGTTGCTGTGAAATACGGCAACAAGGTGGTGGAATTGGCAAAAGGACGCACTGCGGTGGAAACGACTGCGGCAGAATTGACCGCAACGCTTGCTGTTTTGCGTAAAGCAGTGGAAAGTGGCGAAATTGACACTCAGATTGAGGCGGTCAGCGCGGGTGTGCGTCGGGGCTTCAAGCGTTAGCAACGGCGTTTAGTGTCTGGCCCTTGCAGTATCACGCAAATTTATTTGTAAACTGGTACTGCAAGGTTCACTAAATACCCAATGCGCCTACATGAAATCCAACCGAAGACCATCAAGCCCAACAAACCGCTGACACCCGACCAGCAACGTATTGCCACAATGAAAGCAAGCGCCAAACGTGCAGATCAAGCTGTCCAAGCTGAACGTGCCCGACAGCAACAGCGTAAAGCACAGCAGACGCTGGCAACGGTGCAGAAAGCAATAGCGGGGATTTAATTGTGACCGTTACGCAAAAGTTATGCCGTAGGCGGCATATAGAGTTAGATAAAGGTTAAAAACACATATGACTACGTTTATTCGTAACTGTGTCTTCGCGTTTAAGTGTGAAAAGAAATGGGAGGCACTGACGCAAACAAAAAACACTGATGTTCGTTTTTGCGATGCTTGTCAACGAGAGGTTTTCTTCTGTAAGGCAGATGATCAGTTGCGCGAGTCAATAGTTTTGAATAGGTGTGTTGCTGTAGACTTTGAGACTGCAACGACAAAAAATATTACTCGACTAATGGGTGTGGTCCGTAGAAAAACAGATCTAGAAGATGACGATATACCTTATTGAGCAATAAATGAGACTCATAGCATCAAAATGCAAAAGTCATTGTGGTAGATGCGGAAAAGTCGTAATAAGGGGCGAAAATGTTTACTGGGAAAAGAACAAAGGTGTCATACATTAGGGGTGCCGCGCGAGGCCGAAGATGACATCCCCTTCTGATTTGCCAATGGAAACGGAGCAGAGGTTTGAATCGTATTCAAAGGCAAGAGAGTTTGCGAGGGAGCTTGGTAAAAAACGGAAGCGTAACAAAATACAGCGTGATCGCTCTGGCGGCTTTTTAGTATTATTCGATGCCAACATTAGTGTTTTGGTGGTTGATGGAAATAAAGCTGTTATTGAGGCCTTAACGGATATCGACTATGTTATTTCACAAAATGATTGTGACGAATTCGTTGCGACAATTAAAGAGCTTCTGCCGGCAGCAACCGATGCGACTATTCGTGCAGAGGCGTTACGGGCAATCAGAACCTGTGAGTTGAAAAGAGCTAGCTTACCCACACAAGCAACGATTGAAGTGGAAAAAGAGCTAAAAGACAAAGAAAAAGCACTTCAGAAGGTAGCCCCTCATTGTTCCAAATGCAATATCCCTTTTGAGTTAAAAAACACTAAGGGTGGTTCATACATGTGGGGATGTAGAAACTTTTCTTTGCCCCCTAAGCACAATTGTCACATAATAAAACGCCTTACGGACGCGGAGTGGGCAATATTAGGGTTGCCCAAAACTGATAGCGACTGTTAGCCTTAATGATGGCAAGGGAAACACATAGATTTAGCATGATATAGCATCACGTTGGCTAGTGGCTGCTGAGAGGAGT
The DNA here is from genome assembly GCA_943329075.2 of Chitinophaga pinensis. Classification (GTDB taxonomy): domain Bacteria; phylum Pseudomonadota; class Gammaproteobacteria; order Burkholderiales; family SG8-41; genus PALSA-1004. The sequence goes on along the minus strand of CALQCM020000007.1, from coordinate 5,344 downwards.
GGTGACAAGCGTGAACAGTTCGCTGTATTAAGCTGAAGTGTCGTTTTTAAAGCCACTTGCTGTGCGTGATGAGTGTAGCCTCAGGATTCAGTTTTGAACACGAAGATACCCAAACGTTGAACAATACAAAGACAAATTAAGTGAAAAATGAACGAGATATTTTCAACTAATTTTGTGTTACTTGTCCTTGCATACTCGACGTTTTTTTGGTTTGTTGGGCATCAATCGAGCTTTCTTGTTACCGTATCTAGGGGGAAAGCAACGTTAAATCCAGTTCTGCGTCTAACAATGCGTCTAACAAGTGCGATGCCAATATATGTTGGTTTACTGTTGTATATTGGATATGCAACTCGTTGGTACTATCCGCTTGTGTTAGTGTTTCTGAGCATACCTGTTTGTACGCTTGTGCTTGTCAAGTTAGAAATTGCATTAGGGCTCAATAAAAGTGGTTGGGCTATCGGTTTTGTAGGTATACCCTCAATTCCACTTCTGATACTTTGGATGATATCTCTTGTCATTGCTTAAGAGAATTGCCCAATCTATTTTAATTTCATGCGCGATTTTACAATTATTGTTATTCAAAAATGATTAGAAATTTTGGCGGTTTGGCAAATAGAATACCGCCGCTATTTGAGATCGGTTCTCGAAAATGGTATTGGAAAATAATTGAGCAAGGTCAACACAACTGGGCTTTGATTGATTGTTGTGAGAATTTCACGGCTACGGTTTACTTCTTCCACGACTGCGGGAAAACACTAGGTCGGAATCCGTACACTATAATCAATGATGAATATTCGGCCGTCGTTGATTCTATCGATTTTAGTTCTTACTACTCAGCTTACTCTGCCCTTAGCAATAATCGATTTTTTAGGTTTGATAGCCGTTCAAGTTTTGAGTGCTATATGCCAAAAGAGAAATTCTGGGATGCAAGAAAATATGAGGAAGGAATTTATTCAAGCGGACGTTATTGGGCGATATAGGATTTTTCATATTGATCCTACAATAGTGTAGGGTAACTATTAATATTCTACTTTGCTTGATAAAATTAGTGGGAAGTATTGTGGCGGAAAATAACTCTTAGTATGCCAAAATACATCAAAAATATTTGTATAGCAATGCTACTTATTGCGGTCTTACCTTTGCCGTACGCCTACTATGTTTTACTTCGCGTTGTGGTATGCGGTACTTTTGCGCTCGGTGCATTAATAGCGTATGAGCAAGGACGAGAAGCTACCCCTATATACTACCTATTGGTGGCAATTTTATTTAACCCGTTTTCCCCGTTTTTTCATCCAAAGGAAGTATGGGTTATTTTCGATTTTTCTACTGCTCTGTTGCTATATAAAACCGCGCCACAGGTTGCTGATAAAAATAAATCTTCTGAGAAAATTTCGCGAGATTAGTTTTTTGGGAACTAAGTAAAATATTTGACTTCGAGCGTTGAAGTGTCGTTTTGAAAGACACTTGCTCAGCGTGTGTGACCGTTACGCAAAGTAACGGTGATCGCGTTTAGTCGGTTTGTGGTGGATTGTGGTGCGCGAAAAACGCTCTAAGTAACTGATATTATTATATTATTTTAGCGCCGGCACTATACTACAAACTATACTACACATAAAAAACATCAATAAAAACAACGGCGAAAACCGCCTATTCAATAATTCGTAATGCGAAGGTCCCCAGTTCGAATCCGGGCAGCGGCACCACCCCACCTCAAGTAATCAAGCACCTACGGCACAACGTATCCAGCGAACTAAAAATTAGACGCTGGAAAACTTGGGCTTGACCGAACCATTTCGGTCAGACGGTAAGCGCCATGCTTATCGTTCCGGTGAAGGTTTTAGCATCGACGCGTATGTTTAGCCGCACAACGTGTGACCTGTCCGGCTACCAGGTTTTTTAGCGTTTTACCGTCTCGCAGAGCAATTTCGTTCTACTTCGACCCCCACCCACCCGGCACCCCCCGGAATTTGTTTACTTCCTCCCGCGTCGGCTATGCACAATGATCTGTACGAACGATCTGTGTGATGGCGCTGACACCATAACTGGTACCAGGTAAGGTGTAAAAATCGCCAGCCGACCGCCCACCCACCCCGCTATAGGAAAGCCCCCCCCCTTGGTTTTTCAAATGCCTTGACCGGGGGGGTATATATTTTTTGCAATGTCGCGATTGGGTTACGGCGTAGTATCCATGCAAGAGACCTGCGCGTAGCAACGATATATCTGCCTCAATCACCTTCGCCCGCTAGCGTAGCAAAATTTGCCTCGATTGATTTTTCACCCAAAGAAATTTCTGGAGAGCGGTATGAAGCAGAGCAAATGGCTGAAGCAGGAATGGCGGGGGGAGTGATATGTCTGATCCGAGTAACGTAAGGCGCAGATGGGGAATCCTCGCAGTATCGGTGCTGATGTTTCTATTGGTGTTGGTTGCTGGAAACAAAGGGTCACCCTATCAGTTGTTTTGGATTTATATCGGCTACCTAGCTTACAAGGGACGTTCTGACGATATATTTCGCTGGGTTAAGGTTGTCGCAATTATAAATGCCGTAATACTTTCCGCTTTTGCACTCTTCGTTAAATCTGATTCAGACGTATTTGGTATGTTGAACACAAATACTAAGGAAGGATTGCTGATCGGAGCTGGTTCGCTGTTGGCGGTAAAGCTATGTATTATTTTGTATCTTGGATATGACGATAAGAAGGAGAAATCTAGGCAAATTCTTAGCGTGAAAAATGTTGGGAAGGCGAGGGTAACGGATAATATAAATATATTTAAAATATACAGAAAATTTGTTTTTGTTTTTGTTTTTGGAATAATTGTTTCGGTCGAGGCTGTGTGTTATTTCGACGGAGAGATAAAAACGATTTTTATTGGATGTGAAGTAGGGTCGAAAATGAGCCCCGAGGTTCTTACCTATACCCTAAAAAATAATGATGTAATTGAAAAGACAGAAGGGACTTTTAATTACGGAAGAGATAAAAGAGAGAAGTATGTTGAGTTGAAAAAATTAGATGATTGCGTTGTCTTGGATAAAAACAATTGGCAGTGTGGCGGGAAATCCCCAGACTGGGATAAAGACTGGATACGTGAGCAGTTCACGGTTTTTGATGGTTTATTTAATTACCATCCGGCAAAATTTAAAGAAGATAAAAGAAGAAGCGCTTGCGGTGAGACATTCGATCAAATTAAATGGTATTTAAAGTGGTATTACTGGTAAGCGTTGCGCCGTAAGGAGTTAATAGAAGGTTATTCGGACTTCTCTGTTGCGGCTTAGGCCAGTTGGTCGGTATAGGGCCTGTAAAAGGTTGCATCCAATAGATTAAGAACGACTCGGAAGTTTTAATTGCGCAAGGTTAGGAATGACGTTCTTAATGAATCCGACTGCTAACGGAGGATGGATATGACGTACGCAAATATAAAGTTCAGTTTCTTGAAAGAGGATGAGTGTGCCCGCGTATTCGATGCCCATCCGTTTCTGAAACCTCTCGTTGAGAAGTTGGCGCTAGACCATCCGGAGTGGGCCCTTGAGTTTGGTGATTATAAATTTCATGGAGATACGCCGCTACTCGGCCATAAATTTATCATCATGGAGGGGTTGGAGGTGTTGGGTACCGTTTCGCTAGGAACTTTAAAAAGAAAGAGGTGCTATGTTATCCGCAATGAGCGCATAGAAAAGATGCGTAAACCGAGCATTGGCATCAAGGTCACCGACTTTAACGAAGCTATAGCGCAGGTCAATAATTTCTTCAAGCCAAAGACCCCGGCGGAGAAATCCGTGATTCGGCACTGCAAAATTGGATACAAGTGCACTCTCAAGTGGGCTGAACTCAAGGAAATACCATGCCTTCCAAAAATTCGTAGTTGCGAAACATGTAACAGCCACGTTTACTTGTGTGATACCGACGAAGAACTACTTAATGCTATTAAGGGAAATAAATGTGTTGCGGTTATCAATTTTAATGATGTCGATCTCAGTGCATTCGAACACAATGGACCAGAGTTAATGGGTAGGATAATTTATCCAGAAGAAGATCGCTGATGCAGAGGGGGTCAGCCTAGATTCAATAAAAATTACCAGATCGGTAGTAACTAAATAGAAAAAACGCGAGATTTAATGGAAGAGTTCCAGAAATTCGCAACGAGCATTTTGCAAATAGTAGTCACGCTTGCGTTCTTAATTGGCATGATTGTACCTGAACCCCTTTCGGTATGGCTTGTATTGCCTCTGATTGTTATTGGAATTTTTTTATACATATTTATTATTTTTAGTCGTTACTTTGGCGATAGGCTGGATCAATTTATGGAGAAAAAATACGGCAATCCTCTTGAGAAAATTGCCGCTCTGGCGGATCAATGGGGCGATGTTAAGTCAGATTCATTGGCTAGAGAGCTCGTATATTTTTGCGATGAATTTAAAGACATAGGATCTAACGTTATAGAATTAAATCCTGCAGATTCTGTTTTATTAGAATCAATCTATGAGGTCGAAAATGAACCCGTGCAGATGGTCGTTCATTTATTTAAAAGTGTTATGGAGTTATGCGGGCACGATTATTCTATTGCCTGTAATCTGGGAAAAGAAATAAAAAGAGTGCGGATACTCTATGAGTATGAATGTGGATATATGTTAGAAATTACATTCGATGCTATTGCTTCGACAATGCATATCTTTCAATACATAAAAGCCATAGTATTTTGTAATATTGTTAGTGAGAACATAGAGGATATGATTGAGGCAAAGCGTAAGTTTCCAATTCTTGGTGAGTATTTTTCTGAGATTGCGAGAATTAACGCTTATGATCTGCAGGGAGTTTTAGAAAAAAAAGGAAAAGATGCTATGGTTGTTTTTGAGGCATGGCTGCAAAGTGAAATGAGTGAAGGAATAAAAAAAGAACTTTTGGAGGCGAGACGAGACGGCTAGGGGGTTGCATCAATTGATTTCACGGTGCTTGCTCGGCGCTCTTAATACAAGGGGTATATGTTTCGATTGGCCTCTGTGGTTTCCAGCCATTGATGTCAGTATATATTTGGTGAAAGCTTGTAAAGCGAGATGCCCTCTAATTGCAATCGTAGGTTGCGGGGAAAGGGTAAGCCTAATGCCTTATATAAAAAGGCTCTTCAGGAAATCGAGTGGGTAAAAAGAGCGATAAAAATGCCTGAAAGCCGCATGACTACTGGCTTGCAGGGGTTTCGTAAAGGCTTTGAATTGGGCATCATGTTTGGATGGCCAATTCAACGAAGCGAAAGCGGCGGCTGTGGGACGCGTATGCGTTCGATCGATTTCGTCCGCAACCGACGGTGCGCGGCGTGTTCGGAGATCCGAAGGCGCGCGTCATCACCCTTGTG
>CALQCM020000006.1 GCA_943329075.2 Chitinophaga pinensis | reverse complement strand
GATCTCCGTGTTGGTTGGTCCCAACACAGAGAAAAAACCGTTCATGCACACGCCGTTTCTCATCACCTTACATTCAACCTATTGATTTGTACAGATCTTTAGTTCTAAAAGCCGGGGAAACATCAGCCCTAACCCTCCCCCACGAGGGGGGCGGAATAAAAATGAAATTCGCAGAACGATTGGTTTTCTCCCTCTCCCCTTGTGGGAGAGGGCAGGGGTGAGGGGGCGACGCTGAAAATTGTCGAGGCGTTTGCAATAAGGCTGGTGCTTCTTCCCCCCCACCCTAACCTTCCCCCACGAGGGGGGAATAAAAACGGAATTCGCAGAACGATTGGTTTTCTCCCTCCCCCACAAGGAGGGGCAAAAACTTGTGGCTTGAATAAACGACGCGCAATATGCCCACTGCCGATGATGCTCTCCGCCAGACGAAAAAAAAGGCAGGGATAAATCCCTGCCTTTTTGCGAAGACGATCCGTCTAAACCTTCGGACGTGCTTTCGTGCCGTCGTGACGTAACACCTTTTTCGCTTTTTTGGCGTGATGCGTATTTGCCTTCGGCGCGGCATCGGTTTTCACCTGCGTCGAGGCCGGCGCCTGCGCGCGTTCCTGTGTCAGCTTGTCGGCGCGATTGCGCATATCCACACGCTGTTCCTTCGTCAGTTCTTCCTTCTTGACGGCATCGGCGGCGTAGCCGGAAGCCGAGCTGAAAACAAACGCTGATGCGACGACTGCGGCCAATAGCTTGTTCATGAGGGCTCCTCAATGGTTGAAAGTCTGCCCGGGTGGGCGTGCTTCCAATAACGGGGGCGGGTCACGGTGGTTGACAGTGGCGGGTGGCCAAAATAATAGTTTCCGAATTTCAGCGGAAGTGCGAAATAAACTGTCTAAACCAAGCATGCGCACGGCGCGATGCGCGTCAGCCCGTAGCCCGGAAGGAGCGCAGCGTATTCCGGGATACAAAGGAGGTTATTTCTTAGGCGGCCCGCCCGCCGGCCGGCACGCCAACCCCGCACCATCCGGCGGCGAGAAACAGCTTCCGTTGAGTGCTTCCGCGCGTGCCGTGCGCCACTGCGGCCGTGACGAGGTCGAACTGGAGGATGAGAATTGCAAAATGTCCGGGACGCATATCGTTCTCAAGCGCGCCAAAACGCCGAAGAGGATAAGAATGATTCTACTTCACGCGATGTCGTCTGCGAACGCTGCCATGCTGTCATAATGACAGAACCAAAGCAGTCAAAACAGAGGGGAGCCACGATGGTTGCAGATTCAGCCGGCGCGCGCGGCATGCGCGCGATTGTTTTTTTGCTTGCCGCATGCGCGATGGCGTCCGCAGCGTGGGCGCAAACCTGGCCCGCCAAACCGGTGCGCATGGTGGTGCCGTGGCCGCCGGGAGGTGCGAACGACATTCTCGGTCGCGAACTCGCCGAACACATGACGCGGCTGCTCGGCCAGCAGGTGATTGTCGATAACCGCGGCGGTGCCAACGGTGTGATCGGCGCGGAAGCCGTCGCCCGCGCCGTCCCCGACGGTTACACCTTCATGATGCACAGCCTGACTTCGCATGCGACCAATCCGGCGATCTACAAGAAGCTCAATTACGACACGATCAACGATTTTGCACCCGTCACGCAGGTGGCGTGGCTGCCGCTGATGATCGTGGTGCATCCGTCGTTTCCGGCGAAAACGGTGCGCGACCTCGTTCAACTGGCGAAGGCACACCCGGGTGCAATCAGTTACGCGTCGTTCGGCACCGGCAGCATGTCGCATCTGGCCGGTGAATTGCTGAAAGTCATGGCAAAGATCGACATCACGCACGTGCCCTACAAAGGCGGCGGGCCGGCGCTGATCGACACCGTGGCGGGACAGGTGCCGGTGTATTTCGCCGGCGTCACCACGGGGCTGTCGAACGTGCAGGCCGGGCGCTTGCGCGCGCTGGCGGTGACGGGCAGCACGCGCTCGAAGCCGCTGCCCGATGTGCCGATGGTGGGCGAAACGCCGGGACTCAAGGGTTACGAGGCGAGCGTCACCTATGCGGCGTGGACGCCGGCGAAGACCTCGCCGGAGATCATCAACCGGCTCAACGCCACCATCATCAAGGCCATGCAGGCGCCGGAGTTCCGCGCGCGGCTTGACCGTGAAGGCTGCAGCGATCCGATCGGCGGCACGCCCGAGATGCTGGCGGCCGCGCAGCGCAGTGAAATTGAAAAGCTGGCGAAGATTGTCAAAGCCGCCGGCATCGAACCGCAATAATTTCAGCTAGAGGAGCAGCAGGCATGGAAGGGATGTACGCAATCACCGACGACCAGCGCGCCATATTGGAAACGGTGCGCAAGTTTTCGCAGGAATTCGTCGCGCCGCGCGTCGCTGAACTCGACGCCAACAAGGATCCGCTCGATTGTTTTTCATGGGAGATCATCGAAAAGTCGCACGAGCTCGGCATCCGCACTATGACGCTTGAAGAAAAGTGGGGCGGGCTCGGTGTGGATTCGCTGACGACCGCGATGGTGGTCGAGGAACTGGCGAAGGTCGATCTGGGCACCTCGGTCGTGCTGGCACAGACCTTCAAGATCGCGCAGATCATGCAACTGGCACTGAATGACGAGCAGAAGCAGCGCGTGCTGCCGGCGTTTGCGAACGATCCGCGCGGCGTGCTTGCCATCGGCATGACCGAGCCGGGCAACGGCTCGGACAAGCATATGTCGTTTCCGGTGCCGTTTGCCACCAGCGCCGAGCGCGTCGAGGGCGGCTGGCGTGTCAACGGCATGAAGCAATTCATTTCCAACGGCAACCGTTCGAGCTGGTATCTGGTGATGGTGCAGACCGACCGCAAGAAAACCATGCAGGACGGCGCGACCTGTTTTCTGCTCGAGCGCGGGCATCCGGGGTTCACCATCGGCCGCGTGCACGACAAGATGGGCGAGCGCCTGGCCAACAATGCCGAACTGGTGTTCCAGGATTGCTTCATTGCGGATGCCAACGTCGTCGGCAAGCTCGGTGAGTCGAACGCGGTGTTTTCGAATTTCTCGCCGATGTCGAATGCTTACGCCGGTGCTTCAGTGCTGGGTGTGGCGGTGGCGCTGTATAACAAGTCGGTGGACTGGGCGAAATTGCGGGTGCAGGGCGGCAAACCCATCATCGAACACGACGGCATTCGCGCGCAGCTGGGCGAGATGCGCATGCTGATCGATGCCTCGCGTGCCTACATCCACCGCGCGGCCTATCTTGCCGATCATCGCGATCTGGGTTGGGATGCCACGCTGGGCATGTTGCCCAAGGCGATGGCGGCGCAGGCGGCGTGGAAAATCGCGACCTGGACGCTGGAGATCCACGGCGGCCACGGTTACATGAAAGAGTTCGGTGTTGAGAAGCTGGTGCGCGACGCCGCGGCCTTCCTGCATTCGGACGGCGTGAACCGCACGCTGTTTCTGAAAGCGGCGAAGAGTATGTTCCGTATCTGAATATTGAACTAAGAGGACATCATGAAAGCATTGGTGTTGCGCGCGCCGAACGCGCCGTTCGAATTATGTAACGTGCCGGATCCGACGCCGGGCCCCGGCGAAGCGGTGGCGCGCGTGCTGGCCTGCGGTTCGGGCCTGACCATTCAGCACATCAAGGCGGGCCGCGTGAAGGTGCCGTTTCCGCGCATCATCGGGCACGAGATCACCGGCGAGATCGTTGCACTCGGCGCCGGCGTGTCGGGCATTGCGGCGGGCGATGCGGTGACCGCGTATTACTATCTGAATTGCGGAAGCTGTCGCAACTGCCTGTCGCAGTTGGAGCCGCTGTGCGAAAACCCCGGCGGCCAGATCGGTCGCGAATGCGACGGCGGCTACGCCGAATACATCAAGCTGCCGGCGCGCAATTTCATCAAGCTGCCGCGTGAGCTTGATTACAAAAAATATCCAGCCGAGGTTGGCGTGATCACCGACGCGCTCGCCACACCGTTCAAGGTGTTGAAGCGGGCCAGCGTGAAGGCCGGCGAAACGGTGGCGGTGTTCGGCGCCGGCGGCGGTCTGGGCATCCACCAGTTGATGATGGCGAAATGGGCGCGCGCGCATGTCATTGCCGTCGACGTGGCGAGCGACAAGTTCGAGGCCTGCCGCAAGGCGGGGGCTGACGAGGTGGTGGATGCGTCGCAGGGTGACGCGGCAGACAGGTTGCTGGAACTCACCAAAGGCCGCGGTGTTGATGTCGCCATTGATTACGTCTCGTCGCAGACCACGCTGGAGTCCGCGGTGAAAGCTTTAGGCAAACGCGGGCGTCTGGTCACGCTTGGCGGTGCCGGCAAACCGTTCTCGGTGCCAGCCGCTGATATGCTGGCGAAAGAATTGTCGCTGCTCGGCAGCCGTTACGTCACGCGCAGCGAAATTCTCGAAACGCTCGATCTCGTCGCGCGCCGCGAAGTGTGGCCGCTGGTGAGCGACATCCGGCCGATGGCGGAGGCCGAGGCGTTGCATGAACGGGTTGAAAAGGGTGAGGTGATCGGAAGGGCGGCGTTGTTGATCGGCTGATTGCAGTTTTGGTAGGGCGCAATAAGCGCAGCGCATTGCGCCGGATGGATTTCGTTTTGAATGCGCGCGGTGCTTCAAGATCAAATTCGCCGAGGGCAGCAACGAATTTGTAGCCCGGATGGAACGAAGTGTAATCCGGGGTGGCGCCCCGGAATACGCTGCGCTTCTTCCGGGCTACGAGCCTGTGAATACCGTCATTCCCGCGAAAGCGGGAATCCAGGGTGTTTCTACGGCATAAAATTCTGGACTCCCGCTTTCGCGGGAGTGACGGGATAAAGATATGTGGCGGGCAAGTTAGGAAGTGGATTGGCGCCCGTTTTATTTTCCCGGAATCACCGGCAACAACACGTAAGGCATTTTCCCGGCGGCGAAGTGCAGCGTGTTTTTGCCGCCGAAGATTTTCGCCGGCCGGTCCTGCGGATGCGTGTGCGTGAACGGGCCCACACCTTTCATCGGATAGGGCGCATGCGCCACACCCGCATCGGTGCCGTCGAATTCATAGTCGCGGCCGCGCACTGTGAAGGCGATGCGATAACCTTTCGGCACGACAATCGACGTCGGCCAGATTTCGACATCGAGTTCGACCGGTGCGTTCGGTGTCAGCGGTTGATGCTCGTCGTGGGTGTGCAGCGGACGGTACGGTTTGGTTTCTTTCGCGTCGAGCTTGCGCTGCGAGGCACGCAACCAGCCCAGACCCACCGGCGTGCGCGGGTCGTTGGAGCCGATGAATACGACTTCCTTGCCAGCCGGATCGTAGACGCGCAGCGCGATGAAAATATCGGCGTCGGTGGTATCCGAAGATAGCCACAGTTTTGCTGCGACCGGGCCGGTGATTTCGAGGTCGCTCGTCATTGGTGGCGTTGAGAAGGTATAGCCATCGCCGGTAGTTTCATACACCAGCGTGCTGTCGTTCTTCGGCGCTGCAGTGGCGAGACCATGGTCGGCGGGCTGCAGGTAATAGGGCGTCCACTGCGTGCGTGCGAGCGGCCATTCGTTTTCTGCGCGCAGCACGAATTTCTCACCGGGCCAGCGCACGTTGAGCGAGACCTTCGGTTGTTGGTCCCAACCGCTTTTTTCGCCTTTGAGAAAGTGCGCGAAAAACTGCTTCTGCAGACCGGCACCGTAGTTGCTGTAGAAATGCGTGAAGTGGGTGTCGCCGTGCACTTCCAGCCATTTCTGCGGCGAAGCGGCGCGCAGATAACCCTCGAAGTTGCCGCGCGGATGCAGGCCCTGGCCGCCCCAGTTGCCGGCGGACAAGAGCGGTGTTTTGATTTTCGAAAAGTCCGGCATGCGCGCGCGGTAGTAGTCGTCGATCAGCGGACGGCGGGCCGCCTCGCCGTCGACGTCGGCGCGGTTCTTCTTCCGTTGCTCGGGTGTGTGCGTTTCAGGCCCGGCGATGGTGTCGCCGGTGACCTTGCTGCGCGCGCCCTTGTCGCCCACACCGTTCTGCACGGTGAGCACCTGGCGATTGAACCAGTCACCGAGAAAATCGCAGAGGATGCCGCCGTGGCGCGAGAGTTCGCGATAATAGTCGGACGAACCTTCCCAGATGCACATCGCCGCCAGATGCGGAGGCTGCAGCGCGGCGACCTGCCACTGGTTCATCGCGTAATATGAAATGCCGTTGATGCCGACCTTGCCGTTGCTCCACGCCTGTGTGCCGCCCCACTCGATGCAATCGTGGAAGTCGCGCGCCTCGCGCGCCGACCAGACGTCGATAGTACCCGGCGAGCGGCCGGCGCCGCGCGAATCGACGCGCACGATGACATAACCGTCCGGCACCCATTTCTCCGGATCGACAAGTTCCCAGTTCTGGTATTTGTTCGATGAGCCCTTCAACGTGTCGGGCACCGCCTGGATCAGGCGCGTCCACTGGCTCTTGTAACCCTCTTCGAAGTCGAGGCCCTTGGCGTAGGGCCCGTAAGTCATGATGACCGGATATTGGCCGTCGCCGAGCGGGCGGAAGACGTCGGCGCGCAGCACCACGCCGTCATCCATTTTGATGGGGGCATCCCAGTCGATCTGCATGCCGTCACGGATTTCGCTTTTCATTAGGTTCATTTTTTACTCGGTCGGTTGGTTTGAATAATTTGATGTTTGCTTAAATTAATTTTGAGCGGAAAGATTGGAAGCGCCGGCCTGCCCCCTCCCTTGTGCGGGAAGGTTGGGCTGGGGGGCGGTGTATAAAAATTTTGAAGAGGGTAAACGATGCGACGGTGCTGCTTTAGCCCCATCCTATCCTTCCCCCAGCAAGGGGGAAGGCGCCGGCTAAAGATTGTGCGCGTTGATCTCAGCTCTTCATGCCCAGCATCTTCGCCGCATTGCCGCCGAGCATCGCGATCTTCTGCTTGTCCGACAGCGTGGCGGTGGCCATGATGTGGTCGACCGGATGTTCGTTCCATGGGATCGGCGAATCGGTGCCGATCATGAGCTGGCTGGCACCGACCTGCGCCGCGATGTGGCGCAGCGCTTCCGAGGTGAAGACCAGCGTGTCGAAATACATCTGGTTCAGATATTCGGTCGGCTTTTTCTTCAGCACGATGGACGGATCGCAGCCCTGCGGCGAGATGAAGCAACCGTGGTCGGAACGCGGCGCGTAGGAGGGCAGGTAGCCGCCGCCGTGCGCGGCGCAGACTTTGAGTTTCGGATATTTGTCGAGCACGCCTTCGAAAATCAGGTGCTGCAACGCCAGCGTGGTGTCGAGCGGATTGCCGACGACGTTCGACAGCCAGCCGTTGCCCTTGTAGCGGCTCGCCAGTTGCGGCGGGCTTTGCGGATGGATGAACAGCGGCACGTCGAGCTCCTCGGCCTTCGCCCAGACCGGATGGTATTTGGCATCCGAGAAATCGATGCCGGCAACGTTGCCGCCGATCGCCGCACCCTTGAGGCCGTATTTTTTTACCGCCGTTTCGAGTTGTTGCACGGCGAGGTCCGGGAATTGCAAAGCGAGCGATGCAAATGCGGCGAGGCGGTCCGGCTTCTTGGCGCAGAGCTCGGCGAGTTTTTCGTTCTGCACGGCGATGACTTTTTCAACGAGGTCGCGTTCCTTGCGGTACCACCACGGGTTGATGCTGAGCACCTCCATGTCTACACCCTGCGCGTCCATCATGCCGAGGCGTTCGTCGAGGACAATGTCGAATTCCTTCGAGCCCTTGACCGGCGGATAAATGCCACGAGCTTCGTCGGCCGGCAGCAGGGCGAGCGCCTCGGCGATCAGGCAGTGCGCATGCACATCAATGGTTTTGACGCGTTTGCCCTTGACCAGCACCGGCAGGCGCGATTTGGCTTTGGTCTGTGCGCGCGCCGGCGCGGCGTGCAACATGCTGCAGCCGGTGAAAATGACGCCCACGGTGGCGGCGGCGTCCTGGATGAATTTTCTGCGTGTGGTCATGCGATCTCCTCTGTCCTCGGGTGAATTGCGGGCGCGGCCTGGAACGAGCGGTCGTTTTTTGGAAATTCGGCATCGATTATTGCATACAACGATGCGGCCCGATGGCGTGCGCAGCAGCGGTTAAATTGTGATGGATCAAATTTTCCGGCCGGTGCCTCTGTTATCCTGCGGGCTTCAATTTGAAGGAGTGACAGGGTCATGAAGAATCTGCTCGCCATCTGTGCGATGGTTGTTTCTGTTGGTGTTTGGGCGGCTGAAGGCGCCGCCACGGTGCCGCCCAAAACCGAGACGGTCAAAGGTGAGGTGCAGGAAGTCATCGATGCCAACGGCTTCACCTATTTGCGCCTGAAAACCAAAGACGGCGAATTCTGGGCTTCGGTGAGCAAGGCGCCGGTGGAAAAGGGGGCCAACGTGACGATCGAGAACGTGATGGTCATGAAGGATTTCAAGAGCAAATCGCTGAACCGTACCTTCCCGGTGATTCTGCTGGGCAACCTGCCCGGTGCGGCGCCGTCGAACGCCAATCCGCACGCGGGTGGCGGTGCACCTGCCGCTAATCCGCATGCAGGCATGCCAAAGGCGCCGGACAGCGTCGACGTTAAGGTGTCAAAAGCCAGCGGTGCGAACGCGCGCACGGTGGCCGAGATCGTCGGCAAAAGCGCCGAGTTGAAAGACAAGCCGGTGCTGGTGCGCGGCAAGATCGTCAAATATAACCAGGGCATCATGGGCAAGAACTGGCTGCATTTGCGCGACGGCACGGGTTCGGCCGCAGACAACAGCAACGACATTCTGGTCAGAACCACCGCGCCGGCGAAACTCGGCGATGTCGTGACGGCCAAAGGTATCGTGCGCACCGATCAGGATTTCGGTTCTGGCTATGCCTACAAGGTGCTGGTCGAAGACGCGACGCTGCAGAAATAGGCGTTTCGGTCCCGCGGCGGCGCCCTGCCACCCGGGTGTTTCAATAATGTTTTCACCGCACCGCGCACGACGGTAAACTCACGCTTCGTTCAATCGAGGAGAGAGTCCCATGCTGCGTATTTATGGTTCGGCGAATTCACGCGCGGTCCGCGTGATCTGGATGGCCGGTGAACTCGGCATTTCTTACGAGCACAAAGACTGGCTGCCGCGCGCGCCGGAAACGAAGACGCCGGAGTTCCGCACGCTCAATTCCAACGGCCGCGTGCCGACCATCGACGACGACGGTTTCGTGCTCGCCGAATCAATGGCGATCAATCTCTATCTGGCGAAGAAGCACAAAAGCCCGCTGTATCCGGCCGATGCGAAGGGCGAGGCGCTGGCGATGCAGTGGAGTCTGTGGGAAACCGACCGGCTTGACCGGCAGATCGTCGATTACGTGCGTCACGTCAAGGCATTGCCGGAGGCCGAACGCAAACCCGAGCTGGCGGAGAAGGCCTGGAAGGAAGTGGTGCCGGCGTTCGATGTGCTCGAAAGCGCATTGGGCAAATCGAAATATCTGCTGGGCAACGAATTTACGGTGGCCGATCTGAATGTGGCCTCGGCGCTGTTCCGCGCGCTGTCGATCGATCTGTCGAAGTGGCCGCGTCTGGATGCGTGGATGAAAGTTTGCTGGGAACGCCCGGCGGCGAAAAAAGCACGGGCGATGCGCGACCAGTAATTTTTAAAACGTCTCGCTTCAATCAAAACGGCGCCGGGTTGCTCTCTGTGGGGAGTCCCGGCGCCGTTTTGTTTCGAGGCGGGCCATCGCTTATTTGCCGCGTGCGGCCTGCACGCCCGCATACGCCAAGGCGCCGACACCGATCAGCGGAAAGGCTGCGAGGTAGGCGAGTCCGATGAACGGGGCGGCGAAGAACAGTGCGATATCGCGTGCGCGTTTCGGCAGTGCCTGGAAACCCATTTTGATGAGCATCGCGAGTCCGGCGAGCGGGAGCAGCGTGATGGCTGCGAGTCCGATCAGCGGCGCCGCGACGATCATGGCGACGAATTTGGCTTGGGCGATCGCGGCGGTGTAGTCGTAGCCGCGGGTGGGTGCCGTGGTTTGGTATCCGGCGTTCATTGTCATCGTGGTGTTCATGATCTTCTCCTGGTTGAATTTCGTTGCTGCTTGCCCTGTATGCAGCAAGCGGCGTGCCAGTAGCGGCGTCCATTTGAAAACCTGATTGATTTCATGTGTTTGAGCGACTTTTGCGCGGCGGCGTGGAGGTTTCCTGGGCGTGCGTTTGCGCCCGCTTGTACATTTTTTTTGTGCGATGCCGTGCAGGGTGCACAGAATTTCTCTTTTTATTCATGGGGGTATCGGGTTCCCGCGGCGCATATTTTTTTAAGCGGCCACACCGCGTGGCCGGCGCCGCAGGCCAGATTGTTGAATAGCCATGCACTATCGAAACAATAGTAACAATCAAATTTATTTATTAACACGGCCTCGCTAAGATTCGCTCCGTGGTCAACATTTAACTCAACCCTCCAAGGAGAAACACATGAGCGCTTCACTGATCAACACCGAAATTCTTCCGTTCAAGGCGAGCGCCTTCCACGCCGGCCAGTTTGTCGACGTCAGCAACGAGACGCTGAAAGGCAAGTGGTCGGTCGTGTTCTTCTATCCGGCTGACTTCACCTTCGTCTGCCCGACCGAACTGGGGGACCTTGCCGATAACTACGCCGAGTTCAAGAAGATGGGCGTCGAAATCTACGCTGTATCGACCGACACCCACTTCACGCACAAGGCCTGGCACGACACCTCAGATACCATTCGCAAGATCCAGTACCCGATGGTCGGCGACCCGACCGGCCAGATTACGCGCAACTTCGGCGTGATGATCGAAACCGAAGGCCTCGCCGAACGCGGAACCTTCGTCATCGACCCGCAGGGCCGGATTCAGATCATCGAAGTCAACGCCGGTGGTATCGGTCGCGATGCCTCGGAACTGCTGCGCAAGGTCAAGGCCGCGCAATACGTCGCCAGCCACCCGGGTGAAGTCTGTCCGGCGAAGTGGAAGGAAGGCGCGAAGACGCTGGCGCCTTCGCTCGATCTGGTCGGCAAGATCTGATCGTTCAAGCAGCCGGCGCGCCCCGCGGGGCGGCGCCGGCGGGTTGCGGCCGGCCAGACGGCAGCAGCCGTTGCAACGGCGGCGTAAGTGCTGCGCTCAGGCAGGCAGCGAGCCGATGAACTGGCCGAAGCTGACAAGACCGAACGGCCACAAACCGAGCTGCGCCGCCGAACCAAGGTGGCCGTGGCTGCCGGCGTCGGTGAAGCTCGCACCCCAGGCGTCGGCAAACACTTTTGCGCGCTCGAATGACACGCGATCATCGTCGCGGCTCGCCACCACCGCCGTCGGAAACGGCAGTGGCTTGAGGAGCATATTGCCGAAGCCCTGTACCGGTGAGTCGGGCACGTTGGCGAAACGGTCGCGGTCGGTTGGCGCAACCAAAAAGGCGCCGGCGACTTTTTTCGCCAGTGCCGGATTGTCAAGCGACCAGCGCATCGTCAGCGAAGTGCCGAGGCTGTGGCCGACCAGTACGACCGGCTTGGTGCTCTTGCTGACGGCATCAGAAAGCCGCGCCGCCCATTCGCTATAGACAGGTTTGTCCCAGTCGGCCTGCTGCACGCGCTGGAATTGCGGAAACGCATCCTCCCAGAAGGTCTGCCAGTGTTCGGCACCCGAGCCGCCCACACCCGGCGCGATCAGCACGCTATATTTATTCAGGTCCTGCATGCGACACCTCCGCGATGAATCGG
This sequence comes from Chitinophaga pinensis, assembly GCA_943329075.2. Lineage (GTDB taxonomy): Bacteria > Pseudomonadota > Gammaproteobacteria > Burkholderiales > SG8-41 > PALSA-1004. Next base: position 118,817 of record CALQCM020000006.1, on the reverse strand, counting down.
CGCAGTTTACCGGTTGTGGCGGCGGGTTGTCCTGCGCGTTGCAAGCGCGTAGATTGCGGGGGCCAACAACACGGGGGAGAGTGTCATGTCACATTCAATTTCAAAACTGTTTGCAATGATTGCCGCGGCCTGTTGCCTGCTGGCAATGCAGGCGCCGCTGTTGGCGCAGGACAATCCGTACCGGCTGGAGCAGGGCTGGGCCAAATATCCGGCCGGCCGCAAATGGGGCTCGACTTCGGGGGTGGATATCGACCGCGCCGGCAACATCTGGGCGTTTGAGCGTTGCGGCGCACGTGATTGCGCGGATTCGAAACTGGAAACGATTTTTCAGTTTGATCGCGGTGGCAATGTGATCAAGTCGTTCGGCGGCGACATGTTCGTGTTTCCGCACGGCATGGCGCTGGACCGCGACGGTAATGTTTATGTGACCGATGCCGATGGCAAAAACGGCAAGGGCCATGTCGTCGTCAAATTCAGTGCGCAGGGCAAGGTGCTGATGACGCTGGGCAAGGCGGGGGCTGCCGGTGCGACCAACGAGTTGTTCAACCGCCCGTCGGCGGTGACGGTGGCGCCCAACGGCGACATTTATGTTGCGGATGGCCATGGCGGCGAATCCAACGCGCGCGTCATGAAGTTTTCGAAGGACGGCAAGTTCATCAAAAGCTTCGGCAAAAAGGGCCGGGGACGCGGTGAATTCGACGAGCTGCACGCCATCGCGCTCGATTCGCAGGGCCGTGTCTTTGTTGGTGACCGCGGCAACGGGCTGGTTAAGATCTTCGATGCCGATGGCAATCTCATCGACGAATGGAAACAGTTCGGCCGGCCGAGCGGCATTTATATCGATGCCGCCGACAACATATACGTCACCGATTCGCAGTCGGACGCCAAACGCAATCCGGGTTTTCGCCGCGGCATCCGCGTCGGCAGCGCGAAGGACGGCACGGTGCGCGCGCTGATTCCGGGCGTCGGGCCGGAGCCCGACAAGGAGTCGGTGCCTGAGGGCGTGGCAGCCGATCCGTCGGGGGTGATTTACGGCGCGGAAACCAGCGCGGCGAATCTGCTCAAGTACGTGCGGCAATAGGCGTGGTTCGATGACCGCGCCAGAAGTCGAAAAGGAGGCCGCCGCGGCATCCGCCCCCGATCCCAAGTCCTGTTTGCCTGCGCGGCAGTCGGTTGGCGTCACGCCGCCCGCGACGCAGACGCCGGCTTCAACCGCGCAGCAGCAGCAGCAACAACAACAATAAAAATATCCGTTGCCCACAGTCGCGGGCAACGGACCTCAAAGATATTGCAATCAGATGCGGTCCGGAAAGCGGATGATGAGGCCGTCGCGATTGGGCATTTTGATTTTTGCCAGCGTCGCCGCATCCAGTCCGGCGCCTTCGTCGATCACTTTATTCAAAGCCAGCAGATACGCGGTCAGCGCATAGACCTCGTTGCTGGTTAGGGACTTCGGTTGCTGCCACGGCATGGCGCGCCGGATGTAATCGAACAGCGTGCTCGCATAGGGCCAGAAGTTGCCGATGGTTTTTTCGCCGCCGTTGATGCTGGTGATCGGGCCGCGCGGCAGCAATGCCGAGGCGCTGCCGCCGACACCTTTTTCGCCGTGGCAGGTCACACACTTCTGCGCGAAGATCTGCGCGCCCTGCGCGGCGGTGCCGCTGCCTTCCGGTAATCCGTTGCCGTCGGGCATTACGCTGCTGTCCCAGGCGGCGAGTTCTTCTGCCGAAATCGTTTTTCCGAGGCGCGGGCCCTCCGCGTTTGCGCCGGTGGCGAGTGCGAGCAGGGCCAACGCCGCGATCAATTTAGGCGTAAACATGTTTGATCTCCCCGTTGGCTTCAATGCCCCAGCTCGTGATCGCATTGAAATGCTGATTTGGAAACGCCGCCAGCGACAGCGGCGCTTTCAGTTCGCCGCGCGCAGCCACGAACTCGGCGCGCGTCGGTTGCACGTTGCCCTGGTCGTCCCAGGCGCGGCTTTGCAGAATGGCCGGTGAACCGTCCCAGCGCCACGGCAAACGAAAGCGCGTGAACGATTTGTCGAGCACCGGTTCCTGTAATGCGGCCTCGGCCCAGCTTTTGCCGCCGTCGGCGGAGACCATCACGCGCGCAATTTTTCCATCGCCGGAAAATGCGAGACCGGAGATTTCGTAGAAACCGGGGCCGCTCATTTTCAAATCAGGCGAGGGATGCGTGATGAAGGACTTCACTTCCTGGATGAAGTAGAACTGGTAGGCCTTGCCGTTGGGCAGCAGCTGCGAATAGGTTTTCGTTTCCGGGAAAGTCATGCCCGGCGCGTCGGTCAATTTAATGCGGCGCAGCCACTTGATGCTCATATTGCCTTCCCAGCCCGGCAACAAAAGGCGCGCCGGATAGCCGTTGGCCGGCATCAGGCGCTCGCCGTTCTGATAAAGCGCGATCATCGCGTCGGCGAGCCCCTTTTTCAGTGGCACGCTGCGCGTGAGCGTGGGCGCATCGGCGCCTTCGGCGATCAGCCACTTCGCTTTCGGATCGATGCCGGTTTCTTCCAGCAGCGTCGAGAGAAGCACGCCGGTCCACTCCGAGCACGAGACCAGCCCGTGCAGCGCCTGCAGATTGCCCTGCATCGGCGTCGGCGAGAACAGCGGTGCGCTGTTGCCGCCGCATTCGATGAAAGTCGTGCGCGTCACCATCGGGTAACGCGCCAGCGCCTCGAGTGTGAAGACCAGCGGTTGTTTAACGAGGCCGTGGATCGCGATGCGGTGTTTCGCCGGATCGATATCGGGCGCGCCGCTTTGCGCGACGACGAAATGCTGGCCCGCCGGCGTGATCGTGCCGTTCAGCAGATGCAGCGGGGTGCGCGCATTCTGCACGCGCGTTTCGCCCTTAGGGTTGGTCAGCGTACGCGCGACTTTTTCTTCGAAGCGCGAACGTTGTTCGTAGGGTTTGGTGATCGCACCCGGCACCCGGCACCAGGCTCCACGGGTCGTCTTTCAGCGGTTCGGCCGCTGCACTTTTGGCGACGGTGTAGCCGGTGATGGTGGCGGCGACGGCGGCACCGCCGCGCAGAAAGGCGCGCCGGTCAAGCAGGCCGTTGCCGGCGACCGGCGTGTGTCCGGTCTGTTGTGGTTTTTGCGGTTTGCGTTGCATCTTGCCTCCCCCGGTGAACGCGGCGGGCGCCAGGAATTGTTATTTTTGACCGCGCCGCTGTTGAAGCGTATCACCAACGCCGCGCCTGTGCTTGACGCCGGCGTGCATCCGGCGGAACAATCGCAGTCGATACCAATAAAGTTTCGATTCACGAAACGCGGGAGGAGATGCAATGAAGGCAAAACTGGCGGCGCTCGCCGCCGCTGCATTGCTGTGCGCCGGTTGCGCCGGCACAGCGTCGCAGGGCGGTTTGTCCGGCGTCATCGCGCCCGATGCCAGGCTCGAACTGGTGCGCGAGGGCTTCCAGTTTACCGAAGGCCCGCTGCCGATGGCCGACGGCGGGCTGCTGTTCACCGACCTGCGCGCTTCGCGCGTGCACCGACTTGATCCGCAGGGAAATATCACCACGGTTTATGAAAAAACCGATGAAACCAATGGTCTCGCCTATGACCGCAGCGGCAATCTGTTCGGCATCGAGGCGGCAGGCGGCAAACGCGTCAGGCGCTTCAACAAGGACGGCAGTGTCAGCGAGGTGACGCGCGGGGACGGCATCAACACGATGTTGCAGCCGAACGATCTGATCATTGATGCGCAAGGTGGTATTTACTTTACCGACCCGGGCCCGCGGCCCGTGGTGCCGGGGCGCAAGGTGCATGTTTATTATCTTGCGCCGGGCACGAAGAACGCCGTCGTCGCCGACGACCGTATGCTGCGGCCGAACGGACTGACGATTTCCCTCGATGGAAAGACCTTGATCGTGGCCGACACCGTTGATCACACTCTCTGGCAGTACGCGATTCAACCTGACGGCAAATTGGCCAACCGCCGGCCGTATGCGCGCATGCAGAATATTGCGGCGGGCGAGGACTCCGGCGGCGACGGCATGGCGATCGACCGCGAGGGCCGCATTTTCGTCACCAGTGTGACCGGCATCCAGATTTTCGATCCTGCAGGTAACTATCTCGGCAATGTGCCGGTGCCGCGCAAATCGACCAATGTCGCCTTCTCGGGGCCGGACAAGAGCGTGCTCTACATCACGGCGCGCGAGGGTGTTTACAAAATCCAGACGCTGACGCGCGGGCCGGAACGTTTAGGAAAATAGACGTAGTAAGGAAAAATCCCCTCTCCCCCCGTGGGGGAGAGGGCTAGGGTGAGGGGGTAATTTCGTCTCGTTGCCCCTCACCCCAACCCTCTCCCCGCCACGCGGGGCGAGGGAGAAAACCATGCTGCAGCTACTGCGCGTTGGTGCCGCCGCGTTCGAAGCCCGCGGCATCCGCCGCGAACAGTTCCTGTAATAGCGCGGCGGCCTGCTGCGCGGTTTCAATCAGCTGCGCTTCATCGTGTCGCACGGCGAGCTGGGTTTCGAGCTGCGCCTCGTCATGCTGCTTGAACAGCGCTAATGCGCGCTGTGCTGCTGAAACGCCCAGCCCGGTGCGCAACTTCGAGACTCGACAGAAACGTTTCGCGGTCAATCGTCTTGTTGCCGAACTTGCGCGCCACCGAGGCCGAAGACGGTGCGGCGCAGCGCCCGCAAGTGCGCCGGATCGAGTTCAAGACCGATCAAAAACAGCAGGAGCACGACGCCGAATTCGGCGAACTGCATGGTCGATTGCAAATCGCTGACGACACCGAGCCCCCACGGGCCGATCAGCATGCCGGCGGCGAGATAACCGAGCACGGCACCGAGTTTGAGCCGTTGAAACAACGGCACCATCAGGACGGCGGTGAGCAGAAAGACGGCGGCTTGTTCGAGTCGATGCAGGATGGTTCCGGCGGTGCGGGTTGAGGTGCCAGCATAGCGTGGGTGTTCGCGTACGCAAACCCTGTTCGCAGGGGGGATTTGCTTGACGGCGGTGGCGGGTCGGCAGTAGCGTTCGGGGTCAAACGAAAAACGCGACGCAGCGCAAAGAAGTCGCGACAAATCCGAAGCGGCGACCGGTCGCATCGACAGGGGGGAGGGGCAATGTGCAGAGTTGTTGGCAAAGGGGCGCTGGCGTGGTGCGCCGGCTGGATGTGTTGTCTGTGGGTTTCGTTGTGCGCGGGGCAGACGTTTCCGAACAAACCGCTGCGCATGGTGGTGCCGTTTCCGGCCGCCGGTGGCGCCGATATATTTGCGCGGCTCGTTTCGCGCAAGCTCGCCGACCAGGTGGGACAGGGCGTGGTCGTCGACAACCGCGCCGGTGCGTCGGGCATCATCGGTTCTGAATTCGTCGCCAAGTCGGCGGCTGACGGCTATACGCTGCTACTCGGCACCACGGGCACGCACTCAACCAATCCTGTTGTTTATGCGAAGCTGCCTTACGACCCGATTCGCGATTACGCGCCGGTCTCGCTTGTCGCAGAGGCGCCCTTTGTGTTGCTGGTGCATCCCTCGCTGCCGGTGCGCAGTGTCGCGGAACTCATCGCGTTCGCAAAAGCGCGGCCCGGCGAACTCAATTACGGTTCGGCCGGCATCGGCAGTTCCTCGCATCTTGGTTTTGAACAGTTCAGTCTGATGGCCGGCATCCGGATGTCGCATGTGCCATACAAAGGCCTGCCGATTGCCACCAGCGATACCATCGCCGGTCATCTGACGATGACGTGGGATTCGATTTCGGCCTCGGCGGCAATGATCCGCAACCAGCGCCTGCGCGCACTCGGCATCGGTTCGTTGAAGCGCTCACCGCTGATGCCGGAATTGCCGACCATCGCCGAAGCCGGGTTGCCGGGCTTTGAGCTGGTCTCCTGGTACGGGGTCTTTGCGCCGGCGGGTACGCCGGGGGACGTCGTGCGCCGGTTGAACAGCGAGATCGTCAAGGCGGTGGCCTCGCCCGAACTGCGCGAGCAGTATGCGGCACTCGGCGCCACCCAGGTCAGCAGTACGCCGGAGGACTTCACGGCGATGTTGAAACGCGATATCGCGAAGTGGGGCAAGGTCGCGCGCGACGTCAAAATAGAAATGCAGTAATCTGGCCGTATTCGATACGGTTCAATCGGGAGATCAAGATGAAAATTGCTGGAAACATTGCCGAACTGATTGGAAACACGCCGCTGGTGCGCATCAACCGCATCACCCAGGGCTGCGCCGGCGAAGTCGTGGCGAAACTCGAATTCCAGAACCCGGGGGCGAGCGTGAAAGATCGCATCGGCCTGTCGATGATCGAAGCGGCTGAGAAGGCCGGTCGCATCAAACCCGATACCATCATTCTCGAGCCGACCAGCGGCAATACCGGCATCGGCATTGCCATGGTGTGCGCGGCGCGCGGCTACAAGTGCACCATCATCATGCCAGACACCATGAGCAAGGAGCGGCGCATGGTGCTGCGCGCCTACGGTGCCGAACTCATCCTCACGCCGGGCGCCGAACGTATGCCCGGTGCGATCAAGAAGGCGATGGAAATGGCGGCCGCTGATCCGCGTTATTTCATCCCGCAGCAGTTCGAGAACCCCGCCAATCCTGAAGTGCACCGCCGCACCACCGCCGAGGAAATCTGGCGCGACACCGACGGCCGCGCCGACATTCTGATTTCCGGCATCGGCACCGGCGGCACCATCACCGGTGTGGGCGAAGTCATCAAAGCGAAGAAGCCGTCGTTCCAGTGCATCGCGGTGGAGCCCGACGCCTCGCCGGTGTTGTCCGGCGGCCAGGCCGGCCCGCATCCGCTGCAGGGCATTGGCGCCGGATTTGTGCCGAAGATCCTCAACACCAAAATCTACGATGAAGTCGTGCGTGTGAAGAATGACGACGCGATGAACATGGCGCGCCGTCTGGCGAAGGAGGAAGGCATTCTCGTCGGTATATCGTCCGGTGCGGCAATGTGGGCAGCGGTGGAGGTGGCCAAACGCGCATCGAGCAAGGGCAAGCTGATCGTCACCATCATTCCCTCGTTCGGCGAGCGTTATCTGAGCACGCCGTTGTTTGCGGGTCTTGGCGATTGAACATACGTCGGTTGTGCAAATTGGTATTCGAAAAATAAGATCAATTCTGAAGGAGTAGTAAATGACGGGAACAATTACGCTGCTGGTGCCGGAGGCGCCGCTGCCCACCGCCGCAGCACTGATCGAGGGCCGCGCGCTGGGCAAAGCGGGCATTCGTTTCGGCACGCTCGATAACGGCAAGGGCAATGCCAATTTTCTGCTGGCCATGGTGACTGACGCGGTGAAGGCGGCGTTGCCTGTCGCGTCGGCGATTGCTTTGCGCAAGTCGCGCCCGAGCGAGGGCGCGCCGAAAGAAATTCTCGACCGGCTTGCCGCGGAGGCCGACTGCGTTGTCGGCGCCATGGCCGATTGAGGGGCCTGCACGTCGTGGAGTGTCCACGACATGTCGGAACTGCGTAAACGCGGATTGATCACCGCCGTCATCTGTTCGGAACCGTTCAAGAAACTCGGCACCGCGCAATCGCGCGTGTTCGGCACGCCCGATCTGCCGCTGATCATGATTCCGCATCCGCTGGGCGGCCTGTCGATCGAGCAGGTCGGCGCGCGCGCCGAAATCGCTATTCCGCAGATCCTTGCCGTCATCCGGGAGCAACTCAAATGAGCGGCCTTGAAACATTCATGCAGGCGCCGAATGCCACCATCGAGGTCGCCGACGACTTCGACGAGATCAACCGCCTGTTCCGCGAGCGTGGCTGGAGCGACGGCCTGCCGATCGTGCCGCCGACCGCGGCACGGGTCGAAAAAATGCTTACCTATTGCGACCGGCCGTGGCACGAGGCGATCTGCAAGGTCGGTCCGCGCTACGGCGAGGCCACGCCCGCGCGCATCGCAGTGAGCGCGGTGATGGCCGGCGCCGAGCCGCGTTATTTTCCGCTGATCATGCTGGCGATCGAGGCCATGTGCGAAAAGCGCTTCAACCTCTACGGCGTGCAGGCGACCACCCACAATGCCGCACCACTGATGATTTTCAACGGGCCGATTGCACGTGAGGTCGGCATCAACAGCGGCCACAATGCGTTTGGTCCCGGCGCGCAGGCCAATGCGACCATCGGCCGCGCGGTGCGGCTTGCGCTCGTCAACATCGGCGGCGCGTTTCCGACTGTCGGCGACATGTGCACCTATGGCTCGCCGGCAAAATACACCTATTGCGCAGCAGAAAACGAAGCAGCCAGCCCCTGGGAACCGCTGCATGTCGAGCGTGGTTACAACATTGACGACACCACGGTGACGGTCGTCGGTGCCGAGTGTCCGCATAACATCAACGACCACGAGAGCATCACTGCCGAGGGCGTGCTGCAGACGATTGCCGGCTCGATGGGAGTGGCCGGGGTCAATGATGTTTATCACGATGTCTGCGAGCCGGTCGTGCTGATCGGCATCGAGCATGCAAAGACCATCGCTGACGGCGGTTTCACCAAGGCGGCAGTGAAAAAATTCATCGTCGACAACGCCAATCTGCCGATGAAGAAATTCTCGCGCGAGAACATCGAGCGCCGGCTGCGTTTCTGGTTTCCCGGCAAGTATGAAAACGCCGGTCCCGAAACGCTGGTGCCGATGATCCAGCGACCGGAAGATCTGATTGTGGTGGTGATCGGCGGGGCCGGCAAACATTCGGCATTCATTCCAACTTTCGGTGCCACGCTGTCGGTGACCCGCGCCTTGAAATGTGCCGACGGGAAACCGGCGCGCTCGGTGGAAGAGTTTGGGCGGGGTTGATGCGATTGTGTGTATTCGATAACACCGTCATTCCCGCGCAAGCGGGAATCCAGTATGGTGTTGATGCGATCGACGAGCCAAATCCTGGGCTCCCGCTTTGGCGGGGGCGTCGAAGCGGCATGAATAACCGGCTTGCGTGTGTGTGTTCGATGGTGGTGTTTGCAGCGGCCGCAGTTGCACCAGCGTTCGCGCAAAATTATCCGAACCGTCCGATGCGCATGATCGTCGCGCTGGCGGCCGGCGGATCGTCCGACGTGGTGGCGCGCGTCATTGCGACGCGACTCAGCGAACAACTGGGACAACAGGTCGTGATCGACAACCGCCCCGGTGCCGGCGGCAGTGTCGGCGGCGATTTCGCTGCACATGCGCCGGCCGATGGCTACACGTTGTTCTTCGCCGCCAGCGGCACGCTGGCGATTGCGCCGAACATGCTGAAGCTCGGTTACGACGTCAGTCGCGATCTGGCGCCGGTGGCTATGGTCGGCGTGTCGCCGTTTGCAATGATGGTGCACCCGTCGATGCCCGTGAAGTCGGTGAAAGAGTTGATCACCCTGGCGAAAGCGCGCCCGGGCCGAATCAATTTCGGCTCATCGGGCCAGGGTTCGACCGGGCACCTCGCGTGGGAGTTGTTCAAGCTCAATGCCAAGGTCAATCTGATTCACGTGCCGTACCGCGGTTCGGCGCCGGCGCTGGTCGGCATAATCTCGGGTGAAATCGACACTGTGATCTTTGGTGTTTCGGCCGCGCACGGTTTTATCAGGAACAAACAGGTGCGCGTGATCGCCGTGACCAGTGCTGAGCGTATGACCATCCTGCCCGAAGTACCGGCGATTGCGGAAACCATTCCCGGGTTTGACGTCGTGTCGTGGTACGGGTTGTTGACCACGGCGGGCACACCGGCGCCGGTGATTGCAACCTTGCACCAATCGCTGGTGAAGACAATGGCGCATCCGGACGTGATTGCGAAGTTCGGTGCAATCGGCGTTTATCCGGACGCCAGCACGCCCGAGCAACTTGGCGTGAAGATGCGCGATGAAACCGCAAAGTGGGGGCGGGTGATCAAGACCATCGGACTCAAGGCCGAGTGATGCGTTGAACGGGACATTGATTCCGCGCGGAAGCAGTGCTTTGTTACAAGCCCGCGACCAGTCCTGGACCGGGCTTGAGTTCGCCGCGCTCGATTTTTTTGACGAGCTCCGTAATCGCGACATGCAGTGACGCATCGACGCCCGTTTCGCGGCCTTTGTTTGCCACATAGCCATTGATGTAGTCGATTTCTGTGCGCCGCCCGCGCAGGATGTCGTGCGCGGTGGACGGGCGTTGGTCGTCCGAACGCTTGTGCGCAAAAGCGGTCAGCAATTGTTCGATTTCGTCGCGTGCTGCCATGTCGCCTTCGCCGGCGCGGGCCAGCGTTTCAGGTTGCATGTTTTGTTCGGCGAACAGATTGAGACGCAGTGCCTGCCCGACGCGTACCGCCTGGCTGCCGAGACGGATGCCGAGCCAGCGCACGGTGGCGTCGAGATCACGCTGATTGCCGGTCATGCCGGTGACTGCGGACAAGCCGTTGCGCATCGAATTGACGACGAGTTTCGACCAGCGTTCGCCGCGCAGATTGGCGGTTACCGTGGCGCTGTCGACGGCGCGCAATAGCGCGGCGATTGCTTCGGCGCGCGGCGACATGCGGCCGTCCAACTCGCCGACATGAAACACGGTGTGGTGTGCGCCGCCGGCCGGCACCAGACGTTTCACGCAACCCGGGGCGTGCAGTTCTACTGCAATCAGACTGGCGATGCAGCCCAGCACGCGGTCGGCGCCGATGTGCGCGGCAATGGCATCTTCATTGATGCCGTTCTGCAGTGAAACGATCACGCCGTCGGGGGCCAGATACTGGCGGATCAGTTGCGTCGCCCATTCAGTGTCGTATGAGATGGTGCAGATGAACGCGATGTCGATGGGTTGCTCGCGCGCGATCTGCTGCACGTCGCCGACGTGCATGGCTTTGATCTTGACCGTATGGCTTTCTTCCGGCGTCATGCCGGACAACTGCAGGCCCTGCGCGCGAATGGCTTCGATGTGTGCCGGCCAGGGATCGATTAGCGTAACGTCGGCGCCGGCCAGCGCCATGCGGCCGCCGGTATAGGAGCCGACCGCACCGGCGCCGACAATGGCGATGCGTTTGCCTGCCGCCAAGACCACGTTCGACGTGTCGCCATCAATCATAGTGCTTGCCCTGGGTGACGCGCGCCCACTTCGCCAGTTCGCTCTTGATGTTGGCGGCGAAATCCTCCGGCGAGCCGCCGATCGGATCGTAGGTAAGATCGGCCAGCCGCTGCCGGATGTCGGGCATGGCAAGCACTTTGGTCATGGCGGCATTCAGGGTGTTGATGATGTTGCGCGGCGTGCCGGCCGGCGCCAGGGCACCCCAGTAAGTCCAGGCGTCGACGCCTTTGACGCCGGATTCTTCGAAGGTCGGCACCTCGGGCAGGGCGATACTGCGTTTTCCCCCGGTGATTGCCAGCGCGCGCAGACGGCCGGCGGCGACCAGCGGTTTCGCCGAGCTGGGGCCGGCAAATCCCATCATCACCTGCCCGCTCAGCACGGCGGGGGTGACCGCACCGCTGCCTTTGAACGGAATGTGCACGAGTTCGAGATGGGTGATGCTCTTGAAGAGTTCCATGCCCAGCGCGGTAGCTGCACCGTGATCGCCGCCGGCGATGTTGAGTTCGCCCGGGCGCGCTTTTGCGAGCGCGATCAGTTCCTGCAGGGTTTTCGCGGGCGCCGAGGGATGCACAATCAATACGACGGGGCCGGAGGCGTGCAGAGAGATCGGCGTGAAATCCTTGACGGCGTCGTAGCGCATATTTTTATAAATGCTGGGATTGCTCACCAGCGAGGTATCAACGTGCAGAATCGTGTAACCGTCGGGCGCGGCGCGGGCGACGATTTCAGTGCCGATCTGGCCGCTCGCGCCTGGACGATTGTCGATGAGGTAGTTCTGCCCGAGCGCTTCGGACATTTTCACCGACATGATACGCGCGAGGATATCGGTGCCGCCGCCGGGCGAGAAGGGCACCATCACGCGGATCGGCCGCGATGGATAGGCTTGTGCATTGGCGTCTGCGACGAACAAACACGCGATCGCCGCGACAGTCGGCAAAACACACCGCAGCAGGCGGCGCCAAAAAGAGGAAAACGTTCGCATGTAGGGGGTAATCATTTGTATTCGTCGAGTCGTGGCAGGTCCTGCGGCGACACATACTACGCTGATTTTGATTTCCAGAAAATGCTGCTGGTCGGCTGCGTGCCGGGATCGACGTCGGTGGTGTTGACCTTGTATGGCATGCGCGTACCGCAGTTGGAACAAAACCACACCGCAAACCGTTCCGACATCCCGATGTTGGACGCGCGTGAGCAGCGCCTCGCCGGCCAGCCATTTGAACTGCATTTCCGGGGCCAACAGATTGGCTGCGTGCGCGCCGCCGCTGGCTTGGCATCCGCCCGCAATCCGTACTTTGCCTCGCGAGCCCGATGCTCGACCTCATAGAAGTGTGTCCGTCAGTTACGCTGTTTACGCGCCCAATGAGCCTGGCAACTCAACTGTCCGTAATCAGGAACTGGCAAAGCAAGACAAGTGCAATATGTTTGAGCGCCCCGCTTAGTATGGCCAATATCTGCAGCAACGTTAAGCCCGCAACGGTAATTTAAGCTGCCGGGGGGGATTAACTCGACTGTCACTTCTGCGAAGTGAGTTCCGTTTTAGCCCACACCGGTTTTAAATTCTTGACGAGCTCTCGCGCTCAAATTAATCAGTGTATTGAGGGGGCCGTGCGCCCCACCCGGCCAAATTAAAAATAGTGCATATGATCTGCAATTTATATATATTCCGTCGTTCTCCGATTTCGAGTCGCTCCGGCACAATCACCGGTCCGCGCATACAACATCCAGGTTGCGTACGCGCATCCTGAACGAGGAAGCTGACATGCTCCAGTTGTACAACCGTCCCACATCCACTTGTAGTCAGAAAGTCCGGCTGTGCCTGGCAGAAAAGTCGCTGGAATTTGTAGACCTCCGGGTGGACAACAAGACCAATCAAAACCTTACCCCTGAATACCTCAAGCTCAATCCCAACGGTGTGGTGCCGACTCTGGTGCATAACGGCGACGTCATAGTGGACTCTAGCGTCATTTGCGAATACCTCGACGAGACATTTCCCGGGGCGTCGCTGTCACCCGCCGACACTGTTGGACGTGCGCGCATGCGCGCATGGATGCGCTTTGCCGAGGAAGTGCCGACGATGGCGATACGCGTGCCCTCGTTTCACATGATCATTGCGCAGCGCTTCAAGGGTATGGATGAAGAAACGTTCCGCCGGCGCGAAGCCGATGTGCGGCCGCTGCGCAAACACTTCTATCGCCGCATGGGCCCCCATGGATTTTCCAATGACGATGTCGCGGCCGCCCTGGACGAACTCAATCTGACATTAAGCCGCATGGAGTCGATGCTCGCGTCCGGGCCCTGGCTGCTCGGCACGCAGTTCACGCTCGCCGACATCCTGGTCATTCCGACGCTTGACCGCATGCAAGACCTCGGGCTTGCCACGATGTGGCAGGGCCGTTACGCGCATGTGACCGCCTGGTGGGACCGGGTCCGCGAGCGTCTGTCCTACTGTAAGACCTACGGCCCCGGATCGCGGCTCTCCGAAGCTGCCAAAAGCGTCCGGCCGCTCGAAATACCATTGCCGTGTTAGGAGAGCAAATGATTACGCACGTATTTATCACGCTTGCAGGCGTTGCCTTCTTCTCAGCAGCACTGCCGGCAGGCGCACAGCAATATCCGATTAAGGCCGTCAGGGTAATCGTGCCTTTTGCGCCCGGCGGCGGCAGCGACCTCGCCGCGCGTCTCGTTTCACAGGAAATGAGCAAGGAAACGGGGCAACCGTTCGTCATCGACAACAAGCCGGGCGCCGGTGGCCTTGTCGGCACGGAAATTCTGGTGAAGGCCCCGGCTGACGGCTACACCATCATGATTTCCACCAGCAGCTGGCTCACCACGGCTGCAATCAGCAAGCCGGCTTTCGATCCGGTAAACAACATAGTTCCCGTGATCGAATTGGGCTATAACCCGCTCGTGCTGGCAGTGCATCCGGCGCTGCCCGTAAAGACGACGCTGGAGTTCATTGCGCTGGCCCGTGCACGTCCGGGCGAACTGACCTACGGGCAACCCGGCGTTGGCAGCATCACGGATTTCGGCATGATCCTTCTCGAGCACATGGCAAAGATCAAGCTGGTATCGATCCCCTATAAGAGCGGCGGTGCCGTCATGCCTGATCTGCTTTCAGGCCGCGTGCCGATCATCATGGCGGGACTCGTCAACGTGTTGCAGCACGCCGAAAGCGGCAAGCTGCGCATCCTCGGGGTGAGCACGCCGAAGCGTATTCCCGAGCTGCCAAATGTGCCGCCAATTGCGGATGCACTTCCCGGTTATGCCGTCACATCGTGGTTTGGTGCCGTCGTACCGAAGGGCACGCCGCCCGCCGTGGTGGAGCGACTTAACGTGATGCTTAACAAAGTGCTGAAAAATGCGGACATGATCCGCAACGCCAATCAGCAGGGCATGACTATCTCTGGCGGCAGTGCCGAAGGCATGCAGCGGCTGGTGCGCACGGATTATGAACGATGGTCCAAGCTTGCAGCCGCCGCGAAGCTCAAAATCGATTGAGCCCGCATAAGGAAAATGCAGAATCCGGTAGGCGGTGGATTGCCACCGTTGAACATGGATAGCCGTCAAAAGCTTGGGATCTTGAATTCAGACCATGTTGCCGTGCCCCGAGTTAATGCAAGACCACCGAAGCGCACGCTGGTACTGTCCGATGTGCCGACCATTGCCGAGAGCGCACTGCCTGGATACGAATATATCGGCGCCATTGGTCTTAGTGCGCCTGCAGCTACGCCGCGCGAGTTCGTCAACCGGCTGAATGCGGCGATCTTCGCCGTTGTCAATACGCCGGAGTTGCGTGAAGCGATCGGCAAGTCGGGGTTCGAGGCGCAAACCAGCAGCAGCGAGCAGTTCACCGCCTTCGTGCGCGATGACATTGCAAAGATTGAGGTGGTGGTCAGGGGTTCGGGCCTGCAAGCCGACTGAAGGCGGCCGGCGGTGCGGGCGTTTCTCTGTCCGGTTGCTGCCGGAGAGAGAAACGCCGCCCGCGGCCGCAGCGGTTAATTTTTCGTAACGCCTTCGATGTGAAAGGGCTTGCCATTCACTTCGATGTGGCTCTCCAGTGGAACCTGCTGGGTAATCAAGCCTTCCGCAAAACAGCCGGCCTTGGCATTTTTGATCAGATGCGCGAGTTTGTCCGCAGGCTCTTCACTTTCAACGGTGAGATGGGTTGCAATGCTTTCCCATTTGTTGAAAACGGTGCCCTTAATTACCGAGCCACCAAGGTGTTTTCTCATCACCACCCGGCATTTCGGATTGCTGACCTTCATTTTCATCATGTGCGCGTACCGCGCAACTTGTGTCAGCAGTCAGAATCCAATCGACATCGCCAGATAGGTCATCGGCGAAGGATGCTGGTCGGTGCCGCCGATGCGCGCCGGTTCGTCGCACCACACCTCGAACTTGCCAGTGCGGCTGTACTTCAGCTGCATCTGTCCGCTTACCGTTTCAGTAAGCAGGTCGTTTTCGTTGGTCACGCCTGCCGCCGGCAGTTCCGGCTTGTCGATGATGCGTTCGCCGGGTTTGTCGGACAAGTCCTGATTGTTCAACGGTGCTGTCATGTTTTGCCTCCCTTTAATATCGGTTGAAATCATGAAACTGAAAATATACAGGACGAATCGGACCGCACTATTCCCCGCGCATTCCCGCCTGTTTGACCACGGGCGCCCACTTTTTCAATTCGGATTTGATGTAATCGGTGAACTCCTCCGGCGTGGTCGGCGACGGCAGCATGCTCACCTTGAGGAAGATTTCGCCAACTTCCGGTGAATTGAGAATATCGACGATTTCGCGGTTTAGCCGCTGCACTACGCTACGCGGCATGTTGGCCGGGCCGATCATGCCGACGCCGCCGGTCGCTTCATACCCGGGCACGCCGGATTCTGCAATGGTTGGAATGTCAGGCAGTGTCGGCAGGCGTTTCGCGCTGGTCACGCCGAGCACGCGCAGGCGGCCGCCCTGCACGTGGGGCAGTGCTGCGGACAGGTTGGGGAAGCTGATCTGCGATTCGCCCGACAACACGGAGACCAGCGCCGGCGCGAGGCTCTTGAACTGGATGCGCTGCATCTTGATTTTTGCCATCATGCTGAAGAGTTCGGCGGTGGTGTGCACGGTGCCGCCAACACCGGATGAGGCGTAGGTGATCTCGCCGGGCCGCGCGCGCGCAAGTGCGATTAATTCCCTGACGTTTTTTGCCGGCAGCGAAGTGTGCGCGATCAGCGCGGTGGGAAAAACCAGCAGGTTAGTGATATGAGTGAAATCGCGCAGCGGATCAAACGGCAGCCTGTCCTCGACCAACGGCATGATGGTCAGCGGGCCGATTTGGGTCGAGGCGATGGTATAGCCGTTCGGCGGCGCGTTCTTCAGCAACTCGAGCGCGATGATGCCTCCAGCGCCGGCGCGGTTTTCGACCACCACCTTCTGGCCGAGCCGCAAGGACAGCCGTTCAGCGACAACGCGCGCCCCGACATCCGGGGCGCCGCCCGGCAGCGATGGCGTCAGCATGCGGATCGGCCGGTCGGGATACTCCTGTGCGAGCGCGAGCGGCGCAGGGCACTGCGCACAGCACAGTGCGGCCAGCATGGCCTGAGTCAGGTATTTCATCAAGAATTCACTCTCGTATTGTGAAGATCGCCGGATTGCGTGGTACGGCACGTGCGACGTTGTGCGCCTGACGTGGCGCGCACATCGGCAGTGTAATATTATCGACGATTCTTTGAATCGGAAAGGTGCAGAATCCATGTGCTCAGGCGTGAGAATGCTGCTGGCCATGGCCTGTATGCTCCAAACATTTCCCCATGCGTTGGCACAGATCCAAAACTATCCGTCGCGCCCGTTGCGCCTCATCGTGCCGAGCACGCCGGGGGGCGGCAGCGATTTTGTCGGTCGCGTCATGGCGTTGCGCTTCGGCGAATCGCTTGGTATGCAGGTCGTGGTGGAAAACCGCCCCGGTGCCAGCAGCGTGATTGGTGCGGATTACGTTGCGAAGTCGGCGCCCGACGGCTACACCTTGCTGGTAACGCCGGCGGCGCTGGCCGTCAACCCGTTCATGTTTGCCCGCGTGCCGTTCGACGCGCGGCGCGATCTCGCGCCGGTTTCGCAGCTTGTCGAATCCGGCAATGTACTGACGGCGCATCCTTCGGTGCCGGCACGCAACATGCGCGACCTGATTGCACTGGCAAAATCGCGACGCGGCGCATTGACCATCGCCTCGCCCGGTGGCGGCAGCACGCCGCACATGGCGGCGGAACTGTTTCGCATGATGACGGGCGCCGATATCGTGATCGTGCCGTACAAGGGTTCGGGGCCCGGCGTCATTGCGCTGCTCTCCGGTGAGGTGTCCTTGCAGTTTTCAACGCCGGCCTCAACTATGCAATACATCCGCAACGGCAAGGTACGCGCGCTCGGTGTCACCGGACTCAAACGCATAGCAGCAATGCCGGAGGTGCCGACGATAGCCGAATCCGCGCTGCCCGGCTATGAAGCGACGCAGTGGTTTGGCCTGCTGGCGCCGGCGGCTACGCCGCGCCTGATTATCGATCGCCTGTATCAGGAGTCGCTGCGGGCGATACGCATGCAGGATACGCGCGAGCGTTTTGCCGTCGAAGCACTGGAGCCGGTCGGCAGTGCGCCGGACGAGTTCGCTGCGTATATTGCAAGCGAAATGAACAAGTGGGGAAAGGTCATCAAGGCGGCCGGCATCAGTCCGCAGTGAGTTTCAAGAATCGCGTATATGTTTTAACCTGTTGTGGCGGAGGTCGTGATGCGCATCGGACTATTGCTGTTGTTGATCGCGGGTTGCGTTCCAGCGGCGTCCGCGCAAGGCGATGCCTGGCCGAACCGGCCGCTGCGATTTATCGTTGGTCCGGGGCCGGATATTGTTGCGCGGATGTTTGGCGAAAAACTTACTGAAGAACTCGGACAACAGGTGGTCGTTGACCAGCGACCGGGTGGCGGCGGCGTGGTGGCGGTTGAGGCGACGGTGCGCGCCGCCCCGGACGGTTATACCTTCTTGAATACAACCGGTTCAATTGTCATTGGCGTCGGGTTATTCACGAAGTCACCGTATGACCTGACCCGCGATCTGACCCCGGTTGCGCTCATCCTGACGGTGTCAAATGTGCTGGTGGTCAATCCATCGCTGCCCGCGAAAACCGTGGGCGAACTGATCCAGTACGCGCGCGGCAATCCGGGCAAGCTCAATTTTGTTTCGGGGGTACCGGAACTGCCGGGCATCTGACGGGTGAGTTGCTCAAATCGCTGGCGAAAATCGAGATGACCCATGTTCCGTATAAATCACTCGCGCAGGCGACCACCGATGTGCTCGGTGGTCATGCGCAACTGATGTTTCTGATCACGCAGACCGCGGTCCCGCATATCGCCAGCGGGCGACTGCGCGCGCTGGCGGTGAGCAGCGCCGCGCGTACACCGGCGCTGCCGGATTTGCCGACTATGATCGAGGCGGGGGTGGCGGGTTTCGAATACAGCTCGTGGAACGGTGTGCACCTGCCACCGCGTGCGCCGCGCGAAGTCGTCATGCGTTTGAACGCCGTGTTCAATCAGATTGTCGCGCGTGCCGACATGCGCGAGCGCCTCCTGTCGATGGGCATGGAAGCGGCCCGCGGCACGCCTGCAGTGCTGGGGGATCTCGTCAAATCCGATCTGGCCAAATGGCGCAAGGTGATGGATGCCGCCGGCATCCGGCCCGAATAGCCGCGATGGAAGTTCTGCTTGCAGCGCGACCGCGCAAACGGACCGGTCGCGGCGGCGCGCCTACTCGACGACGGCGCCGGACAGCTTGACTACTTTCGCGTATTTGTCGTAATCGGCGCGAATCTGCTGCGCGAACTGTTCGGGTGTCATATGCCAGGGATCGAGCGTAAGTTCGGTCAGGCGCGCAGCGACGTCGGGCAGTTCGAGCGTTTTTTTGAGTGCCGCGTTGAGCGCGTTGACGATGGCCGGCGGCGTGCCGGCGGGTACGAAGCAGCCGACCCAGCCGGTGAAATCGTAGCCGGCGACACTTTCGGAAATCGACGGCAGTTGCGGAAACAGCGACGAGCGCACCGGCGAGCTGACGCCGAGCGCGCGCACCTGGCCGGCCTTGATGTGCGGCAGCACCGAGCCGAGTGTGGTCAGCATCGCCTGCGTCTCGCCGGCAATGATGGCGATATTGCCGGGGCCGGCGCCCTTGTACTGAACGTTTAGCATATTGACGCCGGCCATCGAGACGAACAGCGCCATCGCCATGTGCGCATAGCTGCCGTTGCCGGCGCCGGCATAGGCCATCTCGCCGGGCCGGCGTTTGGCCAGATCAACCAGTTCACGCACGGTTTTCACCGGCATCGATGGATGCACCACCAGCACGCCGACCTGGCGTGCCAGCGTCGTCACACCGGTGAAGTCTTTCAGCACGTCGTAGGGCAGCTTGCGATAGAGGTGAGCGTTGGCCACATGGGTGGTCGACTGCACCATCAGCGTGTAGCCGTCGGGCGCGCTTTTCGCCACCAGTTCGGAGCCGATCACGCCGCCGGAACCGCCGCGGTTCTCGATCACGAACGGCTGGCCCAGTGCCTGCGGCAGGCGGTTGAAGACAACGCGGCCGGTGACGTCGTTGGAGCCGCCGGGCGGAAAGACGATGACCACGCGCACCGGCTTGGCCGGATAGCTCTGCGCCGGCGCGAGCGCAGGCCACGCGCAAAGCGTGGCGGCGAACACTTTGTAAAGGCGCGGCGCGTTCATGTTTCGAGCGGCAGTCGCACGCGCTCGCCGCTGGCGGCTGCGCGTTCGATTGCAACGGTGGTTTCGAGCACCAGACGCGCCTCAGCGGGCGTCGCATGCGCGGTCGGATTGCCGGTGACCAGATGGTCCAGCCACGAGCGTGTTTCATTGCCAAGTGGCCCCCAGTAATCACCGAGTGCCCAGTCGCCCGAGGGGTTGCTGCCGCTGAACGCAAAATTGATCTTGTGGCCCGGCACGTAGGCGTGGCCGCTGCCTTTTTCCGAATACAGCTGATGGTCGCGGTGATCGTCGTCGATGATCATGGTGCCGTCTTCTCCCAGCAGTTCAACGCGGTCCGACTGGCCGAGGATCGGGTAGTTGGACGGCAGCGCGTAACTGATGCCCAGATTGATGATGGCGCCATCGGCGAGGGTCACGATCGCCCATGTCAGGTCGTCGACCTTGTAGCCGGCCTTTTTGAACACGCCGGTCTGCGAGCGCGCCACCACTTCGACCGGCGGATTGCCTGCGTTAAACCACAGCATCAGATCAACGAAATAGGTCAGCACGTCGATCACCGGCGTCGCCTCCGGATTGCGCTTCAGTATCTCGAAAGCCTGCGCGCGGGTGTTGTAGACGCGCGCGGTGCCGCCGGCGATTTTGCCAAGGTGGCCGTCAAGTACCTGCTGTTTGGCGCGGGCGAAACAGCGCTTGAAGCGGCGGATGTAACCGATGCGCAGATGGCCGTTGGTTTTTTTTACGGTGTCGAGGATCTGATCGGCGTCGGCCAGCGTGAGACCAAGCGGCTTCTCCATCAATACCGGTTTGCCGAGTTCGAGCGCACGGCAGACCGGTGCGACGTGTTCATGTTCGGGCGTCGAGACGATCACGGCGTTGACCGCCGGGTGCTCGATTGCGGCGTTGTTGTCGGTCGAATGAAAGTCGGCGTCCGTGCGTTCGGCCAGCGTGCGCGCGGCGTCCGCATTGATATCGGCGATGGCCAGAAAGCCGACCGCCGGGTGCCGCGCTGCCAGCCGCGCGCGCAGCGTGCCGATGCGGCCGGCGCCGATGACCGCTACACCGAGTTCCTTGCGCTTCATATCAGTCCCCTCTTCACGTCATGATCGACGTAGTAAATAGCTGCTTCAAAACCCGTAGAGGTCCGCCGACGCCGGATTCGCCAGCCCTTCGGCGGCGCGCAGCAGGCAGACCTGGTTGGTGCCGTCGGAATGCAGAAAGCTCGCCGCGTCGCGCAGATATTTTTCAACAGGATGTTCGTGCATGATGCCACCACCGCCGAGAATTTCGCAGGCCTGTCTGCAGACCTCGAAGGCGGTTTCCGAGGCATTGACCTTGGCCAAGAGGCCAAGCGTGCGTGCCTCCGGCCGTCTGCGGTCGGCCAGCCAGGCGGTGCGCCAGATCTGCGTGCGCGCGGCGTCGAGCCGCATCGCCATCTGTGCGAGCATCATGGCGATGGCCTGGTGTTTGATGATCGGCTTGCCGCCCTGCACGCGGGCGCGCGCGTGTTGCAGCGCGTACTCATAGGCGGCGCGGCCGACGCCGAGCACGGTCGCTGCCGCCTCGGCCTTGCTGCCCCACATGAACTCGGCGCGCAACCGCGCCATCAGGCCCTCGCCGACCAGCAGGTTCTCCGCCGGCACGTGGCAGTTCTCCAGATAAAACGTGCCGTTGGTGGCCAGCCGCTGGCTGCTTTTTTCGTGGAAGTGGCCGGTGCGGAAACCCGGCGTGTCGGACGGCACGACGAATATGCTGCCACCTTCGCGCAGCGATTTCGACGGATCGGTACGCGTGACGATGAAATAAAGTTTCGCCATGCAGCCGTTGGAGACGTATCGCTTCGATCCGTTGATGAGGTAGCCGTCGCCGTCGCGCACGGCGGTGGTGCGAAAATCGATCTCGGGCGCGTCGTAATAACCCTGATGGTCGGAGCCGGCGCCCGGTTCGGTGAAGCCGATCGACATCGTCGCTTCGGCATCGGCGACGAACGGCGGGATGAACTTCTGCTGCTGCGCCGGCGTCATCGCGTCGGCGAGGATATGCGCCATCTTCCAGCACTGGTCCATGATCACGGCGAAGCCAAGGTCACCGGCGGCAAGCTCCTCGCCGACGATGCACATGGTCATGATATCGGCGCCGGCGCCGCCGAATTGTTTCGGCACGCCGAGCGTGCGCATGCCGAGTTTGTCGGCGGCACGTATCCAGTCCCAGGGGATGCGTTCGGCCGCAGTCGGCAGGCGGTCGCGCCGCAGCACGTCCGGCTTGATCACCGTCTCGGTGAAATCGCGCGCGATGCCGCGCCAGCGCAGTTGCTCCGCGTTTAACTCGAAATCCATGACACCTCCGTGCTCGCCGGGTTTTTTTTATTTTTTCTGCCGGGTCCGGCAAGGTCCGGGCAGTTACGTCTTGGTCCGGATCCGCCTGCGGCGAACAAACCCTGCTAGCGCAGATTAACCAGTTCTTCGATATAGGCGTGCAGGTCTTCCTGACTCGCCGCCGCGCGTCCGCCGGCGGCCTGCAGTTCCGGGCCTTCGAGTTCGATCTGCAGCGAGTCGATAAAGCGGTTCATCAGGCCGCGAAATGCAGCGACGGTGGTGAGTTCGACTATCTCGGTGCTGTCGAAATGTGCGGCCAGTTTTTTGAATGCCTCGCCGTCGTAGCGCGCCTTGTTCCAGGTGACCAGTTCGGCCCAGCGGATAACCGCTTTTTCACGCTCGCCGAACAGATCGCTGTTCAAGTAATCGTCGCCGCTCAGGGTTTCGAGTTGCTCTTCGCTCCAGCCTGCCGTTCGCCCAACCAGGCGATTGTGCTTAATTCAATACTTGCATTCGTTGAGCGCCGAGACCTTGATCATGGCCAGCGCACGCGTTTTCGCGTCGATCTTGCAGCCGAGGCCGTCCTTCTGCAGCACGGCTTGCAAGGGCAACAAGAACTTAAGGATGGCCGGCGAATGCGCGTAGAGGCGCATCGAGTTGGCCACGCGGCCGTTGAAACGACGCGCAGCTTCGAAGGCCGCGCGCACTTCCTTTGATTCAGTGTTGTCTTCGACAAAAGGCAGTCTCGCCATGATGTTCTCCTGGTAGTGTTGCACCGTGCGGCGGCGCATATTTTTTAGATGGGGGATGTCGAAAAAGCCGGCGGCTTACTTGTAGTCGCCGAATTTTGGCAATTCGTGCGGCGAAATATACCACGCCGATTTTGATTTCCAGAAAATGCTGTTGGTCGGCCGCGTTTCCGGGTCAGCGTCGAGCACGCCGGCGGGAATCAGCATGTTGTCGGTGGTGTTGACCTTGTGCGGCATGCGGGTGCCGCAATTCGTACAGAACGACACCGCAAAACGTTCGGACTGTGGATGCGGGAAACGCTTCAACAGCGATTCGCCGGCGGTCCATTTGAATTGCGTTTCGGGAACGAAGAGGTTGGCCGCATGTGCACTGCCGCTGGCTTTGCGGCAGCGGCTGCAATGGCAGTAACGAAACGCTGCGAAGGGCGCGGTCGCTTCGAATTTAACCGAGCCGCACAGACAACTGCCGGTGACAGGGGCGGATGACATAAATAATCTTTCCGTAATGTTCAAATGGGTGCCGACGACTACTGATATTATCAGACTCAAATCGAGGGAAGACCTATGGTGCGTTTGGCCGATCTGCCGGAGTGGGACCGCAAGAACAAGCTCGACAAACTGAAGGAGCTGACCGGCTGGGATGCGCGGCCATGGGTGAAGCCGCCGCCGCTGGCGCAATGCCGGATTGCAATTGTCACGACCGCCGGCGTGCATCGCAAAGGCGACCGTCCATTCGGACCAGGCGCTACGGATTACCGGATTATCCCGGGCGATACGAAGGCCACCGATCTGGTGATGAGCCATCAATCGGTGAATTTCGACCGCACCGGTTTTCAGGAAGATCACAACGTTGCCTTTCCGCTCGACCGTCTGAACGAACTGGCGAAACAGGGCGTCGTCGGTGCGGTAGCCGATTTCCATTATTCGTTCATGGGTGCCACGCAGATCCGCCAGCTTGAAACAAAAGCGAAGGAACTTGCGCAATTATTGAAGGACGACCGCGTCGATGCGGTATTGCTGACACCGATATGACCAAACTGCACGTGCGCCGTCGGCGCACTCGGGCAGTTCATCGAAGCGGCGGGGGTCGCCACCACGCAGATCTCGCTGATTCGCGAGCACACCATGGCGATCAATCCGCCGCGCGCGTTGTGGGTCTCGTTCATGCTCGGTCGTCCGTTCGGTGTGCCGAACGACGCGGCATTTCAGGCGCGGGTGTTGACGGCGGCGTTAAGGCTGCTCGAAGCGCCGTCAGGTCCGGTGCTCGCCGACTATCCGGAAGACGCACCCGCGTCGGATGACGAGGCGCAGGGTGTTGCCTGTCCGGTCAGTTTTGCGCAGGCGGCCGACAGTAGTCCTGATGCGGTGCTGGTGCGCGAAGTTGAAGCGTTGCAGCCCTGGCACGATCGCGCGCGCGAGCGGCGTGGCCACAGCATGGTCGGCTTGAGCAAGTTGTCGCCAGTGGCAGCGGCGCTGGCGCTGGCGCAGTTTCTGCGCGATCAGACGATCACCTCGATCGACGGACTCAACACCGGCGAAACGGTCAAGCTCGTCTGCGAGGATCTGCGTAACTACTACTACGAGGCAGCTGCGGCGCGGCCAGGCACGCCAAACGCTGATGCGATCCAGAACTGGTTCTGGCGCGACACTGCTTGCGGTCAGGCGTTTCTGGCCCTGTATAAAATCTGCGTCGCCAGCAGCGACGCCTCGCTGCAAAAACTGCAGGCGACGTCGCTGGTGCCGCGCGGCGTGTTGCTCGAAACCGCCTGACGATTCCGGATCAGGTGCGGGCCGCGCAGACCCGGCAGCCGTATTCGTTGAGCGCCGACAGTGAGACACCGAGGGCGCCGCCCTGGCGGCGGTTGACCTCGGCGGGTTCGAGTTCGGTGCGGAACGAATCGTTGAGCCGGTTGATCATGTTGAAGAGTCCCGTGATCAGCGAAATTTCCACGATTTCGGCATCGCTGAACAGGCGCCGCAGGTCGTCCCAATGTTTGCCGCTTTGTTTGGCCGTGTTCAGCGTCATCGCCTCGGCCCATGCGAGTACGGCTTTTTCGCGTTCGTTGAAGAGAGCGCTTTGCCGGTAATCGCCCTGCAGTGCGTCAAACTCGGCATCGGTGAGTCCCAGTGCTTGACCAAGCACCCGATTGTGTTCTGTTCAATATTGGCAACCGTTGAGCGTTGATGTTTTCAACGTAGCGAGATTGCGCAAGCGGACATCCGATACGGCACCCGCGGCGGGTTGACGCACCGCCACGACGAGACCGAGTACCCATTTTGCCAGTTCAGGACTGTGATTCAGGATGCGCTGGAGATTGGCGACGCGTCCCAAAAGTGCAGCGCAGGAGTCGATGACCTCTTTGGCCATGCCGGTGGCTTCGTTGTCGGTAATGCCGTGCAGTCGTTGCGTCATCGTTTGTCCTTCCTGAAAGTGGTGTCGTGGCGGTGTAGTGGATATGTTAACGTAGCGCGTTGCAAATGTGATTCAAAAATCAACTGGGATCTACGGCATGGTGTCGGAATTAATTTGGAAAATGCGTTTGGCGATCTTTGCGTTGATCACTATGCACGCCGGCGCTGCGATTGCGCAGTCGTTTCCGGTTAAACCACTGCGGTTTATCGTTTCAACCTCAGCGGGTAGCGGTGCCGATGTGATCGGCCGTCTGGTCGGTGGCGGCATGACCGCGGCGCTCGGTCAGCAGGTGGTGGTGGAGAACCGCACCGGTGCTTCGGGCACAATCGGTTCTGAATACGTGGCGAAGGCGGTGCCCGACGGATACACAATTCTGCAGGTGAGTGCGACGCATACGGTAGCCGCCGCTTTGTCGAGCAAGCTGCCGTATGATTTGTTGCGTGATTTCACGCCGGTGACCCAGATTGCGAACGCGCCGAATGCAGTCGTTGCGCATCCGTCGCTGCCGGCGAAATCGATTACAGAATTGGTCAAACTGGCCAAGTCGCGACCCGGCGCGGTGAGCTTTGGTTCTGCCGGCACGGGTGCGCCGTCGTATTCGGCCGGCGCATTGTTCGCCGCAATGGCGGGTGTTGATCTGCTGCACGTGCCTTACCGCGGTGGCGGTGAGGCATTGACTGCAGTGCTGACGGGCGAAACACAATTGATGTTCGGACCGATTGCCTCGACGCTGCCGCATATACAGCATGGAAGTCTGCGCCTGCTGGCGCTGACTTCCGCGAAACGCAGCCCGCTTCTACCCAATGTGCCGACCATTGCCGAGGCGGGTTATCCGAACTATGCGGCGGGCAACTGGTACGGCATCGTGTTGCCGCTGAAAACGCCGAAGGCCATTGTGACGACGTTGCGCAATGCGGTGCTGGCGGCGATCGGCAATGCGGAAATCAACCGGCGGCTGACTGACCTGGGTTATGTGGTCGTTGGCGATCAGCCGGAGGAATTTGCGGCATTCATGAAAAACGATCTCGAATCACTCAGAAAAAGTTTTCGCACGACCCGCGTCAGCATTGATTGAAAACGCAACCTGTAAAGGAAAGCACGCATGGTCTACGAAGTTAGGGCACCGATTCTTGAGCTTGAAACCGCCACCGGCGAGACCGCTCGTTTCTTTGAGGCCAGCGCGCAGATGCGCGGACGTGTGCCGAATTCAACACGTGTCTGGGGCCATATTCCCTACATTGCCAAATTCCAGTTGCCGGCCGGTACCGTGCTGCAGCGCGAGGGTGCCGGCGGCGTACTGTCGTGTCGTATCAAGGAAATGGCCATACTCAAAACCAGTCACGTCAATACCTGCAATTACTGAATAGCCCACAATACGGCGCTAGGTCTGGCGTCCGGCATTACCGATGAACAGGTCGCGGCGATCAGTTCAGATGACTATCTCACTTCGACGCATTTTGCGCCGCGCGAAAGGGCTGCGGTGCTGTGGGCCGAACATGTGGCGAGAAACACCGCGCGTGACCGCGACGACATTGCAGCCGAAGTCAAAGCGCATTTCAGCGATGCGGAATTTGTCGAGCTGACCGCGGTTTGCGGCCTCTTCGGGCAGTCGAACCGGTTTCAGGATTCAATGCGTTTGCCGATCGAAGAGCAGCACGAGGTCGACAAGATTCGCACCTCGGTGCGCGCCGATCCGGCGAAACTCAAGGCTTATCTCGAACGCATTCTCGAACACTGGCCGGACGAGTTTCCAAAAGCGGCGGCGCTGACGACCGTTGCAAGCCCCGCCGCGTTGCCGGCCGGAGATACGCGCGGCTGCCGCGTGCCGGTTCTCGATACCAACACGACGGGCGCCGATGGCGCGCGATTTATCACGGCGGCCAGTGCATTGCTCGGCGGCACGACCAATGCGGCGAAAGTCTGGGCGCACACGCCGCATGTCGCCAAGATGTTTGTGCCGTTTTACTTTGCATTTGAACGCGATGGTGCCGGCAGCATCCTGCCGGCACCGCTGCGGCTGATGATAATGTTGAAGACCCATCACCTGCACGGCGCGAAATACATGATCGCGCATCACACCGTGCTCGCAGGCGCCACGGGCCTTTCCGAGTCGCAACTGGTCGCGTTGAAGCGTACCGATGCGGCGACCGCACCGGAATTTTCGCCTCGCGAGCGGGCCGCCATTGCGTGGGCGGCGCTGGTGGCGCCGAATACCGCCAAGCGCGACGAGGCGGTTTTCAGCGAGCTGAAGAAACACTTTAGCGATGCTGAAGTGGTCGAGATGACTGCGCTATGTGCGATCACCAGCAATGCGGATCTGATCTACAACGCGCTGCGCGTACCGCTTGAACCCGCATCTGAAATTTTCGCATTGTATGCAACGGTTGTTGCCGATCCGGCGCGGCTCAGGCGCTATATCGAGCGGGTTGTCGCCGACTGGCCGGCGGTATTGCCGCAGATCGACGCCGGCCCCGGGTAAACCCGGTTCAATTCGTTATTCCCATCCCGGAGTCGTCAATGGCCGAAACCCGACACACACTGCGCGGCATACCCTGCCACACGCCCGATCTCGCCACGCGCAAACCAAAAATCGAAGTGCCGGCCGGCGCCTGCGACACGCATTTTCATCTCTTCAGCAAACCCTACATCGACCACCCGCCGTACACGCCGCCGGACGCCGGTCTCGACGAATACTGCAATATGATCAATGCACTCGGCATCGAGCGCGCGGTGATCGTGCAGACGGTGCTGCCGCGCGACACCAGCGGTGCGCTGGCGGCGTTGCGCGCGTCCAACGGCCGCTGGCGCGCGATTGCGCTGCCCAATCCTGATTTTACCGACGCACAACTGCGCGAAATGCACGCGGCCGGCTTTCGCGGTGTGCGTTTCAATCCCTATTACGATGCCGAGACTGAATTGCGCCATCTCGAAGCGATCGTCGCGCGCATCAAACCGCTGGGCTGGCATGCGCAGTTTCATCTCGACGCGCGCCGGTTGCCTGAATTCGCACCGCGCTTTGACAAACTCGGCGTCGAAATCGTCATCGATCATCTCGGCCACATGCCGCCGGAGGCGACGATCAAGGAACCCGGTTTCCAGTTGATGCTGCAGATGCTGCGCGAAAAGCGCTGCTGGGTGAAGCTGTCGGCGCCGATGCGTTTCGGTGATCCGCGTCCGCCTTATCCGCAGGTGACGCCGTTCGCGCAGGCCATCATTGCCGCCGGCCCCGACCGCGTGCTGTGGGGCAGCGACTGGCCGCACGTGGTGTTCGACGGCTTCATGCCGAACGACGCCGATCTGCTGGATCTTTTGGCGGTGTGGGCGCCGGACGCGGAACTGCGCAGGAAAATTCTCGTCGACAATCCGGCGCAGCTCTACGGCTTCTAAAGACCCAGTTCAGAAAGACCCGGGTGATCGTCGGGCCGGCGGCCGAGCGGCCAGAAGTATTTGCGTTCGTTTTCCGCAATCGGCATGTCGTTGATGCTGGCGATGCGGCGCTGCATGAATCCCGTCGCGCTGAATTCCCAATTCTCGTTGCCGTAAGAGCGGAACCAGTGGCCGGAGTCGTCGCGCCATTCATAGGCAAAGCGCACGGCGATGCGGTTGCCGTGAAACGCCCACAGCTCCTTGATCAGCCGGTACTCGAGTTCCCTGTTCCATTTGCGCGTAAGAAATTCGACGATGTCCTCGCGACCTGACAGAAACTCGGCGCGGTTGCGCCACACGCTGTCGGGCGTGTAGGCGAGCGAGACTTTCACCGGGTCGCGCGTGTTCCAGGCGTCCTCGGCCATGCGCACCTTCTGCGCGGCAGTGACGGCGTCAAAAGGCGGGAACGGCGGTCTGGGGTTTTCGGCGGTTGTCATGGCGTTCCTTTAGGTGTTTTGCAGGCGCTGCAGATTATTTTACGCAAGACCACGTAAAAAGTACGGCAGTGAAAAATTGTTTCCTTCATCGCGGCGGTGTGTTGGGGTTGAATTACTTCGCCGGTCATTTGCCCCTGACCGCCGGCGCCCGTAAAATAGCGCCTCCAACAAATCGAACATGCGGTCTCCCGGCGCACCGCGCGCCGGATCCCGCGGGAACCCCTATGAATTTCAGTCGTCTGCGCTGTGCCGTTCTGATCGCGCCGTTGAGCCTTGCGTTTTTGTGCGGTACCGCGCTGGCGCAAAACTATCCGTCGAAACCGATCCGCATGATCCTGCCGTTTCCGCCTGGCGCGCCGAGCGACATGGTCGGCCGTGTGGTCGCGCAGAAACTCGGCGAACAACTCGGCGAGAACGTGATCCCCGACAACCGGCCCGGCGCCGGCGGCAATGTGGCGATGACCCAGTTGGCGAAAGCGCCGGCTGACGGCTATACGCTGACGGTGACGTCACCGGTGCTGGCACTCAGTCCGTCGCTGTATAAATCGCTGCAATACGATCCGCTCAAGGATTTTGCGCCGGTGGCGCGGCTGGCCTCGATCGAAAACGTGATGCTCGTGCATCCTTCGGTGCCGACCAAGACGCTCAAGGATTTTGTGGCACTGGCGCGTGCGAAGCCGGGCAAATTGAACTTCGGTTCGGGTGGCGCGGGCACCACCAACCATCTGGCCAACGAGCTGCTGAAATATCTTGAGAAGATCGACATAACCCACGTGCCCTATAAGGGCGCGACAGTAGCGACAGTCGCCCTGATCGGCGGCGAAATCGACGAGGTGATCGTCTCGGTGGCCTCGGTGCTGCCGCTGATCAACGCCGGCAAGGTGCGACCGCTGGCGGTGCTGTCGGAAAATCGCGTGGCAACACTGCCCAACGTGCCGACCTCGAAAGAGGCGGGCTTTCCGAAATTTCAGATGTCGATCTGGTACGGCATGTTCGCACCCGTCGGCACGCCGCGCGAGATCATTATGAAACTCAATCGTGAAGTCATCAAAAGCATGGAAGGCCGCGAGGCGCGCGAGAAAATGGCCGCGGCCGGCATTGACCCGTGGCCCGGTTCGCCGGAGCAACTGGGCGCGTTGCTGAAGAGCGAGATGGCCCGTTACGCCACCATCGTCGAGGCGGCCAAGCTGCCGAAGGAATAGCCGCAAGAATTTTCTGGCGCCGTGCGCGCGCCGTATCTGCAAAGGGGAAGATAAGATGACTGAAGTGGCGCAAGCACTGCGCGATAAGACCGCCATTGTCGGCGTCGGCCTGAAAATGGGCGCGTATCCGGAGAACACTGCGCTTGAACTCGCGGTGCAGTGTTACCAGGAAGCGCTCGACGACGCCGGACTTGAGCGCGGCGACGTCGATGGCGTCATCCAGCTCGCTTATGGTTACGACTACGACCGCTTCCTCGAAGCCGTCGGCACCGATGTGCGTTACGCCTATCAGGGCTGGAGCCACGGCCGCTTCATCGCGCCGATGCTGCAGCACGCCGCGATGGCGGTGGCCACCGGCATGGCAAAGGCTGTTGCCATCGTGCACGGCCGCCGCCGCAAGTCCTACGGCCAGACGGCCGATACTGAAATGTGGCGGCAGGGCTTGGGCCCGCACGGTGAAAGTCCCGCCTACGGCGCGATGGGGCCGGTGTTCGGTGCGGCGATCGCCGCGCAGCGCTACTTTCACATGTACGGCGGCAGCAACGAAGATCTGGCGCCGATTGCAATGGCCTTCCGCAAACACGCGCGCCTCAATCCAAACGCGATGCGGCGCGATCCGATGACGCGTGAGGATTATCTAAAATCGCGCTGGATCGTCGAACCGCTGCGTCTCTTTGACTGCTGCCAGAACAACGACGGCGGCGCCTGCATCATCATCACCTCGGCCGAACGCGCGAAAGACTGCAAGAAGCCGCCGGTTTATATCTCGGGCATGCAGGGCGTGCACGCCGGCCGCCAGTTCCACAATCTGACGCTGCCGGGCCTCGGTGTGGCACAGCAGGAAGTCTACAAATACAAGCCGACCAAGGAAGACCTTTACGCCTACCAGATGGCCGGCATCACGCACAAAGACGTCGACGCGTTGATCACCTACGACGCGTTTTCTCCGCTGGTGCTGTTCGGTCTTGAGCGTTTCGGTTTCTGCGGGCCGGGCGAGGCGCGCGAGTTCGTCAAAAACGGGCGCATCGAACTCGGTGGCGAACTGCCGGTCAATACCTCGGGTGGTCTGTTGTCCGAAGGCCACATGATCGGCTGGAACCTGTTTGTCGAAGTGACGCGCCAGTTGCGTCACGAATGCGGCGAGCGCCAGGTCAAGGATGCCGAGATCATCCAGTACGGCAGTTTCCTCGGTGAATCCGTCATCTTCCGGAGATAAGAAATGAGCCTCCAACCACAGTCAAAAATGATCGATGAACACGGCCGTTATCTGCCGTTCGTTTATCCCGAAGAAATCCCCTTTTGGGAGGCCACCCAACAGCGCCAGCTGAAACTGCAGCGCTGCAGCGACTGCCACAAAGTCTGGTACCCGATCGGCTCGAACTGCCCGCACTGCTTCTCGATGAAATGGGAATGGGCGGTCATGAGCGGTCGCGGCGTGCTGCATAACTATGTCGTCATGCACAAGGCGTGGACGAAGTGGTTCGAGTCGCGCGTGCCGTACGCGGTGGTGCAGGTCGAACTGGAGGAGGGCGCGCGCCTGACGACCAATCTGCTCGAGTGCGATCTGAAAGACATCAAGATCGGCATGCCGGTCGAAGCCTGCTACGAAGACATCGCGCCGGGAATTACGCTGCTGCAGTTCCGGCCGGTGAAATAGTAGAGTCGAAATCGTAGAGCCAGGCGTGAATTGCGCGCCTGGCATATGTTTAAACAGGGTGCTTCCCGCAGGCGGGGCGCCTGCGCCACGAAGGCGGGATGGATTTTGGGGCGCAGGCGCCCCGCCTGCGAGACCCCTGTAGGGAAATCAGGATGCCGTATGACATCTGCAAGTAACGCAGCGAAACCGATTGACATGGATGGCGCCGACACCGTGCGCATGAGCGAAGCCGAGGCGACCGCCGTCGGCATGCGTGCGCTGAAGGCGCTGGGTTATAACGAAGAAGACGCGAAGATCGTTGTCGATCAGCTGATCGACAACGCGCTGTGCGGTTACCGCTTTGCCTCGCTGCCGCGCATCCTCGCCATTGCCACCGATCCGAAACACCTCAAGGGCCGGCAGCCGATCAAGATCGTGCACGAAACGCCGCTGTCGGCATTGATGGACGGCAATAACAACATCGGTTACGTGACCTGTTACCGCGCCGCCATGCTGGCCGCGGAGAAAGCAAAGAAAACCGGTTTTGCTTCGGTCGGTGTCTATAACAGCTATTACTCGGGCCGCAACGCCTACTTTGTCGAACAGATCGTCAAGCAGGGCCTTGTTGCGTTTCACATTGCCAGTGCGCAACCGCGCGTGCTGCCGATCGGCGGCAAACGCCCGGCGCTGGGCACCAATCCGATTTGCATCGGTTTCCCTTCGGACAACGGTCCCGTCGTCTACGACATGGGCACTGCGGCGCTGATGTGGGGGGACGTGATGTTGCATGCGCATCTCGGCGAAGCGTTGCCCGTGGGCATCGGCTTCGACAAGGAGGGCAATCCGTCGACCGATGCGGCGGCCGTGCTGGAAGGCGGTGTCGTGCCCTTCGGTGGGCACAAGGGTTATGTGTTGTCGCTGGCGGTGCAGTCGCTCGGCCTCCTGGCCGGTTCGGCGTTTGCCAAAAACCAGGTGTCGGATTACGGCTTCCTGTTCTGGGTGATGGATCCGCAGTTGATGCTGCCCGGCGGCGAATTCAAGTCGCAGATGGCCGAACTGGTGCAATTCGTCAAAGCCACGCCGAAGCGTCCGGGCGTCGAGGAAATCCGCATTCCGTCGGAACGCGCCTATCGCGAGCGCGAACGCCGCCGCAAGGAAGGCCTGGTCTACGATCGCAAGGTCATCGATTCGCTGAATGCGCTTTAACAGCATTTGCCACAGAGGACACAGAGTTCACAGAGTAAGAGCACCATACGAAATCGTTTTTGTTTTTCTCTGTGCCCTCTGTGATCTCTGTGGCTGAAAGATTTTGACCTTATGTCGCTAAAACCTACAGGCCCGCTCGCCGGCATGCGCGTGATGGACGTTTCCATCATGGCGGCGGGGCCGTGGACGGCGGCCCTGCTCGGCATGCTCGGCGCTGAAGTCATCAAGGTCGAGCCGCCGGCCGGTGACGGCACGCGCTGGGTCGCGCCGACGCAACGCGGCATGGGCACCAACTTCATAGCGATGAACGTCAACAAGAAAGACATCGTTCTCGATTTCAAGAAAGCCGAAGACCGCGCCACTGCGCTCGAACTCGCCGCCACCTGCGACGTGTTCGTGCAGAATTTCCGCGTCGGCGTGATCGAACGCCTGGGGCTTGATTACGAATCGCTGCGCAAGGTCAATCCGAAGATCATTTACTGCGCCATTTCGGGCTTCGGTGAAACCGGCCCGCTGGCGAAGGCCGGCTGTGCTGACTACATCATGCAGGCCTATTCGGGCTTCGCGCGCCTCAATGGAGCGCCGGGCGAAACGCTCGAAGCCTTCCGCTTCACCGGTTTTCTCGATCTGACCACGGCGAGTGTGGCCACCGAAGCGGTGCTGGCGGCACTGCTCGAACGCGAACTCGGTGGCGAGGGGCAGAAGGTCGAAGTGTCGATGCTGGAGGCGGCAATGGAAATCGAAGCCACCCGCATCGCCGAATATCTGGGTGGCGGATCGATTCCGCAGCCGCGAGGAAGTGAATCGCCGGGCATCGTGCCGGACCGAGCCTTTGCCACACTCGACAGTGAAGTCTTTGTCACCGCGCATAACGATGCCGAGTTCGCCGGCTTTTGCCGCGCACTCGAACGCCCGCAACTGGCGGACGATCCGCGTTACAAAACCAACCGCCTGCGCGTCGAGAACCGCGAAGCGCTGTTTAACGATGTCGCGCCGGTCTTCAAGTTGCGCCCGGCCCTGTGGTGGCAGCGCGTGATGCAGCGTGAGGGTGTGGCCTGCACACAGTGTTTCAGTTTTGAAACCTTCCGTCACCATCAGCAGGTGGTGATGAACGGGATGATTGCCGATGTCGCCACGCGCGACTGGGGCACCGTATCGGTAGCAGGTACGCCCTGGCATTTCGCGCAGACACCCTGCGCCGTGCGCGAACCGCCGCGGCCGGGTGCAGACACCGCTGCCGTGCTGGCCGATCTCGCGGCACGCAAGACGAAGGCGGGTGCATGAGCGTGCTGAATAAGATTCGCGTCATTGAGTTTGCCGACGGCGTGCCGGGGCCGCTGGCGGCACTGCGTTTATCAGACCTCGGTGCCGACGTGATCAAGGTCGAAAGCAAAGACGGTGACTGGCTGCGCAATGCCGCACCCGCGCTGCCCAACAGTGAAATGAGCGCGGCCTTCTTTGAACTCAACCGCGGCAAGCGTTCGGTCGTGCTGAACGAGAAGCTCACGCTGGCGGCATTGCTGAAAAACGCCGACGTCTTTATTACCGACCGCACGCCGGAAGAACTCGCAGCGCTGGGCGTGCATGGCATCGATGCCGAGCCCTATGTGGTCAATCCGAAACTCGTGCGTGTCGGCATCAGCTTCTGGGGCGACCGCGGCCCGCTGCGTTTGAACAAGGGTTCGGAGCTCGCCGCGCAGGCGATGGCCGGTTATACGCGTTATCTCGGTTCGCGCGACGCACCGGCCTGTCGTCTCGGTGCCGACGTCGCCTGCGCCGGCACCGGCATCTTTGCCGTGCAGGCGACACTCGCCGCGCTGATTGCGCGCGTGAAAAGCGGTGTCGGTCAGCGCGTCACGCTGTCGCTGCTCAATTCGTTGCTGGCGCTGAAGAGCATCCATCTCGCTGCGCAGTCGGATCCCGATGTGTATGCGGGTCCGCGCGTAGGCGGCGCCAACTATCCGCCAGAGCGTGGCTGGAAAACCAAAGACGAACCGATCTTCTTCGCTTTCGGCGGTTCAGTGGGTGCCGAAGGAAGGCCTGGCTGGGTGAAGTTTTGCGAAGAGGCCGGCTTCAACCGACTGCTTGATGATCCGCGTTTCGACAAGATCGGCCGCGACTCCACTGGCTACGGCATTCAGGTGCAGCAACTGCGCGCCGAATATGAACGCGAGTTCGCGCGTTATTCGGCCGAGGAACTGGTTGCGTTGATCCGTAAACACGCCGGCAATGCGGCGAGTTATCAGCGCGCCGATCAGGCGCTCGATCATGTGCAGACCAGGGCGCTCGGTGTGGTGCAGGAAGTCGCTGCGGCCGGTGGCGCCAAAGTTCGTGTGCGCGCCTTTCCGGCGCGCTTCTCGAACCTTAAACCTGAACTCAAAGGCATTGCGCCGACACTCGGCGAACACAACAAAGCGGTCGCCGCCGAACTCGCCTGAGCGGGCGCAGGATTCGGCGCTGTGCGATCATGGTTACATGAGATTTCCTCTCTTGTCCGGTAAGCGGAGAACACAACATGGTTCAGGCAGTGCACGGCCCCAAAGCGATCGAAGGTCGCATCAGCGTTACCTCCAAACTGAGTCCCGACGCCGCCTACTGGCGTTCGCCTTATATGGGCGGCCGTCCGAACGGCACGGTGGTCGACGCACCCCAGGCCTTCCTGCTCGAAATGAGCCCGCAGCAGAAACTGGTGTCGCATTTTCACGAGGTCGACCAGTTCCAGATATTCGTCGGCGGCAGCGGCACCATCGGCCGCAACAAACCGGCGACGTTGTCCAACACCATGCATTACGCCGACCATCACACCGGCTATGGGCCGATTGTCGCCAGCGCACAGGGCTTTTCGTATTTCACGCTGCGCGCGCAGACCGACGCTGGCGCGGTCGAAATCGACAAGCCCGGTTATCGCGAAAAACTGAAGCCGAGCAAAAAGCGGCATTTTCTGGCCCCCATCGCGCTCAGCACCGAGCCGGTGCTGGCGAGCCGGACTGAAACTGTGCTGGAGCCGATGATCCCCGACCAGGAAAAATTCGACGACTGCCTCGGTGCCTACGTGCTGCGCGTCGGTCCCGGCATGCAGGCGACGGGGCCCGATCCGCGCGGCAGCGGTGGACAATATTTCCTGGTGTTGAACGGCAGCATGCAGTTTGCCGGCGCCGACTACCCGTTGTGGTCGCTGTTGTTCGTCGGGCCGGACGATGCGCCTTGCACGTTCACGGCCGGGCGCGGCGGCGTCGAGATGTTTGTCGGGCAGTATCCCGGCCGCAACTAAGCCCGCAGATCGTCATGGCCGGTGGCGATGCCGCCATCGGCCACGCGCGACGCCTCGCTGCCGAGATGGAGATCGACGCCGAGTTCGCGCGCGAACTCGAGCACGAGGTGCAGGTCCTTGCGCAGGTTCGGCGGTGGCGTGCCCGGCGCGCTAGCTTCGAGCATGCCTTTCCAGCGCGGCCCGAGGTCGTGCCACACCTGCAGCACGGTACTGTTTGCCAATCCCTGTTTCAAAACGTTTTTCAGCACGTCGGGTTCGACGCCGCCGGCAATACCGAGCGCGAGGCCTTCGAGCAGCGCCATGACGTTAAGGCCGAAGACAAGCTGGTGTGCGAGCTTGGCAGCCTGACCGCTGCCGACTTCGCCGGTGCGCGTGATCTGGCTGGCGAATACCTGCAGCACCGGCAGCGCGCGTTCGAGCGTGGCAGGTGTGCCGCCGACCATCAGACTCAGCTTGCCCTCGCGCGCGGCGAGGATGCCCCCGGAAATCGGCATGTCGAGAACTTCGACGGATTGTTTCGCCAGCTCAGTGGCGATGCGCTTGACCGGTGCGGGGCCCAGCGTGCTGCCGATGGCGAGTATGGCGCCGGGCCGGCAATGATTCAGCAGGCCGTTCTCGCCGAAGACGATCTCATCGGTTTGTGCCTGATCCAGCACAAGGCTGACGACGATGTCGCTGCGTTGGGCAACGTCCGCCGGAGATGTACAGGCGGTCGCGCCGAGTTTCTGCAGTTCCGCCACCGGTTCGCTGCGCACATCGTAGACGGCAACGGCATGACCGGCTTTGAGCAGCAGTGCAGAAATTGGCTTGCCGAGGGCGCCGAGGCCGATCACGCCGGTAGTCAACTTTTCCAAGGTATTACTCCGCCTTGATGCCGGCGTCCTTGATGACTTTGGCGTAGCGCACGATCTCGGTACGCAGGAAGGCGCTGAAGTCCTCCGGCGCGTTGCCGATGATATCGACACCCATGCCGACCAGCCGCTCGCGCGTTTCCGCGACATTGATCACGCGCACGATATCGCGCTGGATGCGAGTGGCGAGTTCGGGTGGCATGCCGGCGGGTCCGAGTACTGCAGACCAGGTGGCGATTGAATACCCTTTGATGCCGGATTCGGCCACGGTCGGAATCGACGGTGCCAGCGGCGAGCGCGTTGCAGCGGTGTTGGCGAGCCCGCGCAGTTTTCCCGATTGCACATAGGGCAGGGCGACCGGCAGATTGCCGAACATGATCGGGATCTGGCCGCCGATGGTGTCGGTGAGCGCCGGGTTTTCGCCTTTGTAGGGCACGTGGTTCATACGGGTGCCGAGCGCGGCGGCGAGCAGTTCACCCGCCATGTGCGGCGACGATCCGATGCCGCCCGAGCCGAAGGTGAGTGCGTTGGCGCCGCCTTTTTTTGCCAGCACCACAAATTCGGCGAAGGTCTTCGGCGGAAACGACGGATGCACCACCATCAGCAACGGCGACGAGCCGGCGAGCGTGATCGGCGTGAAATCTTTGGCCGGATCGTAGGGCGCCTTGCCGTAGAGTGCCGGTGCGACGGCGATGCTGGTTTGCGGTGTGAGCAGCAGGGTGTAGCCGTCCGCTGCCGCCTTGGCGACGATTTCGCCGGCGATCATGCCGCTCGCCCCCGGCCGGTTGTCGACGACGACAGTCTGTCCCCACAGTTCGCCGAGTTTTTGCGCAACGATGCGCGAGACGAGATCGGTGGCGCCGCCGGGTGCGAAGCCGACGACGATGCGTGGCGGCTTGGCGGGAAAGCCCTGCGCGGTGAGATTGCCTGTGGTCAATGCCAGCAGCGTGCCGGCCAATGCGCAGATGCGGAAAAAATTCATGTGCTATCTCTCCTCAGCGACCGCCTGTTGGCGCGGGCAGCATTTTTGAATGACGGACAGTATACGACGAAGCGCAGACGGCATTGATGAGGCGTGCGCGAGCTGTTGCCCCCGAATCGCCGCTACAATGCTGCCAGTCGCCGCCGCATCGATATTCGCGGTGACAAATCAATCGGGGGATGGCGGTGACAGGCAAGCAAACGCAACGCAGCGCGCTTTACGCGAGCGCCGGCAGCCGGCTGATTCACTTCGAAGTGGATGCCGAACACGCCACGCTCACCGAGCGCGCCACGCTGACGCTGCCGGCCGATGTGCAATACGCATGGCCGCATGTGTCGGGGCGCTGGTTATATGTGGCCTGCAGCGACGGCAACCCGGATGCATCCGGCAGCCGGCATTTTGTCTGCGCACTGGCCATCGACGCTGCGACCGGTGCCCTGCGGATGCATGGCGAAGCGGTCAGCCTGCGCTGGCGGCCACTGCATATCACCACCGATATCCATTCAGAGCATGTGGCGATCACCTATAACGTGCCGAGCGGCGTGAGCGTGCATCGCCTCAATGCCGATGGCGCTATCGGTGCCGAGGTCGCGCAGCCGGCATCGCTTGATTTCGGCGTCTATGCGCACCAGGTGCGCTTCGCGGCGTCGAACACACGCGCGATCGTGGTGACGCGCGGCAACGATGCCGAAGCCGGCAAGCCCGAAGACCCGGGGGCGCTCAAACTGTTCGACTACCGGCAGGGGCTGCTGGCGAACAGGGCGAGCATTGCGCCCGGCGATGGTTATGGTTTCGGGCCGCGACACGTCGATTTCCATCCGGCACTGCCGCGCCTGTATGTTTCTCTCGAGCGCCAGAACAAACTGCAGGTCTGGGATTTCAATGGCGAGATGTTGGGTGCGGCGCCGCTCCACGTCGCCGGCACGCTGGCCGATGCGGCGCATGACAACCGTGCGCAGAAGCCGGGCACCGTGCACATGCATCCGAACGGGCGCCACGTCTACGTTGCCAATCGCGCGCGCGCCAGCAAGGTGGTCGCCGGCCAGCACGTATTTGCCGGCGGCGAAAACAACATTGCCGTCTACGCGCTTGACGCCGCAAGCGGTGCGCCGACGCTCATTCAGAACGCGGATACGCGTGGCATCGCGCCGCGCACTTTTGCCATCGATGCGGGCGGGCGGCTGCTGGTCGCCGCCAACCTGATGCCGATGCAGGTGGCGGGCGCAAGTGGTGTGACGCGTGTTGAAGCCGGACTCACGGTCTTCACCATCGCTGATGACGGACGGCTCACGTTTGTGCGCAAGCACGACATCGATACCGTTGATGGCCAGCTGTTCTGGATGGGCATGGTCGCGCTCGGCGGCGCCGGTCCGGACCAGGGTATGAACACGCTATGAAGGCGCCGGCGTTTGTAATACGCACGTTGGCTGCAGCGTTCCTGCTGGCGGGCGCGGCGTTCGCGCAGACGAATTACCCGCTCAAGCCGGTGCGCATCATTGTGCCGACCGCCACCGGCGGCCCCGGCGACGGCATTGCGCGGCTGATTGCCCAGGGGCTCACCGAACGGCTGGGCAAACAGGTGGTGGTGGAGAACCGCACCGGTGCCGGCACCATGATCGGCAGTGAACTCGTGGCGAAGGCGCCGGCCGACGGGCACACGCTGCTGATCGGGTTGTCCACGCTGGCGACCAATCCCACCGCTTACAAAAGGGTGCCCTACGATGCGGTGAAGGATTTTGCGCCTGTCACGCAGGTGCTGAGCATGGCGAACCTGATGGTGTCGCACCCGACGCTGCCGGCGCGCAATGTGCGCGAACTGATTGCGCTGGCGCGCGCGCGACCGGGCGAGATTTTGTACGGCTCTTCGGGCATCGGCACCAATCCGCATCTAACCATCGAATTGTTTTCGAACATGGCGGGGATCAAGTTTACGCATGTGCCGTACAAAAGCTCAACCAGCATCATCGACCTCGTCGCCGGGCAGATTGCGTTGTCGTCGTCACCATTGCTTCTGGCATTGCCGCACGCGAGGGCGGGGCGCTTGCGCATGCTCGGCGTGACCAGCGCGACGCGCGTGGCGGCGGCACCGGATATTCCCACCATCAGCGAGAGCGGTCTGCCGGGATTCGATTCGGTGCAGTGGTATGGCTTACTGGCGCCGGCCGGCACGCCGCGCGACATCATCGAGCGCCTGCATCGCGAAGTGGTCGCGATTTTGCGCGCACCCGAAGTCAGGACGCGTCTCAGTGGTGAAGGCGCTGATATCGTCGCCGGCACGCCCGACGAGTTCGCGGCGCTGTTGCGTCGTGAGATCGAGAAATGGGCGCGCGTGGCGAAGGCGGCCGGAATCGTTCCCGAATAACTCAAGTATCATTGCGTTTCCTGATTTTCGACTTCGCAGTGCCGTAGTCCGGAAGGAGCGCAGCGTATTCCGGGGAGCGCTACCCCGGATTGCCTTTCATTCCATCCGGGCTACTGGCCGGTGGAGATTTTAATTTTCTGCTTTTAATGGAGACTTTATGGAAGCCCGTTTCAAAATCCTGCCCGACCGCATGCCGCCGATCCCGACCGAGAAGATGACCGACGCGCAGAAGAAAGTCGCCGCCGACATCATCGCCGGCCCGCGCGGCAAGGTCGAAGGCCCGTACTGGCCGATCATCCGCAGCCCGGGTCTGGCTGACGGTCTGCAGAAAGTCGGTGAGTACTACCGTTATCGTTGCCCGCTCGATCGCAAGTTAAATGAGATGGCGGCATTGATGGCCTCACGCCTGTGGACGCAGCAATTCGAGTGGGACGTGCACATTCTGCAGGCGCTCGATGCCGGCATGACCGTGGACGTTGCCAACGCGATCGCCGAAGGCCGCCGGCCCGCGAAAATGACGGACGACGAAGCGGTGCTCTACGATTTCCTCATAGAGGTGCTGGCGACCAAAGGTGCAAGCGACACCACGTATGCGGCGACGGTGGCGAAGTTCGGCGAATCCGGGGTGGTGGATATCCTCGGCATCGTCGGTTACTACGCGACGCTGGCGATGATCATGAACGTCGCGCGCACGCCGCTGCTCGAAGGCCGGCCGCATCCAATCGTGTCGCTGCCGGTGCAACTCGGGCAAATCGAGGGTTCGCCGACGCGCGGGCGCTAAGTAGCGCAGGCGACTCGCCTGCATTCAGTGCGTAGGGTGCGCACCGTGCACCATTCACCGTGTTACCGCGTGCGCGTTGCGCACCCTACGAACTATCGTCTATTGAACCGTCATTCCCGCGCAGGCGGGAATCCAGCTTTATTGAATGACGGCAGAAAACTGGGCTCCCGCCTGCGCGGGAGCGACGAGTTTTGGTGAGTCACCGGTGATTATTCCGGACGAATATTGGCAACGCGGATCAGCTTCGCGTATTTGTCGATTTCTTTCGCCAGAAACGCACCGAGTTCCTGCGGGGTGCCGGTGCTGACTTCGGCGCCGGTGTCTTCAATGCGTTTTTTCGCATCGGGCTGGGCGAGGCCGCGTTGCGCTTCGGCGTTGAGCCGCGCGATCACATCGGCGGGCGTGCCGGCGGTGGTGAACAGTCCAACCCAGCCAACGAGGTCGTAGCCGGGCACGCCGGATTCGGCGATGGTCGGAATGTCCGGCGTCACCGTGAAGCGTTTCGGTCCGGTGGTGGCGAGCACGCGCAGCTTGCCGGCATTCATCAGTTCGATCGTCGCCGGCCCGCCGGTAAAGGCGAAGCTGATTTGTCCGCCGAGCAGATCGGCGAGCGCCTGCGTGCCGCCTTTATACGGGATGTGTATCGTGCGGATGCCGGTCAGCATGTTGAGCAACTCGCCGCTGACATGCGCAGGGCTCGCAATGCCGGCGGAACCAAACGTCAACTGGCCGGGCCGCGCTTTCGCCAATGCAACGAGATCGCGCACGTTCTTCACCGGCAGCGACGGATGCGTGACCAGCACCAGCGGTGTGGTGAAAATCAGCGTCACCGGTGCCAGATCGCGGCGTGCGTCGTACGGCAGGGATTTATAAAGACTGAGATTGGTGGCGAGTGACGAATTGGTGACCAGCAGCGTGTGCCCGTCGGCGGGTGCCTTGGCGACAATGTCGGTGCCGACGTTGGTGGCGCCGCCGGGGCGGTTGTCCACGACCACGGGTTGGCCGAAGGCTTCGCCGAATTTTTGCGCGACCACACGCGCCGCGTTGTCGTTGGCGCCGCCGGGCGCGAAGGGCACGACGATGCGGATGGCGCGTTGCGGAAAATTCTGCGCGCCAGAGGGGACGCCGATCGTGGCTGCGGCCAGCGACAGAGACGAAACGACCGTTATTCTAAGTAACATGTCGTAATTCTCCTCCTTCCCCCCTGGTGGGGGAAGGTTGGGATGGGGGGGTAAACGGATTGCACCGGCACCCCCACCTCTGTTCTCCCCGGTGAAGGGGCATGTGTCTGGCCGCCTCGTAGTATCCTGTGCACGAATCAATCGGAGGAGCAAGTCATGGCAAGCGCACAGAAAATAAAATCAGGCAGCAAACTGGCCGACGAAATCGCCAAACGGCGCGGCAAGCGTTATCCGGCACACACCTTCATCGCCGAGCATTTCCCGGATTACATGAAGGTGCTGCTCGATCTCGATTACGTCATCCGCGAGAAGCCGCGGCGCTTCAGCGAGAAAATGCACGAGCTGTTTCATATCATCGCGCTGGCGGTCGAGATGTCGAACCCGCCGAACCAGCCGCATCTGCGACAACACCTGAAGAAGGCCCTGCAGATGGGCTGGAAGCCCGAGGAAATCGCCGAGGCGCTGATGGTCTGCGTCAACCCCTGCGGCATGAAGGTGCTGACCTACGGCGTGACCTGCATGCTGGAGGCGATGGAAGAAATCAAGACCGAGAAGGCGGCGGCGCGAATATCACGTGCCAAGAAGTCGCGGAGCAGACCTGCGGCGTAGGGTGCGCACCGCGCACCGTTCAACGGTGTCCCGGAATACGCTACGCTCCTTCCGCGCTACGATACTGTGCTCCTTCTGGCCTGCGGCGTTGTCAGGCGCACAGACATTGGCAGCATTGTGGCGCAGGCGCCTCGCCTGCGAGAAGCGCCAACGCTCGCGTATGCCACGGTGTTTTGACGCAGGCGGGGCGCCTGCGCCACGAAAGCCCGGCGGTGCGCAATGCTTACCCAGCCGGGTTCAGCCGCCTGGCTCTGCCTTGATATCGGCATCTTTGATCAGTTTTG
Organism: Chitinophaga pinensis; assembly: GCA_943329075.2. Classification (GTDB taxonomy): domain Bacteria; phylum Pseudomonadota; class Gammaproteobacteria; order Burkholderiales; family SG8-41; genus PALSA-1004. The sequence continues at coordinate 75,399 of CALQCM020000006.1, read as the reverse complement.
CCCATTTCACCAGCTCGCGCGAAATGAAGGCGCTGAATTCCGCGGGCGAGTTGCCGACCGGATCGGCGCCCTGCGCGGCAATCTGGCTGCGCACCTGCGGATCTTTCAGCGTGGCGGCGATGTCGCGAGTCAGTTTTGCCACGATCGCCGCCGGTGTGCCCGCCGGCGCGAGGATGCCGTACCACGACGTGATTTCATAACCGGGCACGCCGGCTTCGCTCATGGTCGGCAACTGCGGCGCCGCCGACGAACGGCGGATGCTGGTGACGGCCAGTGCATTGAGGCGGCCGCTGTTGATATGCGGCAGTGCCGAGGGCAGCGTGGCGAAATACATTTGCACCTGCGCCGACATCACGCCGGTCAGTGCGAAGCCGCCACTCTTGTAGGGCACGTGCACCATCTGCGTGTGCGTCACGCTGCGGAAGAGTTCCGCAGCCAGATGCGTGGCGTTGCCGATGCCGGACGAGGCATAGTTGAGTTGCCCCGGCTTTGCCTGGGCCAGTGCGATCAGTTCTTTCAAAGTGCGCGCCGGCACCGAGGGATGCAGCACCAGCACGTTGGGCAGTTCCGCCGACAAGCTGATCGGTATGAAGGCGCGCTGCGTGTCGTAGGGCAGATCGCGCGTCAACGCTGGATTGATGGTGTGCGCGGCATTGGCCTGGAACAGCGTGTAACCGTCGGGTGCGGACTTGGCGGCGATGGTGGTGCCGATCACAGTGCCGGCGCCGGGCCGGTTGTCGATCACCATTTGCTGGCCCCACAGTTCGCTCAGCTTGTGCGCGAGCGCGCGGCCAAGCAGATCGCCCGAACCGCCGGGGCCGGCGGCGACGATCAGGCGCACCGGTTTGTTGGGATAATTTGATTGGGCGGCGGCCTGCGATGCAGTCAGGTAGCAAACGACGCCAATGAATACCGTCACTCCCGCGCAGGCGGGAGTCCAGATTTTCGCGTTGCGAATAATCAACAAAAAGCTGGATCCCCGCTTTCGCGGGGATGACGCATTGGATGCGGCAAGCACGCCGCTGGTTACACGCCTAAGGAATCGCTGATAAATTCCTTCGACAGGCTCCCTTCGACAAAGCTCAGGACGAACGGCAAGAGCTTGATTCCGTTCGTGGTGAGTTTGTCGAACCATGAACGGAATCAACTTATTCAGCGTTACCCTAATCAACTTTCGCTCCCGACAAGCGCACGACTTTTTCCCATTTCACCATTTCGCTTTTCAAATGTGCGCCAAGCTGCGCCGGCGACGAACCCACCGGTTCGATGCCCTGCGCTTGTAATTTTTCGCGCACGTCGCCAGTGGCGAGTATGGTGACGAGCTGCGCGTTCATCTTTTCGATGATGGCGGCAGGCGTGCCGGCCGGCGCGAGCAGCGGATACCACGTCGACGCGTCGTAGCCCGGCACACCGGCTTCAGCGATGGTGGGCACGTTCGGCAACACCGGTGCGCGACGGCTGCCCGAAACGCCAAGCGCCATCATGCGGCCGCCTTTGATGTGTTGCAGCACGCCCGGCATGGTCGGAAACCACAACGAGACCTGGCCCGAGAGCAGATCGGCGGTGGTCTGGCCGATGACTTTGTACGGCACGTGCGTCAATTCGATACCCGCCATGCTGCGAAAGAGTTCCATCGCCAGGTGGCCCGAACTGCCGCTGCCGGTGGAGGCGTAGTTGATCTGCCCCGGCGCCTTTTTCGCCAGCGCGATCAATTCGCGGATGTTTTTCGCCGGCAGCGACGGGTGTGCCACCAGTACGTTGTGCGCATTGACCAGCAGCGTGACCGGCGCGAAATCCTTCAGCGGATCGTAGGGCAGCGATTTGTAGAGGCTGGCGTTGACCACCACCGACGCACTCGACATGTAAATCGTATAACCGTCGGGCGGCGATTTGGCGACCATTTCCGCGCTGACATTGCCGCCGGCACCCGGCCGGTTGTCGATCACCACCTGCTGGCTCCATGCTTCGGAAAGTTTTTGGCCGATCAGACGTGCGACGAGGTCAACCCCGCCGCCGGCGGCGAAGGAGACGACGAGACGGATGGGGCGGGTGGGGTAGGTTTGCGCCTGTGCGCAGGGCACGGCAGCCGATGCCAGCAGGGCAAACGCGGTATATCGCGGAAGATTTTTCATGGTTGACCGCAGAAGAGGAAGGCCGGATTCTAGAAGCCGGCGGGCGCGCGGTCAAAGGCGGCAGCACATGCCTCAGGGATACGGATAGGGAATGCTGAACAGGTGGTCTTTGGTATAAGCCGAGGAGGCCGGCGCGGCGAAGGTATCGTCACCGTCGCGGTTGGTGGCGTCGTCGACGTAGTCCGACCAGTTGGTGCTGGGGCGCGATGCGCCGGCCGGGCCAGGTGTAATCACGATGGCGCTGGTGTTGCCGCCGCCGCCGTAGTTGAAGACGTTGAATGTGACCGGCGTTTGGGTGACGCGGTCGCCTACGGCGTAATACAGCACGCGCCACCAGTCGTTCAGCGTAAGATAAACCGGTACGCTTGGCAGACCGTTGGTACCCCAGTCCTTGGGCGAAGCCTGTTTGAGTGGCACATTGCCGTAACGGGCGTTGTTGTGGCTCTGACCGCTCCAGTCGTCAGATGCCCAAGGGAAATAGGACAAGGTGGTCTTGTATTGTTTGAGCAGCGCAATTACATCCTTGCCGACGCGCTGTTCGATCACCGGCAAAATGTCTGACGTCGTCACCGGTAGCAACTGATCGTTAAAAGTACTTGGCGAGGGCGTCGTCAGCGACATCACGAAGGGCCCGTTGTTTTTCCAGTTGAAGCCGCCCCCCGGAGTCCCTTCAAGGTAATTGTTTGCACACAGATTCTGGGCGATGGTTGTGCTGGTTAGCGCGCAGCTCGCTGTTGCTGTGGTGGAGCGGGTTTGCGTGCCAATCGCCTGGCCCGGCGCGATAATGACCGCGATTGCTTCGTTGGTCAGGTTGGTTACCATATCGTCTTTCCAGACGGGTAGCGAACCCTTGCTATCGCTGTTGATCATGGCAGGGCCGCCGGTCGAATACCACGGCCGGTGCGAGGCGCTCAGCACATACCAGAATGTTTCGCCAGCAGCATCTTTGGGTTCCGCGATGCCGAGGGTTTTCCAGGGCACGCGACCAACACGCTGTGCAGCAGTACACAAGCACTCCTCGATGCCGTCGTTATCGGTATCAGGGCATGGCAATTCACCGGGTCGCGCATTAGTTGTGGTCGGACAGGCTGCCGGCGCCGGGTTGCGGCCATTGACCGCATAAGCGATCAAGGCGGTTTTTATAATCGCCAGTTGTGCAGCGTTATTGGCGACCTGTTCGGCGACAACCGACGCACCGGACAGCGCGTAGCGCGTCACACCCGCTGCGGCAATCATCAGCACGAGGATCATCGTCAACAGGATGATCTGGCCGCGCTGGCGTCGGGCAGTCAACGGTAATTTGGGTAAATGGGGCATGCAGTCCGCCGCGTTACGGCACCAAGCCATAGGAAATCGAAATGTTTCATGATAATCTCATCCCGGCTTGGCCTAAGTGTAGGAAATATAACACGCTTCGGCCGTTTTGCAGGCGGGGAAAAGGCATCGTTTCAGACATGATCAAGATGAGAACAGTTCAACGGGCATTCGTGCTGATCGAGATCGCCATCGCCCTGTTTGTGCTGGCATTGGTGCTGGGCGGCATTTTGGCGCCGATCAATCAGCAGATTCAGCAAGGCAAGATCCGCGACACGCAAAAAGCAATCAATGACGTTAATGACGCATTGATCGGCTTTGTAATGATTAACGGCCGTTTGCCCCGGCCCGCGACTTCGGCGGCCAACGGGTTGGAAGCTGCGGCTTGTGCGGACGAGGTGGCGTGCACCGGCTTCATTCCATGGACGACGCTGGGATCGCCCAAACTCGACGCATGGGGCAACATGATCCAGTACAGCGTCACTCCTGCGTTCGCCAACGCCACTTTTTTGCTGACCTCCGTTGGTACAAAAACAATCCAGGAAAGAAATGCGGCCGGCGCGCTCGTCAACTACGCAACGCTGGTGCCTGCGGTCGTGTGGTCGCATGGCCCGGAGAATTTCGGTACTAATGATGCTGGTGCGGTGCGCGCGAACTCTTCTTCAGGGGTAACGAACGCCGACGAGATTACGAATAACACGGCGTCCGTAACATTTATCAGACGCATTGATACGACAAGTACCGCCGCGGGTGGCGGCGAGTTCGACGACATCGTGACTTTCATTCCGACTGCCGTGCTGATCGGCAAGGCCATCGCCGCCGGCAAGCTCCCGTAAGCATTGTTGCGCCGCGAATCTGTATTGAATTTCTGACGAAGGAGTTTTTCATGCGCAGATCATGTGCCGCTGTCATTGCCGTTTTGCTGTTTACGGGCCAGTGTTACGCCGCCAGCGACGAACAAAAAAAACACGCCTTCGAGGTCATCGACCGCAATGCCGAGGCGACCGCCATCGTCGGCGACTCGCTGTTTTATTTCGGCGAACTCGGCATGCAGGAACACGAGAGCGCGAAATTCCTCAAGCAGACGCTGGAAGGCATCGGCTTCAAGGTCGAGGTCGGCGGCGCCGGCATGCCGACCAACGTCTGGGCGCAGTGGGGCAGCGGCAAACCGAAGATCGTCATCGTCACCGAAATCGATGCGCTGCCCGAAGGCTCGCAGGATCCGCTGAGTTTTCCACGCAAACCCCTGGTGCAGGGCGCGCCCGGCCATATGGAGGGCCACAACACGCACGGTGCGGTGGCCGTCGCGGCGGCCTACGCGCTCAAGCAGACGATGGAGCGTTACAAACTGCCGGGCACCATTGCCTTGTCCTTCGGCCCTGCCGAAGAACAGTTGATCAGCCGGCCCTTTCTCGTGCGCGCCGGTTATTTCAAGGACGCCGACGCCGCGATCCTGATCCACATCGGCGACAACATGCGCACCACTTTCGGTCTGCGCAATTACGCCGCGATCAGCGCCAAGTTCACTTTTCACGGCAAGACCGCGCACGGTGCGGTGGCACCGTGGGAAGGCAAGGACGCGCTCGATGCCGTCGAACTGATGAGCATCGGTTTCGACAAGTTGCGCGAACATCTGCGCCCGACCTATCGCGGGCACCGCACCATCACGATGGGCGGCATCCAGCCCAACATCATTCCGGACCTCGCGCAGATCTGGTGGTATGTGCGCGACTCGACCGGGCCGGCGGCGAAGGAAAACTTCGACAAACTGGTCAACATCGGCAAGGGCGCGGCGCTGATGACCGGCACCACCATGGACATGGAGTTCGTCGCCTCGGCCTGGCCGCAACTGGGGAACAAGGTGATGGCCGAAGCGATCCAGAAGAACATCGATGCCGTCGGCCTGCCGAAGTGGAGCGACGACGAAGTGAAATTCGCGAAGGACTTCCAGGCCTCGCTCGGCCTGAAGCAGATCGGGCTTAACACGCAGCCGCTGAAATTCGGCGCGGCCCAGCAGTCGTATTCATCGAACGACAGCGGTGATGTGACCTGGAACGTGCCCACCGGCACGCTGGATTTTTCGGCGGGCATACCGCTGGTGACGCCGCACAACTGGCAGGCCGCCGTCGGCAAAACGAATTCGATCGCGCACAAGGGCGAAGTCGCCGGCGCCAAGGTGCTCGCCGGCAGCATACTTGATCTGCTGACGACGCCTGAGTTGCTTGAGCGCGTCAAAGTGCAGTTTCGTGAAGACACCAAAGGCGTCGAATATTTTTCATTGATGCCGCCCGAGGCGAAACCGCCGCTCGACATGAATCGCGAAATGATGGAGCGTGTGCGGCCGGAGATGCGCAAGCAATATCTGAACAAGGTTCCGCAGTTCAACTGAAGCCGGCTGGAGAACGGTCGCTGTTTCAGTTAAGGGGGTTGTAGGGTGCGCACTGCGCACCCTACACGGTGTGGACGTGCGCGATGCGCACCCTACGGGCGGTGATTCCGATTGTTCGCGTCATTCCCGCGAAAGCGGGAATCCAGAAACGTTTGGATTGCTGATGTGGCGATGATGGGGCCGCGCTTTCGCAGGGGGCGAGCCATTTGCGCGCCTACAAGCCCGATGTGTTCATGCCGGCGCACCACGACGGTCCGTTTAATAACCTGTGGCGCCCGACCGAGTCGCTGTTTCAGGCGATGAAGGAAGAGAACCCGAAGCTGGTGACGGTGTCACGGGTGTATCGCGAGCCGGTGTGTTTCAACACCAACAACAATATCGAGCGTGGAGATTACTGGTCGCGCAAGATGATGTGATGTTTTTGTAATACGCTGACCACAAGCGACGATGGGTGTTGTGGCGCAGGCGACTCGCCTGCGTCAAACGTCCGTTGAATTCAGATGACTCGGTGCTTCTCGCAGGCGGGGCGCCTGCGCCACAAGAGCGTTGCATCAGTATGCTGTGGTGCTTCTTGCAGGCGAGGTCGCCTGCGCTACAAGAGCGTTGTAGCCTACAATTGCTACTGGTCGCGCAAGATGATGTGAGGGTTTGGTAATGCGCTGACCTACAAGCGACGATCGGTGTTGTGGCGCAGGCGACTCGCCTGCGTCAAACGCCTGTTGAATTCAGATGACCCGGTGCTTCTCGCAGGCGGGGCGCCTGCGCCACAAGAGCGAGCGCCCTTCGGGTTTATGACTTGGCGCGTGCCTCCTGCATCGTCTGCCAGACCTTATTTCGTAGGATGGGTAGAGCGTAGCGAAACCCATCGATCTGCATCGGCAGTCATGATGGGTTTCGGCCCTGCGCGCCTCTACCCATCCTGCGAGTCGGCGCGTGATTATTTTTGTGCCGCGTGCATCGCCTGCCAGACCTTAGCCGGCGTCAGCGGCATGTCGAGATGCGTGATGCCCAGCGGGCGCAAGGCATCCAGAACGGCGCCCACCAGCACCGGGATCGATGCCGTGCAGCCGGATTCGCCGACCCCTTTCACGCCGAGCGGGCTGACCTTACTCGGTGTGGCGTGCTCCTCGCCGCGGATTTCGCGGATGAGTCCGGCGCGCGGCATCACGTAATCCATGAAGCTGGCCGCCAGCGGCTGACCCGATTCGCGGTCGTAGACGACGTGTTCACCGAAGACCTGGCCGGCGCCCTGCAGGACGCCGCCGTGCAACTGTCCTTCGACGATGGCGTGATGAATGACTTCGCCGCAATCGTCGACCGCGCAATACGAAACCACGTCGGTGGTGCCGGTGTCCGCATCGACCTCGACTTCGACGATGTGACAGCCGTTCGGAAAGGTTGAGCCGAAGCTGCCGTCGGCCTTGAGTGTGATCGAGGCGTTTTTCGCCAGTGCGGCGAGCTCGATGCGCTGCTGCGAGTGCGCCGAGGTGAAGACGCCGCTGGCATACGCGATCTGCGAAGGCTCGAGTTTCATCTCAAGCGCGGCGAGCGCTTTGCCGTGCTCGATTAGCTTCCCGGCGGCGAGGTGGCAGACGCTGCCGGCACCGACCGTGCTGCGCGAGCCGCCGGTGTGATTGCCCTTGATCGTCATGCCCGGCAGACACTGTTCGATGTTGACGCGCGCTAGCGGCAGGCCGAGCGCCTTGGCGACGATCATCGCGAAAGTGGTTTCGTGGCCGTGGCCTTGCGCCTTCGCCACCGTGTGCACGGTGACTATGCCGGTGGCGGCTAGCGTGATCTCGACTTCGTCGGCCATCTGGCCGGCGCCGGTGTTCTCGATCACGGTTGAGATGCCGATGCCGCGCAATTTTCCTGCGGCGGCGGATTTCGCGCGACGCTGCGCGAAACCGTTCCAGTCGGACAGTTTGAGGGCCTTTTGCAGCATGCCCGGCAGGTCGGCGATTTCATAGGTCGAGCCGGTCGGGGTTTTGTATGGAAAGGCCTCGGGTGCGATGAAATTGCGGCGCCGCAGTTCGGCGGCATCGATGTTGAGTTCGCGTGCGGCAGCGTTCACCAAACGCTCGACGACATAGGCGATGTCGGGGCGTCCGGCGCCGCGGTAGGAGCCGACCGGCGTGGCGTTGGTCAGCGCCACGCGATAGCTGCCGTAGAGCGCCGGTATGCGGTAGACGCCGGTCATGCAGGTCATGGTATTGCGGATGTGACCCATCGCACCCGGCGAGAGGTAGGCGCCCATGTCGTTGATCCAGTCCAGACGCATGGCCAGAAACTTGCCGTCGGCATCGAGTGCAAGTGTGCCGTCGATGATGTTGGAGCGGCCGTGCGTGTCGCAGAGAAAACACTCGACGCGCGTCGCCACCCATTTCACGGGTCGGCCGGTCGCTTTGGTCGCCAGCATCAGCGCGCAGTACTCGGGATAGGCGACCGTGCGCTGGCCGAAGCCGCCGCCGATGTCCTGCGATTCAAAGACGAGCTTGTCCTCGGGCACGCCGGTCCACGCCGACATTTGCCGGCGCAGCATAGTCGTGCCCTGGTTGCAGACATTGAAGCGGTAGCCGCCGGTCTTCGCATCGAAGGTGACGAGGCAGGCGCGCAGCTCGAGCGGGTTGGCGACCACCCGTGTGCTCTCGACCTTGAGGTGCGTGATATGTGCGGCCTGCGCGAAGGCGGCGGCGACCGCTTTTTCGTCGCCGGTTTCGCATTCGAGCGGCAGATTGCCGGGGATGCTGTCGTGCAACTGCGGCGCGCCGGGTGCGAGCGCGTCTTCGGCCAGCGGCACCGCCGGCAGGTCGCGGTATTCGATGACGACCAGTTCGGCCGCGTCCTGCGCGACGGCCGCGCTGTCGGCGATCACGATTGCGACCGGTTCGCCGACGAAACGCACGCGGCCCGACGCCAGCGCCGGCCGCGGCGTCGGCAGCGTGTCTTTGCCGTAGCGGCCCTTGAAGGTGAGGGCATGCGGTGCGTTGACATGGCCGGCACGCACGGCGTCCTCGCCGGTCAGCACCAGTCGCACGCCCGGATGCGCGCGCGCCGCCGCAACATCGACCGCGAGGAGTTCGGCATGCGCACGATCGCTGCGCACGAAATACGCGTAGAGCTGGCTGTCGGCGTTCCAGTCGGCGGCATATTTGCCGTGTCCGGTGATAAGGCGGCGGTCTTCGACCCGGTTGACGTGATCGTGCGGCGATGCGTGCGTTTCCACGTGGGTGCTCTCCGTTTCAGGAAGGCGCAATGTTAAACCGCGCACGCCTCAGGTGCCAGCCCTGTTGCGGGATTCCTGCGCATTCATTGCAGGTGTCGTCGCGCGGCAGTATGATTTCGACAAACCACAAGACGAACGCGAGGCGCGCAGGATGAAAATTTCCGGACTGGACCACTACAACATCGCCACCGCCGATCTGGAAAAGGCGCGCAAATTTTATACGGAGGTGGTCGGTTTTCGCGATGGCGAGCGGCCGCCATTCGGCAAGCCGGGCGCCTGGATGTATCTGGGCGACCATGCGCTTTTGCACATCGGCACCGTGCGTGTGCCGAAAACCAAGGGCAAGTCGGATTCCTACGACCATGTCGCCTTCCGCGTCAGCGATATCGACGAAGTGCGCGCGCGCTTGAAGCAGTACAACATTTATAACGAGGAATTCGCCGTGCCGGCGCGCAACATGCATCAGATTTTTTTTCGCGATCCGGACGGCAATGAAATCGAGCTGCTGTTTTTCGGCAAGGATGCCGAGAAGGCCAGGGTCGAGGGCGTGCGTGTGGATTCGACGATAGGGCGCACGGTTTAGGTGGCGCAGGCGACTCGCCTGCGTCCAATACGCGTTGTATCAGGATGACGTGGTGCTTCTCGCAGGTGGGTCGCCTGCGCCACAAGAGCGGCGCCGCAAAATCTAAAGAATCGGATTTTAGACTCACTGCCAATGGCTACCAGCCCTCACGGCGCCATCTGCATGTCGACGCGACGATCGTGGGCACGGTTTAGGTGGCGCAGGCGACTCGCCTGCGTCAAACACGCGTTGCATCAGGATGAAGTGGTGCTTCTCGCAGGCGGGTCGCCTGCGCCACAAGAGCGGTGCAGCCAAATCTAAAGCGTCGGACTTTTCGACTCACTGCCAAAGGCCACCGGCCCTCACGGCGTCATCTGCATGTCGACTCGACGATCGTGGGCACGGTTTGGGTGGCGCAGGCGACTCGCCTGCGTCAAACACGCGTTGCATCAGGATGAAGTGGTGCTTCTCGCAGGCGGGTCGCCTGCGCCACAAGAACGGTGCTGCCAAATCTAAAGCGTTGGGCTCTTGAACTCGCCGCCACTCGCCACCAGCCCCCACGGCGTCATCTGCATGTCGACTCGACGATCGAGCGCACGGTTTGGGTGGCGCAGGCGACTCGCCTGCGTCAAACACGCGTTGCATGAGGATGACGTGGTGCTTCTCGCAGGCGGGTCGCCTGCGCCACAAGAGCGGTGCTGCCAAATCTAAAGCGTCGGACTTTTAGACTCACTGCCACTCGCCCCCAGCCCCCACTGCGTCATCTGCATGTCGATACTGCAGTGGATGTGTGCGCCGGCAGAGCGCGCATGGATTCGATGATCGGGCGCACGGTTTAACCGGATTGTTTACCGCCCGCCTTGCGGGAACGGCAAATAACCGGTGCGTCCGGTTGACGGTACGCGGAATAAATGTCCGGCCGTTGTCGTCACATAGAGCGATCCAAGGCCGGCGTCACCAAAGGCACAATTGAGCGGCTGGTCCGCTGGCACGGCGTGTGTCTCCAATATCGCGCCGGTGGGTGAAAAGATATAAACCAGCGGGCCGGGGCCGCTGCTCTGTCCGCCGGCACAGGCGATGATGTTTCCTTGGATGTCCACGCAGAGGCCTTCAATGCCGCGATGTAAGCCGCGGTGGTCGCTGCCGAAAGTATGCAAAACAAGGCAGGTGCCTAGCGTGCCGTCGTCGGCAATCGAATAGGCGCGTAACTCGCGCACACCTTCGCGCTCGTTGTCGCTCTCGGCGACATTGAGCGTTTTTCCATCGGGCGAGACGGCCACGCCGGCCGGGGCACGTGTGTCGAAGGTCATGCGCTCAACGCCCCAGACATTGCGCTCGTCGCGCGACAGCCGCAGCACCGATTGGTGATCGAGAAATGGAAATCGCTGCGGGCCGGGGCCGGAGATCATGGCGCGGTGAATCGGATCGCTGAACCAGATACGTTCCTGCCGATCGACGGCGAGCAGATACGGCGTGTTGTGCACCAGGCCGGATACGCGGCTTGCCGGAACATTTGCCGACCCATCGGGCATGAAACGCGCGATGCGGCGCGAACCGGATTGGCCGCCGTAATAAACGCCGTTTGCACCGAAAGCGAGGCCGTTGGTGCGGTTGGTATATTTGCGCGCGGTCGAGATTGTTCTGCCGACCGGGTCCCAGCGATGAATGCTGCTGTGATTGACGTCGCTGAAAAGCATGCCGCTGCCGTCCCACGCGAGCCCGCTGAGCGGTCTGCCCAGCGGTCCGTGCACGAGTTCGAAATTCCAGGTCATCGTTGCGGTCCGTCGCTACCAGGTGGGTGTGCCGGGAATGCCTAGCCGCACCCGGAAAACGGCAGTGTCGGAGGTGATGAACAGGCTGCGCCAGTCGTCGCCGCCCCACCCCATGTTATTGACGTGGGCCGGTACTTTTAAGCGGCCCAACATCGTGCCTTTGGCGGAGAAAACATGGATGCCGCCCGGCCCGGTGCAATAGACGTTGCCCTCGCTGTCAACTTTGAGGCCGTCCGGGATGCCTTCGTCAGTGCCGGTGATCTCGCAAAAAACGCGGCGATTGCCGAGCGTGCCGTCTGGCGCGACATCGAACACATTGACGACGAAATCGCGCGTATCGTTGATATAGAGCAGCGACTCGTCCGGAGAAAACGCGAGTCCGTTCGGATACGTGAGGTCTTTCACCGCCAGCGTGGTTTCGCCGTCAGGTGAGATACGGTAGACGCCGCAATAGTCCATATAGCGCTGCACATCGTCACCGTACATTTCAACGCTGGCAAGCGCGCCGGGCGGGTCGGTAAAGTAGATCGAGCCGTCGGAACGGATGACGATGTCGTTGGGTGAATTGAATTTCACGCCGTCAAAGTGCGAACACAGCGTGTTTATGCTGCCATCGAGTTCGCGGCGCCAGACGCGTCGCCATCCCCAACCGGCGACCACCAGGCGTCCCTGCCGGTCGAAGGTCATGCCATCGGCCTTGTGACTCGGATGCATGACGATCGAACGCCCCGCGCCGGGCGACCATTTATAGATGGTGCTGCCGGTGATGCTGACCCAGAAAAATTCGCCGGTGCGCCGGTTCCACACCGGGCCTTCGGTGACTCGCGCATCGGGATCGATGACGTCGAGCCGCATGTCGCCGCAGGCAATACGCTCGAACCCGGGTGCCAGCTTTTCAAATTCCATTAAACGCTCCAGCGCGCACTGACACAGCGCTCAAACAGCGCGCAGGGTGTGCAAAAAGTTCCGAATATGCAAATGATATTATATCTGGCGTCGGCACTTTGAGTTGTGCGCCTGAATGTTATCTTCGCTGCTGTAAACGGTACGGCCTCCAGGTCGCTGCTGCATCGGCAAGCATCTGTTCAGTCAAATCGACCTGCCGCAGTATTATTCGCAGTTTCATAATTTGTCGCTGAATCACGGGAGAAATGAAATGTCAGGATTTATAAGGCGGGTCGTAACGGGGCACGATGCTGCAGGCAAGGCGATCGTCGTATCCGACGGTTTGACCCCCACGCTCAAGAATAATCCGCTGCGTCCGGGGTTTCGTTCTACGGATGTCTGGAAAACCGATTCCGCGCCGGCGCGAATTGCGAAAGAGCAGGCAGATCCGACGCTTGCCCCCTACCAAATCCCGCCGCCGCCGCGCGGCAATGTGTTCCGCATTACCGAACTGGGGCCCGAGACCGACGCGATCCGCAATCTTTCCGCAGATGGCGCGCGTGAATTATTCAAGGCGATGGGCGCCGAAGAGGCATCGACCTACGGCAAGACGGGCCGGCATCCGTTGATGCATCGAACCGAAACCTTGGACTATGCAGTCATTCTCGAAGGGGAGTTGACGATGCTGCTGGACGATTCGGAAGTTACCCTGAAGACCGGTGACGTGCTGATACAGCGTGGGACAAATCACGCCTGGGTCAATCGCAGCGACAAGGTCTGCCGGATTCTCTTTGTGCTGATCGACGGCAGCTATGACGAGGAACTGGGGCAGGTGCTGAAATAGCCACCGTCTTAATTACCGAAAGGTGAAATCGCAAGCCCGCCCTCAGGCGTAGCAAGCGATGTCTGGTGCCGCGGCTAAAGGCGGCTAAAGCGTAGTGCTGTTAAATTCTCCGCCGCTTGCCACCAGCCCCCACTGCGTCATCTGCATATCGATACTGAAGCTGATGTGGGCGGCTGCGGAGCGTGCATCACGGAATATGCGTTCGAGGGGTGATTTGCGGTAAATGCCGTTGGCCCCCGCCATTTCCTGCAACAGGTCGATGGCTTCTGTCGCCAGTTTGGCGGCCATCGCGGCGTTGCGCTTGATGCGCAGCTTTTCCTCGGTGTTCATGGCGCGGCCGGCGACCATTGCGGCTTCGGCTTCGACGCAGTCGTTGCGCAACAGCAGCCGGGCGGCGTCGATTTTGGCGCCGGCCATGCCGATACGCAGTTGCACGGTCTGAAAGTCGCGCATTTTTGCGCCCTGCACGGTACTGCGGGATTTGATCCAGTCGATGGTTGCATCGAGCGCCCCTTGGGCATTGCCGACAACACAACCGCCAAGGCTGTGGCCGCCGACTGCCGAGGTCGGGATCACGTACATCGGATTGGGATTTTCGACCGTACCCTTGTAATGATGGCCCGGCAGCGCCGTGGCCATCGACTGCACCCGGTATTCCGGCACGAAGAGGTTCTCGACCTTTACCGTGCAACTGCCGGTGCCGCACATGCCCATCGTCTGCCAGTCGTCGATGATTGCATATTCGGACTCGCGCAGCAGGCACTGCACCCAGTCCACCGGCTTGTCGTTCTCGATGACAATGCAGGCGAGCATGTTCCAGATCGAGTCGTTGACGGCAGAACAAAAATTCCAGGTGCCCGACAGCATCAGGCCGCCCTCGACCTTTTTGGCGCGGCCCTGCGGATAGGCGATGCCGGCGGCGATCAGGGCGTCGGGGTTTGCATTCCAAACTTCGTCCTGCGCCTGCTTGCTGAAGAGGGCGAGAGTGCGATGATGCGAAACGAGATTGGCGACATTCCATGCCGTCGAGCAGTCGCCACGGCCGAGCATTTCCGGGATCTCCACCCACGTTGCAAAATCAAGTTCCATGCCGCCGCGCGATTTTGGTTGCAGGAAACGAAACAATCCGCTGGCGTGCAGGGCGTCACGTACCGCCGGCGCCAGCTGGCGCGCAGCCTCGGCCTCCGCGGCGTGCTCGCGCAGCAGCGGAATCAGATCGGCTGCGCGTTTGAGAGCTTCCTCGCGAGTGACGTTCGCGAAGCTGGTAGAATTTCGGGGTGCGTTCATGTGGGCTGGTCTTCGGCTGGAACTGCATTTAATCAATTCAGGCCGGCAAAATAATACCAATACGACGGCCGGATTTCAGGCGGGAATTATAAGTGATTTGCGCGGGGCCGCAGTGCCCCGCCATGGAGGAGCAGGGTAGCATGCGTCACATTGCCAAATACGTAATCGACACCTCGGGCGGCGAACGCGCCAAATTCATGACGGCAAAAACACCCGCCGGCTTGATCCGCCTCGATTCGGGCAGCCCGTCGTTCGCGACGCCGCCGCATATTGTCGAGGCGGTGAAAAAGGCCATTGACGAAGGCCATACCGGCTACATCCTCGAAAAGGGTGTGATGCCGTTGCTCGAGGCGATCTGTGAATCGATTGCCGCGGAAACCGGCGCGACGATTGCGCCGAGCCAGGTGCTGATCACCAACGGTTCAAGTTCCGGCATTTATGCGGTGATGAGCTGTTTTCTCGATCCCGGCGACGAAGTCATCGTCTTCAACCCGAGCTACTCGCTCTATCCGCACGTCGCGCGTCAGATCGGCGCGGTGCCGGTGGCGGTGTCGCACAAACCCGATTACCAGCTCGACATCGAAGCGGTGCGCCGCGCCATCACACCGCGCACGCGGCTCGTCATGCTGAACAATCCGAACAATCCGACCGGCGTTGTTTACAAGGAAGAGGATATTTCCGCGCTGCTTGACCTGTGCGCCGAGAAAGACCTGCTGCTGGCCTCCGACGAGGCGTACTGCAAGTTGATGCAGCCGGGCCAGGTGCATGTGCCGGTGCTCAAGTATCACCGGCATCTCGATCGCCTGATATTGCTGGGGACGTTTTCGAAATCGTATGCGATGACCGGCTGGCGTTTGGGCTATGTGGTGGCGCCGCCAGACCTGATCGATTATCTCTACGGCATACACCGCTCGATCAACGGGCCAATTTGCAATTTTGTGCAGCGTGCCGGCATTGCCGCCCTGCGCGGTCCGCAAGACTGCATTGCAGAGTTCAACAAGATTTACAAAACCCGCGCGTCGCTCATGCACCGGCTCGCCAGCGCTATTCCGGGGCTCTACCCGGCGCAGCCGCAGGGCGCGTTCTACCTGTGGACGCGGTTCGATCTGCCGCAGTCGGCGCGCGAAGTGAAGGCGCGCCTGTTCGAGCGCGGTGTCGCAGTGCGCAGCGGTTCCGAATACGGCACCGGCGGCGAAAAACATCTGCGCATCAGTTATTCGGTGAGCGAAGAGACTATCGAAAAAGGCATGACGGTCATTGCGGACGTGATTCGTGACCTCGCGAAAGAAGCGGCATGAGCGAACGCCTGATCGACATGCGCAGCGACACCGTGACGCGGCCAACCGCGGCGATGCGCGAAGCGATGTTGCGCGCCGAGGTCGGTGACGATGTGATGGGCGAGGATCCGACCATCAACGCCCTGCAGGAACGTGCCGCCGCGCTGTTTGGAAAAGAGGCCGCGCTGTTCGTTGCATCCGGCACGCAGGCCAACCAGATTTCGATCAAGGCCTATACGCAGCCCGGCGACGAAGTCATTGCCGATGCGCTCTGCCATCCGGTACGCAGCGAACTCGGTGGTGCCGCGCTGATCTCCGGTGTGCAGGTGGCGATGATTCCGACCGAGCGCGGGGTCTACTCGCGCGAGACTGCGGAAAAATTCATCCGCTCGGACAACTGGATGCAGCCGAAGAGCGCTCTGTTATGGGTTGAGAACACGCACAATGCTGGCGGCGGCACGGTGTTTCCACTCGATGCGCTCGGTGGGTTGCGCGCCTTGTCGAACGAGCGTGGCATACCGCTGCACATCGACGGTGCGCGCATCTTCAACGCGGTGATCGCCTCCGGCATTAAACCGGCCGAGTGGGGAAAACGCTGCGATTCGATTTCGTTCTGCCTGTCGAAGGGGCTGGGTTGCCCGGTCGGTTCGCTGTTGATGGGCAGCAAGAACTTTATCGCGCGCGCGCGGCGCCTGCGGCAGATCCTTGGCGGCGGCTGGCGGCAGGCCGGCATTCTGGCGGCGGCTGGATTACACGCGCTCGATCATCATGTCGAACGGCTTGCCGAAGATCACGCCAATGCAAAACACTTCGCGCGGTTGGTGGCCGAGACGCGCGGCCTTAAACTCGTCTACGACGAAACGCAGACTAATCTGGTGTTTTTCGACGTCGCGGAATCGGGGCTTGCCGCAGAGGAGGTCAGCCAACGTCTGCGTCAGCGTGGCGTCGCCATGGCGATGCGCGGCGGCACGACCTTCCGCGCGGTTACGCATATCGATGTCACGCGTGCCGATGTCGAACGCGCAGCGGCGGCGCTGAAAGAGGCGCTTGCCTGAATTTATTTTGATCACACAAACGATCAGGGGTTAATCATGAATGTAAAAACAATCAAAGGCGGCATTGCTGCGCTGGCGCTGATGCTTGGCGGGCACGCGGCTGCGCAGAACTACCCGAATAAGAGCATTCTGATGGTGGTGCCTCTGCCCACCGCCAGCGCCACCGATGTGCTGATGCGCATCGTCGCGCAGAAGATGGGTGAGAACCTGGGGCAGCAGATCGTCATTGAAAATATTCCGGGTGCGGCGGGTATGCTCGGCGGTGAAAAAGTTTCGCGTGGAGCACCCGATGGGTATGTACTCGGCGGTTTCAGCGAGGCGGTGGTGAACGGTGTGCCGCTGCTGTATCCCAACGTGCCCTACGACCCATTCACCAGTTTTGCGCCGGTCAGCCTTACCGCCTGGGTGACTTTCGTGATGATTGTTCATCCCTCGCTGCCGGTGAAGACGGCGAAAGACTTCATTGCACTCGCCAGGTCGCAAAAGGACCTCATGGATTACGCTTCGGGGGGCAGCGGCAGTCCGATGCATATTGCGATGGAGATGTTCAAATCCGCGGCCGGCGTCAAGCTCAATCACATTCCCTACCGCGGGTCGATTACAGGCGTGCTTGATGTGACCGCCGGCCGCGTGCCGGTCATGATTACGTCGCTCGCCCCGGTGCTTGAAATCATCCGCGCGAATAAATTGCACGCACTGGGCGTTACCAGTGTGGTGCGTTCACCACTCTTGCGCGAGGTGCCAACGGTTGCGGAATCGGGCGTGCCGGGTTTCAGCTATTCGACGTGGCAGGCGATTTATACGCCGCGCAACACGCCGCGTCCGATCGTCGACCGCCTGAATGCGGAGATGGCCAAGGCCGTCAACGATCCTGGGGTCAAGGACCGTTTGATCAAACTGGCATTTGAACCCACGTCCTCGACACCTGAACAACTGGCACTGCAAACCCGGAAGGGTTACGACAGTCTCGCGAAGATCATCAAGGACGCTGGCATCAAAGCGGATTAGTTCAATTGTCGTGGCGCAGGCGACCTGCCTGCGTCAAACACCGATTGCAAACTGACGACGCAGGGCTTCCCGCAGGCGGGGCGCCTGCGCCACAAAGGTGTGTCGCCGATTGGTTGTGCTAGGTCTGCAAATTACAGCGGCACCGGGTAACGCAACGGCCTGCCTTCGAGATACGTGCGCATATCGGTGAGCAACATACGGTGGCGGTTTTCGCGCACTTCCTTCGTCGAGGTGCCGATGTGGGCGGCGAGCACCACGTTTTCCATCGCGCGTAATGCGGCCGGCACCTGTGGTTCGTCGCGAAACACATCAAGCGCGGCACCGGCGATGCCGCCGTTGCCTAATGCCGCGATCAAGGCGTCTTCATCGACTATCGGTCCGCGCGCGACGTTGACCAGATAACCGTTGGGGCCGAGCGCCGCCAGAATGCGCGCGTCAACCAGGTTGTGCGTCGTTTCGGTGAGTGCACAGGTGACCACGAGGCAATCGGCGTCGCGCGCCATCGCTTCGAGGTCTGCGTAATATTTGAAATCGCTGTCATCCTTGCGGCGCGGGCCGTGATAACAGACCTTCATGCCGAAGGCGCCGGCGAGCCGCGCAATTTCGCGGCCGATGCGGCCAAACCCGATGATGCCGCAGGTTTTGCCGCGGACCTCGGTGCCCGCGGGGAACACGCCCGCATTCCATTTTCCAGCGCGCACGAAGCGGTCGGATTCGCACAGGCGCCGCATGACTGCGATGATCATGCCCATCGCCAGATCGGCGACCGGTTCGGCGGTCGAACCCGGTGTGTGCGTGAGCTTGACGCCGCGCCGTTTCGCCTCGGCGCGGTCGATCAGCGTGTAATAGGGACCGAAACAGCCGAGCATTTCGAGTGTTGGGAAAAATTCGAAATCCTGCAGGCTGAAACCATAAGGCGTGGTCGTGACGACGGCGCGCACGTTGCCGCCGAGCTTCCGCAGGAAGCCGTCGGGGTCGTCCTGCAACCACAGACGGTGCACGGTGAAATCGCGCTCGAGATCGGTGATCGCCGGCTCGTAGATCGCACGCATGATGACAAGGTCCGGCTTCAATCGTGATCCTTTCCTGATTCGCGTCAGCGAATCAGAATGTTTTAATGCTCGAGCTTGATGTTGGAATCGCGGACCACTTTGACGAGGCGCGCCTGATTGTCGCGCAGGAACACACCGAATTCCTCCGGTGTGTTGCCGACTGGAAACTGGTTGAGTTGTTCAAGGCGCGCTTTCACTTCCGGCGTTTGTATCGCGCCGGCAAAGGCGGCGTGCAGTTTTTTGATGGCGGCGGGCGGTGTGCCGGCGGGGGCGACAACGCCGGCGAAGGTCTGCACATTGATCTGCGGAAAGCCGAGTTCGGCGAAGGTTGGCACGTTGGGGATCGCCGGCAATCGTTTTGTACTCGTCGCCGCGAGTCCGCGCAGGCGGCCGTCCTGAATGAAGGGCACGCCGCCGGAACCGGCGATCAGCATCGGCACTTCGGCAGCGACCACTGCGACAACTGCGGGACCGGCGCCCTTGTAGGGAATGTGGATCATCTTCAAACCGAAGAAACTGCGGAACTGTTCCATCGCCAGGTGTCCCGCACTGCCGTCACCGGGCGAACCGTAATTGACCTTGCTGGCGTTGGCTTTGACGTAGTCGACCAGTTCCTGCACGGTCTTCGGCGGGAACGACGGCGGTGAGACGAGGATCAGCGGTGTGGCGGTGATCAGCGTCACCGGCGTGAAATCCTTCAGTGCATCGTAACCGGCGTCCTTGACCAGCGTCGGGTTGATGATGAAGGCCGGGTCCATTACGCCGAGCGTGTAACCGTCGGCCGGCGCGGTCTGCGCCATGCGCGTGCCAATCAGCGTGCCGCCGCCGGCGCGGTTGTCGACGATCAGCGACTGGCCGAGCAGTTCCATCGCGCGCGCCTGCACGATGCGCGTGGTGATGTCGGAGCCGCCGCCCGCCGCGTACGGAATGATGACGCGCACCGGCTTGTTGGGAAAATCCTGCGCGGATGCGCCTGCTGCGAAGACGAGGGCGATGGCAAGTTCAAAGCGCGGTTTCATGACTGACCTCCGTCTAACTTCAAAGCCGGGTGAAAAATTCCCGTCACTCCCGCGAAAGCGGGAGTCCAGTATCTTGTTTGAGATAATGCATCGTCGAAACTGCGGACTCCCTATGCCCCCCATCCTACCTTCCCCCGCAAGCGGGGGAAGGGGATACCCGCTTTCGCGGGAATGACGGTGCTAATACGAGCAAAGCGTTTTACAAAGCCTGCTAGACCAGCAGCCCCGGTTTCTTCAGATAATTTTCCTTGATCGCATCGGCCGCCCAGCACGCCAGCGCACCGATGGTTGCGGTCGGCGGATTGGCGCTGTTCTGCGGGAAGGCGCTGCCGCCGACGACGAACACGTTGTTGACGTCCCACGACTGCAGGTATTTATTCACCACGCTGGTGGCCGGGTCGGCGCCCATTACGGCGCCGCCGATGTTGTGCGTGCTTTGATAAGGCACGATCGTGTATCTGGCGGAGAGGCCGTGGCTGCCGGTTTTCGCCGGGCCGATGGCCTTGGCGATTTCAGCGGTCTTCGCCATGATGTGTTTGACCATCTTCTGCTCGTTGTCGTGCCAGTCGAAAGTCATGCGCAGGAGCGGCAGTCCGTTGGCATCGCGATAGGTCGGATCAAGATCGAGGTAGCAGTCGCGGTAACTCTGGCAGCCGCCGTGCAGATTGAGCGTGAAGTTGCGGTTGTACCAGTGCGCGGCGGCCTTTTTCCATGCGCCGCCCCAGCCCGGCGTGCCCGGCGGCAGTTGTTTGCCCTTGATCGGCAGGGCGCCGCTGCTCTGCGAGGCGAGGTAACCGCCGCCGATGAAGCCGAGCCCCGCATGATCGAAATTGTCGCCGTTGAAATCGTCGATCGCGGTGCCGCGGCCACCGCCGCCCATGAACGGGTTGAACGTGCGCTCGTCGAAGAACATCTGCAGCTTGCCGTGCGTCTGGTACGAATAATTGCGCCCCAGCGTGCCGGTGCCGCTGACCGGGTCATAGGGTTTGCCGATGCCCGAGAGCATCATCAAACGCACGTTGTTGAAGGTATAGGCCGAGAGCACCACCAGATCGGCGGGCTGCTCGAACTCGCGCCCGCGCGCGTCGATATAGGTGACGCCGACGGCGCGTTTGCCGGTCGAGTCGAGATTGATCTTGATGACGTTGGCGAGCGTGCGCAATTCGAAATTATCGTGGCGGTCGAGCGCGGGCACCACGGTGTTGAGCGGGCTGGCCTTGGCACCCTGCGCGCAGACGTGGCCGCCGCAGAAGCCGCCGCTGACGCATTCGCCGAGCATCAGCTTGTACGGATTGGTGTAGGCCTGCGTCATCGCCGCGGTCGGGTTCGAATGCGGCGTGTAGCCGAGTCCGCGCGCAGCGTCGCCGAACAGTTGCCCGATTTCAGTCGTTTTCGACGGCGGGTTCGGAAATTCGCGCGAACGCGCGCCTTCGAACGGGTTGCCGCCGGGCTGGATTTCGCCGTTCAGGTTGCCGGCTTTGCCGCCGACGCCGTAGAGGTGTTCGAACTGGTCGTAATACGGTTCCAGTTCGTCGTAGCTGATGCCCCAGTCCTGCGTCGTGCAGTCGGCGGCGAGTTGTGACGCGCCGTAACGTTCGAGCGTGCGGCTCTTCGCTTCGAAATCCCACGGCAGAAAACGTTTCGCATGACAGCCCCAGTGCACCGCCGCGCCGCCGACGCATTCGCCGGGTTTGAACGAACCGAGCTCGCGCATCGGCAGTGCCAGTTCGCTCATCTTGTTGCGGAAGGTGATGGTTTCGCGCGAAAGGTTCTGCAGAATGTCGCTGTGGCGCTCGTATTTGAGTTCGTCGTGCACATAGGGCATGGCGAAATCATGCTGCGTGTCGAGCATGCGGCCGCGTTCGAAGCCGACCACCTTGAGGCCGGTCTCGGCCAGTGATTTGCAAAGTATGGAACCGGCAAGTCCAGTGCCGACGACAACGGCATCGACCGCTTTGAGTTTGGTGGCGGCCATGTCAGTCCTTCGCTTTCATCGGCTGGTGTTGCGGATAACCCTGGTTGTCGAGCGTGGCGCGACCCTCCTGCACGTCGAGAATGCTGACCGGTTCGACGCGGTACGGTCCGGTCTGCGTGTAGAGCAGTGTGCCGTAGCTGGAGGAGGCCACGCCGGGGAAACCGAGCAGGCGCCAGCCGGCTTTGTCTTGATTGCCGCCGTAGACGGGGTCGCTGAAGAAACCTTCCTCGGTGTTGCGCCAGAGCAGGCCGAAAAAAAGTTTCGCCGATAGCGACGGCAGTTCGATAGCGTCTTTTTCCAGTGCTTTGAGCACTTCGTCCTGCTGTTCCGCCGCGAGCAGGCGGAAGCTCTTGCCGTACTGGCGTTTGCAGTGCACCTCGGTTTCGGCGATGCCGCAGCGGTAAATTTCCTGCGGCGTCAGTCGCGACTGAAAACCCTGCTGCGGCGTGCCATCGTGCCAGGGGCCGTTGCGGTAATTGCGCCCGTGCATGCCCCAGGTGCTGGTGAGCTGGCGGTCGATGTAATACGTGACGCCGGCATCGCGCGCACCGGGGCCAAGTTCGTCGGTGGGGATCAGGCGCTCGACGGCGGCATCGAGAAACTGCACTTCGGGCCGCGTCAAAAAGCCGTAGGCGCGCTGGTTGGCTGTGTCCTGCATGAAGGCTCCCTCGTTGCGTTGATCTGCGCGGCCGAACCGTGCGGTGAAAGTGCCGCAGGTGCCGCGGATCGATGGCGTTGTTGTGGCGTCGATTTTACGCAACTCCGCGCCGTCGCGTGGCGCGGAATTAAAGCGGCTTGCGCGCGCGCAGGTTCAGGCTGACCGGCAGCTTGTATTGCATGGCGCTGGCGTCGTCGAAGAGACCGAATGTTTCGACGCGCACGATATCGGTAAAACCGGCGTCCAGCAGAAATTGCGTCAGAAATTCTTCATCGAGGCCGACGTAATGCGTGTCGGCCGCAGTGGTTTGCGCGCCGAACATCATCTGCATGACCTGAAAGCGCTGCAGTGTGGTCAGCGCCGGGTCGAGGAAGAGTTTGCACAGGGTGGCCAGATCGGGCACGCTGACGCGCAGGCTGCCGCCGGGTGCCAGCACGCGGTGAAATTCGCGCAGCGCCGCCGGCAGTTCGGTCTTGAAACGCAGATGCTCGACGACGTGCGACGCATAAATCTCGGCGACGCTGGCGTCGGCAAAACGCGACAGGTCGGCGCAGTGGCCGACATAATCGACCTGCGGGCCGGCTGCGATATTGAAGATTTTCCAGTCGGCGTGCGCGATCTCGCCACCGATGTGCAGGCGCAGTGGCGCAGTCGCGCCCTGCGGCAGGATTTGTTTGAATAATTTTTTCAGCATGCGGGCGGATTCCAATCAGCGACAAATCATGCCATAAATGCGCCTGCGTGATGGCGTGACGGACGCGCAGACTTGGTTGACTGCCACCACCGAAGTGCTTAGCATCCTGCCCTCGGGGACTTGGCAGCCTCCCCATCAGACGCCCCTGCGTCCAAGGTCTGCTCTACCTGTGGCGTAATCGCCAGGAGGAGGAGCACGTTGGACGCCTCAAAAAATTCCCCGCAAGCCGTTTCAAATCAAAATCCGGATTCTGTGCCGGTCTATACGCTGTGGCAGCTCGTCTTGTATGCACTGAAGCTCGGCACCGTCGGCTTCGGCGGCCCCGTCGCGCTGGTCGGCTATATGCATCGCGATCTGGTCGAGGTGCGCAAATGGATTTCCGAGGCGGACTACAAAGAGGGACTTGCGCTGGCGCAGCTCATGCCGGGCCCGCTGGCGGCGCAACTGGCGATGTATCTCGGTTACGTGCATTACCGCAACCTTGGCGCCACGCTGGTCGGCATCGCCTTCGTGGTGCCGTCCTTCATCATGGTGGTATTGCTCGGCATGGCCTATGTTGCCTATGGCGGGCTGACCTGGATGCAGGCGGTGTTCTACGGTGTTGGTGCATCGGTGATCGGCATCATCGCGATCAGCGCCTATAAGCTCACCACCAAGAGCATCGGCAAGGATAAATTGCTGTGGGCGATCTACGTGGCGAGCGCGGCGGTCACCATCATCACCAAATCCGAGATCGTCTGGCTGTTTCTTGGTTCCGGCCTGCTGGTCTGGCTGGTGAAAGCGCCGCCGAAGAATTTGTTCAAAGGCGGTGGCATGAAAAGCATTGCTTTTCTGTCCGCACCGCTGCCGGTGACGACGACGATCGCCGGCACCGCCGACTGGACGGTATTGACGCAGATCGCGGTGTTTTTTGCGGAAGCCGGCGCCTTCGTCTTCGGCAGCGGACTTGCCATCGTGCCGTTTCTCTATGGCGGCGTGGTCAATGAATTTCACTGGCTGAACGAGCGGCAGTTTGTTGATGCGGTGGCCGTGGCGATGATTACGCCGGGCCCGGTCGTCATCACGGTCGGTTTCATCGGTTATCTGGTCGCCGGTTTGTCGGGGGCGGTGGTGGCGGCACTCGCCACCTTCCTGCCGTGTTATCTGTTCACCATCATTCCGGCGCCGTATTTCAAGAAACACGGCAAGAAGCCGGGCATCGTCGCCTTTGTCGACGGCGTGACTGCGGCTGCCATCGGCACCATCACCGGTGCGGTGGTGGTGCTGGGACAGCGTTCCATCACCGACATTCCCACCGTGCTGCTGGCGCTGGTGACGGTCGTACTGCTGTGGAAAATGAAAAAGCTGCCGGAGCCGGTGGTGGTTGCGGCGGCGGCGGTCGTCGGCCTGCTCGTTTATCCTGGCGCAAACATCTAGCCTTTTTCTGAAAAGCATTGCGCGGAATTTCCGAACGCGTCACTGCAGGAGGCGGTCGTGAAATCAATTATTGCAGGAGCCGTTATGAGTCTCATCGCCGGTAACGTGGACGCACAGACGGAAAATTTCGACAAGGCGACGGTGGGTGCAGCCCCCGCCGGCTGGACCTGCGGCGTGACCGGTCGCGGCAGTCCGCGCTGGCAGGTCGAAGGCGACGCCACCGCGCCGAGCAAACCCAATGTTCTCAAGCAAACGGGCAGCGGCACGTTTCCCTGGTGCGTCAAAAGCGGTGTTGCCATCAAGGACGGCTTCGTTGAAGTGAAATTCAAGGCACTGTCCGGGCGCGAAGATCAGGCCGGCGGTGTCGTCTGGCGCTGGGCGGACGGCGACAACTACTACGTCGCGCGCGCCAATGCGCTCGAAGACAACGTGTCTTTGTATTACACCGAAGGCGGCAGCCGCAAGACGATCAAGTATGTCGATGCGCCGGTAGCGCCCAATGTCTGGCACACCCTGAGGGTTGTATTTTCGGGCGCAGACATCGAGGTGATGCTCGATGGCAAATCGTATATTCGCGTCAACGACCGGCACATTGCCTCCGCCGGCGCGGTGGGTGTTTGGACCAAGGCGGACAGTGTCACGGCATTTGACGATTTTAGTTTTGGCGCGGGCAAATAAACCCGACTTTCGCGGGGCAGAGCATGACTACTCCGATCGATTTTTCGGGGCTGCAATCCGCGGGCAAATTGTCGAGCTCGACACGCGGAACGATCCTGCCGGTGCTTCGCGTGCCGGAACCGGTCGGATTAAATTGAGGCCGGACGCATGCTCGGCCTGATCGTGTCCACCGTCGTTTATTTCGTCGCCAGCCATTACACCAAACGCTGGCTTGACGATATGGACATTCCCAAGTCTTTCACGCGCAGCACTGCGATCTTCTGCTTCGCGCTGATCATTGCCTATGCTTCCGCGGCGCTGGTCGACTGGCTGTTTCCATAAGCTGCGGGCCGTTGTGCAAATGACCCGTTGACGCAAGTCAAGCGGCGGCTGGCGGGGGGCGCCTATGATGAGCGTGGTCCGGGCCATTTGCGGCGCGGCCAAACCTGTCGGCGCCGGCGGTTGCAGTCCTGCACGGGACCATGAAAATAAACCAGATCAGCGTTGAAGCCGCGCTTGCCAGCCTGAACAGTGGCAGGCAGGGCCTCACGTCGGCCGAGGCGGCGCGACGGTGCGATGAATTCGGCAGCAACCGTCTCGAAAAAATCGAACACGAAGCGGGTTGGCGCCGCCTCGCGCGGCAATTCACGGGCTTTTTTGCGCTGATCCTGTGGCTCGCCGCGGCGCTCGCACTGGTGGCGCAGTGGCGCGATCCCGATGCGGGTATGGGGCCGCTGGCCATCGCGATCGTCGGCGTCATCGTCATCAATGGCGTGTTTTCGTTCTGGCAGGAGTACCGCGCCGAACGCGCCATCGCAGCGCTGACGAAATTGCTGCCGACGCAGGTGATGGTCCTGCGCGACGGCGCGGCGATGCAACTGACCGCCGACCAACTGGTGCCGGGCGACATCATCGAGTTGCGCGAGGGTGACCAGGTGCCGGCGGACGCGCGCGTGACCGTTGCGCACGGGCTGCGCGTCAACGAGGCGACGATCACCGGTGAGTCGTCCGCCAGCGACAAGGATGCGCGCGAGAGCGCGGGTGAGGACTTGCTCGCCAGCCGCAACATTGTGCTGGCCGGCACTGCGGTGGAGGCCGGCGCCGCGCAGGCGCTGGTATTTGCGACCGGCATGCGCACCGAATTCGGCCGCATCGCGCGGCTGGCGCAAAGCGCGCGCGCGCCGCTCTCGCCGCTGCAGATGGAAATTGCGCGGCTGAGCCGCTTGATCGCGGTACTCGCAACGGTGCTCGGGGTTGGATTTTTTGCGCTCGGCACGGCGCTCGGCTTCCCGTTCTGGCAAAACGTCATCTTCGCCATCGGCATCATCGTCGCCAACGTGCCCGAGGGCCTGCTGCCGACGGTGACGCTGGCGCTGGCAATGGGCACGCAGCGCATGGCCAAACGCAACGCGCTGATCCGCCATCTGCCGGCGGTCGAAACGCTCGGTTCGACCACCGTCATCTGCACCGACAAGACCGGCACGCTGACACTGAACCGTATGCGCGTGAAGCGGCTGTATTTTGCCGATGGCGAGTGGGTATACGATGCCGCGCAATCTGCGGCGGATGAGCGGTTGCGCGGCCGCCGTCTGTTCGAGGTCGCGCGCCACTGTCATTCTTTGCGTGAGGTCGCCGCCGTCGATGGCAGGCAGTGGCTCGGCGATCCGATGGAGGTCACGCTGCTCGAAATGGCGCGCGCGCTGCCCGGCGAGGTTTATCCGCGCGCAGACGAAATTGCCTTCGACAGCGACCGCAAGCGTTTTTCCACCCTGAATGCGACGCCGGCCGGAAACATGCTGTATTGCAAGGGCGCGCTCGAAACCGTGTTGCCGCTGTGTGCCGCCAGCGAGACGCGCAGTGGCAGCGTTGCACTTGTCGACAGCGCGCGCGCAGACATACGTGCAACTGAATCCGCGTTCGCGCAGCAAGGCATGCGTGTGCTGGCCTTTGCTTATCGCGCGCTGCCCGCAGAAACGCCGCGCGCGGAATGGGAGAGCGGGCTGGTCTTCGCAGGGCTGTTGGGATTGGAGGATCCGGTGCGGCCCGAGGTGCCCGGCGCCATTGCGGCGTGCCATGCCGCCGGCATCCAGGTCATCATGGTCACCGGCGACCATCCGCAGACGGCCACCGCAGTGGCGCGCCAGATCGGGCTGGTGCGTTCGACGGCACCGCGGGTGATTACCGGCAACGAGCTCGCGCGCCTGACGGAGGCGCAGTTGCAGGTCGCACTCGACGCGCCGGAAATCCTCTTTGCGCGCGTTGGGGCCACGCAGAAGATGGTGATCGTCGAAGCGCTGCAGCGCAAGAACCACATCGTGGCCGCCACTGGCGACGGTGTCAACGACGCACCGGCGCTGAAGCGCGCCGACATCGGCATTGCGATGGCGCTGATCGGCACCGATGTCGCGAAAGAGGCGGCCGACATGATACTGCTCGATGACAATTTCGCGAGCATCGTCGCCGCCATCGAGGAGGGACGCGCGGTGTTCGACAACATCCGCAAGTTTCTGACTTATATTTTGACGTCGAACATCCCCGAGCTGGTGCCCTATCTGGCCTATGCGTTGCTGCGCATTCCGCTGCCGCTCACCATCATGCAGATCCTCGCCGTCGATCTTGGCACCGACATGCTGCCGGCGCTGGCACTCGGTGCCGAGCGGCCGGCGCCCGGCGTCATGCTGCGGCCGCCGCGGCCGCGCAGCGAGCGCCTGCTGTCGTGGCGCCTGCTGGCGCGCGCCTATCTGTTTCTCGGCGGGCTGGAGGCAGCGGCGGCGATGGCGGCGTTTTTCTTCGTGCTCGACCGCGGCGGCTGGATTTACGGCGAGCCGCTGGCGGCGGCCGCGCCGCTTTATCTGGCGGCGACTACAGCGTGCTTCGCCGCGATCGTGGTGGCGCAGATCGTCAACGTACTCCTCTGCCGGGACGACAAGCGTTCGGTGTTTGCCGGCGGTCAGCGCAACAATCCGCTGATCCTGTGGGGCATCGCGTTCGAACTGATACTTGCCGCCATCATCATTTATACGCCGCTTGGCAACCAGATTTTCGGCACGGCGCCGCTCGATGCGGGCGCGTGGTTGTTCATGCTGCCGCTGGCGCTGGCAATGCTCGCCGCCGAGGAGTTGCGCAAGTGGTTCGTGCGGCGGTCCGGCGCACCATGAGTTGTGCGAAAGCCGCACCGGTGCGAATTGGCACCAGTAGATCTTGTATGCCACCTATCCTATTATGGATTACATAAGTTCATGACGGAGCTTTGTGCCACTCCGTCATTCCCGCGAAAGCGGGTATCCCCTTCCCCCACTTGTGGGGGAAGGTAGGATGGGGGAAACAAACTTGTGGGTCCCCGCTTTCGAGGGGACGACGAGTATTCCGTCAGGAGGTTTTGTAATATTCAATAAGCCTGAACCGGTGGAACTGCCGGCCGGCGCCGGGGTCTGAGTGGTGGGTGTAAGTTTCGGTGTGCGGCGCCGACTCAGTCACAAGGCCGCGTTCCCGGCGGCCGTTTACAATCCGGGGGCAATGCAATTTGAAATCGGGGGTTAGATCATGCGGAACCATTTCCAGAACGGTTTTAGACGTTTCACCGCGGCAGTGACCGTGGCGGTTCTCGCCGCCTGCAGCGTTTCGGATGCGGCCGTGTCGCTGCCCGATCCCGCTGTCGATGCGCCGGCTGCCACGAAGAGCGGCCTGCAGACCGCGGTGTTTGCAGGCGGCTGCTTCTGGGGCGTCGAGGCAGTGTTCGAGCATGTGAAGGGCGTCACACAGGCGGTGTCCGGATACGCGGGCGGCACCGCGGAGACCGCCGATTATCAGAAGGTGAGTTCGGGCAGCACCGGGCACGCCGAGGTGGTGCAGGTGACCTACGACCCGTCCAAGGTCAGCTACGGCCAGTTGCTGAAGGTGTTTTTTTCGGTGGCGCACAATCCGACGGAACTGAACCGGCAGGGCCCGGACACCGGTCCGCAATACCGCTCGGCGATTTTTTATGGCGACGAGGCGCAGAAGCGCGTGGTGCAGGCCTACATTGCGCAACTGCAGACGGCGAAGAGTTTCCCGCGCCCCATTGTCACCGAAGTGGCGCCACTGAAAGCCTTTTATGCGGCCGAGGCCTACCATCAGGATTACGTCGTGCATCATCCCGACCAGCCGTACATCGTTTACAACGACCTGCCCAAGGTCGCCAATCTGAAGAAACAGTTTCCGCAGCTCTACGTCGAGCGCTAAGGCGCGCGCGTAAAGCGCAACGTTGCGCGGCGCCGGACGGGATATTTTTACGGCGTGCGCAAGGTTTCGCCGGCGTGGCACAATGGCGCTATCCCTGCGTCATTGAGGAGTCGCGCCATGCTCTGGTTATTCTCCCTGTTGTTTTCTTTGATTGCGATCGCCGCTGCGCCTGCGCTTTACGCGCAGCAGTATCCGGCCAAACCGATCCGCATCATCGTGCCGTTTCCGCCGGGCGACACGCTGGACACCACCTCGCGGCTGATCGCGCCGAAAATACTCGAACGTCTCGGGCAGGGCATCGTCGTTGACAACCGCGTCGGCGGCGCCGGTCAGCTCGGCCTCGAGATGGCGGCACATGCCACCCCCGACGGTTACACCATCGTCGGCGGTCAGGGCGGCAATCTCGTCGTGCAGCCGCATACCTACAAAAAACTGCCCTACGACACCTTCAAGGACTTTGTGCCGATTGCCAATGTCACGCGCAATTACCTCGGCCTTGTCGTCAATGCCGGCGGGCAGCACAAAACGCTGAAGGATTTTGTCGCCTATGGTCGCGCGAATGCGGGAAAACTCGCCTTTGCCTCGAACGGCGAGGGCGGCTTTCCGCACATGGCGATCGAGATGATGCGGCTCGCTGGCGGCTTCAGCTATTTGCACGTGCCGTACAAAGGCAGCGCGCAGATCGTCACCGAAATCCTCGGCAACCGCATCGACGCCACCATCCTCGGCATCGGCTCGATTACGCCGTTTATCCAGGGCGGCCGCTTGCGCCTGCTTGCGGTCACCAGCCCGACGCGCGCGGCGCTGTTTCCCGATGTGCCGGCGATGGCGGAAATGCTGCCCGGTTACGATTCGCGCGGCTGGTTTGGTTATCTCGCGCCGGCCGGCACGCCGCCGAAAATCGTTGCTCTACTGAATGCCGAAATCAACCGCGCGATGAACGCGCCTGACGTGCGCGAAAAAATCGAAGCCACGGGTCTCACGGTGCTCAATGAATCGCCGGAGGCCTTCGCCAAAACCCTGCGCGAAGACTACGACATCTACGGCAAGCTGATTGGAATCATCGGGCTGCAACCGCAATGACTTGGTAGCGCAGGCGACTCGCCTGCAATTCAAACCAGTGCAGGCGGGTCGCCTGCGCTACGATAACAACAATTGAGGACAGCCACGATGACCCTATCCGCCGACCCGTACGAGCGCACCGAAATCCGCGACGGCATGCGCGTCACCTGGCACCAGCGCATCACCATGAGCGACGGCACCGTCTTGCGCGCCGACGTTTATCGTCCGGTTGAGGCGGTGCGCTGCCCGGTGATCATGACCTACGGCATTTACGCCAAGGGGCTTTCCTACCAGGAAGGTTATCCGCTGCAGTGGAACAAGATGGTCGAGGACTATCCGGAGATCCTCGAAGGCTCGACCAACAAATACCAGAACTGGGAAACCACCGACCCTGAACGCTGGGTGCCGCACGGTTACGCCATCGTGCGCGTCGATTCGCGCGGCGCCGGCTGGTCGCCGGGCATCATGGATCCCGGTTGCGCCAAAGAAATCGATGATCTGTATGAATGCATCGAGTGGGCGGGCACGCAGGCCTGGAGCAACGGCCGTGTTGGCATGCTCGGCATTTCGTATTTCGCCAGCAACCAGTGGCGGGTCGCCGGCATGCACCCCAAACATCTCGCCGCCATCATTCCTTGGGAAGGGCAGAACGACCGCTATCGCGATTCCGGGTATCACGGCGGCATCCTCTGCCAGTTTCAGGAACGCTGGGCCAAGCACCAGGTTGTCAACGTGCAGTACGGCCGCGGCGACAAGGCGAAAAAAAATCCCAACACCGGTGAATCGGTCGCCGGCCCGGTCACGCTGTCGGATGAAGAACTGGCGAAGAACCGCGTCAATCCCTATGAAGACCTGAAGCTGCATCCCTTCGACGATGCCTGGCACCGCGCGCGTTCGGCGGATCTGTCGCTGGTGAAGACGCCGCTCCTGACCTGTGCCAACTGGGGCGGGCAGGGCATCCATCCGCGCGGCAACTTCAATGGTTTTACCGAAACGCCGGCCGATACACCGAAGTGGCTGGAAGTACACGGCGACTCGCATTGGTCGGTGTTCTCGAATAACTACGGGCTCGCGCTGCAGAAGCGTTTTTTCGACTATCACCTCAAAGGCGAGAAAAACGGCTGGGACCAACAGCCGCGCGTGCAGCTGAACGTGCGCCATCCGGGCGAGGAGTTTGTGCTGCGCCATGAAAACGAATGGCCGCTGGCGCGCACGCAGTGGACGAAATATTTCCTTGATACCGGCGGTTCGAAATTGAGTGCGACGCCGGTGGCACAGGCCGGCACCGTCGAATACGAGGCGATGGGCAACGGCGTGACCTTTACCACGGCGCCACTCGCTACCGACACCGAGATCACCGGGCCGATGGCGGCAAAAATCTTCCTGTCATCGACGACGACGGATGCCGACCTCTTCGTCATCGTGCGGGTCTACGATCCGCAGGGCGGCGAACTCACCTTCATGGGTTCGACCGATCCGAACACACCGATCGCCAACGGCTGGCTGCGCGTTTCGCACCGCCGGCTCGATCCTGCAAAAAGCAAACCCTATCGTCCTTACCATCCGCACGACCGTGCTGACCCCATGAAGCCGGGCGAAGTTTACGAATGCGATGTTGAGATCGTCACCAGTTGCATCGTCGTGCCGGCGGGCTGGCGCGTCGCGCTGACCATTCGCGGCAAGGACTACGAATACGAAGGCGAATTGTCGGAGTTCGGCAAGAAATTCCACTACGGTACGCGCGGCACCGGCGGCATGACGCACAACGATGCCGACAACCGGCCGGCGGCTGTGTTTGGTGGCAAAGTGACGCTGCATGCGGGGGGCGGGCGCGATGCGTGGCTGTTGCTGCCGGTGATTCCGTCGAAGTAAATAGTAGCGGAACTATTCGGCGCGGATATTGGCATCCTTGATGACTTTCGCCAGCCGTGCGATGTCATCGCGGATGGCAGCGGCGAATTCCGCCGGCGTGCCGCCGACGGTTTCTACGCCAGCGCCGAACAGTTTGTCCCGGATATCCGCCGTCTGCAGAAAACGCGCCGCGTCGCGGTTGAGCCGTTCAATGATTGCGGCGGATGTTTTTGCCGGCGCATAGAGTCCATACATGGTGACGGCCTCGTAACCCGGTACGCCGGAGGCGGCAATCGTCGGCAGGCCGGGCGCGAGTGCCGATGGTTGTGCCGAGGTGACGGCGAGTGCACGCAGGCGCCCCGATTTCACATGCGGCGCGATCGAACCGCTGGTGGCGAACATGAGTTGCACCTGGCCGCCGATCAGATCGTTGACGGCGAAACCGCTGCCTTTGTAGCTGACGCGCGCGATATTCACGCCGGCCAGTGCCTTGAAGAGTTCGGCGGCCAGATGGTTGGTCGAGCCGACGGTGCCCGAGGCGTAGTTGAGCGCACCCGGATTGGCTTTGGCGTAAGCGACCAGTTCACGCACGCCGGTCACCGGTAATGACGGATGCGCGACCAGAACGTTGGGCGAACGCGTCGCCAGCGTGACCGGCATGAAATCGCGCAGCACGTCGTAGAACATCGGCTGCAGCAAGGGCAATGTCCACAAGGAATTGTTATAGGACAGTAGTGTGTAACCGTCGGGCGCGGCTTTCGTCATGATTTGCGCCGCGGTGACGGTGCCGGCGCGGTTATCGACGATGACCTGCTGGCCGAGACTTTGTGACAGGCCCTGCGCTACGACGCGCGCCGTGAAGTCGCTGCCGCCGCCGGGTTCGGAGGTGACAATGCGCAGCGGGCGCTGCGGCCACGTGTCAGCGGCAACAGCAACGCCGGCTGCGGCGGCAAAGGCTGTTGCGGCGAGGGCGGCGTGGATTCGCGTCCGGATTGTTTTTCTCATGAGATTGTTTTCGTGGTGCGCGGCCCCGCCAAAAAGCTTTACTATCCGGTTCGTCGCGGATTCTGCACGCATATGAGCAACCATACCATGACACGCGTTTTGATTGCCGTGACGCTGGCGGCGCAACTGTTTGCCACGGTGGCGCTGGCCGAAAAATTTCCGGCGCGCCCGATCCGCCTGATCACGCCGCAATCGGCCGGTGCGTCGATGGACATCCTCGTGCGCATACTCACGCCGAAGCTGACTGAACTGCTCGGTCAGCCGGTGGTGGTGGACAACCGCGGTGGTGCCGGTGGCGTGATCGGTGTCGAAACCGGCGCGCGCGCCGCACCCGACGGCCACACGCTGGTGGTCGGCGCGGCGGCGAGCATGCTGATCGCGCGCTTCACCAATCGCAATCTGCCCTACGATCCGCTGAAGGATTTCGAGCCGGTGTCGCTGAT
Organism: Chitinophaga pinensis; assembly: GCA_943329075.2. Taxonomy (GTDB): domain Bacteria; phylum Pseudomonadota; class Gammaproteobacteria; order Burkholderiales; family SG8-41; genus PALSA-1004. The sequence goes on along the minus strand of CALQCM020000006.1, from coordinate 41,595 downwards.
CGTCAATGCCGACGCGGTGATGGTGGTTTATCCCGGCATCGCGGCAAAGACGGTGCAGGAGTTCATCGCACTGGCCAAGGCGCAGCCGGGCAAACTCAACATGGCCTCGGCCGGCGTCGGTTCCTCAAGCCATCTCGCCGGTGTCTTGTTCACCTCGCTGGCCGGCATTGAAAGCGTGCATGTGCCTTATAAGGGCGGCGGGCCGGTGGCGGCCGCCATCATCGCCGGTGAAACGCACTGGACCATCGTGCCCGCCGCGGCGGTGGTGGCGCAGGTGAAGGCGGGACGCCTGCGCGCGCTGGGGGTGTCCACGGCGCAGCGTTCACCAGTGCTGCCCGAACTGCCGACCATCGCCGAGGCCGGCGTACCCGGCTATGAATACAACGCATGGAACGGCGTGTTTGCGCCGAAGGATACGCCGCGCGCGATCGTAAGCACCTTGCACATCGCATTTCAGAAAGCGCTCGCCGGCGACGAGGTGAAGCGCCAGTACGCCGACCAGGGACTGACACCGCAGGGCAGCGATAGTCCGCAACAATTCGCCGCGTTCATGCGCGTGGATTACGAACGCATCGCCCGGCTGGTTAAAATCGCCGGCATCAAACCCGAATAATTTTTTACCGAAAGCCCATCATGCTCGACGCCGATCCTTATCGCAGCGAAGAACTCGCGCGCAATGTCGCCATCGCACTGCGTTTCAAAAAATCGCAGGGCACGCCGGCCATGCCGCAGGTCGAGAAGGAGGTGCTGGCCGCCCACTACGACCGCGCGCGCGGCGGTAATTTCCATCTCGCCAATAACGGCCGCGATCAGGGCTGGGCGCATCCGGGCATGTATCTGCGCGACGCTTTCCCCGACCGCGTCGATGTGATGGAACGCGTGATTGCCGACGGCGACCGCGTCGGCCTGCTGTTTCGCGTGACCGGGACGCACACCGGGCATTTTTTCGGCATTGCGCCGACCGGCCGCAAAATCGATGTTTATGAAATCGCCTGGCTGGTGATCAAGGACGGTCAGATGGTCGAGGGCTGGTTCATGATGGACGAAACCGCGCTGCTCAAGCAGCTCGGCGTGAAACTGCCGTTGCGTAACGACGGCAAAATCATTGCGCCGCCGGTGTCGAGCAGCGGCGAGGAGATCGATACCGTGGTGAAACGGCTGGCCGCGCAGCCGGATGAACTGGCCAACAACAAGATCATCTTCGCGCAGTCGCGCGCGACGCGCGCCGGCAGCGGCCGCGCAGCGGGCCACCGTTCGTTGCGCAACGGTTTTCATCACCTGCGCGAATACAGCCTCGCCAAAGGCCACGGTGAACTCGCGCTCGACGCGGCGGTACCGGACCGTCACGACCGCATCGAGGCGATGATGGCCGAGGGCGACATGGTATGGATGCGCTTCAACACCGGCGGCACGCACAGCGGCAGCCTTGCGGGTCTTCCGGCAACTGGTAAGAAAATCGGCGTGCCGGTGGCGATGATCGCGCGTTTCGAACACGGCAAGTGGGTCGAGAGCTGGGCCTTTGCCGATGAATTCGGTTTTCTGCTGCAGCTCGGCCAGCCGAACCTGCTGCTGTAACAGTCAGCAGATCGTCAAAAAATTTCCGTCGCTCCCGCGAAAGCGGGAACCCGGGATTTTGATTGAGAGAATGCGTTGTCGAAACTGCAGACTCCCTATGCCCCCATCCTGCCTTCCCCCGCAAGCGGGGGAAGGGGATACCCGCTTTCGCGGGAATGACGTTAATCACAAGCGCAGTACGTTTTTCAGAAAACGATCAGGTCATTTGGCGCCCGCCGCAGGCCCCATCGCGGCCTGCCACGCCGCGGCCAGCGCCGCACGCGGCACTTCGTTGCCGCGCAGAATCACTTTGTTGATGCGCCGCGTGTTGGTGATGTCGTCAAGCGGATTGGCGTCGAGCACGACGAAGTCGGCGCTTTTGCCCGGCGCCACCATGCCCAGATCGTCGAGCCCCATGATGCGCGCCGAGGTGCGCGTGGCGGCAACGATGACCTGGCCCGGTGTCATGCCGGCGGCGACCATGTTTTCGAGTTCGGTGTGCATGGTCCAGCCGACGAACTGGTCGCCGGTCTGGCCGCCGCCGTCGGTGCCCACCCCGATGGTGATGCCCGCCGCGTTGATGCGTGCCAGTCCGCGCGCCATCTTGTCCCACGCCGCCTGCGCGCGTGCACGCGCGTCCGGTTTGGTGCCGGCCAGCCGTTTGCGCAAACGCTCGATCTGTTCGGGCGCGACGGTTTCGCGGATCAGCGGGTGCGGCGGATCGATCCACGGCGCGTAAACGAGGCGGTGCGGACCGCCGAAGCACAGCGTGAAATAAACGTTGGGATGCGCCTTCAGCAGGTCCAGCAGTTCGTCATCCACGTCGCTGACCATGTGCGCGAGGCCGTCGACGCCGGCACGCACCAGCAGTTTCACGTCGGCCAGCCCGGTGGCGTGTACCGCCACTTTCATGTTGTGTTTGTGCGCTTCGTCGATGATGGCTGTATAGACCTCGGGCGTGAGTTTGCGCACGCTGCCGCCGCGGCTGTCGACCCAGGTCTTCACAATCTTGATATTGCGCGCGGCGAGTGCGCGCACTTCGCGCCGCGCGTCCTCCGGTGTTGTCACGAGCGTTGCGGAATGCCGCATGTTGTCGGGACGAATCTCGTCGATCGGTGCGAGGCCCTTGCCGGTGGTGAGAAAACGCGCGGTGGCAGGATAACGCCGGGCTGCCATTTCGTCGCGCAACTGATAGGGCAGTTCGCCGAAGTCGGTGCCCATCGCCATGCTCGCCGCCACGCCGAAGTAGGCAAAGCGGTTCATGTGGTCGAGGATGTTTTCGCGCGTGTAGTTCTCGGGGCCGCTGCTGAGATTTTTCATGTAGCCGATGTGCGAATGCGCATCGAGCAGGGCGGGGATGACGGTTTTGCCGGCGAGGTCGATGCGTGTCGCGCCGGCCGGAAGGGTGCCGTCGTCGCGCCCCACGCGCGTGAAACGCCCGTTTTCAACGACAAACACGGCGTTTTCAATGACGCTGCCGTCGCCGGTCAGGAGGCGTGCACCGCTGTATGCCGTAACGCTGCGCGGCGCGTTGACGGATTCGGGGCCTGCACACCCCGAAAACCAGATTGAACCGATGGCGATCGCAAGTGCGGCGAAAAGTTTCCAGTGGCGCATGATCCATTCTCCCCCGAGACTGATGTGCTGCGCGCAAGAGTAACCCATTAGGGCAGTGGCGGTTTAGAATCGCGACACTGCCGCAGGGACGGATCGCGCAGGGTTCGGACAGTTATCGCACAGGTATCGCACAGGTATGCAACCGGCGCATGAATGAGCAAAACACACGCATGAACATGAAACGCACACTGGTGCTGTCCGCCGCAATCGCGGCGATTTTTCCGCCGGCGATGGCGATCGCGCAAAGCGCCTATCCGGCACGCCCGATCCGCATCATTTCGATATTCCCGCCCGGCGGCGGCAACGACGGCATCTGCCGCGCGGTGGCGCAGAAAATGACCGAGACCCTGAAGCAGCAGGTCATCGTCGAGAACCGGCCGGGGGCCAACGGCATCATCGGCACCGAGGCGGCGGCGCGTGCCGCGCCCGACGGTTACACGATCACGCTGATCCCGAGCGGCCACGCGGTCAACGCGAGTCTTTACAAAAAACTGCCGTTCGATTCGATCAAGGACTTCACGCCGCTGTCGCTGGCCGGTTCAAGCCCGATGGTGCTGGCGCTGCATCCGTCGATTCCGGCGAAAAACGTGCGCGAACTGGTGGCGATTGCCAAAGCGCGGCCCGGTCAGCTGACGTATGTGTCTGCCGGCGTCGGCGCCTCGGGCCATCTGGCCGGCGCGTTGTTCGAAACCATGACCAAAACGCAGATGGTGCACATTCCCTACAAAGGCATGTCACTGGCGGTGTCCGATCTGATCGGCGGCCAGGTGTCGATGAGTTTCGGCACCAGCCTGTCGATGGTGCCGCATGTGCGCACCGGGCGGCTGCGTGCGCTGGCCACCACCGGTGCCGTGCGCTCGCCCGCATTGCCCGATCTGCCGACGGTGGCCGAGGCGGGTGTGCCGGGTTACGAAGCGAGCCTCTGGTACGGATTTGTCGGGCCGGCAAAATTGCCCGCCGACATCGCGCAACGACTGAATGCCGAGATCGTCGCCGCGATCAACGCACCCGACGTGCGCGAGCGCCTGTCCAGCCAGGGCGTTGATGCGCGCGCCAGCAGTGCCGATGAATTCGGCCGCCTCATGGTGAGCGATCTCGAACGCTGGGCTGACGTCATCCGGCGCGCCGGCGTCAAGGTCGAGTAGCAACAGCCGCCGCGGATGATGAACGACCATTTTGCGCCGCCGCGCGAGGGCGTGACGATTCCGCGTTTCTGGATTGCGGTCGGCCTGTCGATCCTGATTCATGCTGCGGCCTTTTATCAGGCCAAGGTAAACCTGCGTCATCTGACGCTCGATGAGCCCGAGCAGGGCAAAAACAGCGGATCGCTGGCAGTGCGTCTGGCGCCGCCGCCCGGCGCGCAGGCGCCGCCGCCGGAACCGCCGCCCGCCGCCGTGCCGCGTGTGATCGAGCGGCCGCAACGGCCATCGCGCGCCACCGCGCCGCCGGTGCTGGCGATCAACAAGCCCCCGGTGGCGCCGACACCGACGCTCACACCGACGCCACCGGTGGAAACGGCACCGCCGCCGAGGCCGCCGGCCGAAGACTTCTCGGCGCTCGTAGAAGCGCGCCGCCGCGCACGCGAAGCGACGTCGCCGCAGCCGTCGTCTCCCGGCATGGTTGCATCTGCCGCGACCGAAACCGAGGCCGAGCGTGCGAAGCGCATCACTTCGGCCAACCTCGCGCCGAAACAGGCGGTCTTCGGTTATGACCCTGCCGCCGGTGGCGGCGTGTTTCAGATCCGGCGCATCAGCATGAATGACGCCGATGTCGCCTTCTATGGCTGGAACCGCGAGATTAAGCGCAAGACCCTGCAGATCCTTGAAATCAGCAGAGGCAACAACAGCGACATCAGGATCGCGGTGGTGCGCAAGATGATCACGCTGATCCGCGAATATGAAAGCGAGGATTTCAACTGGGAGTCGCACGGCCGCGTTGTCAAGCTCTCGGCGCGCCAGCGCGACAACACCTACCTTGAGGAATACATGCTGCGCGAGTTTTTCCCCGACCAGACGGTGGCGCGCTGACAAAAAAACGGCGGTGCAAAAAATTGCGCCGCCGTTTTGCACTGCCGTTTGGGCTGTATCTGCGTTTAAGCCTTGGCGTACTTGCCGGTCAGTTGCGGCGTCGTGCCCTTGAGGCCTTTCTGTTCGCGGTCGAGCCGCGTTTCGCGCGCCCAGCTGCGTTTCAAGTCGTCGCGCACCTTGATCGTCAGCTTGCCCATGCCCTCGCATTCGAGATCGACCGTGTCGCCGTCCATGAAGGCCGACAGCCCGCGGTGGTTGGTGCCGGTGGCGAGTATGTCGCCCGGCTCCAGATCGTGGATCTGCGACATCCACTCGATGCAGCGCGGGATCTTGTGCGCCATGTCGGAGGTGTTGTAATTCTGTTTGAGCGTGCCGTTGACCCACAGCTTGACCTGGATATTGTGCGGGTCTTTGACTTCGTCGGCGGTGATCAGATAGGGCCCGATCGGCGCGAAGGTCTGGCGCGATTTCATCTGGTAGAAGCTGTTGCCCTCGGGAATGACGCCGCGCGCCGAGCCGTCGATGAAATTGAGATAGCCGAATATATAGTCCATCGCTTTCGACGCCGGCACGTTGCTGCAGGCCTTGCCGATGACCAGTGCCAATTCCGCTTCACCTTCGAAAATCGTCGCAGGAATGTCAGGCAGCACCATGGTCTCGCCGTGCGCGATCAGGCAGCTCGGCGACTTGTGAAAGGCGTTGATCGGCGCCGGTGCGGCGCGCGTGCCGTCTTCCATGTAATTGACCGCCATGCATTCGATGTTGACGGGTTTGGGCAACGGCGGGCGCAGCTTCACCTGTGCGACCGGCAGACCGCTGCCGGCGGTAACCGCCGCGTCGATGCGCGCGCGCACGTCGGCAAAGCGCTCGATCATGCGGTTCATCAGGTCGCCCGGGCCGTTGTGCGGAATGTTCTGGATGACCGCGGTGATATCCACCACGTTGGCGCCCTTGAGCACACCGATGCGATAGTCGTTAAAGCAGAGCAGTTTCATGGTTTTCCCCTCGTCAAGTCATTGGGCACACTGGTTTGAATTGTTATTGCGGAGGCTGGCGTGGCGTATACGCCGCCGGATGACTGGACGCGTGTGCCGCGCGCCCGTCGTAACCGTCGCCGGTCATATTAGTCGAAGGCCGCGTCAACGGCAATCATTCACCCGGCGTGAAAGCCGGCGTATGATGGCGCACACAGCGCGGCGGGACGTCCGCGCAAAACACGGGCGCCCAGCCCGGACTCATGAGGAGATTTCAGTGAATACAGTGAAAACCGGCCACGTCAGCCTGAGCAAGGGCATTTCCATCAAGCGCAGGCAACTGCTGGTTGCAGGTGCTGCAGGCGTACTCGCGCCGGCCGGTGCGCTGGCCGCGCGCTGCGGCGGCGGGATCGTGTCGGCGACGCAGAACGAACCGGGCGCCTTCGGCCTCGATGGCGCGGGGCAGAAACTGGTGTTGTCCGGGCGCGTGCTCGGCACGGATTGCCAGCCGCTGGCCGGCGCGATTGTCGAGGCCTGGCATGCCGGCGCCGCGCCGGTGCGCACCACCACCGACGCCGATGGACGTTTCGTGTTGGTGACGGTAGCGCCTGCGGCCGCGCAGGGTGACGTGCCGCATCTGTCTTATCTGGTCACGCATCCGGCGCATGATTTGCGCGTGCACCGGCTCGATTTCACGCGTGCCGCAAACCCCGCTGCGGCGGGTATCGCGCAGCTCGAGCGTGATGCTGCCGGCGTCTGGCGCGCGGCCTGCGGCCTGACTGTCGTTTAAAGGGAATCCGCGCCGCGGCTGCTGTTGCGCAGGGCGGCGCGCAACGTTGCCATCACCGCATCTTCATAAGCACGCAGCGATTCGATGCTGCGTGCGTCTTCGATGCCGAGCTTTTTCTGCACCGCTGCCGCCGCCGGTTTGGCGGCGTCGAGCCGGCGGAAGACGGCGATGGTGCGCGCGAGATCGCGCCCGTGCATCGCGTAGGCATCGCCGATCTGCGGGTAATAGCGGCTGTAGGTCATGTTGCTGGCGAGACTGATGTTGTTGAGTTCGCCGTGGCCGAAGCCAAGCGGTTTTTCGGCGGCCTCGAACAGCGACGCGCGTTCGCGCAACAACAACTCCGCATTGATTTCGCCGCGCTGGCGCCGCGCATAGAGCGTTTCCACGCGGGAGTACCATTCGATCGTAGCCAGCGCCAGCACGCCCTGCGTTTCGGCATAGCGGCGGATCGAGCGTCGTTCACGCGAGCCCGCCGGATATTTCTGTTCGGCAAACGCGCTCATCGCCTGGTGCGTCAGAAAATCGCAGAGTGCTTCTTCGACGCCGTAAGGCAGCGCGAACTGATCGTGGCAATCCTCGTGAATAACCAGATAGACGAAACGGTCCAGTTTGCCGGCAAGCATGGCGCTGGTGACCGGTGTCTCCGATTCGCCCTGCGCTTCCAGCGTGCGGAAATAGATGTCGTCGTCAGCGGCAGCACCGGCGCGGCATTCGCTTTCGCTGGCGGCGGTGCTCCATGCGATCGCCGGATCTTCATAAGACCACGGCAGCAGCTGCTGAGAAACGCGGCCGCAATAATGGAACGAGGCCTGGTCCTTGCCGGCCCCCGTGAAATTGGCGGTCGGCTCGAAGCCGATGCTGCGTTCGTATGCGCGCAATTCTTCGAGCAACGCCGCCCATTCGCCGGTCATGGCGGGGGCCGTTGGCGCAATCAGTTCGCGCAGGGGGCCGCAGCCGGCGAAGCTCAGTGCAAGCAGTGCGGCCGCGGCGAGCCGCGCGGCGGCGGACGGCGAGTTCACAGTGGTTGCCCGTACATTATTCAAGTTCCTGACGAATCATCGAGACCGTAGCATAATATCGGACGGCGCCCGCAGGGCGGAACTTTCGTGCCGCCCGCCCCCGGCGGGTGGTGCGACAAAATAATTACAAAGCAACATAACCACAAGCCCCCCCGAACATGATTGAAGTCAACGAACAGGTCTATGCGCCGGCCGCGCCGCAGGCGGTGTGGGAACTGCTGTCGAATCCAGAAGCGGTCGTCGGCTGCGTGCCGGGCGCCTCGCTCGGCGAACACCACGAAGACGGCAGCTTCGACGCCGGCATCCTGGTCAAGTTCGGCCCGGCGAAGGTTGCCTTCAAGGCGCGCGTCGGTCTCGAACTCGATGCGCCGACGATGACCGGTCATGTCAGTTCGCGCGGCAAGGACAATCAGGGCGGCACGCGTTTCAACGCAAAGATGACATTCAAGGTATTGCCGCAGGCCGAGCCGCCCGGTTCGACCATCGCTCTGAAAGCGGAAGTCGAAATTTCCGGTCGCCTGTCTTCGGTGGTCGAGGCGGGGGCGGGCATGGTGGTCAAAAAAATGACCGCGGACTTTTCCGAGCGGCTGGCGGCGCGCTGCGCGGAATTGAAAACGGCAAGTTGATCGAACCTGATTCGCAAGGCGAATCAGGCAGTACTCGCCCTCTCCCGCCGGGAGAGGGCGGGGTGAGGGGCAGGGGCGTTGTGAATTTTACAATGATCAGCAGCAAAATAAAGGGAGGAGCACGATGAAGGTGTATCAACGCATGGCCCGCGCATTCAGGGCTGAAGGCATCACGCACACGTTCGGTATCATGGGCGACGGCAACATGTATTGGCTGAACGAGATGATCAAACTCGGCGCCACCGACGTTGAAGTGCGCCACGAGGGCGCCGGCCTCGGCATGGCCGATGGTTGGTCGCGTTTGACCCACCAACCTTCCTGCGCCACCGCCACCTGCGGCCCCGGCGTGTCGCAACTGGCCACCGCGCTGATCACCGCCTCGCGCGCGTCGTCGCCGGTGGTTGCCTTCGTCGGCGAGCATCCGACCAACGACGATGAATACAACCAGCGCATGGAACAGGCGCCGTTCGCCGCCGCCTGCGAAACGCAGTTCGTGCGCCTGGCCTCTGCGGAAACCGCCGACGAGGTGGTGCGCAAGGCCTTCTATCTCGCCAAACTCAATTCGAAGCCGGTGATGCTGAGCGCACCGATGGACATCCAGCAGCAGGAGTTCGAGGACGACGATCCCTATGTCACCTCCGACACCCTGATGCCGTCGCGCCAGGTGCGGCCGGATCCGGACGTGCTCGAACGCGCCGCCGACATGCTGTGCAAGGCCAAGCACCCGATCATACTGGTCGGTCGCGGTGCGATGTGGTCCGGGGCGGGCGATGCGGTGAAAAAACTCGCCGAGCGTTCCGGTGCGTTGATCATCACCACGCTGATGGCGAAGACCTGGCTCTCAGAGGACGACTTCCATCTCGGCGTGTCGGGCACCTATGCGACGAAGACAGCGATGCAACTGTGCGAAGAATCCGACTGCGTGGTCGCCGTTGGCGCCAGCCTTAACCGCTACACGACAGAGCACGGTTACCTGTACGACAACGCCAAGTTCATTCACATCGATTCCAAGCAGCACGTGATGCTGCACGGTACGCGCGCTGCCGATCTCTACATGCAAGCCGATGCGAAGATCGGCACCGAGGCGCTCGAAGGCGTGCTTGCCAAGCGCAACTTCAAGCAGACCGGTTACCGCACGGGTGAGGTGCGTGAGCGCCTGGGCAACGCGTGGGAAGATCGTCATGAATACAAGATCGAGGAAGGCACCGCCGATCCGCGCCAGGTCGTCCTCGCGCTCGACGAAGCCGTGCCGGAAAACATCAGCCTGTATACCGGCAGCGGCCACACCGCCGGCTTTTCGAACATCCTGTTCCGGCGCCGTCGCGAGGTTGTGATGCCCGGCCATTTTTACGGCTGTATCGGCCAGATGCTGCCGGCCGCGATCGGTGCGGTGATGTCCACCGGCAACAAGCCGGCGATGCTGGTCGATGGCGATGCCAGCACCATGATGCATCTCAATGAGCTCGACACCATGGTGCGCCACAAAGTGCCGCTGCTGATTGTGGTGCAGAACAACGAAATGCTCGGCGCCGAGTATTACAAACTCGAAGCGCACAAGATGAACGCGGAGACCTCGACGATACCGACGCCGGATCTCGGCGCGGTGGCGCGCGGTTATGGCGCCCGCGGCGTGATGGCGAAAAGCGTCGAGGATGTGCGCAAGGCTGCTGCGGAGTGGGTGGCCAAGCCGGGGCCGATGTTGATCGACGTGCGCATTTCGCGTAGCGTGGTCACGCTGCCCTATCGCCGTATTCACTACGGGCTGGACGAATAATCCGGGTGAAGTAGTGGTCGGAACAAAAGCGGGCGCAAGCCCGCTTTTTTTGCCCCGCGTTTAGTGGCGCAGGCGACTCGCCTGCAAGAAGCACCTTGTAAGACGCGGATCAATACGCAACAACGCAACGCCGGGACGGGGCAGCATTCAACCCCGTCCCGGCTGCGCTCCCCTTGCAATCCAGCCGGTAGGGCGCAATAAGCGAAGCGCATTGCGCCGCATGCCTGCGGTGAATCAAAAGCGCCGAGCACCCTTTTCCATCCCTGGGTTTCGACGCGCAGCACCTCACGGCATAACGCAACGCCGGAACAGGGCAGCATTCAACCCCGTCCCGGCTGCGCTCCCCTTGCAATCCAGTAGAGGCCGGGGATTTTCCAGTAAAGCCGGGTTTTGCCAAGACCGGAGTTTGAGGCGCTCATCATGAATCCCCATGGAAATCCGTTGTGGATTTCGTGGCATGGCGCGACCGCGTTCATGTCCGCGCGAAATTCTGCTCATGAGATTCATGCTGCTACCGCCGTTGCGGTGCAGTGTTGATCTGCGTCAACCGGCAGCGGCGGGGGCGTGTTGCCAGGCCTACTGAATGCGCACGTTGATGCTTTTGATCAACTTTTCCAGCCGTGCGTAATCGGTGTTGAACTTGCTTTTGAACTCGTCAGGCGTCATCGCTGCCGCTGGTTCCGAGCCCTCGGCGGCCAGCGCCTTGATGGTTTCCGGCGTGTTAACGCCCTTGCGCACGACTGCATTGATGGCGCGCACGATGTGCGACGGCGTGCCGGCCGGCGCCAGCAGGTTGTAGCTGTTACCCCAGTCAAAGCCGGCGTAGCCGCTCTCGGCGACGGTCGGCAGATCGGGCAGGTTGGGCGCGCGGCGCAGCCCCGAGGTGGCAATGGCGCGCAGACGGCCACTGCGGATATGTTGTGTCGCTGAAACGGTGCTGGCAAACATCAACTGCACCTGATTGCCTATGACTTCGACGAGCGCGGCACCGGCACTTTTGTACGGTACGTGCACGATGTCGGTACCGCTGAGCAGTTTGAAATGTTCCATCGCCAGATGGCCGGTGGTGCCGAGGCCCTGCGAGCCGTAGACCAGCGCGCCGGCTTTTGCTTTTGCATATTCGACCAGTTCGCGCACCGATTTCACCGGGATTGACGGCGTGACGACCAGCGCGAAGTTCTGCGAACAGATTTGCACGATGGGAATAAACGCTTTGCGGATATCGTAGGTGGCGCGGCCAAGGACACCGTTGAGCATCAGTGTTTCCGAAGCGCCCAGCAACGTGTAGCCGTCAGGCGCGGCCGCGGACACCATGTCCATGCCGATCACCGTGCCGCCGCCGGGACGGTTATCGACAATCACCGACTGGTTCCAGCCCTCGGCGATTTTCTGCGCGCCCAACCGTGTCATCAGATCGAGACCGCCGCCGGGCCCGATGCCGACGATCACGCGCACCGGCCGCAGCGGATAGTCAGCGGGTTTGTCCTGCGCGTGCAGCGGTGCCGCAGCGCACAGCCACGCAATGGCGGGCAATGTGCGCAGGAAACAGTTTCTGATGCGGATGCGCATGCGCAGCTAGTTTACCGGCGGCCAGATGCGATAAGCGACATTCGCCGAACCGGGCGCGTGAATCAGCGAACGGCGCAGGCTGTCGGTCCATGCCGCCATTGCGGGGTCGGCGTTTTCACAGGCGCGGAAATGTTTTTCACGCTCTGCCTTCGAGGTGAATTCGTAGAGCACGCCGTGTTTGGCCCAGCCGGCGACCGACACCATCTTGCGCACGCCGACGCAGCCGGGGGTGATCGCCAGTCCGGGCAGCCGGTTATGCGCGTACCAGGCCATCAGGCCGTCTTCATCCGCAATACTGCGTGTGTTGAAACTGCCGAGCTGGATGCACGAACCCAGTTCCGCACCACGCTGGCGTTGCGCGGCGGCGGGGCCGTCGACGCAGGCCTCCTCGGTGAAGATGTTGATGCGCGTTTCGCGGCGCTGCGCGAGCATGGCGCGATCAGCATCGGTCACGCTGCTGTCGCTGCGGCCCGGCGCCGGTGGCGCGAAGGCATGCGCGGTCGCGGCGCCGAACAGCAGGATGTAGTCGTTGCCGGTGGGCACCGCTTCGTCCGCGTACGACAATATTTTGTGCACGGGGTCGGGTGTGTGCTCGCATTCGTAATGCGCGGCCCACAATACGCCGGGCTTTTGCAGCTGGCGCGGCATGAAACTGCCGTGCAGCCAGTCGAGATGCGCGCCGCCGTACTGTTCAGGCAGGTCGTACCAGGTGATGTGAAGGCTGCGGTCCAAACGGTTCTCCCCGGGGTTGTAGGCGTGGCCGCGTGCGCTGCGTTTAAAGCCAGCCGGATTTGCGGAACTTGTAAAACAAATACAGGTCGATGACTGTCATGATGCCGAGGGCGAGCGGATAACCGAAGGCCCACTTTAATTCCGGCATCTGTTCGAAATTCATGCCGTAGATGCCGGCGATCAGCGTCGGCACGGCCACGAGGGCGGCACAGGCGGCAAGGCGTTTGGTGGTTTCGTTTTCGGACACCGTGATCAGCGAGAGGTTGACCGACAGCGCGGTGGTCACCATGTCGCGCAGCGAATCGATGGTCTGGTTTAACCGCATCAGGTGGTCGTAAACGTCGCGATAGTACTCCTGCGTGCCGCCGCACAGCTGCGGCACGCGCCCGCCGTGCAGTTTGCCCACACCTTCGAGCAACGGGCCGACGGCGTGCTTCAACACCATCAGCTTTTGTTTCAATGCATACATGTCCTCGATGTTGGCGCGCGCCGCGCCGCCGCTGAACATGCGTTCTTCGAGACGTTCGAGTTCGGTTTCTAGCGTGTCCACAATAGGGAAATAGCGGTCGACCACCGCGTCCATCAGCGCATAGAGCACGAAGCCGGCGCCGAGTTGCAGCAGCTCGGGTTCGCGCTCGCAGCGCGCGCGCACTTCGGTAAAACCTTTTTCCGCGCGGCTGCGCACCGACAAAACATAGTTGGGGCCGGCAAAGACGTCGACCTCGCCGACCATCAACTCGTCATCGACGATTTCGATCATATGCAGCACGACGAACACCGAGTCGCCGTATTCCTCGACCTTCGGCCGCTGGTGGCCGTGGCTGGCGTCCTCGACGGCGAGTTCATGCAGGTTGAACTGTTCCTGCAGGCCCGCGAATTCCTCGGGCTCTGGATCTTTCAGCGCCACCCAGACGAAACATTCCGGGCGGTTGAGATAAGTGCCGATATCGACGGGCGCGATATGGTCGGCGAGCCGTTTGCCATCCTCATAGGCGAAGCAGTTAACAAGCATGTCGGTTCCTGAATACGTGGAGTGCCGGTCGCAACACCGCGCCGGCAGCAGCGAGTATAAAGCCGCGGCCACTCTAAAGCATTACGGTGCGATGACCGTTTTGGCGGCGGCTGCGCGCCGCCGGGCGTAATGGTTGGGTGCCTGCTCCAGCGCCCGACCGGCGGCGGTGAAGCGTTGTAAACTCAAGAGGACGACCGACAACCGGGAGGGCTACAGGTGGTTCCATCAATCAAACAACTGACGGGGGTCGCCGGAGCACTCGGTCTGCTTTGCGCTGCACCGGCACAGGCGCAGGGCGACTATCCGAGCAAGCCGGTATTGCTGGTGATCTGCTTTGGCGCCGGCGGCGGACTCGACGTGATCGGCCGCATCGTCGCCGACCGGCTGGCGAAAAACCTCGGCCGCCAGATCGTGGTCGAAAACCGTCCTGGCGCAGCCGGCAACATTGGCACGGTTTCAGTGCTGAAGGCGCCGGCCGACGGCTACACGCTGCTCGAAACCACCAACAGCTACAACATCAACCCGTTCATCTACCGCAACACCGGCTACGATCCGCGCCGCGATTTCCTGCCGGTCATCGAACTGACGCGCGCGCCGTCGGTGATCATTGCGCATCCGAAAACGAATTTTCGCACGGTGAAAGACTTGATCGCTGCGGCGAAAGCGGCGCCCGGCAATCTTGTCTACGGCAGCGCCGGCAACGGCTCACCGACCAACATCGCGATGGAAATCTTCAAGTCTGCCGCGGGCATTGATATCACGCACGTGCCCTACAAGGTCGCCGCCCAGGCCAACCAGGACGTGATGGGCGGGCAGACGCCGCTGGCCATGGCGGCGCTGCCGTCGGTGATCACGCAGATTCGAGGCGGTCTGCTGCGTCCGGTGGCAATGACGTCGGTCAAACGCTGGCCCTCTTTTCCGGAGGTGCCGACCGCCGCAGAATCCGGCGTTCCCGGCTACAGTCACCTGACCTGGATCGGCATTGTCGCGCCGGCCGGAACGCCGGCGGCCATCATTGCGCGCCTGAACAAGGAAATCGCCGCCGTTCTTTCGATACCCGAGGTGCGCGAACGCATCGCGGACAACGGCGCAGAGGCGGTCGGCGGTAGCGTTGCCGAATTCACCACCGCGCTGGCGGCCGAATATGAGGCGATGGCAAAGCTCGCGCAGCGCGTCAAATTCGAAATGGAGTAACGACAGCGCAAAAGATTGCGCCGCCGCCTGTTATTATTCAAGTTCAGAGCGCAGCCGCAGAGCGCGCAATCGAATGCAGGTCAGCATCAATCATGGAGAGAGAAACAGCATGGACAAGGTAGTTGCATCACCGCAGGAAGCACTGGCCGACCTCAAAGAGGGTGACACCGTTGCTCTTGGCGGCTTCAGCGTCGGACACCGTTTTGCACTGAGCATGATCACCGCATTGCGTGACAAGGGCACGAAGAACCTGACACTGGTCTGCAACTCGATGGGCGCGCCGGGCGAATTGCGCGGTCAGATCCTTGCCGAGAACAAGCAGATCAAAAAACTCATTGCGGCGTTCACCACGCGGCCCGGCATGCCGACCGCCACCGAAGACCAGATTGTCTCCGGCGAGATGGAGGTCGAACTGGTGCCGCAGGGCACGCTGGTCGAGCGCTGCCGCGCCGGCGGTGCCGGCATTCCCGCATTTTATTCAGCCACCGTCGCCGGCACCGAACTCGAAAAGGGCAAGGAGGTGCGCGAGTTCGACGGCCGCCGTTACGTGCTCGAACACGCGATCAAAATCGATTACGCGCTGCTGCGCGCGCACCGTGCCGACCGCGCCGGCAATGTGCAGTTTCGCGGCGGCAGCCAGAACCTCAGTCCGGCGTTTGCCAAGGCGGCACGCGTCGCCATCGTCGAAGTCGACGAGATCGTCGAAGTCGGTGGCATCCCGCCGGAACTCGTCAACCTGCCGGGCATTTTTGTCGCGCGCGTGGTGAAGAGCACCTATCCATTTGATGCGAAACAGACGCCGCAATCCAAACGTCGTCCGGCCGACAAACCGCGCGAATACGCCGGCAAACCGGCATTGACGCGCGAGGGCATCGCCAAACGCGCCGCGGCGGTTGTGCGCGAGGGCAGCTACGTCAATCTGGGCACCGGCATTCCGACCATGGTGTCGAATTTTCTCGAGGGCCGCGACGTCGTGCTGCATGCCGAGAACGGCGTGCTCGGTTACGGCAAGATGGTGTCCGGCGATCAGGTCGATCCCGATATGTACAACGCCAGCGGCCAGTACATCGAACTGGTGCCGGGGGCCTCGTTCTTTGATTCGGTGACTTCGTTTGAGATGGCGCGCGGCGGTCACATCGACACCGTCATTCTGGGCGCCTATGAAGTCGACCAGACCGGCAGTGTCGCCAACTGGAGTGTGCACGACGCCAAGCGCGGCGGCATCGGCGGCGCCATGGACCTGATTTCGGGCCGCACCGAACTCATCATCGTGATGGAGCACTGCGACAGCAAGGGGCGGCCGAAGTTGAAGAAGCAGTGCAGCTATCCGCTGACGGGGCAGGCTTGCGTCAGCTACGTGGTTACCGATCTCGCATTGCTCAAATGGGAAAACGGCAAATTCACGCTGCTTGAAGTCGCACCCGGATTCACGGTAGAGGAAGTCATCGCGCTGACCGACATGGAAGTCACGCCGGCACCTGAAGTTAAATTCATGGCGTAGCAGCAACAGCAAGGGCCGCGTCACATGCCGCAGAGCATGGGCGCGGCAGCCGTTGGAGGAGGGATACGATGCATTTCGCGACGCGTATACGTTGTCGATGCTCCATCGCGCTGTTGTTACTGGCGGCGAGCGGCGCATCTGTGCAGGCGCAGGAGGTTTATCCGAACCGCCCGATCCGCATCGTCGTGCCCACTGCGCCGGGCGGGCCGAGCGATGTCGGTGCACGTTTGATCGCATTTGAATTGACCAAACGCTGGGGCAGACAGGTCGTCGTCGATATCCGTCCCGGTGCCGGCACCATCATCGGCACCGATCTCGTTGCCAAGGCACCCGCCGATGGTTATACGTTGTTAATGAGTCCGTCGACGCTGGCCATCACGCCGGCGACCTACAAGAAGTTACCCTACGACGTGCTGCGTGACTTTGCGCCCATCACGCAGACGCATTACGTGCCTAACCTGATTTCTGTGCATCCGTCGATGCCGGCGAAGAACATCCGCGAACTGATTGCGTTTGCGAAGGCGCGGCCGAACGAAATTCTCTACGCCTCGTCGGGCCACGGCACCAATCCGCATCTGGTGATCGAGCTCCTGGCGCACATGGCGCAGATCAAGCTCGTGCACATCCCGTATAAAGGCACGCTGCCGGGCCTGATTGAAACCATTGCCGGGCGCACCGCGCTGATTGCCACCAGCAGCATGCAGCTCGTGCTGCCGAACGCGCGCGCCGGCAAGCTGCGCATACTCGCCATCAGTTCGGCGGCACGGGTGTCGTCGCTGCCCGACATTCCGGCGGTCGCCGAATCGGGGCTCGCCGGTTATGAGGCAGTGCAGTGGACGGCAATGATGGCGCCGGCAGCGACGCCAACAGATATACTGACGCGGTTGCAGAAAGAAATCGTCGCCATTCTGCGCATGAACGACATTCGCGAGAAACTGGCGGTCGACGGCGCCGAAATCGTCGCCAGCACGCCGGAGGAATTCAACACCTTCCTGCGCGCGGAAACCGTGAAGTGGGCGGCGGTGGTGAAGGCCGCCGGCATTTCACAAGAGTAAACGGAGAGTAACTATGGTAACCCCGAATCGCCGACGTATCGAGGAACGCGCCGCATGGATCGGCCCGCGGCTCCAGCAACAGACCGACTGGATATACCGGCTCAACGACGCGCAGATTACCGAAATCGACGCTGCGCTCGCGTTGGTCAAGCATGCCGGATTGAAAATCCCGTTCACCGCGGCGCAGTTTCCACTGCCGACCGTGGCGTCGGTGTTGGCGGACATACGCGACGAAGTCGAAAACGGCCGCGGTTTCATGCTGATGCGCGGTTTTCCGCGCGCGCGTTACAGCGACGCCGATTGCGAACTCGTCTACTGGGGACTTGGCATGCATCTGGGCAAACCGGTGTCGCAGAACGCGCGCGGCCATCTGCTCGGCCATGTGCGTGACGAGGGTGGCAGCATCAGCGACTCGAACACGCGCGCCTATCAGACCAACATGCGCATGGACTTTCACACCGACATGCTGCCGGTCGATCTGCTGGGCCTTTTTTGCCTGCGCACCGCGAAATCCGGAGGTGCCAGCAAGCTGGTCAGCGCGCTGACCGTCCACAACATATTGCTCGACGAGCGGCCCGATCTGCTCGCTGAACTCTACGGCACCTTTCATCTCGACTGGCGCGGCGAAGAGCCGGCCGGCGCAGCGCCGTGGTTCTCGCTGCCGATGTTCAGCGAGGAGCAAGGCCGCATCACCACGCGCATCTGCAGCCTCCCATATTACGATTCGGCGGTGCGCTTCGGCGAACAATACAAGCCGACGGCCATTCAACGCGAAGCGCTCGTCTGTGTGCAGGAAATCGCCAACCGGCCCGAGTTCATGCTGTCGATGTCGTTCGAGGAGGGTGACATGCAGCTCATCAACAATCACATCATGCTGCATGCACGCGAGGCCTATGTTGATTTCGAGGGGCCCGGCCGCGAGCGCCATCTGCTGCGCATGTGGATCGCGGTGGATGATGCGCACCGGCGGCCGCTGGCCCCTTCACTGGCCGACCGTTATCGCGTGGTGCAGAACGGTGGCATTCCCTACAACGCTGCGCACACGCCGGCCCACGCAGCGGCAAACTGATCAGGCGTGCGCGTTGCCGAGCGCGGCGGCCAGTTCCGGGTCGAGTTTGCCGTCGATCAGGATGTAGAGCATGCGCACCGGTTTGCCCGAGCGGTTGCTCCAGGCGTGATTGGTGCCGCGCTGAATCACCACATCGCCGGCTTTCAGATTGATTTCGCTGTCGTCGAGCAGCATGGTGATTTCGCCTTCGAGCACCACGGCGTAATCGAGTGTTTCAGTGCGGTGCATCAGCGGATGGCGGCCGCCGCGACCGTGCGTTGAGGCATCGGCGTTGCCGACGCCGCCGAACAGCGCCTGCGATTGCGCGGCGTCGAGGTTGCGTACGAAGTCCGATTCCGGCGGCACGATTGAAATGCGGAAGGTGGTGCCGTTGGGTGCCGGGTGCAACTGGCGCGGTGCATTCGTCGGATCGGGCTCGTCTTTGGCGAGCCTGACCGGCATTGCATCGGTTTTCCAGATGTCGGTTGAAACAAGGCCCGGCCACTGCGGCACGGTTTTTACTGCCGTTGCATAACCATCGGCAATGACGACGGCTTTGCCGTCCGCGTCGTGGCCGGTGACGACGCGTCTGATGCGCTGATCCATGATGTGCTTTCCTCAGTCGGTGCGGATGCCGGCGGTCTTCACCACCTTGGCCCACGTCGCGATTTCTTTTTTGATGAAGGCGGCGAGTTCCTCCGGCGTGCCGCCGACTTCGTGTGCGCCGACACCGGCGATGCGTTTCTTCACGTCGGCGATTTCAAGCGTGCGCGTGATTTCCCGATGCAGGCGGCTGACGACAGCGGCTGGCGTGCCGGCGGGAGCAACGAGGCCCTGCCATTCATAGAATTCGTAACCCGGCACGCCGGCTTCGGCGATCGCCGGCACCTCGGGCAGTGCAGGGTCGCGTTTCGCCGTGCTTACGCCAAGCCCGACCAGACGGCCGGCACGCAGGTGCTGGATCGACGCCGGCACGGTGGTGAAAATAATCGCGGTCTCGCCGCTCACCGCAGAGATGACCTGCGGCCCGCCGCCCTTGAACGCAATGTGCACGATGTCGATGGCGGTCATGTATTTGAGCAGTTCCATGGCGAGGTGGCCGGCGCTCGCATTGCCGGCCGACGCGTAGTTGAGTCCGCCGGGTTTCGCCTTGGCGAGCGCGATGAGTTCTTTCACCGAACGCACCGGCACCGAAGGATGTACCGCCAGCACCATCGGCACCATGGCGACAAGGCTGACGGGGGCGATGTCCTTCTCGCTGTCGAAAGGCATTTTTGCAAACAGCGAGGGATTGACGCCGAAGGACACGTTGGCGACACCCAGCGTGTAGCCGTCCGGCGGCGACTTTAGCGCGAGGTCCATGCCGATGATCGCCGCGCCGCCGGGCCGGTTGTCGATGACGACCGTTTGTCCGAGCGTTTCCGACAGATGCGGCGCAAGGATGCGGAACACGACATCGGTCGCACCACCCGCGGAAAACGGAATGATGATGCGCACCGGCCGCGCCGGATAACTTTGTGCCGCGGCCGTGCCCGCCAGCAGCGCGCAGGCGAAGGCCATGTTTCGCAGATGTTGCATCGATCCTCCTGTGGGCGCGTTGCACGATGCGGGGTTCGCGGCGGCATTTTTGTGCGCCTATCCTAACGATAGCGCGGCGTCAGGGCAACCACACTTGACGTGCGCCGCGTGACAGTGGAAGCTAACCGAAAATTCGATGTGTGCGGACAGCCCGACGCGATGAAGCGGGCGCCCGATCATGGTGCTGGACTCCCTGGAGGAAATCATGCTGTCAATCGTGCGGTTGCTCGTTGTGCTGTGCTTTTCCGTTTTTGCCTTGTGCGCGCAGGCGCAGCCGTGGCCGGCGAAAACCATTCGCGTCGTCGTTAATTTTCCGGCCGGCGGCACCACCGACATGATGGCGCGCGCGTGGACGCAGAAACTCTCCGAGGCGCTTGGCCAGCCGGTGGTAATTGAAAATCGCGGCGGCGCCGGCGGCAATGTCGGCATGGAAGTGGTGGCGCGCGCGGCGCCCGATGGTTACACGCTGCTGGCGTCCTCCGGCAGTCCGATCGTGGTCGGGCCGCATCTCTACAAGCTGAGTTTCGACGTCGGCCGCGATCTCGCGCCGATTGGGCCGATGGGACGCATCATTACCATTCTGGTGGTGCGGCCGACGCTGCCGGTGAAAACCACGCAGGAACTAGTCAACTATATGCGCGCCAATCCCGGCAAACTCAATTACGGGTCGGTCGGCAGCGGCAGCACGCTGCATATCCATGCCGAGCGGCTGCTGCGCGCCACCAAGACGCAGGCGACGCATATTCCGTACAAGGGCGCGGCCGAACTGCTGACGTCGCTGCTCGGCTATCAGATCGATTTTGCGTTTGATTCGGGCTTGACGGTGCCGCACGTCAAAAGTGAGAAACTGCGCATCATCGGCGTTGTCGCGGCGCAGCGCTCGGCGCAGTTTCCCGATACGCCGACACTGGCCGAGGCGGGCATCGACGTCGAAGGCGACGCGCTGTTCGGCGTTTACGCGCCGGCCGGTGTGTCGCGCGACATCGTGCTGCGGCTCAATCGCGAAATCGGCCGCATCATGCAGACGCCCGAAGCGCGCGCGGTGCTCGCCACTTTCGCGGCGGAAGTGGCGACCATGCCGCCCGATGAATTCGCCGCCATCCAGCAGCGCGATCGCGAGAAATTCGGCGCCTTCATCCGTGAGGCGAATATCCGCGCCGATTGATTTGATTGTTATGATGCAGTGACCCATTTGCGGATTCGCGGCATTGCCGGCGGCGGCGTTGCCGGCCGCGGCGAACACGATAAACACATTCAACCACCACATCAAAGAAAAGGGAGATCGGGATGTTTGACATCAGACTTAGTGACGAGCAGAGGGCCTATCGTGATCTGGCGCGCGAGTTCGCCGAGAACGAGATCAAGCCCGTCGCGCTGGAGCTCGACAAGAAGTCGAACTGGGAGGACCGTATTCCCTGGGAGGTGCTGAAAAAGGGTTCCAAGCTCGGTTTTCGCACCTTTGCGCTGAGCGAGGAAAACGGCGGTGCCGGTGCGTCCGATCATTTGACGGCCTGCCTGATCGCCGAGGAGCTCGCCGCCGGCGATATCGGCACGGCGTATTACTACATGCTCACCGCGCGGCGCGCGCGCGACTGGTTCGAACTGCGCATGACGCCGGAGCAGCGCGCCTATTTCCTGCCGAAGTTCCTCAATGACGATCTCTACTTCACCACGGTCGCCATCCACGAGCCCGATACCGATCTGGGTTTTGACTATTTCACCGAGACACCGGAGGCGGCGCGCTTCAAGACGCGCGCGGTCGAGCAGCCCGACGGCTCGTGGCTGCTTAACGGGGCAAAGAATTTTCAGACCGTCGGTTATCTGGCGAAGCTGCTGGTGGTCATGGCGCAAACACCCGCCGGCGCGCGCGCCTTTCTGGTCGAGGGCGATTCGCCGGGCATGGTGCGTCATCCGATGTCGAAGATCGGCCGCCGCATCGGTGACAACGCGGAAATCTTTTTCGACAACGTGCGCGTGCCGAAGGGTTTCATCCTCGCGCCCAATCCGCCGGGCCGCACCGACATCGGCACGCACGTCACCATCGCTGCAATCACCCTCGGTCTCGGCCGTGCGGCACTGGAAGAAACCATCAAATACACGCAGGAGCGGGTGTCCGGCGGCAAACCCGTTATCCAGCATCAGGCGGTCGGGCTCTATATCGCCGACATGGCCATGAATCTGGAGGCGGCGCGGCGTTTGATCTGGACTGCTGCGTGGGCAAAAGACCATCCCGAAGCGTTTGCCGACGGCACCGTCGAAGCCAAGCCCTACGAGATGATGGCGACTGCATTTACCGGCACCGCTGTGCAGCGCCTCACCGAGCAGGGGATGGAACTGTTCGGCGGCATGGGTGTGGTGCAGGGCATGCCGATCGAAAAATATGTGCGCGATGCGCTGGTGCAGAAGCACATCTCGTTTGTGTTTCCGTCACGCTATAAAATCACGGAGGCGCTGGCCGGATACAAACGCAAGGTGGCGCCGTTTCTCGGCAATACCTGAGCGCGGGTTCCGTTGGCATAAGTTCCATAGGCATAAGGCCGCCGCAGCGCCGGTTTGCATTCACCGGGCGATGCGGCGGTACGCGCGTTTGAACGCGTATTTTTTCGTAAGAGTGTTTGTTGCGAAGACAAAGGGCATAGAGCATGACCATGAAACGCATGGCGATCGAAATCGGCATGGGCACGGACATCCGCGGCGCGGATTACACCAAGGCGGCGGTGCGCGCCTTGCGCGATGCGCTGTGGCACAACTCGCTCAACGTGGCCGACGCCGTCGGCAAACCGGTCGACTCGATGGTGGTGGAGGTGCTGATCGGCGTGCCGAAGCCCGATCTCGTCGACAAGGCCGAGGTGTTGAAGGTCCTGCCGCACGGCACCGGCACCGTAAAAGTGTACGAAGGCGGGCTGGAGATTTTTAATGACGCCGGCACCGGTTCGACCGTGCTGGCGCACGCGGCGGCGATTGTCCGCCTCGACATCTAAGGGAACACCATGCCGCTCAAGCGATTCATACTTGAAATGGGCGCCGGCAATGATTTGCACGGCGGGGACTACACCAAGGCCGCGTTGCGCGCTGTGCAGGACGCGCTGCATCATTCGTCGCTGGCGTTTATCCGTTCGCTGGGACTCAACGCGAAAGAGATGCAGGTCGAAGTCACCATCGGCGTGCAGGAGCCGGCCAAAGTGGATGCCGCCGCAGTCAAGGCGAGCCTGCCGCACGGGCAGGTCACAGTGAAGGTGGTCAAGGGCGGACTCGACGTGCCGGCAGAAGGCAGTCACGATCTGGCGGTGATCGCCAGTGCCGCGATTGCGGTGCGTTTTGAGATGAAAGCGGCGACATGAAAGCCGTGCAGATGACCGAAACCGGCGGACCGGACGTTCTGAAATACGTCGAACTGCCGACGCCCAAGGCCGGCCCCGGCGAAGTGCTGGTGAAGGCGCATGCCATTGGCGTCTGCATGCCGGAGACGCTGGTGCGGCAGGGCGTGTATGCGTGGATGCCGCCGCTGCCGCTGGTGCCCGGCATCGAAATGAGCGGCACCGTGGTCGAAACCGGCAGCGGTTGCAGCCAACTGCGCGTGGGCCAAAAAGTATTTGTCTGTGCGCGCGAGTTCAAGGAGCGCGCCAATTGTTACGCCGAATACATTACCGGCCCGGAAAACCGCATTTATCCGGTGCCCGATGGCGTTGACCTTGACGAGGTCGCGGGGCTCGCCAATTATCAGGTTGCGTGGCACCTGCTGAATTCCGCTTTGAAGGGCTTGCAATACGAATCGGTGCTGGTGCTCGCAGCGGCCGGCGGTGTCGGTTCGGCGCTGGTGCAACTGGCGCGTGTTTACGGCAAGCGCGTGATTGCGGTGACCAGTTCCGCAGAGCGCGCGGCCTTCGTGCGCGCACAGGGTGCCGACGAGATCATCGACCGCACGCAGTCGAATGTGATCGAGGAAACCCTGCGGCTCACCGGCGGTCGTGGCGTCGATATCATCATGGATTGCGTTGGCGGCCCGCAGGTGACGACGCTGTTCAAATGCCTCGAACGCTTTGGTCTCCTGATGCTCTACGGCCAGCTCGAAGGCATGGCCAGCGGCAACATCATCGAGTCCATCCACCGGCCGCCGTGGCGCAGCGGCGCGTTTCGCTACTTCACCATGCACACGCTGGACGATTGGCCGGAATTGCGCGCGCGCGGCACGCTCGATCTGATTCGCCTGCTGCACGAAGGCAAAATCCGGGTGCCGATCTACGATCGTATTCCACTGGCCGAGGCGCCGCGCGCGCACCGTGTGTTTGAATCGGGCAAGGTCATGGGCAAACTGCTGATGAAGCCGTGATGCGGCCGATAGCCATGCTGGAATAGGGGTTTTTCTTGCGCCCTGCCGGCGCGCATGATGGAATAGCGCCGGTTCTGACCATCCTGTTTACATAACATTTTGATCGGGGAGAAATCATGTTACGCACTGCATCTTGTATTGCCGGGGCAGCACTTGTTGCGCTGTCGTTAGGGGCGCAGGCACAAGCACCCGCGCGTCCGCAAATTGCGACTACCAAGGTCGAGGGTACCGACAACGTCTACGTGTTCCGCAACGGCGGACACCAGGCGATGTTCGTGGTGACCAGGGATGGCGTCATTGCCACCGACCCGGTTGCCTATGGTCGCCCGACCGGCGGCCAGGACTACGTCAACGAAATCCGCAAGGTCACCGACAAGCCGATCAAATATTTGATTTACAGCCATCACCATTTCGACCATATCGCCGGCGGCAAGGCGTTCAAGGATGCGGGTGCGAAAATCATCGCGCACCAACGCGTCAAGGAAAGGCTCTCGGTGCTGAAGGACCCGCACACCGTGCTGCCCGACGAATCGGTGAGCGACAAGGGCCGCATCATCAAACTCGGCGGTACCACGCTTGAGTTGTGGTACCTGGGGCTTAACCATTCCGACTCGACGCTGGTGATGAACCTGCCGAAAGAGAAGATCATTTTTGTGGTCGACACCATACCGGTCGGCCAGGTGCCGGGCCGCGGCATGATCGACTTTTATCCGCTTGAAGCCGAGCAGTTCATCAAAAAAGTATTGGCACTCGATTGGGAGCGCCTGATTCCCGGCCACCCGGGCGTCAACGACCGCCTTGGCAGCAAGAAGGACGCGGAAGACCAGTTGCAACTGCTGCAGGATGCGTCGGCCGAGATGAAGACCATGGCGCAGGACGGCAAATGCTGGGAGCCGGCAGAGAAAGAACTGAAGATGTCGAAATACCAGAGCTGGCCGGGCTACGCGGCGGGGTTGCCGCTGATTGCGCGGCGCTATTGCGGGTTGTGGGGGCGCGGTACCTGATTGCATTCTGCTGAAGATGAAAACGCCACTTTCGGGTGGCGTTTTTATTTGTCCATTGCCCGATGCGCGACTGCGCGGACGCGCGCACCGCCTTCCCCCCATCCCGCTTCTGGTTTAACCTCTATGCAAAACTGGCATGCATTTCCGCGTATGCGCAAAAGAACAACGGTGGAGCAGCAATGAACAGCTGGTGGATCAAAACAGACAACGCACAACTCGTGCTCGAAATGCGCGATGTGCCCGAGCCGCGGCCGGCGGCCGGCGAAGTCATTGTGCGCGTGCGCGCGGCGGCGCTGAACCGCGGTGAATTCAGTCTGAACCATCACGGCAAGGGCGGCGGCGAAAAAATCGGCGGCCAGGAAGCGGCCGGCGAGGTTTACGCGGTGGGTTCCGGCATCCTCAAGATCAAGACCGGCGACCGCGTGATGGGCCGCGTGCGCGGCGGCTTTTCAGAATTCGCAGTGATGAGCGAGGCCGAGGTGATCCCGGTGCCGCGCCGCCTGAGCTGGGAGCAGGCCGCCGGCGTGCCGCTGGTGTTCCTTGTTACACACGACATGCTGATCCGGCGCGGTCGCATCAAGGAAGGTGAATGGCTGCTGGCGACCGCAGTGTCGTCGGGCGTCGGCGTGGCCTGCATGCAGACGGCGAAGCTGCTGGGCGCGCACGTTATCGGCACGTCGGGTTCCCGCGAAAAGCTCGACCGCCTGCAGCGCCTCGGGCTCGATGCGGGCATCGCCACACGCCAGGCCGATTTTGCCGACGCGGTGAAAAAAATCACCGGCGGCGCGGGTGCCAATGTCATCGTCAACGGCGTCGGCGGCAGCCTCTTCGGCGAATGCCTGCGCGCGCTCGCTTATCAGGGCCGCTTCGCCACTGTCAGCACGACCGACGGCGTGACAAAATGCGAAATCGACATCGCGCAACTGCATGCCAACCGCTGGGAACTCTACGGCGTGTCGAACCGCCACACCACGCCCGAGCAGCGCGCGCAGATGGTGCGCGGTTTGATCCGCGACATTCTGCCGGGGCTGGCCGACGGGCGTATCGTGCCGGTGGTCGACACGGTGTTCGAATTCGGCGCACTGCCGGCGGCGCGCGACCGCATGCTGTCGAACGCGCAGGTCGGCAAGATCATCCTGCGCGCACCGTAAAATGGCGCGCGGTGTAAATTCAACGGAAAACCTCATGCAAATTAAAACGAACGTAACGCGTATTGCCATGTTTATGCGGCTTGCGGCACTTGCGCTGTGCGCGGCGGCGATGCCGGCGGCAGCGCAGAACTTCCCGGAAAAAAACATTACGCTGCTGCACGCCTATTCGCCCGGCAGCAGCAGTGCCGTGCTGTTGCGCGCACTGGCCGATACCGCCAGCAAAACGCTCGGCAAGAAAATCGTCGTTGAAGACAAGCCCGGTGCCGGCGGCGCGCTGGCGCCGACGCTCATGTTGAACAGCGGCAAGTCCGACGGCTATATGTTGTCGCAGATGCCGCAGCCCATCCTGCGCATCCCGCACATCCAGAAAACCGAGTTCGACGTCATCAACGACTTCACGTGGATCATCCGCGTCGTCGATTACACCTACGCACTGATCGCGCGTAATGAATCGCCGTACCGCAACATCACCGATTTCGTCAAAGACGCAAAGGCCAACCAGGGCAAGCTCACCTACGCCAGCTCCGGCGTGGGTGTGACCATGCACATGACGATGGAAGAGCTGGCGCTGCGCGCCGGCATCAAGCTGGTGCACGTGCCGATCCGTGTTTCCGGCGATATGCTGAATGCGCTGATCGGCGGCCACATCGATGTGTCGGCGAGTTCGGTGCACTGGGCACCGCTGGTGGATAGCGGCAAGATCCGCGTGCTGGGCATCTTCGGTTCCAACCGTCTGAAGCGCTGGCCCGACATCCCAACCTCGAAAGAGCAGGGCTATGACGTCAATGCGAGCTCATCGTACGGCATCGGCGGCCCCAAAGGCATGGACCCGAAGGTGGTGAAAATCCTGCACGACGCCTTCCGCAAGGCGCTCGACGATCCGGAGTTTCTGAAGACCGTCGAACGTTACGACCTTGTGCTGAGTTACCTCAATACCGCGGACTATACGAAGTGGGTGCGCGAGCAGTATGCTGCGGAAAAGCTGGTGGTTGAAAAGTTCGGTTTGAAACAATAAACGGCGGCGCCGCAATGGCGACTGCGCAGTCCAACGAGGGAGGAGAAGCAATGAAGGCGAACAGAATCGTCAGTGTGGGGGCGTGCGCGTTGTTGTGCGCGGGCGCCGCGTTTGCGCAGGACAACTATCCGTCCAAACCGATCCGCATGCTGGTTGGTTATCCGCCGGGCAGTGGCACCGATGTGCTGGCGCGATTGCTCGGCCAGAAGATGTCGACCGGCCTCGGGCAGAGTGTGGTCATCGACAACCGTGCCGGTGCCGCCGGCATTCTGGCCTCCGAAGTGCTGGCGCGTTCGCCGGCCGATGGTTATGCGCTGGTGATGGTGTCGATTGGCCACGCCTTCCTCGCCGGTTATCACACCAAGCTGTCTTACGACACGCTGAAGGATTTTGCCGGCATCAGCGTCGTCGCCGACGTGCCGCAGGTGCTGGTGGTGGCGCCGTCATTGCGCGTAAAGACGGTGCGCGAACTCATCGATCTGGCGAAAGCCAAATCGGGGCAGATGAATTACGCATCGGCCGGCGTTGGCAGTTCGGCCTTCATCAATGCGGAACTCTTCAACCTCGCGGCAGGCATCAAGGTCGTGCACGTGCCGTTCAAGGGTATGGCTGAAGCACTGACCGGTACCATCGGTGGCAGCGTGCAATATGTGTTTGCATCGCTGACTGCCGCCGTGTCGTTGATCAAAGCGGAAAAAATCGTTGCGCTGGCGGTGGGCACTAAAAATCGCACTGCCGCGCTGCCCGATGTGCCGGCGCTGGCCGAGGCGGGACTGCCGGGTTTTGATTTCAGCCCATGGTACGGCGTGCTCGCGCCGGCCAATACGCCGAAACCGATCAAGGACAAACTGGCGAAGGAGATTGTGCGCGTGCTTGCGCTGCCGGACGTCAAGGAGAACCTCGCGTCGCAGGGCGCAACACCGCGCACTACCACACCCGAAGAGTTCGACAATCAGATCAAACAAGACGTCGCCAGCATGATCAAGCTGATCAAGGACGCCGGTATTCAACGCGAGTAAGACGTCAACGCACAAAGGGCTTTTGTAATGGCAAGCAAGCATGTAGATGCAAACCGCGTCGTCATCTGCGGCGGCGGTCTCTCGGGTCTCACTGCGGCAATCAGTGCGCTGGAAGCGGGTGTGCCGGTCACGCTGCTGGAGAAGGGCGCTGAACTCGGCGGCAACGCCATCCTCTCCGGCGGCATGATCTGGACCTACGCTGATTACGATCGCATGCGCGCCGACATTCCAAACGGCGATGCGATGATCCAGTGGATGATTCACGAAAACATTGACGCCGCGCGCACCTGGCTGGCGACACAGGGCGTTGATCTCGGCCCCGATCAGCGCTGTCATGAAGACTTCGGGCTCGGTCGTCAGATGCAACCGCCGCAGGCGATCGAAGCGCTCGGCAAGCGGTTTGTCGAGCTCGGTGGTGATTTGCGTCTGGAGTCGCCGCTAGATTCACTGATTACCGACAATGGCGCCATCCGCGGTGTGCGCATCGCACGCGACGATCGCGTCACGGACGAAGCGGCGCGTGCGGTAGTGCTCGCCACCGGGGGCTTTCAGGGCAACAGCGAATTGCTCGCGCGCTACGTGCTGAAAAACCCGAGCAATCTTTATCTGCGCTCCAACCCGTGGAGCACAGGTGACGCCTTTCTCGCTGCCACGCAGATCGGCGCCGCGGCGTCACCCGGCATGCACAACATTTACGGCCACGCGCTGGCGGCACCGCCGGCGCGCTTCTCCAAATGGGAATTCCGCGACGTCAGCCAGCACTACGGGCAGAAAGCGGTTGCGATCAATCTGTGCGGTGAACGATTCTGCGATGAATCGATCGGCGGTTCAGAAGACACGCTCAATCAAAGCCTGATCCATCAGCCCGAAGGCCGCGGCTTCTATATCATCGATCACGAGCTCTATGATTCAAAAGACATGCACGCATCGAAAGTGGTGACGCGCGTGATTGTCGATCGCGCCAAAAAAGCGGGCGCGCCGGTGGTGGTGGCCGACACGATTGAAGAGCTGTGCAAAAAACTCTCTGCCTTCGGCATTCCCGAGCCGCGTGTGTTGCGCGAACTCACCGAATTCAATCAACTGCTGCAAAGCGGTCGCGGCGATGACTTGTTGCCACCGCGCAAACTGCATCGCTTGCCGCTGGTGCATGGGCCATTTTACGCGATTGCGGTGAAGGCCTCGATCACGTTTACCATGGGCGGCCTCGCAATCGATAACCACGGCCGCGTTGTGCGGCGCACCGCCAGCAGTTCGGTGCTCGCCAATGTGCCGGCCGAACGCGCGCTCGATGATTCAGACTCGCAGGTCAAACGCATCGGCGTTGAATACCGGCAGACGGTGATCGAAGGTTTGTATGCCGCCGGCTGTGACGTCGGCAACATCAGCCACTACGAATACGCGGGCGGACTCGCGCCAGCGCTGGCGACAGGGCGCGTGGCGGGGTGCAACGCCGGCGCGTTTGTCAAACAAAAGGCCGGTTAAATCGAAGCTTAGTGCGTGTCGAAGATCGCCTGATACTCGGCGACTTTCTGTTTGACTGCGTTGATTTCCTCTGCCGTCGGATTTTTTGCATCTGCGGCCGGCGGCAACGCACCGAACTTCAGCAGGCAGGCGGTCAGAAGAATTCGTGCTTTGTTGGCGGTGAGGTTGTTGCCGCCGATGGTCAGTCCGTCGCGGGTGCGGGGAATGATGCCCTCGGCATTGCCACGGCCCACGCGCACGACCGGCATGCCGCTGAATACCGCTTCCGTTAATGCAGCATCCAGCGGCCGTGCCAGTTTGGCATTGCCGGCCTGACCTTCCGCAACAAAACCGGCGAGCGGTTCCTCCGCGAGATTTTTATCAATGCGCGCATGGATCTCGACTTCATTGTCGCCGTCGAGTTCCGCGCCGTCCGGCAGATAACGCGCAGTCTTTGCAAAACGGATTTGCGGCAGCGCTGATGGCAGCAGCCAGCCCGTGTCGTCCTTGATTTGCACGGTGACCGGCATCGTGACGCCATTGATGCGTTTGACGCCGGAAACGGTCTGCGGCAGACGGCGCAAATTTACCGCCGAGCGATGGGTGTGCCGACGTGCCGGAATGTAGGTCAACACCGGCCCGCCGGGCGCGTGTCCCATGCTGCCGATGATGCCGCCGTGTCCGCCGGTGGCCGTGTAGCCGCCGGGACGCGCGTCCGCCTTCTGCACGTCGCGCGCCGCGTAAATCAGCTGATCAAGCACGGCAACCACGCCGGCGGCGTTGCCGCCGTCCGTATCTTTCCATGCGTCCGACAAAATCCATTCCACCGCATCAACCACATTGTGGTCGCCGTCGTTGCCGATGCTGCCGTGCGGGCGCTGCGATGAGTTGCCGCAGATCGGTAGCGTGGTGTCGATCAGCAGGTTCATCCACGTCAGGGTTTCTTCGATATTCGGACTGCCTTCGAGCCAGATCGCACCGGCGTATTTGCCGCTGTCCATCGCCGCCTGCACGGTATTCGCGACCCGTGCAAGCATGGCGCGCGGGGGATCGCGCCACAGGTGGAAGGGGCGGTAGTTGAAAAACTCGTGACCCATGCGTTCCGGCGCGATATCGCCCTCGCCGAGATCGGTCCGTTCCGCCGCCGGCAGGCCCTTTTTGTAACCCGCAGAGGGCACAACGCGCAGGAAATCGTAATCGGCTTTCGCAGCGAGCAGATTGTTCAGGCCGCTGACCTCACCGAGACCGAAGCGATCGATTTCCTCGAAGAGCCGCGAGGCGTCCGGATAAAACGGCTGGCGCGCGAGATGTTCCGGCGCGCCGGGATGCGCGGCGTCATCCTCCCAGGCCTTGCCGTCGGCCTGACGCGCCATATAGGGCAATTGGTAGAGGCCGTCATCGGGTTGCAGTGTGACTTCGTATACCGGCACGTCGCCCGCACTACTGCGCGCACGATTGAAGTTTCCCTGGGCGTCGATGTAGCCATCGGGCTGCGCATAGAGTTCCGCCGCGTCGCGTTCGAGCGGATGCGCGCTGAATTGACGCACGTAAACGGTGACCGGTGCGGCGAGTCGTTGCGGCCGCAGGCCGTCGGAACGCAGCGGCGTGCCATCGGCGTGTTTCAGCAGCGGCAGCCCGTGTTTCGCGCGCGCCTTGTTGCTCGTGACCAGCGGGACGGTGTTCTGCACCGTGGCCGTCGGCCCGGAAAAAATGACGATACGCTTGCGTGGTGATGATGGCATGGCGAGCGTGCCGCTTACTCCGGCTGTATCCCGGCAAGTTTAATTTGCGCGGCCCACTTTTTGATTTCAGCAACCTGAAAGGCGCGGAATTCTTCAATGCTCATCGGCCCGGGTTCCTGACCGACGGCGTTGAGTTTCGCAATGACGTCGGGCGCGGCGATGGCTTTGTTCGCGGCCGCATGAAGTTTTTCGATGACCGCGCGCGGTGTTCCGGTGCGCGCGAAGATGCCGTTCCACACGCTGATGTCGAAGCCGGGAATTTCTTCCGACATCGCTGGCAGGTCTGGAACCAATGTCGAACGCGCTTTGGTGGTGACGGCCAGCACGCGGATGCGTCCGCCCTGCGCCTGCGTGATCGCCACTGCAGAATCGGCGAAAGTGAAGGTGATTTGGCCACCAAGAATATCGGTCACCGCCTGCGGCACACCTTTGTAGGGCACCTCAATGACGGAAATGCCTGCGCGCGTTTTCAGTTCAGCAAGCCCCACCTGCATGCCGGCCGAGGCATAGCCGGCGGAGAGCTGGCCCGGCCGCGCTTTGGCATAGGCGACAAACTCCGTGAGATTGCGCGCCGGAAAATCGGCTTTCACCACCAGCATCAGTGCCGAAGTGATGAAACGTGCCACCGGCGTGAAATCATTGAGCGGATCGTAAGACAGTTTTTTGAAAAGGCTTGGATTGGCCGCCATCGCCGTATTGCTGCCCGCAAACACGGTATAGCCGTCGGGTGTGGCGTTTTTCGCTTCGATCGCACCGATCACGCTTTGCGCACCGGGCCGGTTGTCGATGACGATGGTCTGGCCGAGTGTCTGCTGCATATGTGTGCTGACGATGCGCGCGATGTGATCGGGCGCGCTGCCCGCAGGGAACGGCACGATGAAGCGGATCGGCCGCACCGGATAGTTATCGGATTCAGCGGCAAACGCCGTGCCGATGACGGCAAACAATAGTGTTGCGCATTGCAGGATTCGTTTCATAGTGCCCTCTATTTCGGCGGAATGATCGGCAACAGCACGTACGGTTGATTCTTCGCATCGAAGTGCAGTGTATTGACGCCACCGAAGATTTTCATCGGCCGGTCTTTCGGGTGGGTGTGCAGGAAAGGGCCGACCCCGGTCAACGTGTACAGCACACCGGGTATCGAAATCTCCGGCCCGGGATGCACATAGTCCTTGCCGCGCACCGCGAGGCCGAAACGATAGCCGGCCGGCACGACTATGCAGGTCGGCCAGATTTCGACATCGAGCTCAACCGGTGTGCCCGGCGTGAGTGGTTGCGCTTCGTCGTGGGTGTGCCACGGCCGGTAAGGCAGGCTGCTTTGCGGATCGAGTTTGCGGTGCGAGGCGCGCAGCCAGCCAATGCCCACGGGAACGCGCGGGTCGTTGGAGCCGCGGAAGGTGACTTCGCTGCCGTCGGGTGCGAACACGCGCAAGACCAGAAAGATGTCGGCATCGCGCGTTTTCGACGAAACAAACAATTTCGCCGCGACCGGGCCGGTGATTTCGATTTCGTTCTCCAGCGGTGGCGTCATGAACAGCAGGCCGTCGCCCATGGTCTCGTAATCGAGTTTTGTATTGGCGGCGGGCGCCTTGGTCGAGAGGGTCGAGTCCTGCGGATTGAGGTAGTACTTCGTCCACTGTGTGCGCGCCAGCGGCCATTCGTTTTCAGCGCGCTCGACGAAACGGTCCGGATGGCGCACTTGCAGCAGAACCGGCGGTTGTTTGTCCCAACCGGTGTCTTCACCCTTGAGAAAATGACCGAAGAATTTTTTCTGCAGGTTCTCGCCGTATTTCGTGTAGAAACTTTCCCAGTGGCCGCCGCCGTGGGCTTCCAGCCATTTCTGTTTCGCCGGCGCGTGTATAAAGCCCTCGAAATTGCCGCGGGTATGCAGACCCATGCCGCCCCAGTTGGCGGCCGACAGAAACGGCACCTTGACCTGGCTCCAGTCGGGCGAGTGCGCGCGGTGCTCTGAGTCATCAAAAGGATGTGCGAGTATCCACGCATCGATATCGACGCGGTTTTTTTCAAGCTCCGCTTCAGGCAGCGTTGGCGGCCCCGCGACCAGATCGCCGGTAACCACACTGCGCGTGCCGCGTTCACCAACGCCGAACTGCACACGCTTGACCGCGCGCGGCACCCAGTCGGAGAGGAACATGCTCATGATGCCGCCGTGGCGCGTGGCATCACGGTAGAAATCTCCTGCACCTTCCCATGTGGCCATCGCAGCGAGGTGCGGCGGTTCGAGGCAGGCAACCTGCCACGAGTTCATTGCATAGTACGAAATTCCATTCAGACCGACCTTGCCGTTGCACCAGGGTTGCTCTGCAGACCACTCGATGCATTCATACAGATCTTTGGTTTCGCGCGGCGACCAGAAATCGATGTGTCCCGGCGAATGACCGGTGCCGCGCGAATCGACCCGTACGCAGACGTACCCGTCCGGCACCCATTTCTCCGGATCAACCAGTTCCCAGCACTGGTATTTGTTGCTCGAGCCCTCAAGGACATCGGGATGCAGTTTGACGAGCATCTCCCAGTTGCCTTTGTTGCCTTCCTGAAAAGCGAGGCCTTTTGAATAGGGGCCGTATGTCAGGATGGCCGGGTAGTGTCCATCATCAAGCGGCTGGAAAATATCGGCGCGCAGCACCACACCGTCGTCCATGGTGATCGGCGTATCCCAGTGAATGCGCATGCCGTCGCGTACTTCGATTCGTTCGGCGATCGGTCGGTCTTCCTTGCTTGCCATTGTTTCCCCCCAAAGATTGTCCGCGCGGTCAGTGCGAAATGTTTTGATTTTTGGTGTGTGAGCAGGTGCGCCGCGCGTGCGGGGCACCGAATTGCGGTGATTACAGCGGCTTGATCCCCGCGCGTTTGGCCAGCGAGGTCGTCATCTGGATCTGTTCGTCAATCAGCTTGTCGAATTCGGCCGGCGTCAGTGGCACGATGTCGGCGCCGAGTGCAACAACGCGCTGACGCACTTCCGGTATCGTCAGGATGCGGTTGATTTCCGCATTGAGCTTGTTGATGATCGCGCGCGGCGTTTTCGCCGGTGCCAGCAGGCCGCCCCAGGCGTCCCAGTTGAATTTGCCAAGGCCCGATTCTGACAGCGTCGGAATACTTTCATAGCCGGGCACGCGGCGCGATACGGCGAGGATCAGCAGTTTGCCGTCTTTCGCCAGTGCGGAAGCGCTGGCCAGCGGCGGCATGAAGAACTGTGTGCGCCCGCCCATGGTGTCGGTCAGTCCATCGGGGATACCGCGAAAGGCAATATGTAAGGCATCGATTTTGGCGAGGTCCCTAAACAGTTCGGCGGCAAAGTGCGTGCCGGTGCCGATGCCGGCCGAGGCGAAATTAAGTTGCCCCGGCTTGCTTTGTGCGAGCGCGATGAGCTCTTTCACCGATTTCACGCCGAGCGAGGGCGCGACCACCAGACAGTAGGCGCCGACCGCACCCATCGCCACCGCGGCGAAATCCTTGCGCGGATCAAAGGGGATCTGCGAATTCACCGCCGGCAACGCCACATGGCCCGAGGACACGAATACCAATGTGTAACCGTCAGGGTTGGCTTTTGCCACGATCTCCGTGCCGATGATGCCGCCGGCACCGGTGCGGTTGTCGATCACCACCGGTTGCTTCCAGATATCCGTCAGGCGCGGCGCCAGCAGGCGCGCGGCGATATCGGGCAGGCCGCCGGTTTGATAGGGCACGATGATGCGGATTGGCCGCGCCGGATAGGCAGAGGCATCGTCTGAAGATTGCGCGCTCAATGCAACCGGAATTCCCGAAACCAATCCCGTAGCCAATATCGTCGCAATCGCGACTGAAATTCTGAACATGGTGCCGTTCCTCAAATTCTGCTTTTGCATTAATTGTGTGACTGCTTTGAAAGTAACCGTCACTCCCGCGAAAGCGGGAGTCCAGGCATTGAATTGCGCTTCCGGTTCCCTGAAAGCTGGATTCCCGCTTTCGCGGGAATGACAAATCTTACAGCGAATGGCTATTGTTCTTGCTTGCTAACCTAGCATGTCCGATGCAACGCCACAAGAAGGCGCGGCGCAATCGGCGCGGCCAGTGGTTGACGCTCGCCGACCGCATGCTTTAGTGTTACCGCAAAGCTGCATCAATAAAGTGAACGGTCCCCGAGCCGTCCTGCGTTTTCACAACTCCACTGAAAGAGCACACCGATGAGCATTCATGCCAAGGCCACGACCTGGGGGCCCAAGCGCTGGTTCGAACAGCAATGGCTGCTGGACACCGTGATTCGCGCCGAGAACATCGATTGGGACCAGCCGCGTAGCGGTTACACGCTGCGCGTGATCGGCACCGACGCCACGCAGGAATTTAATTGGGCCAAGGCGCGTATCAAAAAATATGAAGACATCGCACCGGCCTTCATGGCTGCCGCGGCGCGCCGCGAGCGCTCCGCAAAGCTGGCCGAAGAGAAGGGCCACTTCGTCACCGCGCGCGAAGATTATTTCGCCGCCGCCATCATGTTGACACCCGCGGCGTGGGCAATTTGCGATGACGATGAAGAACTGCGGCGCATTTACGACCGCCTCAACGCCAACTACGATGGCTGGATCCGTTACGCGCCGCACAAGGTGCAGCGCTTCCAGATTCCGTTCGGCAACGCGAAGATTCCGGCGCTGCTGCATCTGCCGCCGGGCTACAGCGGCGGCCGCGTGCCGACCATCCTTGCCTCGGGCGGCATGGATTCGCGCAAGGAACTGCAGGTCGCGCAATATGGCGAGCGTTTTCTCAGCCGCGGTTTTGCTGTGCTCGCCGTTGACGGCCCGGGGCAGGGCGAAGCGCCGCTGCTTGGTGCTTATGTCACCGAAGACAACTGGATCCAGGCCGGCGAGGCAATGATGAAGTTTTTGCTCTCGCGCCCCGAGGTCGACCCGGACAAGATTGCCTGCTTCGCGACGAGCTTCGGCTCCTACTGGATGACGCAGGTGGCGATCACGCAGCCGCAGATGAAGGGCTGCGTCGTCGAGCGCTGCTGCCACGAACCGGGTTGCCACATGATTTTCGAATGCGCGAGCCCGACCTACAAAAAGCGTTTCATGTGGATGACCGACCTGCATGACGAAGCCGAGTTCGATCGCATGGCCGCGAAGATGGACCTGCGGCCGATGATCGGTGAGATGAAGGTGCCCTGGCTCAACATCATTGGTGAAAAAGACGAACTCTCGCCGATCGTCCACACCCTCAATCTCGCTGCGCGCTGCGGCAGCCCGTCGCCGATCGTGGTCTACGAGGGCGAGCGCCACGCACTCTCCGGCTCGCCGTCGCTGGTGCTGGGGCCGAAATACAACGCCATCGCCGGCGACTGGCTGCTTGATCGCATGGCCGGCAAACCGGCAGAGGAATATCTTGATTGGGTGACGAGCAGCGGCGCGGTAGAGCGGCGGCCGCATCCACGGACGTTGAAAAAATAGCCCAAAGCGACTTGGTAGGGTGCGCACCGCGCACGCGGTCAGGTGGTGAATGGTGCGCAGTGCGCACCCTACGCGATCGTAGGGGAACGCGTCCCGCAACGTTGCACAGCCGGTCAATCAACCTTGATGTTGCCGGCCTTCACCACCTTCGACCATTTCGCAATTTCCTCGCCAATGAAGCGCGAAAATTCCTCCGGCGTGGAGGCTGCGGGCTCCATGCCGTCGGCGCGCAGGCGTGACGCGATATCCGGGTGCTGCGCATAGCGCGTGATCGACTGGTTGAGGCGGTTGATGATTTCCTTCGGCGTGCCGGCCGGCGCCCACATCGCGAACCACGTTGTCGTCGAGTAACCGGGCACCGCCTCGCCAATTGCCGGCAATTCTGGCATCACCTGCGAGCGTTGTTCGGTGGTGACGCCGATGCCGCGCAGGCGGCCGGCCTTGATCTGCTGAATGATCGCCAGTGGTGAGCTCATCAAAAACTGGATGTGGCCGCCCATCAGATCGGCAATCGCCGGCGTGTCGCCCTTGTAGGGCACGTGCACCGCCTCGGTCTTCGTCATCTGCAGCATCAACTCAGTGGCGAGTTGCGGCACGCTGCCGGTGCCCGACGAGCCGAACGCCATGCCGCGCGGTTTTGCGCGCAGCAGTTCGACGAATTCTTTGAGATTGTTCGCTTTCACCGAGGGGCTTGCCGCCAGCATCAGCGGACCGGTAGTGATCAGTCCGATGGGCGCAATGCCGCCGACCGGATCATAGGGCAGGTTGTAGAGCGCGGCACTCGACGCGTAGGTCGAGGCGCAGACGATGAGTGTCAGGCCGTCGGGTGCGGCGCGCGCGACGATCTCGGCGCCGACCGTGCCGCCGGCGCCGCCGCGGTTATCGACGACGAACTGCTGGCCGTATTCCTCGGCCAGCCGTGGCGCCAGCAGGCGCGCGACAACATCGGTATTGCCGCCCGGCGGAAACGGCACGACGATGCGCACCGGCTTGTTCGGCCAGGCGGTTTGCGCCCAGGCGCCGGGCAAGGCCGCTGCGAGCAATAACAACAGCACGGTATTTTTGATCGTCATGGTGCCCCCCTTGGTTGCCACGCATTAGCTGCGGCTAGCAGGATAGCACGGTGAAATTTGCAATTCGTGGGGGCCGTTTTAGTGCGTCCCTTCCCCCCTTGTGGGGGAAGGACAGGAAGGGGGGAAGGAAGCGTTAGCTGTCCCCCCATCCCCACCTTCCCCCACAAGGGGGGAAGGAGAAAACCAAACTCCCGCAGCTTGTAGGGTGCGCACCGCGCACCGTATACGGCCGTTACGCGTGCGCTGTGCGCACCCTACCGCGCAATCGGGTGTGCCGCGAGCGTCAGACTGTGATACGCATCGGCGATCAAACGCTCGCGCCGCGTGCTAGCATTCCGCCACGCAAAAAATTCCCACAGGAGAAAGCGCAAATGAAAGCAGCATTTTTCACCAAACACGGCGGCCCCGAAGAACTGCAATACGGCGAATACAAAGACCCCGTCGCGGGCCCGGGCCAGGTGCTGGTTGATGTGCACGCGGCGAGTGTCAACGGCGCCGACTGGCGCGTGGTCGCCGGTTCCTACGGCCCGGTCGGGTTTCTGCCGTACAGCCCGGGACGCGATTTCTCCGGTGTGGTGTCGGCACTCGGCGAAGGCGTGAAGGATTTCAAGATCGGCGACGAAGTGTTCGGCGTCTGCGACGTTGGCATTGAAGCGGCCTATGCGGAGAAAGTCGCGATCCGCGAAGCTATTATCGCGAAGAAACCGGCGAAGCTCACACACGTTGAAACTGCCGCCGTGGCGCTGATCGGTCTGACCGCGCTGGTGTCGGTCGAAGACACGCTGCAACTGAAAGCTGGCGAAACCATCCTGATCCA
Source organism: Chitinophaga pinensis (assembly GCA_943329075.2). Lineage (GTDB taxonomy): Bacteria > Pseudomonadota > Gammaproteobacteria > Burkholderiales > SG8-41 > PALSA-1004. The sequence goes on along the minus strand of CALQCM020000006.1, from coordinate 2,472 downwards.
GGGCGGTGCCGGCGGTGTCGCGAGTTTTGCCATTCAGATTGCCAAACACATCGGCGCGCGCGTGATTACCACCGCAAGCGCGGCGAACCACGCCTATCTGCAAACGCTCGGCCCCGACCAGATCATCGATTACAACAAAGACGACTTCACGAAAGTGGTGTCGAACATCGATGCGGTGTTCGATACCGTCGGCGGTGATGTCGCCACGCACGCCTACGATGTGCTGAAGCCGGGCGGCCGCGCGGCCTTCATCGCTTCGGGTGCGAACGCGCCTGCCACCACGCGTACCGACGTCAAAGGCCTGCGCCCGAAAGTCGGCCGCGATCGCGCGCATCTCGACCGCATCGTCTCGCTGATCACCAGCGGCGCGGTGAAAGTGCCGGAAATCACGACGTTTGCGCTGGCCGACGCGGCGAAAGCCAATGCGGTGAGCAAGGGGCGGCATTTTCGCGGCAAGCTGGTGTTGAAAGTGCGTTAGATTTGACTGCATCCCTCGCGCAACGATTTGCGCGAACGGTCGAATTTCAATAACCGTCGTCCCCGCGAAAGCGGGGATCCAGGTTCTTCCTTCTGGATTCCCGCTTTCGCGGGAATGACGGCAGGGGCAACGATTGCGGTGATTTTCAAAAGCCGCAAATAGAAGTCTGAACGAGGAAACAACAATGACCAAAAAATCCACCGGCGCTCGCGCGCTCGTCGACGCCTTGCTCCGCGAAAAAGTCGATCACGTCTTCGGCATTCCCGGCACACAGAACCTCGCGATTCTCGACGAACTGCGCGCCACGCCCGAGATCCGCTTCATCCTCACGCGTCACGAACAGGGCGCGGCCTTCATGGCTTACGGTTATGCGCGGGCCTCGGGCAAACCCGGCATCGTCACGGCGACCGAAGGGCCGGGGGTGACCAACCTCGCCACCGGCATTGCCGCGGCGCATCGCGGCAACGTGCCGGTGATTAGTATCTGCGGCGTGCAGGAAAGTGTGGTGCGCGAACGCGACTCGACGCAGGACATGGACCAGACTACCTTCATGCGTCCGATCACCAAATGGGCCTACAGCATTCCGAACGTCGGCAAGGTGCAGGAACTGGTGCGCAAGGCCTTTCGCGTGGCGTTGACCGAACCGCAGGGCCCGACGCATATCGAAGCGTCGAGTGAAATCCTGCTCGAACAAACCACTGTCGAAGACATCGCGCCGGAAAAATATCGCAACAGCGTGCTGCCGACCTGCGATGCCGCGCAGCTCGATGCAGTGTTTGCATTATTGAAAGCGGCAAAGCAGCCGGTGTTTGTCGTCGGCCACGGCCTCATTCGGGAAAACGCCACTGCCGCGATGGCGAAACTCGCCGAGCAGACCGGCATTCCGGTCGGCGCGCTGCAGTATTCACCCGATGCCTTTCCGACGTCGCACGCGCTGGCCTTGGGGCCACTCGGCCGCAGCGGTTTCGGCAGCGCCAACCGTATCGTGCCCAAGGCCGATCTCATCATCGCCATCGGCGCGCACATTGATACCTTCTCGACCCTGCACAAGTACGGCATCTTCAGCGAGAAGGCCAAACTCGTGCATCACAGCAGCGCGCCCGGCCAGATCGGTATTGTTTTTCCGGTGGACATCGGCGTCACCGGTTCGACGGCGAGCTTCATTGCTGGCCTGACTGAACGCGTGAGCAAAGCCAAACTCACCAAATGCTGGGTCGACGTTGCGCAGGCGCGCGCCGCGTGGGAAGGCGAACTGCAAGGCATGGTCAACCACAGCGCGGTGCCGATCCAGTCGCAGTTCGTCGCCCACATGATCCGCAAGGTGTTGCCACAGAACGGGCTCTGTGTGGTCGATGCCGGCAACGGCGGCAAACATGTGCGCAGCTATTTCAAGAGCTGGGAGCCGGGCACCTTCATGTGCATCGACGACTGGGCCTCGGTCGGCGGTTCGTTCCCGATCGCGCTCGGTGCCAAACTCGCGCGGCCCGATCGCCCGGTGCTGTGCGCGTCGGGCGACATGGGTGCCATGTGCAATATCGGCGAACTCGAAACGGCAATGCGCGAAAAGATTCCCGTCGTCTATGTGGTGTTCAACGATCAGGGCCTTGGCAACGAACGCGCGTTTCAAAACGAACACTACGGCGGACGCTTCTTTGCTGTGGACTACAACAACCCCGATTTCGGCGCGCTGGCTAAAGTATTTGGTGCGCATGGCGAGCATGTGACGAAGCCTGCGGAACTCGAAGGCGCGATCCAGCGCGCGTTCGCCAGCGGCAAGCCGGCGATCGTCGATGTGATGATCGATCAGAACACGCTGGCGCCGGTGGTTTATAAGCCGCAGTAGAGTTTTCGCGGTGCTTGTTAGACGGTCCCTTCCCCCTTGTGGGGGAAGGCGCAAAAGAGAACTCCCTCTCCCTTGATGGGAGAGGGCAGGGGTGAGGGTGAAGCGTAAGCTGTCCCCCCATCCCTGCCTTCCCCCACAAGGGGGGAAGGAG
>CALQCM020000005.1 GCA_943329075.2 Chitinophaga pinensis | reverse complement strand
TTCGGCATCGACGACAAGAACGCGCAGCGCCTCGCCGCAGCCGGTCTGGAACAGGGGCTGGCGATTGCGCACGGCGTCAGCCTTGCGCGTGATCTGGGCAATCTGCCGGGCAATGTCTGCACACCGACTTATCTCGCCTCGGCGGCGCGCGATCTGGCGAAACACTACCGCATGAAACTGACGGTGCTCGAAACTTCGCAGATGGAAAAACTCGGCATGGGCGCGCTCCTGTCGGTGGCGCGCGGCAGCGTGCAACCACCGAAGCTGATCATCGTCGAATACCGCGGCGGCCCGGCCGCCCAACGCCCGGTCGCGCTGGTCGGCAAAGGCGTCACCTTCGACACCGGTGGCATCTCGCTCAAACCGGCCGCTGAAATGGACGAGATGAAATTCGACATGTGCGGCGCTGCCAGCGTTTTGGGTACGCTGAAGGCGATCGCCGAGATGAAACTGCGCATCAACGTCGTCGGCATCATGCCGGCGACCGAAAACATGCCCGGCGGACGCGCCACCAAACCGGGCGACATCGTCACCACGATGTCAGGGCAGACCGTCGAAATCCTCAATACCGACGCCGAAGGCCGGCTCATCCTGTGCGATGCGCTGACTTACGCGGAGCGTTACAAACCGCAGGCGGTGATCGATATCGCAACGTTGACCGGCGCCTGTGTGATCGCGCTGGGCCACGTCGTCAGCGGTTTGTTTGCCAACGACGACGCACTCGCGCGCGAAGTGCTCGCCGCGGGTGAAACGTCCGGCGACCGCGCCTGGCATCTGCCGCTGCACGAAGAGTATCAGGAGCAGTTGCAAAGCAATTTCGCCGATTTCGCCAACATCGGCGGCCGCCCTGCCGGCGCGGTGACGGCGGCCTGTTACCTCGCGCGCTTCACGAAAAAATTCAAATGGGCGCACCTCGACATCGCCGGCACCGCCTGGAAAAGCGGCAAGGCAAAAGGCTCGACCGGTCGCCCGGTGCCGCTGCTGACGCAATTCCTGATCAAGCGCGCGGCGAAGTCCTGATCCTGATTCATTAATGCTCATCCTGGCCTGCGCATGACACAGATCGACTTCTACTTTCACGTCGAAGACAAGTTGAGGACGGCCTGTACGCTCAGCGCGAAAGCATACGCGCGCGGCCTGCGCGTGCTGGCCTACTGCGCCGACCACGAGGCCGGGCAGAAATTCAGCCGCCTGCTGTGGGCGGCGCCGCCGATCGGCTTCGTGCCGCATTGCACCGCCGGAGACAAACTGGCCGCGGTAACGCCGATCATCGTCGATTGCGAGGGCACGGACCCCGCGCATGACGACGTGCTGCTCAACCTGCGGCATGAACTGCCGTCATTCTTCAGCCGTTTCCAGCGGCTGGTCGAAATCGTCAGCATTGATGAAGAGGACCGCCGGCAGGCGCGCGACCGCTTCAAGTTCTATCGCGACCGCGGTTACGAAATCCGCTCGCACGATCTCAGCAAACGCGCGCAGTAGGCGATGGCCGTCGACGACAAAAGTGTTTGGTCGGGGGGCGACGAAATGGTCGGGCGCGCCAACGCGCTGCTCGGCAGTCATCGCCTCGGCAGACCGCAAACGCCGCCACCGGCCGCAGCAGTCCCGACACTGACCGAAACGGTCGGCAGTGACGCCAATGCCGCCGAAATTCCAACGTTGACCGACATCGTCGCGGCAATTGCGGAACCGGTTGCCGCCCCCGCAATCGAGCAGGCCGTTGCAAAACGCCTGCAGACCGGCATCAGCACGCGCATCGCCAACGCAATCCCGCCGACCCCGGCGGTGAAACATGCCGGCACTACCGGCCCTACACTGCAAAAAGTCAGCGCCGATCTGACTGCCGATATCGACGCCATGGTGCGGGCATCACTTGCAGAAACGCTTGCAAGTAGCGCGCCACCGGTTGATTCACCGGCGGCAACGACGGCTGTCACCGGTATAATGCGCGGCCTCTCCGGCCTTACACCCACAGCCCCCTCCAAGATGGAACTCGCAAAAAGCTTCGAACCGCAGGCGATTGAAAGCCGCTGGTATCCCGAATGGGAAAAGAACGGCTACTTCGCGCAGTCCGGCGACAGCACGGCACCTGCCTACTGCATACAGCTGCCGCCACCCAACGTGACCGGCACGCTGCACATGGGCCACGCCTTTCAGCAAACGCTGATGGACGCGCTGATCCGCTATCACCGCATGCGCGGCCACAACACCAACTGGGTGATCGGCACCGATCACGCCGGCATTGCGACGCAGATCGTGGTCGAACGCCAGCTAGAGGCCGAAGGCAAATCACGCCACCAGATGGGAGCAACACCTGCGGCCGCCCGCGAGAACTTCATTCGGCGCGTGTGGGAATGGAAACAGGAGTCCGGCTCGACCATCACGCGGCAGATGCGCCGGCTCGGCGCCTCCGGCAACTGGGACTACGCGAGCAGTGACGGCCAGCGCGCCGGCTACTTCACGATGGACGAGCGCATGTCGCGCGCCGTCGCCGAAGTCTTTGTGCGCCTGCATGAAGAAGGCCTGATCTATCGCGGCAAGCGTCTCGTCAACTGGGACCCGGTGCTGGGCACCGCGGTGTCCGACCTTGAGGTCGACAGCGAGGAGGAAGACGGCAAGATCTGGGAGATCCGTTATCCGTTCGCCGACGGCAGCGGTTCACTGGTGGTGGCCACCACGCGGCCGGAAACCATGCTCGGCGACGTCGCCGTCGCCGTCAATCCGCAGGACGAACGTTTTACACAACTCGTCGGCAAACGCGTCGAACTGCCGCTGACGGGCCGCACCATTCCGGTCATCGCCGACGACTACGTCGACCGCGAATTCGGCACCGGCTGCGTAAAGATTACGCCGGCTCACGATTTCAATGACTACGCCGTCGGCCAGCGCCACCACCTCGACATGATTTCGGTCATGACGCTCGAGGCCAAAATCAACGAACACGCGCCAGTGGCCTATCAGGGGCTGGAGCGCTTCGCGGCACGCAAACAGATCCTTGCCGATCTTGAGGCCCAAGGACTGCTCGTCTCGGAGAAACCATACAAACTGCGCGTGCCGCGTTCGGGCCGCACCGGCGTCATCGTCGAGCCGATGCTGACCGACCAGTGGTTTGTGCGCATGGACGGTCTGGCAACAAACGGCCTCGCTGCGGTCGCCCAAGGCGACGTCAAGTTTTATCCGGAGCACTGGACGACGACCTACAACCAGTGGCTGGAAAACATACAGGACTGGTGCATTTCACGCCAGCTCTGGTGGGGCCATCAGATTCCCGCCTGGTACGCCGAGGACGGGCGCATCTACGTCGCGCGCAGCGAAGCCGAAGCGTGCGCGCAGGCTGCCGCCGACGGTTACAACGGCACGCTCAAACGCGACGAAGACGTGCTCGACACCTGGTTCTCGTCGGCACTGGTGCCGTTCACCTCGCTCGGCTGGCCCGATAAAAACAAAGACCTCGACGTCTTCCTGCCGTCATCGGTGCTGGTCACCGGCTTCGACATCATTTTCTTCTGGGTCGCGCGGATGATCATGATGACGCTGCACTTCACCGGCAAGGTGCCGTTCCGGCATGTCTATATCAACGCCCTCGTGCGCGACGCCGATGGCCAGAAAATGTCGAAGTCGAAGGGCAACACGCTAGACCCGCTCGACTTGATCGACGGCATCGAATTCGACGCCCTGCTCGAAAAATCGACGGTCGGCCTGCTGCGCGCCGAACACAAGGAAAAGATCGGCAAGTACGTGCGCAAGAACTACCCCAAGGGGATACCCGCGTTCGGCGTCGATGCGCTGCGCTTTACGTTCGCCTCGCAGGCCACCTTTGCGCGCACGCTGAATTTTGACCTGAGCCGCTGCGAAGGCTATCGCAACTTCTGCAACAAGCTGTGGAATGCCACGCGCTTCGTGCTGATGAATTGCGACGGCAAGGATGTCGGTCTCGACGAATCGCTGCCGCTTGAATATTCTGCGGTCGACCAGTGGATCATCGGCCGACTGCAGGACGCCGAACTGGAAGTTGAAAACGGCTTCAACGAATACCGCTTCGACAATGCCGCGCGCGCGATTTATGAATTCGTCTGGGACGAGTACTGCGACTGGTATGTCGAACTGGCAAAAGTGCAGATCGGCGCCGGCAATGATGCGCAACAGCGCGCCACACGCCGCACGCTGGTGCGCGTGCTTGAAGCCGTGCTGCGGCTGGCCCACCCGATCATTCCATTCATTACGGAAGAACTGTGGCAGACCGTGGGGCCGCTCGCCGGGAAATCCGGCGCCAGTATCATGCTGCAACCCTACCCCGAACACGATGCGACGAAACGCAATCCGGTAGCGGTGGCGCAAATAGAAACCTTGAAGGCGCTGGTCATGGCCTGCCGCTCGCTGCGCAGCGAAATGAGCCTTGGTCCGGACAAGCGCCCGCCACTGATTGTGGCCGGTGACCGCAGCGTGCTCGAACCGCTGGTGCCTTTCCTGCAATTTCTGGGCAAGCTTGAGAGCGTCACACTGGTCGGCGACGATTTGCCCGCCACCGACGCACCGGTCTCTATCGTCGGCGATTACAAGTTGATGTTGAAAATAGAAATCGACGTTGCAGCGGAACTCGCGCGCATCCAAAAGGAAATTGGCGCACAGGAAGGTCAGGCTGAGAAAGCCCGGCAAAAACTGGCGAATTCAAGTTTCGTCGATCGCGCACCGCCAGCCGTTGTGGAGCAGGAACGCGCGCGCCTGGCACAATTCGACGACACGCTGGAAAAGCTACGCGCGCAACTGGCCAAGCTGGGAAAGACCGAATAGGCCGGCGAAAAGCCCTTGCCGCTCGATGTGTGCGCAGGTCGCGTCCATGTAAGGGACGCAATAGCAACGCCGGCGGGGTTCCGGCGCTTACTTCTTCTTCATGAAAAATATGAATTCGCTCTCAACCGTTTCCGATGAGAGCAGTTCATTACCGGTCTGCTTGGCAAACGCCTGAAAATCCTTGACGGAGCCCGGGTCCGTCGCACGCACCTTGAGCACCTGTCCCGATTGCATGTCGGTCAACGACTTTTTGGTGCGCAGGATCGGCAGCGGACAATTCAGGCCGCGGGTATCGAGTTCTTTGTCAAAATTCATGAAGTTCTCCAGCGGGCGGACAAACCGCCCGCAAAATCATATCGTTTTTATGCGGCAGCCTATTCCCGGGGCAAGCCGTTCCGCGTGCAATCGCAAAACGCAAACTTCTAGAACACGCTGATATTTTTGTCGGCAAGCATTTGCGACAAGCGGGTGTTTGCCATGGAAAGACGGTCGACCAGAATTTCGAGAAACGCGCCGTTGAAGTGATGGCGCACAATCTCGCTGGCCTGCGCCAGTGCTTCGGACTTGATTTCAATTACCGTGACATCGGTTGAGGAGATCACGCTGGCCGAACGCTGGAACTGTTTCTTGCCGAGATAGGCCATTTCGCCGAAGCAATCGCCCGTCCGCAGCACGTTCAGCAGCTTCTCGTGTTTGGTCACCTTGACCTCGCCCGCCGCGATGGTGAAGAACGACTTTCCGATGTCGCCCTCCTTGATCACCGTATGGTTCGGCGGAAACTTGTGCCAGGTCGTGATGCGCAACACCTCCCACAACTCGACGTCGGCAAAGTTCTTGAAAAACGTGATCTGGCGCAGGACATTGAATTTTTCGCTGTCCGGAATGTTTTTTTCCGGCTTTTGCAGGTTGCCGAACACCGCAACGAGGTCGCGAGAAAGCTCTTCCCAGCTCTGGTAGCGCTCAGCGGTGTTTTTCTGCAGGGCGCGCGCTACGATGACATCAAGCTGCGGGGGAATCTCCGGTCGCGAATCGCTCGGACGCGGCGCCTGTGCGTTGATGATCTGATAGATCATCGTGTAATTGTTATTGGCCTGGAACGGCAGTTTGCCGGTGAGCATCTGATAGAGCACCACGCCGAGGGAGAAAATATCGGTCTGGTGCGACAACTGCTGCTCCTTGACCTGCTCGGGCGACATGTAGGCCGGCGAACCGATGCCGGTGATCTGCGTCGTTTCGGTGGCAGAGGTCTGCGCCGCGCCGAAGTCGGTGATCTTGATGTCGTTCTCGCCGGACAACATGATATTGGCCGGCTTGATGTCGCGGTGAATCACGCCCTGCTTGGCCGCATAATCGAGCGCCTTGGTGCACTTGAAGACGATCTCGATGACCTTGTTAATCGGCAGCAGATGTTCCGGCCGCGAGTATTGTTCGAGCGTACTGCCGTCGACGTACTCCATGACAATGTAACTCGCCTCATCGTCGGCCACCGCGTCATATATACTGACGATGTGCGGATGGGAGAGTTTTCCCGCGAGCGAGGCCTCGGTCAGAAACAGCTTGCGGTAGCGCTTGCCGTGTTCCTTGTCCCCGAGCGCCTCCGCAAACACGACCTTGATAGCGACGTGGCGATTGACGAACGGATCAAGCGCCTCGTAAACGCAACTGGTCGCCCCTTTGCCCAACTCACGAATTATTTCGTATTTGCCGATTTTTTTTATCATTGTCCCAGCCAAAACCAGCCGCCCAGCGAACTGCCGCGATAATCAAGTAAATACAATACCATAAAGCCGGATATTTGCGCGTCTGCTAAGGATGGGCAGACGCCGCAGGGGGGAACTACACGATGGAAGCCACGACAACACAGACGCCGCCGCCGGAGCCCGTCAGTCTGGCCGAGGCCTTCGTTTATTGGCTGAAACTGGGCTGCATCAGCTTCGGCGGGCCGACCGGCCAGATCGCAATCATGCATCACGATCTGGTGGAGAAAAAGCGCTGGGTCTCCGAACAGCGCTTTCTGCACGCGCTGAACTACTGCATGGTGCTGCCCGGCCCGGAAGCGCAGCAGCTGGCCACCTATATCGGCTGGCTGATGCACCGGACGCTGGGGGGCGTAATCGCCGGCGCCCTGTTTGTGCTGCCGTCGCTGTTTTTACTGATCGGTTTGTCCTGGGTCTACATGAGCTACGGCAACGTGCCGGCAGTCGCCGGCATTTTGCAGGGCATCAAGCCTGCGGTCATTGCCATCGTCCTGTTTGCGGCGCACCGCATTGGCAGCCGCGCGCTTAAAAACGGCGTGCTGTGGTCAATTGCAGCGGTATCGTTTATCGCGATTTTCGCCTTTAACCTGCCGTTTCCATACATCGTCCTCGGCGCCGGTTTGACCGGCTATCTGGGGGGGCGTTTTTACCCCGCCTATTTTGCGATCGGGGGCGGCCACGGCACGAGCAAGCACAGCGCGGGGGCGGCCATCATTGATGACGCAACACCGACCCCGCCGCACGCACTGTTCAGCTGGCCGCGCGTCGCGCGTGTTTGCCTCATCGGCGCAATCCTGTGGACGGTTCCCATGGCGTTGTTGATCGCCGCGTTCGGCTGGGAACACACGCTCTCGCAAATGGGCTGGTTCTTCACCAAAGCCGCGTTGCTCACTTTTGGCGGCGCATACGCCGTGTTGCCTTACGTTTATCAGGGGGGCGTCGAGCAGTATCAGTGGCTCAGCGCAGCGCAAATGATGGACGGACTTGCCCTTGGCGAAACCACACCCGGACCGCTCATCATGGTTGTCACGTTCATCGGTTTTGTCGGCGGCTGGACCAAACAGCTGTTCGGCCCGGACAACCTGGCGCTGGCGGGCGTCGCCGCAGCGATCGTCGTCACCTACTTCACATTCCTGCCCAGCTTCATCATGATTTTTCTCGGCGCACCGCTGATCGAAACCACGCATGGCAATCTGAAATTTACGGCGCCGCTAACGGGCATTACTGCCGCGGTGGTCGGTGTGATTTTGAATCTGGCGGCTTTTTTCGCCTATCACGTGCTTTGGCCCCGGGGATTCGGCGGCGCGTTCGACTGGTTCTCCGCCGCCATAGGAATGGCGGCGTTTATGGCGATATGGCGCAATAAAGCAGGGGTTATCACGGTAATAGCGGTCTGCGGTGCAGCCGGCTTGCTGATGACATTGATCAGGCCACTGGCGGCCTGACGTTACTTGCGGCCGTCTTTTTTATTGTCTTTATCGAGAGCGCGCAATTCGCGCAGGCGCGCATCCACGCTGGACTGCAGGTAAAAATCACCGTCGCCCGCCTTCTGCGCGAGCAGCAATTGTTCGATCGCGGTGCGCACGTTGCCGAGCCGGAAATTCGCCTCTGCGAGCGCCCGGTGCTGCTGCATACCCTTGTTCAGAGCGGCATAGGCTTTCGCCTGTAACTGATAAAGCCGGTAATCCGACACCGAATAAGGCAGGCGGCTTTCAATCAACTTGAGTGCCTCCTCCGGCTGATTGACGCGCAACAGTGCATCTGCATAGTTGTAAACCAGTGCGCGGTAACCGGGGAAATTTCGCAAGGCTTCGCGATAGACCCGCAGCGCGCCGCCAATGTCGCCGGTGGCAACGGACAACCGCGCCGCCAGCGTTTCGATCGCCGGGTGCAACGGCAACGACTTGCGCAGAATCTGCAGCTCTTTGGCCGCCCGCACGTAATCGCGCGAGCGCGCCAGCGCCTCGATCAGGCCGAAACGACTGGCGGCCTCACTGAGGTACTTGCGCTCCTTCAGGCTTTCTTCAAAAAATTTTACGCTCTCCGCAGGGCCGTCCTGGCCGGCCTTCAGCTTTGCGCGCATCAATTGAAATTCAAGACTATCCGGCACCTGGCGGTAGGGCAGGTTCTGCGCCCGGTTCTGCATGTCCGAAATCCGGCTGGTGGTCAGCGGGTGGGTGCGCAGATAGGCCGGTGCGGCGGTCTGGTAGAAGCGCGTGGCGTTCAGCATGCGCTCGAAAAAAATCGCCATCGCCGAAGTGTCAAACCCGCCTTTTTCCAGAATCTGGAAACCGACGCGGTCGGCCTCCTGCTCGTTGGCGCGCGTAAAGTTCAGCGAACTCTGGACGCTGCCCGCCTGCGTGCCGATCATCGCCGCCTGCGAGACCTGAGAATTCGACCGCGCCGCGAGAATAGCGATGGCAAGTCCGGCCAGCGCCACGAGCTGCGTGTCTTTTTGCGCCGACAGCATGCGCGCAAAATGGCGCTGCACGACGTGGCCGATTTCGTGCGACATCACGCCGGCGAGTTCCGATTCGCTTTGCGCGGTCAACATCAAACCGGAGTTGATACCGACAAAGCCGCCCGGCAGCGCAAAGGCGTTCACCTGCGGGTCGACCATGAGGAAAAAATTGAATTCCTGCCGTGAATCGGTGCTCGCCCCGACCAGCTTGTAACCGATCGCATTGAGGTAGTCCGTGACCTCGGTGTCATCCGAATAGGACGAATCGGCACGCACCTCGAGCATGATGCTTTCGCCGAGGCGGCGCTCCTGAAACGGAGTCATGTCGCCTTGCGATACATCGCCAAGATCGGGCAGGCTCTGCCCGACCGCGGCAGACACCGCGAGCAGCGCACAGGCCAGCAGGGTTTGGATTGCTTTCACAGTGCTATGATAAACCCAGCGGCATGAAGTTCATAAACAACGCCGCGCCACCGCGGCGCCGCCATTTCCATACCGGAGTCCATTTTGAAAAAACTTACCCATTTCGACGCCCGCGGACAGGCCCATATGGTCGATGTCGGCGCCAAACCGCAGACCGAGCGGGTTGCGGTGGCGCGCGGCCGCATTGAAATGCAGAAAAAAACGCTGGCGATGATCACCGGCGGCAGCGCAAAAAAAGGCGATGTTCTGGGGGTGGCGCGCATCGCCGCGATCCAGGGCGCCAAACGCACCGCGGAACTGATTCCGCTCGCCCACCCCATCGCGCTGACCCGCATCAGCATCGATTTTTCGATCGATCGCAAACGCACTTCGGTTGTCTGCACGGCAACCACGGCAACGCTGGACCGCACCGGCGTTGAAATGGAGGCGCTGACCGCGGTTTCCGCCGGCCTGCTGACCATTTACGACATGTGTAAAGCGGTCGATCGTGGCATGCGTCTGCTCGACATTGAGCTGGTCGAGAAAAAAGGCGGGAAATCAGGTCATTGGCTGCGGGGCAAGTGAACGCTAACATTTGCACATTAAGAATTAGCGGTAAAAGCTACAAAAACGGATACGGGCCTAATTCTGTCCTAATGAGGGATAGAACATGGCAACTTTGCGGCTTCGGTATAACAAATGGCAGGCACGGGTAGCCCGAAAAGGACAACCTAGCATCAGCAAGTCCTTTTTAACCCGCCAAGATGCCGAACGCTGGGGAAGGCAAGTTGAGGTAGAAATTGAACGTGGCATCTACCAAAGCCGCACTGAAGCCGAAAGGCTAACCTTCGCCGATATCATCACACGTTATCTGGCAGAGGTAGCGCCCGGCCTGAAAGGCTACAAAGACGAGTTCATTCGGCTTAATGCGCTGAAACGCCACCCACTGACCCGCCACAGCATGGTCGCGTTGACCCCTGAAAAGATTGCCGCCTACAGGGACGAAAGACTCGCCAAGGTCGGAGCGGGAACAGTCATCAGAGAGTTGGCCTCAATTTCAGCCATCATCAACCACAGCCGCCGAGAGTGGCGTATCAATATGCCCAATCCGGTTGAGTTGGTGCGAAAACCCAAGGCACCAAAAGGGCGCAATCGTATTCTGACCGACGCCGAAATCGGTCGAATCAAGGAAGAGTTAAAGCCTGCTGGCCGACGCAGCATCTGGATGCTCCCGGCATTTGAACTAGCCCTACAGACAGCCATGCGGCGCGGGGAACTGCTGGCGCTTCGGTGGGCTGACATCAATATGGGCCAACGCGTCGCCTTCCTCCAAGATACGAAGAATGGGGAAAGCCGATCTGTGCCACTCTCAACCGCCGCCATCCAATTATTGGATAGCATCCCGCGTAGCCTGACGGGTAGGGTGATCCCATTAACCACTTGCGCCTTGGAAGCCGCTTTTAAGAAGGCAACCCGACGCGCCAGTCTGGAGGACGTGCATTTCCACGATATCCGTCACACCGCGGTCACAAGGATGGCAAAGTTGCTACCCAACCTAATTGAGCTTTCAGCGGTGACCGGGCATAAAAGTTTAGTGATGTTAAAAAGGTACTATCACCCGTCTGCTGCAGAATTAGCGCGCAAGCTTGGTTAACTCAACCACGCTGGCGACAAACGAATACGGCCAGGCTGCGGCGGCTAATCCTTACGCTCACAAAGCCTCCGGAAAAACCCATTGCACCTTGTCTGCCTGTCGCCAATCGATGCAAAGGCCCCCACAAGCGCGGCCCCACCGTAATTTAAGATCATTACATGATCAGCATAGCTATTTTCATAGCAATTATTTATTGTTGTTATTAGTAGAAAACACGATGTAGCTGTCAAAGTATATAAGAGCGCAGTATTAATTTTATTAAATCGACAACATGGTTGCGTAAACATAGTCGTTATTGCGGAACTATTTTTTGTTTCCTACGCTTACGGTTTATGATTAAATAAGCATTCGACCTTCGGACACGCTGTGCCGAAGCTTTCGCCACACTCCACAAACAGCGCTATCAAAACGCGGTTCATCCGCGCCTGAAGTAAATCGTCGCTCTGCGACGCCAAAATAATTATTTCGTCTGGCACCCGATTTTCTAATCAATTCGGCGCAAGCCTGAATTAGCGATTATTTTGTGGAGATATCAATTGAATTTCGATTACAAAGAACCTCTTAAAGCTGACAAGCGTCCGCTCCCATATTTTCAATGCTTTTCGTCAGACTGGATGGCGACTGAACAATACGCCTTGATGTCAGCCTCAGAACGGGGATTACTATTCTCCATGCTCAATGCCACTTGGGTAAACGGGAGCATTCCCGCGAATGCCGCACACCTATCCCGGATTCTCCAGCTAGACGAAGACACTGTTACGAAATCTTTGAGTCCAAGGGTTATCTATTGGTTTTGTACTTCACCCAATGATGAAACACGGCTTCTTTGTCCGGAACTAGAACGTCAACGGGCAGAGTCTGTCGCATACCGGCGAAACCGCGCAGAAGCTGGAAAAAAGGGCGGGCATGCAACTCAGGATCGCCATCGCAAAGCGTCAATCCACTCAAGCACAGCTTCAATCTGTGCTAAAGCTACTGAGATGAATAGAGATGATGTGAGGCGAGATGACCTGAAAGGAAGTGCGTCTATAGGAAAGGATCAATGGCCTGATGAACATTCGGACTGGGGCAACTCCTACGACAGCGCCTCTTCACCGCCAGTCCTCTAGTATCTAGTTTTACAACATTCGAAGAATGAAGTACGGCAATTTGAATTCGTAGCCATGTCATGCCACATTGGGAGCAATACGATACACGCTAGGTTTTTTATGCGATGTTTCACATAATCTTATAACGCTGCTTTCAGCAACTATTAAGGCTAACCATGCGTAATTGCAATAATTTATGGCAAGAACTTAATTCACTGGGCTTCACCCTATGCTACCAAGTCTAAGACTTCATCCCGAACTTCGTTGCAAGGCTAAAAGCCGCTCATCAGGTTGGCAGCAGTGTTCCCGGATTGCTTGCACAGGTATGACCGTTTGTTTTACTCACGGTGGCGCAGCAAGCATTAAGCGGAAGACTCTTCGTTTCGGAGAAACGGCTCCCAATTTTAAGCATGGCAAACGCTCAAAAGAGCGTATCACCAAGAACACCCATGACCTTCAACGTATTCGGTTATTGAAGATCGGGGTAGACGCGACCAATGGCTCTGAAGCCGCTGGGAGGGTATTTGACTCATGTTGGCAACCGCTGCTTGATCGCCAATCTAAAGAGCGGCAGGAACTGCTGGATAGGATGAAAAGCCGTCGCAGGAAGCGTTCAGGCGGGATTTAACGAACGCTACGGTGCTGGGCTATACCGGAGTATCAGCTGGGCGGAATCGACGGAATGGCGATCAAATCGCCGCTGAGGGAAAGGCCTAACACCGATACACGATATTGATAGGGGTGCAGCGGATCGGTAGCCTTGACGGTTTTGGCTGAATGGATTTCATGTGGGGGCGTCCTAAATCCTGTTTTTAGTGGCACTAGATCTTCCCCGAAAATATTTAAGGGCTACAAAAAAATTCAATTACAGTCCTGATAGTTTCGTGATTGGCACTCCCGTGCAAGTTTTTGTGCTTCTGCTATCTGCTGTGTATTCATCTCTGCCGCAACTATATCTCTGTTTTTTACAGAATCGACATTACCTTTTACCGCAGCCAAGTTCCACCACATGTGCGCACGTACATGATCTTGTACAACACCTTGCCCTTTTTCATACACGACGCCTAAATTGTTTTGTGCCATAGCATAACCTTGTGCCGCTGCCAACTTGAACCACTTCACCGCCTCCGCATAATCTTGCACAACACCTTGTCCTTTGTAATAATTATTGCCCAAAATGTATTGTGCTTCAGCAAGACCTTGTGCCGCCGCCAACTTGAACCACTTCACCGCCTCCGCATAATCTTGCACAACACCTTGCCCCTTGCGATACATTTGACCTAAATTGTATTGTGCTTCAGCAAGACCTTGTGCAGCTGCCAACTTGAACCACTTCACCGCTTCTGCATAATCTTGCACAACACCTTGCCCATGGCCATACGCGACGCCTAGAATGAATTGTGCTTCAGCAAAACCTTGTGCAGCTGCCAACTTGAACCACTTCACCGCTTCTGCATAATCTTGCACAACACCTTGCCCGTTGGCATACATGAAGCCTAGATTGTGTTGCCCTACCGCATTACCTTGTGCAGCCGCCAACCTATACCACTTCACCGCCTCTGCATAATCTTGCACAACACCTCGCCCTCTGTCATACATGAGGCCTAAATTCAATTGCTCCTGTGCTTGACCTTGCGCTGCGGCCAACTTCCACCACTTCACCGACTCTGCATAATCTTGCACAACACCTCGCCCTCTGTCATACATGCCGCCTAACACGCTTTGTGCTTGTGCAAAACCTTGCCCCGCAGACAATTGAAACCACCTCACCGCCTCCACAGCATCACGAGCAACGCCAAGGCCCTCATCATAAAGGTAGCCTAATCGGTATTGCGCTTGTGCATCACCACCGACTGCAAGTGGCCGCAGTATTCGTATAGCTTCCACAAAATCTTTGTTCTCAAAAGCCTTAAGCGCGTCTTCCTGACTAGCGGCCAACACCGCTCCACTAAATACAGAAAACATTAACGAAAAATTGAGGAGGTAACAAGCGACTGCCTTTTTCATCTGACATCCTCCATTACTGCCTTTGACAAATCAAGCTTACCAATACCCTTCTATTCGCGAAGCCTTTCGACAGCTGACAACCCACGAAAACCTTCACGATAAAAATTAAAAATATAGTTCACGGCACCCAAAAACCCTGCAAAGGTCGCAGATATTTTCATGAGACTCCCGAAGTCAATTAACCCCAAACTGTATGCTTGGAAAATTACCAAGAATGGAACAACAAAAGACAGCATTGAACTCAGATTTAAGCTAGATGTTGTTAGAGCGTGTGCCTTCCCAACAATACGGCGTATCTTAATTACCCCTGAAATATATCGTGACGTCGCTTTTTTGAGTAAATTCGAATTCCCGTTATCTGAAAAAATTGCATAACGTGCGCGGGACTCTAATCCCCGCTTCAACTTTTCACTCCTACTTACCCAGATTCGGCCTCTGTGAACGATTCCAAGCTGTATGAATACGAAGATGATGCTGATGGTAGGAAGTATGCCGCTCACCGTGATGGAGGATTCGCTCACAACAAGCTGAATTGGAACATCTAAAGTCCAAAGAATCGCAACGAAAGCAATAGCCTTTAATAAATTAAAAATTAAAGATGGGAATACATTGGCAATCTTTTCGGCAGCTAGCGCAGCGTCATCTATGAGTCGTTGGTCAGCTTTCTGGGCGCGAATTTCGGCCACAGATAACTCAGATAGTCTCTCTGACCAGACCTTAGAAAAATATGCTTTTAGTTCAGCCTCCCACATGTCTGCAGAATAACTAATCAGGCCTAGTGCTAATGCTTGTGTCGCAGCAATAATTATGTAGGTAACAATTGACCTCAGGAAAGCGTTGGCATTTCTCGCTGTTATTGCGGTATAAAAGTGCTGATACCAATCCAACAAAACCAAGTCAGCAGTCAGCAAGACCCCGTAAAGCAGTAGCGCTACGGTTACCCAGCGCCATCGCAAGTCGCAGAAGAGGATGTTTCGCCAACCAAGTAAGTTATTTTGCGGGGTCATAGACATTACACATCGCGTTAAATAAACCGTCACGCTGTGCGTGGTCTAACCAAGCCCATTGTCCGTTACGATTTACCTCAAGAAATATCGGATCTGCGTCAATTGAATCTTGGAGAAAATCTAAACGTCCGTAACAAAGTCCAGCCTCATTCATGAAGCTTGATATTGCACTCTCCAAAGAGACGGGGCAGCGGACTTTTTCCCAATCTTTGACTACTGAAAACTGCTCTTTCCGCCAATCAAGTGAAGACAACAGTTTTCTCGGCAGTCTGTACAAAAATATTTCGCCGTAGAGATAGACTGCAGTTAGATCATATTCTGCGGTAACAGCTTTCTGTAAAAACCATATATTGCTGTCTAACTCATGCTCAGAAACATCGGTGGTGTATAAAACGCTACCATCTTGAAAAGGTATTCCAGAGAGAGACTTCGCAACCCATCGACCATTAGTTCTTGGAACAATATTTATTGAGCAAATCGACAAGCTTGTTTTGAAATGACGTTTCGCGATCCTGTTTTGGGTAATTTTTGAAAACGCATAGTCTGGCGTAGGATAATTAAACCGAAGACGATTTTTATCGCGGAGCAAAGACGTAAGTTCGTACAATAAATATTTCCACTCCTCTTTGTAAAATTTATCGTTGTATGGTGATGCCTCAGGTTCACTTCCGAACGGTTTTCTCCATATTCCTTTTGCGATATGCTCGAGCGTGAACTTTCCTAAATTCGATTCAATTCGAAGGTTGTCCGTTTCTAACTGTATTTTCCAGTCGTGCGGCCTGTCGTAATTTATTCGAATAAACCGTTCGTGACCAATCTTGTTGATGATGAGGTCTACAGTTACATCGTACGAGTTCGTAATAATTAGTGTGCGCATAAAAAAAGCCGACACGAAGTCGGCTTAATATTAGATAGAACCTAGATGAATTTAATTATCATGATCACTATCTGAGGGGCGACCATTGGGGGCGTAAGTCTGAGTTCCATTCCAAGTAATGGAAAGAACGTCGGCCTCGCCGCCCTTAAAACGCGCTTGATCAGCGGGTGAATAATCGGTGCTCGGCAACATAATTTTCTGCGGAGTCTTTGAGAGTGACTGCACTGATACCATTGTGATACCTCCTATTGACACTGGTTAGCCGAATTTTTGAGTTGCGTTGATTAGTGTGCCCCCCCCCCCTTGTCAATCACTATTCGCTAAAGGGGCTTAATGGAACACAACACCTAAGCACACTTAAAACCACGCCGTACACCCGCACTGACAGGTTCAATCTGCGAATCCGGGTCACCGCACCCAGCTACTTTCTTCAACGTAATCAGACTCCCTTTGGTTCAGTTGTGCTCGTTTCCCATACCGCTTTGCCTTTGATCAACTCTGCCATCCTTTTGTCATAACTGCGTATTCCGGACCATCGTGACCGCGAATTCCGGAGGAACGTGACCGACGATTCCGTTTGATCGTGACCGGCCATTCCGTTTGATCGTGACCGATTTTGGGCTTGGCCCGGAATCACCGGTCACGATCACCGGAATACGCAATAACGCAACAATATGTAAATAGTTCCACTGTCCACGTTGCAGAACCAGTCTTTCACATACCTTCTACGCATAGGGCGCTTTCAAACGGATCGCCTAAGCAGAGCAGTCAGCCGGGCTTAACCCTGTTCGGACTGTCTAATCCGGGGCACTCTCACCCTTTACCAGTTCCAGCGCCCCTACCGATCGGGCGGAAAGGCGAAGCCGAAAAGTACTATAGAAATATTTAGGCGACCCCATAGCCTCCTAGATCAGAAATTGGGTGGTACCGGGTGGGTGGGGTCTAAATGTAGACGTCTGATTGTATGGATCAGACTGTCAAACCCTTGCGCTACGGGCTTCTTTTGACGGGGTGTATACCCCACCGGTGGGTCAAACGTTATTGGTTATAGCGATACGGGACAGCATACATCCATAGCAATGTGCTAACGTATCTCTGGCCTAACTCTGGCCTAATCATGCAGTAATTTCAACCACAGAAAAAGGTTCGTTGAATTTTTTGTAACTAATACTCGTTGTTTTTAAATGTGTAATACCGCGGTATCCGCCGGCCTGCTGACCATTTACGACATGTGTAAAGCGGTCGATCGTGGCATGCGTCTGCTCGACATTGAGCTGGTCGAGAAAAAAGGCGGGAAATCAGGTCATTGGCTGCGCTCCGGCAAGGTCTGAACAGGGCCTTTTGCGCACCGCGCCGCGGATTCGGCGCCGCCGGTTGTAACCAGCGGTTATTTCCATCGAACCAATCCGTATTCGCGATGCAGCCCTGTTTTCGCATAAAATCCCGCCCTCCCGTCACTCACTGCACATTTGCGCGAAATCCTCCATGAATACATTGCGTAGGTCGATGGTTAAATTTTTGATGGCGTCGTCAGCGCTGGCCGCCGCCGGTTTGCTTGGCATGCGCAGCGCGATCGCCGCCGTCTGGAACAAAACCGGCTTCGAATCGAAGACGACTGCCGAAGCCTTGAAAACGCTGGGGGTATCGGGCGCAACAGTGAGCCGCGAAATCCAGATCACGGCGCCGGAGATCGCCGAAAACGGCGCGCAGGTGCCGGTGACCGTGACGAGCAAGATACCAAACACGCAGAGCATTTCGATCGTGGTCGATAAAAATCCGTTTCCGCTGAGCTGCACATTCGAATTTTCCAACGGTGCGGAGAGCTATATCTCAACGCGGCTGAAAATGGGCCAGACGTCGAATGTCATCGCCTTGATCAAAGCCGACGGAAAATTTTTTACCGCGGCCAAAGAAATCAAAGTCACCATCGGCGGCTGCGGCGGCTGATTGATGCAACCCGTCTGACCGATTTCACGTAAGGACATTGTTATGGCAGAACCGATGAAAATCCGCGCCAAGATGGAAGGCGATGCGGCGGACGTTAAAGTCCTGATGAGCCATCCGATGGAGACCGGTCAGCGCAAAAACGAAAAAAGCGAACTGGTGCCGGTGCATTTCATTCAAAGCGTGATCGCGACGCACAACGGCAAAACCGTGCTCGATATCCAGTGGAGCCAGTCGATTGCGCGCAATCCCTTCCTCGGTTTTCGTGTCAAGGGTGCCAAGGCCGGCGATAAAGTCACCATCAGCTGGACCGATACCACCGGCGACAAAAGCAGCATAGACACCACGGTTGCGGCGTAACGCGGCGTGAGCCCGGGGAATTCAATGCGTTACAGGGTGCAGACGGCCGGCATCAGCCTCGCGCTGGCGCTGACGACACTGGTATCGTTTTCCGCCGGTGGCGCGGACCGCGAAAAAATGCCTCGCACGAAACAGGCCGCGCCGCTGGAGCTTGCGCGCTCCGCCGCGCCGGTGTTGTGGCAACGGCAAAAAGTCGACTCCCAAGGGTCAAGCTGGCCGCAGACTGACTGGGCTGCATTCAGCACGCTTGCGGCCGTGTCCACGCCTCCGGCAAACGGCGCCATCAGCATGAGCGTTCCCGTCGAGGGCGATGCGGCCAAGGGCCGGCAACTGGCCTTCGATCGCACGCGCGGCGGCAGCTGTGTCGCCTGTCACGTCATGGGCAAAGATACGCCCCCGCAACCGGGCAACGTCGGTCCGGATCTTTCAACGGTCGGCGCCAAACGCAGTGACGACTGGCTGTTCAACTATGTATATGACCCGCGCACCTATAACGCGAATTCGATCATGCCGCCGTGGGGCGCGCACCGTCTGTTCAACGTCGCCGAAATCCGCGATGTCGTGGCTTTTCTCAAGACGCTGAAGACGGCACACAGCTTCAACGACCCGCAGGAAAACCCGGATACCAGAACGCCGCCGAAAGAAACCCGCGACAATCTTGACCCGACTGAAAATCCTGCCTTGTTTTCACTGGATCGAGGCAGGGATTTGTTCGCGCGCACAAGTGCGGGCGGAAAATCCTGCGCGGCCTGCCACGCCAATCCCGAAAACTCACTAAAGACCTGGGCGGCACGAATGCCGCGCTTCGAAGCGCGCCTGAACCGGGTGCTCGGCGTCGAAGAATTCATTACGCGTCATGCGCGGGCGACGACCGGTGACGAGTTTCCGATGCAGGGCGCGGACAATATCGCGCTGTCGATCTACCTGCACAACCTGGCCAACGGGGAGACCATCCAGCCCGACCTGACGAATGCCGGTGCGCGCAAGGCGGCTGCCTCGGGACGCGCGCTGATGCAACGCAAACTCGGTCAGCTCAACATGGCCTGCATCGATTGCCATACCAGGGAACGGCAAGCCTTCAAATGGGCGCGCGGCCAGTATCTGGTGGAATCGCGCGGCACGATTGCACACTTCCCGACATGGCGCACCAGCCGCGGCGACATCTGGGACATCCGGAAAAGGTTTCAGTGGTGCAACGTCTCTGTTCGCGCCAACGATCTGCCGCCCGATGCAAAAGAGTACGGCGATATTGAAATGGCACTGGCAGAACTGAACAAGGGTGAAAAAATCAATTCACCCGGCATACGACACTGATCGGCGCGTCAGCAGACCGCCGCGATCAATGCCTGCATTCGGCCGGAACATAGGCCCACATGCTGGCATTGCCGCTACCAGTGCTGCATAACCAGCCGATCGATGCGGTAGATGCCACCGGCGTCAACACGACATTCACGGCCGTACCGACCGAAGCGCTGGATCCCTGAACATTGATGATGCCGGTATCGGAAATCGAGCCGCCGGAAATCCTACCCGTGGTGACCACCGTCAGCCCGGCCCCCGAACTTGCGAGGGTATTGTCCTGCTGCCATTTCTCGGCAATCGAGATTTTGTAGGAAGATGCTGCAACCAGCAGTTCGCTGACCCGCGCACGTATGGTGTATTGCGAATAGGAGGTGGTCGCGATTGACGCAAGAATACCGATGATTGCGACGACAATCATCAATTCGATTAATGTAAAACCTCTGGCAAAACGACTCATTGTTGCCCCTCCAACAGTGGCTGAATCTGAAGCCTTCCTCACACCCGCCGTCGCTTATTACTGCGATTTAAATCGTCTTAAAAAGAAAACCCCTCGAACGAGGGGTTTTCCAGAATCGCTTCTACAACCATAGCCAACGAGATATTAGTGACGGCATTCTGCAGGCACGTATTTCCACTGCACCGAGTTGCCCGAGCCGGTGCTGCAAGCCCACGCCACACGACCGCCGCCCAGCGACGGGGTCAGCACGACGTTCACGGTGGTGCCAACTGACGTCGAGTTGCCACTGATCGTGATCACGCCCGTGTCAGTCACTGAACCGCCCGAAATACGGCCTGCCGTCGTGACGGTCAAACCAAGACCGGCGCTGCCGAGGGTCGCATCGGTCGTCGCTTTTTCTGCAATGGTCGTTTTGAATCCGCTCGCTGCCAGCACCAGTTCCGAAACCCGGGCACGGATGGTGTAGTCCTGGTATGCCGGCAACGCAACCGCTGCCAGAATGCCGATGATCGCCACCACGATCATCAATTCAATCAGGGTAAAACCCCGTTGGATACGCTTCATGAAGATCTCCTTAAGGATAAACAAGCACAAGCATCAAAACCGGTTTTTGAGCCTGCACTGAGGAGATTCAGCAAATCTCATGCCATCCGCCATGATTTGGCCACAGGAGCCAACGAAGCGCCGACAACCCGCTTCACCGCCCGCCAGACGCTAAATTCGCGGGGAATCCGCTGTTTTTTCACAATACGGAAAAACGAAAGGAGATTTGCTGCGACGCGGTACAACAATCCGGTCGTGGAAACGGCAGGAACTGCCGAAAAACGTCAGGTCTGGCCACCGTTTCGGCGCCGACTTTCTCCCCTAAACGATCACCACGGCAACCGAGGAATGCGAGGATGCAAAGCCGGCGTAACGATATTGCAGGCAATGTGCCAATACGAATTCCTGAAATGCCTTGAACTCATGTTCACGCCACGACGGGTAATTCAGATATTCGTCAAATACGATCACGGTGCCTTTCACAATGCGCGACGCGAGCAGATTGAAGACCGTGCGGGCGGATGAATAAAGATCGCAGTCAATATGAATCAGGCGCATGGGGCCCGGATGCTCGGCAAGAAATGCGGGGAGCGTGTTCTCAAACCATCCCTTGTAAATGCGGATATTGCTTTCCTGAAACTCCGGCACCTGTCCGTTCAGAGAAAAACGTCCCTGTTTCTGAAAATAGGTCCAATCCTCGGGCAGGCCCTCGAAAGAATCAAAACCATGAACTTCCTGTGGCGTCCTCTTCGCCATAAAACGCAGGGACTCGCCACGAAAAACGCCGAACTCCAAGATGAGACCTTCAATCGAACAACACTCGCCCAGCGCAAAATCAAGGAGGTCGGCGCGGCGCACCAGATTGCGCGCGGCCATCATGTGCGCGACCATGTAGTCGGCGCTGTCCGAAGCCGCTTTCAAGCGCGCGACCATTTCAAAATCGACATTCGCCGGATGCGAAAGCGGTTCGCGCAGCATGCCGTTGATCACCGCACGGACGACATCGGCAGACGCACCGTCGTCGCGGTCAGCCGCGCTGCCAACCCTGACATCGTTCGGCGCAGTGCCGTTTTGTGCGCTCCAGAGTCGCCTTAACAAGGCTCGCAGCATTTTCATCTCACAGTTCAGTTAGTCCTGCCGGCGCTGTTGCGCCGTCGCCAGTCGTTGCATGATATCCGCGAACGGCCCCTG
This sequence comes from Chitinophaga pinensis, assembly GCA_943329075.2. Classification (GTDB taxonomy): domain Bacteria; phylum Pseudomonadota; class Gammaproteobacteria; order Burkholderiales; family SG8-41; genus PALSA-1004. Next base: position 111,044 of record CALQCM020000005.1, on the reverse strand, counting down.
CCACGCGCCCGCCACGGACTGCCGGAACAAACGCACCGCAGGGTACCACGGCATTTCCCCGCCGCTGTCGAGGTAACGCCACTCCGGACAAGCCGGGACCAGCACCCAGGTGGGTTTGCCCAGTGCGCCCGCCAGATGGACGACCGAACCGCAAACCGTGATCACGACATCGAGCGAAGAAATCAATGCAGCACTCTCGTCGCAATCATCGACGGCCTGCTGCCAGTGCGCAATGCGGATATTGTTTCCCGTGGCGATGGCATTCAATTCTTCCGTGCACGCCCCGTGCTGAAGACTGACAAATTGAACACCATTGTTTTTCAACAGCGGCAGCCACTGCGCAAGCGGAATGGAACGCATCGCCTGGCGCGTGCGCGGCACGCCGCCACGCCATGCGATCCCGACCTTGAGCCCCGTGCCAAGTGCAGACAGCCGCCCGCTCCAATCGGCCATTTTTTCCGGGTCCGCCTTTAGATAACCGCTGTGTCGCGGAAAATCAGCACGGCTACGGCGAAACAATTGCGGCAGACTCCCGCAATGCATCTGGCACGCCTTGTCCGGTCGCACAGCCGCCCACTGCCGGTCAGGTTGCGTGGCCTCGGCATGCACACGCATGGCGGGAAACGAACGTGCAAACAGTCCAACTAGTCGCGGATCACATTCGACTTCGCAATGCGGCATCCGCTGCAGAACATCGGCGAAACAGGAGGCAAACATGATTTGATCGCCCAACCCCTGTTCAGCGTAGATCCTCAGTGTCCGCGCGGCGTCCGCGCCGCCATCCCAGCGTGGTAGCACATGCTCCTCGCCAGAACGGCCGCTGCCGCAGCGGAACCGCCATTCATATTCCCGCCAGCCCTCGGCATAGTCTTCGCGCTGCAACAGCAATTGCGCCCGCAACGTATGCGCCTCGGCGAAATCCGGTGCCAATTCAAGCGCGCGTTGCAGGTGCGCGCCGGCGGCCGCCATATCACCGAGATCCATGCAAACAAGTGCGGCATTGACGCGCGCATCCGCATGATGCGGATCAATCCCGATCGCGCGCCGCAAGGCAACCGCCGCATCATCCAGGCGGCCCGCATCATGCAGGCACAAGCCGAAATTTGCCCATAACGTCGCATTCGATGGATCCACCTCAAGCGCCCGGCGAAACCGCTGTTCAGCGAGAGGCCACTGGGCGCGCAACCAGGCGACATTCGCCTGCGCGTTCAACAAATCACCTGAAGCAGGGTGACTTTGTGCCGCGCGCCCGAGAAATTCCTCGGCTTCATCCAACCGCCCGCTGGCGCCATAGGCCATACCAAGACGCAATATCACGAAGCTATCCTGCGCATTCTCCGCATACAGCTTCTCGTAGAGCGGCAGCGCTTCTGCAAAACGTTGCGCGGAAAAACTGAGGTCGGCCTGCCGCATGGTTTCAACGCGGGCGTCGGTCGCGGCGTTGCTGTCAACGCTGACGCGTTTGGAACCCGCTTTGCGCGAGCCCCGAGCCTGCCTCAGCGAATTCCAGAAATGCTTCAGCATCAGACGGGGTAGCGCTTGAACAGCGCCTGTTCGATTTGATCGATAACGTTTTGCCAGTCGCCCGGCGCGCTCTGACGGAACATGCGCACACTCGGATACCACGGCAGACTGTCGCCTTTTTCAAGATATCGCCAATCCGGCACCGCCGCCACCATTGCCCAGGTCGGCCGGCCAGAGGCGCCGGCCAAATGCATCCCCGCGTTGCATACCGTAATGACCAGATCGAGCGACGGCATTAATGCCGCAGTCTCATCGAGGTCATCAATGGCATCCGGCCAATGACATAGTTCGAACCCCTGCGCGCGCGCCGCATTCGACACTTCGGCAATCGTGGCATCGTATTGCAGGCTGATGAAATGCAAGCCCTTGCGCTGCAACAGCGGTGTCAGTGCGCGTAAGTCCAAAGAACGCAGTGCGCCCCGTGTGGAGACCGTACCGCCGCGCCAGGCAATGCCGATTTTCGGCCCCGTTCCCAGGGCCTGCAATCGGGCCGACCAGTATTCAGTCCGTGCCGGCACTGGCCGCAGATAACCCGCATGCCGCGGAAAGTCCGCAAGCCGCTGGCGAAACATGGCGGGCAAGTCACCTGCTGCAATCTGAAAATCAACGAGGCCAAACTGATCAAGCCAGCTTGTATCGCCACTGGCTTGAGATGCGCCATGCACCACTGTCGCCGGAAACGAGCGGCGGAACAACATTTCCAGCCGCGGGGAGCATTCAATGATGCAGCGTGCACCCGTTTCAATCACCTCCGGCAGACAGGACGCAAACATGATCTCATCGCCCAACCCCTGCTCACCGTAGACCAGCAGTGTTTTGCCGCGCAACGGCTGTCCCTGCCATGGTGCGAATTGATAGGGCCTCTGCGAAAAATTACTGCGCGTATGCCGGCGCGCTTCGTAGTCGGGCCAACCCTCGGCAAAAAGGCCTTTTTTCAACAACGCTAATGCACGGTTCAATCGCGCCTCGTTGTCGTTCGGGTTTGCGTCGAGCAAACGGGTGCATATCGCAATGATTGCGTCGAGGCGGCCCTGATGCCACAACACCAGGCAATAATTGACCTGTATCGACGGGTTGGCCGGATCCAGCTGCACGGCTTTTTCGAGGTAACCCGCACCCTCCGCCAGTTTTCCACAGTCGCGTGTCAGCACATAACCTAGATCGCTCAAAAAAGTGGCGGTCTGCGGCTTGAGCTCAACCGCTTTTGTAAACGATGCAACCGCTCGGTCGATGTCGCCGGCCGCCATCGCACAAGCACCGAGCAGATGGTGAGCATCGGCAAAACCGGGCTGCAACGCACAAGCGCGCGCAGCGCCATCCATCGCGGCTTTGAGGTTGCCCTCGCGTTGCGCCAGCAACGCAAGATAATAATGCGGCTCCGCATACTGCGGACGAAAATGCACCGCGAGATGAAAACTGTCGGCGGCGTCCTCGAACTTCTTCAGTTTGAAATTGACCAAGCCCAGACCGCAGTGCGCACAGGCATCGTCATGCCACTCGGCGATCGCCGCTTCAAACAAGGTGGTGGCTGCCCCATAGTCGCCGGCGTTAAAACACGCCAGGCCGGCGCGATAGGCGTCCTTGCCGGCAGCCTCCCCGGCGTTTTGTTCGGATGCCGTCACCGGCGTCGCGGCGGCACTGCTCTCAAACCAGCGCTTAAGCGGGCCGAACATGTGCTTCCACCAGATATTGCGGCAACGCCTCGGCAACCGCCGCGATAACCGGCGTCCATGCCCGCGGCTGTGGTTGCCGGAACAGGCGCGCCGACGGATACCAGGGCAGCGCAGCGCCCACGCGGCCGTAGCGCCACTCCGCGCTGAACGGCAACAGGATCCACACCGGCATACCCAGCGCGCCACATAGATGCGCGACCGTGTTATCGACGGTGATGACGAGATCGAATGCCGCCGTCATGGCGGCGAATTCGTCGAGATCTCCACCCGCATCGAGCGCCCGTTCGCGCACCTCGATGCCATGCCGGCTGTGCAACGTGTGCAGATCCCCGGCGTAATCACCGTGCTGCAGACTGAAAAAGGCGCAGTCTGCAGTCTGCAAAACCGGCAGCAGATCGGCCAACTCAAGCGAGCGCAAATACTGGCGATTGCGCAGGGTACCGCCGCGCCACGCAATGCCGACACGCCATTTGGCGCCGTCTACAGCGAGCCTTTCGCGCCAGAATTTCCGTCGTGCCGGATCCGTCTGCAAATAACCGACATGGCGCGGAAACAATTCCGGTGCGGCGCGCAAGTACCGTGGCAGCGATCCCGCAGATACTTCGAAGTCAGCTTGCGCAATATCGGCATCAACTTCCGCATCTATCGCACGCACCCTTGCCTGCGGAAAAGAACGGGCAAACAAATTGACCAGACGTGAATTGCATTCGATCACGCTGTGCGCAGCAGCAGCCACCAGATCGGGCAGGCAGGAGGCAAACATGATCTCGTCACCCACGCCCTGTTCGGGCAGAACGACGATGCGTTTGCCCGCCAGCGGTTCGCCGCGCCAGCGCGGCCGGCCGTGCGTGCGTGCGCCGGTGCCGGTTGCCGCAAAGCGAATATCATATGAATGCCAGCCCGCCGTGTATTCGCCCCGCATCAGCAGCGCCTGACTGCGGTTCCCCGATGCGTCGCCGAATCCAGGCTGCAGGGCAAGCGCTTCATCATAGGCCGCGATGGCGTCGTCAATGCGGCCCAGATCGCGCAAGGCATGGCCGGCACAGGTCAATGAGGCGATCGTACCCGGTTGCAATTCAAGTGCGCAGCGAAAACTCGCAAGCGCCTCTTGCGGATAGCCCGTTTCCAGTTGCAACAAACCGAAGTTGTGGTGTGCGTTGGGTGAAGCGGGCGCGGCGGCGAGCAAAACGCGGTAGTTGCGATGGGCGTCGTCGTAGCGACCGAGTCTTGCTTCCACAAATGCCAGCTGGTGCAACGCATCCAGATGTAACGGCATCGCCTGCGCGGCAACGCGATAGGCGTCGGCCGCCTGCGCCAGATCGCCGCGCGCCTTGAGCACGTTACCCAGCATGAACCACGCATTCGATGCGGCACTCTCCAGCGATATCGCAGTGCGACAAGCCGCCTCCGCCTCGTCGAACCGTTGCGCCCGCACCAGCGCCGCCGCCAGCGCAAGATAAGCGGCGGAAAGCTGCGGAGAAAAATGTACAGCCAGCTGATAACAATCGAGCGCGTCCTCGTCACGACCGCTGGCAGCCTGCAAATCACCGAGCGCCAGATGGGCTTCGGCAAAATCGTAACTGCGTTCGATGGCCTGCTCGAAACAAGCTTCTGCGCCGGCCAGATCGCCGGCCAGCCTGGACCTGCTGCCTTCAGCCAGCAGGCGCGCAGCAACCGCGTGATCCGCATCCGGATCCACCGCAGTCACGTCGCTAGGTTTTTTCAAGGCAGCCATTTATTGCGCGGGGTTCTTTCGCTTGCGGTCCAATCGCATTTGCAGGGCGAACGTCGACGCCGGTTTACGGAATAGATGAGCGATGGTTGCACAGCACACCGTCAGGGGCAAGCCACCTGCCGCGGCAAAACATCGTTCAGGTTGCTACCCGCCGGCCAAGGGCATTACGTGCAACCTTCCCCAGCTCATCGGCTGAACGCGGACTCGCCAGCACCAGCAATGCAGCGTCTGCACCGGGCACGCGTGCCGGATCGCAACGCCGCAATTCGCGTTCGCCATCGTCGACGACATAACAACGATAATGGTGGCGCTCCATCCATTGCGTAAACGCCGCGGCAATGTTCCCCGGCAGTTCCACCAGAAAGTCCGGCCGTGTAGCGGCAAGGGTCTTTTCCACGCTGCGCAAAACCGCGAGCACATCGTGGCCTGCGATCCGCACGGCGGTCACGCCGGCAATGGCGCCGGCATTGAGATGTGCGTCAAGATCCGGCGGCAAAGTTTCAATCAATTCGATATTGTCGCTACCATTGCGCCTGATGTTCACGCGCAGTCGCGCGGCATTCGCGGCGGCCGGCTCGAAACAGACGATCCGTGTCTTCGCCGCCACACGCGCTGCCAGCAGAGCGTAGAGCCCGTTGCCGGCACCGATATCCAGCACGGTGCCGCCGTTGGCAAGCAATGACTGCCACAGCGCCGTGGCAAACGGCTGGTATTCACCCGTCCACGCAAGCCGCGCACAGATTGCGTCGTCACCTTGCGCGCGCAGAAAGAGGCTGCCTCCCTGGTACTCGTTCAATTCGATTTCGCCGGAGAACGGCATTTGTTGTGATAACGCTGCGCAATCCCCGGCACTGACAAGTCCCTGCAGTCGGCAGAACCGGTGCAGTTCCGCCGTGCGCCGGTCGCGCAGTTCCAGCGCGCCGGCCGAATCCGGATCAAAGCGATGCTGTACACGCTCCGCCTGCTGTCTGCCGCGCACTGCCGCCCCCCAGTCCGCGGCCGTCGCCGCTCGCGGACCACTGGAATGCCGCGCATGGCGGTTGATGAAAAACTCGCGCGGAACCTTGACGCAGCGGTAGGCGGCCCACACGCGCAGGTAATAATCGAAGTCCTCGCCGGCATCCAGCACTTCGTCGAAACGCAGTGCCGCGGCAACCGGCGTGCGCACAAAATGACCCATCTGCAGCGTCAGAAACGGATCGAACAGCAGCAGATCATCGAAGCGGTCCATGCCGACGATCTGCGGTATGCGTAAATGCGCACCGGCAGCACCCGGCGCAAGCCCGAGGATCATGCCCCACACGGCGTCATGATCGGCAACCAATGCGGTCATGGCCTCAAACGCGCCCTCCACCATGAGATCGTCGGCATCGAGAAAAAACAGCCAGTCAGCGCCTTTACCGACGGCGCGATCAATACCGATGTTGCGCGCCCGGCTGCGGCCCAGCCTGCCCCCGGCATCATCGACGTCGATGAGATCCAGCGCGGAAAACGGCCCCCTGCCCGCATGCCACGCGCGCTCGACCGAGGTCCGGCATTCTTCATACAACGCGGCATGGCCGGGGCCCACGGGAGTAACAACGGCAACACGTAAACCGTGCGATCGGCGCGACATCCATTGAGTGAGAAAATCAAACATGTTGCGCCGGTCAGCTTGCGGCAAACGCCGCGAGTTCACCGGCCACCGCAGCAATGACCGGAGACCAGTCGCGACTGCGCGGCTGGCGAAAGAGATGCAACGACGGATACCACGGCATTGATGCGCCTTCCAGGCCATAGCGCCAGTCGGGCATGCTGGCGAGCAAGGTCCAGCAGGGTTTGCCAAGCGCGCCGGCTAGGTGCACGACCGTATTGTCGACGCTGATCACCCGATCGAGTGCGGCAATCAGTGCCGCAGTTTCTTCAAGATCATCGAGTGCCTCCGGCCAGTGGAGAATTTCCATACCGGCATTGCGCGCCGCTTTAATTTCCGCGTTGCAATCGCCGCGCTGCAGGCAAACGTAGCGCCGCCTGCTGCCGGCCAACGGCAGAAAGTCTGCAAGCTCGAGCGAACGCAAACCGGCGCGCGTCTTGCGCGTGCCGCCGCGCCAGCTCAAGCCTATGGTCACTGCGGAGCCACCGCCGGCAAGGCGCTGCTGCCACGCCGCAACACGCGCCGCATCGGGCATAAGGTAACCGGCAGAGGCGGGAAAATCCGCCGCACTTTTCCGTAGCCATCGGGGCAGGCTGCCAATGGCGACCTGCGCGTCGAGCGCGTGGTGCTGCCGCAACCAGTCGCGATTGCCGTCACGCACCACACCGTGCACCCGAATGCCTGGAAACGAACGCGCAAACAGGCCGGCAAGCCGCGGGTCGCATTCGAGCACTACGCCGCCGGCGCCGGCGGCGAGTTGTGGCAGGCAGGACGCAAACATGATTTCGTCCCCCACACCCTGCTCGGCATAGACCAGCAATTGCGGTTGCGCGGGATTGCGGCCATTCCACTCAGGCAGCCCGAAGTCGCGCCGGACGTCGCGGCCGCCGCGCACATGGCGCAACTCATAATCAGGCCAGCCGTTGCCATAGTCGCCCAGATACAAACAGGCAAGCGCGCGGTTCCAGCGATATTCAATGACGTCGGCTTGCCGTGCAATGAGCGCATCGTAATGTGCGATGGCCTGCTCGAAGTGGCCCTGCTCCTGCAAAGCCAGTCCGTAGTTGGCCTGCGCCGCCACCGCATCGGGATGAAAGGTCCGCGCCGCCTCGAACAACTGCTGCGCGCGCGCATGGTCGACCGACTGCGTCAGACAAACCAGGCCGAGATTGACGAGCGCGCCCAGATGCCGCGGCGCGATGGCAAGCGCGTGCTCGTAGGCGTCAACCGCACCGGCCGTGTCCTCCGCGCCGTTGAGTGCGAGGCCAAGCTCGAAATAGATGTCTGCGTCGGGCCCTGACAAATCCAGCGCATGCCTGAACGCCTGCACCGCAGCGCTGAAGTCGCCCGTCACACGGAACCACCTGCCGAGACCGCACAGCACCGCAACCGATTCCGGCGCATGCGCACGCGCCAGTTCGAAACAGTCGCGCGCATCGTCCAGTTCACCCAGATCCAGACAGCATTCACCCTGCCCGACCAGCGCGTCGACGCAGTCGGGCGCCAAATCCACGGCGTAGCGAAAATGTTTTGCCGCCTCTGAAATTTTTTGCTGCACCCTTCGCGCCGCACCCAGACCGCAATGCGCGGCAGCGTTATCGGGTTGCGATTGCAGCACCGCGGCACAGGCCGCCGCAGCGCCGGCTGCGTCACCGCCCGCCAGCATTTCCAGAGCGCGTTGCAGCTCAGGCGGCTTCATGTCGGACACGGATGGTGCCGCACCGGAATTGAAAATTCGCGCCGGGTGTTTTCAGGGCCTGCCGCGCTGATCAACACGCGACATTTCTTTGAGTTCCGCGCGCCACTCGGCGGAATATTCGCAATCGCGAAACTCGTCAAAGTAAGGGCCGCCCAGAGTGTAGTGCACGAGCGACGCGTCCTTGCGTGGCACGCTGTAGCCGACGAGGTGGTTCCAGCGATCAGGTATTGCACCGATCAGATTGTCGTCCGCCAGCCATTTGAACTGATGCAGTTCAAGACCGGATGCGCGGTTGACGTAGTCGGGGGTCAGCGCGCGGCACTTTGCATTGTTGAACAAAATGACGCTAGACCAGTTTTTCTTCTGGTAGGCCGTTTGCGGCTGATCGAGAAATTTGCGCTCTTCCTTCGGCACGTGATCGTGCTTGACCACCATCGCGGCATAACGCTCGTCGCACAGCGCATACAGGCCGGCGACATCGTCAAGCATCAGCATGTCGCAATCCATGAAGATCGACCAGCCGCTGTAATTCGACAGATAGGGCGTCAGGAAACGCGAAAACGAAAAATCGGTGGACTGCAAAGGGTGCCGCTCGCGCGTCATGACCCCTCCCAACTGCGACAACATGATGGGGGAAACGCCGACGGGTTGCGATGCGCGCGCATGAATGCTGTAGGACAGCACGCTGAATGCCAGCGCCTCGCGCGGATCGTAACCGATGAATACCTGGATCATGTTTCTCCGTTCCGGATGCGCGAATGTTCAGACACATCCATCGTTCGTAATTGATTAAACCTGTCGCTCACACCAGTCTACCCAGATGGTGCGGTAAGCCGCCTCGAAAGCCCGCACAAATCCCGTCTCGTCCATCAACGCCGAAGCGCAAACCTGCCCACGCAGGCGTGACCGCAGCGCCTGCAATGCCGCCAAATCACCTGCCAACGCAACACAGAGGGCGACAAACCCCTCGTCGTTTGTGGCGATATGTTCGGGCAATCCTGCCGCCGTCAACAGACTCGCGCCCAGCCGCGACATATGGGTGTTGCCACGGCGCGTTACCACCGGCACCCCCATCAGCAAAGCTTCGCAAGTGGTGGTGGCGCCATTATAGTGCGCGGGGTCGAGTGCGATATCGACGTTATTGTATTGCGCCAGATGGCTCGCCGTTTGCGCTTCCCAACCGCGCAACATGAGGCGGCCCTCATCGATACCGCGGCGCGAAAAATGTGCGGCGACCTGTTGCTGCATCTGTGCGTCGCCCAGACTGCGCGTCTTCAGAAAAAGCCGCGATGCCGGCACGGCGGCAAGCACCTGCGCCCAAAGCGCGAGTGTGTCCGGATCGAGTTTCGTCAGGTTGTTAAAGGAACCAAAGGTGACAATGCCGTTTTCAAGCGCCGGCAGCGGCCCCACCTGCGGCAGTCCGCCGAAGTGGCGAAAACAATAATAGGTAGCCGGCAGGCGCAGCACTTTTTCTGCGCTGTAAGGATCTGCAGAATCGGGGTCGATCTGGTGATCCGATATACGGTAATCAATGGCGGCGATGCCGGTGGAAGTCGGATAACCGAGGTAACTGACCTGCAGCGGCGCCGGCCGGCGCGCAAACACCGCCAGACGGTGCCCTTTGGTATGCGCGGAAAGATCGACGAGCACATCGATGCGGTCCGCCTGTATCTGCCGCGCCAATGCTATGTCATCCAGTTCGGCGCAATCGATCCAGCCGTCGGCCAGTCCGCGCAGCCGCTGGTTGACCGGATCCGTAGACCGCCCGGTGTAGTAGCAGAAACTTTCATACCCGGCGCGATCGTGACGTTCAAGCAGGGGCTCGAAGAAATTGGCGATCGGGTGCGTGCACAAGTCCGGCGAAACGTAGCCGATGCGCAGACGCCGGAATTTCTCCGGCCTGTTTGCATAATGCATGCTCGAAGGTGTCAGCGCTTCGGCAAAGCGCGCGGCCCATACCCTTTGCTCGCGGTAAATTTCAGCCGGCGGCCAACCGGCCGCGCCGCTGACCACCGCGACGAGATAACCGTGGGCAGGCGCAAATGCCGGATTGGCGGCGATCGCACGCCTGAAACATTCGATCGCCTCAGCCGGTCTGCCGCATCCGTAGAGAAAAACGCCGAAATTGTGGTTCGCTTCGAGATGGTCAAACTGCAACTCAAGCGCCGCGCGGAACTGTGCTTCCGCCCCGGCATAATCGCCCCCCGCCAGACAGACTTCAGCGGCGACAAGGCGGGCCTCGACGAATGCCGGACGCAGTTCCAGCGCTTTTTGCAAATTGGCGAGGGCCGGCGCAAATGCGCGCTGTGATTTGTAAGCGACCGCCAGATTGAACAGCGCGTCGGCCGCCCCTGGATCGCCGGCAACGGCACGCGTCAAAACGTCTACTGCTTCCGCAAACCTGCCCTGCAAAAGCAGGCAATGGCCGAACAGTCCGAGCGTGACGGCGTCATCGGGAACGCGTACCAGAATCGAACGATAGGCAGACTCAGCCTGCGCCAGTTTGCCCTCACGATGCAGGCCCAGGGCATGCGCGCGCGCTGCTGCGTAGTCTGCCGGCGCCACCCGCGAACGTGCAAGCCCCGAGAGAAATTGTCGCAGCAGGCGGATCAACATGTGTCATGCAGACCGTGTGTAATTTTGCAGCGGCCGCGAATGAAATAGGCGATTGACGACGCCATGGCGTCAGCCGGAAATCTTCTGCTCCACCAGCCGCGCCCCGGCGGCGGTATCTTCGCTCGATTGCACCCAGAATTCCCACGCAATGCCGGGATGATTTTGCGCAACCTTCTGCACCAGCGCCACCCACCAGTCGACAGGCTGTATGGTGCAATGGGCGTTTTCGCCGTTCGGCAGGCGCTTGTGCGCCGGGTAACAGGCGACGTTTGCAAAAACGAATCGGGTCGCGTACCCGAACAACTCACCGATGATCCACGGCAAATCCTGTTCCGGACAATGCTCAAGAACATCGGTGCAGATCACGCCGTCGAAATTACCCGCCGGCAGTTTGTTATAGGGCTCGTAGCAGGGGTCGTAGCAGACCAATTCGCCGATATCCAGATAGTCGATGGCGCCCGGCCACACCACGCCGGCATCGTCCGTAAGCGGCCTCGGCTCATATTGCTGTCCCTTGCCGCAACCATAATCGAGCAGCGTGTCGGCACCGCTACGCGCAATCAGCGCCTTGATGCGTGACAACTGCGCGTCGAGACTGAAACCCGGAAAGGTCTTTTCCGCAGGCACGCCGAGGAATTCCTCCCCCTTCTGATGCATGCGGCGGTACATCGCCTGAAGTTCGAGATAGCGCGGGCTCGGATTGCTGCGGCTGAAATTCATGGTCACTCTGGTCGCTTCAACGATAATTGATGGCTGGCGTCTGGCTTGTCATCACGCCATGCGCGTAACGATTGTGCCACATCCGCGATGAGCGGCGCCCACGCCCCATAGGATGGCTGACGAAACACCCTGGCCGACGGGTACCAAGGCATTCCGTCGCCACGCAACCCGTAGCGCCATTCGGGACTGAAGGGCGCCATGATCCAGACCGGCCTGCCGAGCGCCCCGCTGACGTGTATCAGCGTAGTGCATACGCTGATGACAAGATCCACGGCGCACACCGCGGCGGCGGTTTCTTCGAAGTCTTCGCGCAATTCCGGCCAGCGGTGAATATTGATGCCAAAACGTTTGGCGGCCTCATTCACCTCATCGCTACAATCGGTGTACTGGAGATCGACAAAATACGCGCCGGAGAGTTGCAGGATCGGCCCCCACGCATCGAGCGGGAGTGAGCGCACCGGACTGCGGCTCTTGTAGCTGCCGCCGCGCCAGGAAATTCCAATCTTGGGTCCGGCACCGAGTGCCGACAAGCGCTGGCGCCACGCTGCAACCCGCGCCGGGTCGGCGCACAGATAACCTTGATGACGCGGGAAATCCGCCGCGGTTTTGCGCAAATACTGCGGCAAACTGCCCATCGCCACCTGCGTGTCGATCGCATCCCCGTGTAGAGCCGGCACAGAGCTTCGTATCTCCGCCTGCGGGAAAGAGCGCTGAAACAGCGCTTGCAGTTTCGGCGAACATTCGACGGTGCATCTGCCGCTCGCGGCGATCATTTCCGGCAGACAGGAGGCAAACATGATTTCGTCACCCAAGCCCTGTTCACCGTAGATCAGCAAGCGCGCCCCCCCGGCCTTCTGCCCCCGCCATTGTGGATGCGACTGTGGTTGTTGCGGACGGTCTTTGCTGATTAACCTGAGGTCGTAATGCGCCCAGCCGCGAACAAAATCATGCTGCAGCAGAAATGCCAGCGAACGATGCCACAAGGCCGGCTCGAATTTCGGCTTCGCGGCGAGCGCATCGTCAAAACATCGCATGGCCTCGTCGATCCGGCCAAGGTCGCGCAGCACAATACCGAAATTCAAAAGAAAATCCGCGTCCTTGCTGCCAAGGGTACGGGCACGCTCGAAATAACCGACGGCGTGTTCGGGGCGGTGCGCGTTCTGCAAGGTGTAGCCCAGAGAAAACAATACCTCCGGATCGTCAGGCCGCACAGTGGCCAGTTCCAGCAATCGCCGCTCGGCCACTTCAAACTGGCCGAGCTCCACCTGTGCCCGGGTGAGATTCTTGAGCAACCCGTCCATTCGCGGCGCCAGCGCGTAGGCCTGCTCGAAATTGGCCAGTGCGGTTTTGTAATCCAGCCGGCTTTGCGCCAACATCCCCAGGTTAAAGAAAATGGTTGGATTTGATGGCGCCAGACGCAAGGCCGCGGCATAACAATCCTGCGCGGCATCGAGACGGCCTTTTAAAAGGTGAACGTTGCCCAGCGCCACCTGTGCCTCCAGCCATTGCGGATTTTTTTCCACCGCCCGCGACAGATGCAGCAGGGCCTCGTCTGCACGGTTCTGTCTGCCGAGCAAAGAACCGAGCCGAAAGTGGGCGTCGGCGTTGCCGGGTTGCATCGCGATGACCAGACGGCACAAGCGTTCAGCCACAATGTCATCACCGGCCGCCTGCAGGCTTGCAGCGTCCCCGAGCAACGTTGCCACGCGTAATGCTTCCTTCCGGCGCGACGCCGGGGATTGGCCGATAAGCTTTTTAATTAGATTTTGAAGAATCAATGGGCTGGGAGGCACGCACTTTGCGACGACATTATAGGTCGGCCGCTATTGACCCCTGAATTGCTAAAAACGGATAATGTAACAGTTTAATTTTAAAGAAAAATTGTCCTGCGCCTTGAGTTTCTCCTGCGCGCAGAAGGGCATTTATGAACATCTTTGGTCTATTTTTGCGGTCTTTCAGCAACCGTGGCGCATCTCCCGGGGACACCGCGGGCGATCTGCCCGCGATTTCGCTTGAGCAGTACCAAGCGCTGGAACCGAACATGGTCGTGCGCGAGGGTGAAATCGATGTTATTTATTCCACGCCAAATATTTTTACAAAATTCCGTGTTGACTCGCTGCGCAGCAAAGAACCCGACACCATTGCCTGGATCGCGGGTTTCCAGCCGGATGAGGTGCTGGTCGATATCGGCGCCAATGTCGGCATGTATACGATCTGGGCGGCGAAAACCCGCGGCACCCGGGTGTTTGCGTTTGAGCCCGAATCGCAAAATTACGGCCTGCTCAACAAAAATATCGTGCTGAATGGTTTGTCCGGGCAGGTGATTGCCTATTGCGTGGCACTCAGCGACGAGAGCGCCTTTTCCCATCTTTACCTGAGTGATTTCCACACCGGCGGCTCCTGTCACACCTTCGGCGAACAACTGGACCACCGGCTGGAACGGCGCGAGTCACGGTATTCGCAGGGCTGTGTTTCCACCACGCTTGACCATCTGGTAGAAACCGGAGTGGTTCCGGTACCGGACCATATCAAGCTGGACGTTGACGGGATCGAACACAAGGTCATTCACGGTTGCATGAATGTTCTGCAGAACCCCGGGGTGAAATCCGTGCTGATTGAAATTAATACCAACCTCGAACTCCACCGCAATATCATTCGCGACATGACCGCGCTTGGTTTCGGGTATTCGGAAACGCAGGTAGCGGCGGCATTGCGTTCGGAAGGCGCTTTTGCAGGAGTGGGCAATCATATCTTCTACCGCTGAAGAACACGTTTTATACCAGATCGCCAACGCGCCGATGCGCGAGTATCCGTACGCGCATATTTACGTTGAAAATGTTTTCCCGGAGGATTTTTACGCCGGTTTGCGGAAAAACTGGCCGACGGCGGAATCGCTTTTCTGCATTGGCGATAGCGGGCGTGTCGCCAAAGGCGCTTACCCGGAGCGTTTTATTCTGCCTGTGACGCAAGCGGAGATTCAAAAACTCGACGCAGACCGCCGCGCATTCTGGCTCGAATTCGGCAACTGGCTGCTGAGCCTGCGTTTTATGAACGCGATGATCGAAAAATTCGAGCCCTACGTCCGCGATCGGTTCGGCGATGCCATGGCAAACAATTACTATGGCGCGGAATCACTGGTGGTGCAGGACCTCACCAATTATTCAATCGGCCCGCACACCGATTCGCCCCACCGTCTCCTGTCTATGCTGTTTTATTGCCCGGATGACGACAGCCGTTCCCACCTCGGCACCTCAATATACATTCCAAACGATCCGGAACTGCGCTGCGCCGGCGGCCCCCATTATCTGCACCACCGGTTCCGCAAGGTAAAAACGATGGAATACCGGCGCAATTCACTGTTCGCCTTTATCAAAAACGACCGTTCTTTTCACGGCGTAGAACCGATCGGCGAGCAGCCGGTCGGCCGGGACGTGCTACTCTATGACGTGCGTGTGGAACAGTCGGAAGCGGCTGCGGAAGTAACCCCGACAGCGGTTTCCGGGCTCGGCGCAAAGATACTTAAACGGTTGATCAGCAGTCGCAATTAATAATCTTCGCAATTGGAGCATGACCATGGGTTTGTTTGGTTCGGCATCGGGCAAGGACATCGACGCATTCGCAAAAACGCTGGCACAGGATCTGTCCAAGCGCTATCCGCCCGCGCTCGACAAGGGCAGTGAACGGAAAATCTCCCAAAAGCGGCTGACAACCATTCTGGAGGATACGTTCGCGCGTGCCGTCGAGTTCAAGCTTGAACACAAGCTCGGCGTTTACAAGAAGGCGCGGCTGGGTAACAGCTTCCGCTGGGAACTGCAGGACATGGGTTACAGCGAGAAATTTGTCGAACTCGCCACCGAAGGGCTGATCGTTTACATCACTCGGAAGAGCCCCGAATAAGGGCGCTGTCGCCGCGCCGCCTTCCCCGCTATTTTGCCGGTGGCGGCGTATAGCCCGGGATTTTTGAAAGATCGACGTCGTCGATCTGATGCCGGTCCATAAACTGATCGGCATACTTCAAATACACTTTTCCCCACATGAAGACGTCGAACAGGTCGGGGTCGATGTGTCCGCCCAGTTTGAACTTGCCCAGTATGGTCAGTGATTCCGTCAGGGTCTTGCCCTTTTTATAAGGGCGGTCTTTGGCGGTCAGCGCCTCGAAGATGTCTGCGATACCCATGCACCGTGCCTGTACCGACATCTGCTCGCGGGTCAGGCCGCGCGGATAGCCCTTGCCGTCCATTCTTTCATGATGGCCGCCGGCGTACTCGGCGACATTCTTCAGGTGCTTCGGCCACGGCAGCGCCTCGAGCATCTGGATCGTGACCTCGATGTGATGATTGATGATCTGGCGTTCGGCGGCCGTTAGCGTCCCGGCGCGTATGGTCAGGTTCTCGACCTCGTCGTCGGTCAGAAAATCCGCCGCTTCCCCTTCGACGTTGCGCCAGCGGTATTTCTTCGAAATTTTCCGCACGCGATCCTGATCGGCATCACTCATCAGCTCACCACCGACATTGCAGACGTGCAGAAACGCTCTATCGTTCTCGATTTCGGCAAGTTGGTGCACCAGTTCATCGGCGGCATCGACGCCAGTCTTGAGCCGGGCCTGCAGAGAGGCAATTTCGACATCGCGTTTAAGAACCTCAAAACGCGTATCGACCAGATGAATCCTGTCAAAGATCGTATGCAGCTTGGTCGCCTTGTCGACGACGTGGACCGGCGTTGTGACTTTCCCGCAATCATGCAGCAGACCGGCTATTTTCAGTTCGTAACGGTCTTTGTCAGTCATGCTGAATTCGCTCAGCGGGCCGACACTCACCTCGTTGACCGCCTCGGCAAGCAGCATCGTTAACTGGGGAACGCGCGCGCAGTGGCCAGCCGTATAGGGTGACTTGTCATCGATCGCCGCGTTGATCAGGCTGATGAACGACTCAAACAGGTTTTCGAGATGGTTAATCAGAAGCCTTGTCGTCAGCGCAATCGCAGCCTGCGAAGCAAGTGACTCGGCCAGCTGCTGGTCCTCGGTCGAAAATGCAGTCACGGCACCGGTGGCGGAATCTTTCGAATTCAGGAGCTGCAACACGCCGATAATTTCGTTTTCGTGGTTCTTCATCGGCACCGTCAGAAACGACTGCGAGCGATAGCCGGTTTTCTTGTCGAAATTTTTGGTGCCGGAAAAATCGAAGCCTTCTTCCGTGTACGCGTCTGCGATATTCACCGATTCGTCATGGTGAACCGCGTAGGCCGCGACCATGCTGGTAATCGGTGCGCCGTCTTTGTCGAACAGGTGGAGCGGGTAAAACGAAATCGGCTTGCCGGTGGTGCCGCCCATGGCGATGCCGAGCGTGTCGTTCCGCATAATTTCGAACTTGAGCGTGCGTTCCTCGGTCATCCGGTAGAGTGTTCCGCCGTCAGCATGCGTAATCTTCTGCGCGGCGACGAGGATCGCCTCGAGCAGGCGGTTGATGTCGGTTTCCTTCGACAGCGCAACGCCGATCTGGTTGAGCTGGTCGAGGCGCTCAAAAAGATTCGTTGGGTCAGGCGGGCGTTGCATCTGGTTCATCGTGGCAACGTTACTTGATACAAACTGCGCGCACTTGCGCCATGTCGGTCACTCCCAACAGCACTTTTTCCATGCCGTCCTGCTTGAGAGTGCGCATGCCGAATTCGAGCGCGGTGGCAAACATCTCGGCGACGCGCGCGTGTTCCTGGATGTTTTTCTTGATGGCTTCAGTTCCGATCAAAAGTTCATGCAGACCAACACGTCCCTTGTAACCGGTATTGCCGCAGGTATCGCAACCGCCGGGGCCTTGAAAAGTGATTGCCCCCTTGTCGTTGCCAAAATCCTTGATCCAGCTCTGCAACAACTTTTCACGCTCCCCTTTGGGGTCCTTTTTCCAGCTATCGGTGTTCATCAGCTCACCGGAATATTCATCCAAAAACAGATTTAGTTCTTCGGGGGTCGCCACGTGCGGCTTTTTGCATTTTCCGCACAAACGCTTGGCCAGCCGTTGCGCGAGAATGCCGAGCAGTGCGTCGGCGAAGTTGAACGGATCCATGCCCATGTCGAGCAGGCGGATGATCGATTCCGGTGCGCTGTTGGTGTGCAGGGTTGCAAACACCAAGTGGCCTGTCAGCGATGCTTCGATGCCGGTGCCGACGGTTTCCTTGTCGCGCATCTCACCGACCATGATGATGTCGGGATCGGCCCGCAGGAATGCCTTCATCGCAATCGCAAACGTAAGACCCGCCTTCGGGTTCATCTGCACCTGCCGCAGTCCGCGTTGTGTAATTTCAACCGGGTCTTCCGCGGTCCAGATCTTGGTGTCCGGCGTATTCAAATAGCCCAGCACCGAGTGCAGGGTGGTGGTTTTGCCCGAGCCCGTAGGTCCGCAGACGAAGAACAGGCCGTATGGCTTTTCAATCGTCGCCTTACACATTTTGAGGTTGTATTCGGACAGCCCGAGTTTATCGAGCGGGATCGGCTCACCGGCGGCCAGAATACGCATCACGATATCTTCGACACCGCCCTGCGAAGGGATGGTTGCGACGCGCAGCTCGATATCCAGCGGGCCATATTTCTTGAACTTGATCTTGCCGTCCTGCGGCTTGCGGCGCTCGGAAATATCGAGGTCGCACATGATCTTCAGGCGCGCTGCAATAGCGTTGCGGTAAGCGGCCGGCACGGAGATGTAGGGCATCAGTGAGCCGTCTTTACGGAACCGCACCTCCGTCTTGCCCTTGCCGGGGTACGGCTCAATGTGGATATCCGACGCCCCCTGTTTGTAGGCATCGACGATGATCTTGTTGACCAGCTTGACGACCTCGTTGTCCGAGGCGGCGGAAGCGACATCTTCATTGCTGTCGTCCGTTTCCTCGTCTTCCATGCCCGACAGCAAATCGCCGATGTCGGTCGTGTCTTCGGCCTGCATGCCGGAACTGGAACTGCCGGAACTGCCGAAGAAGCCATCGAGCGTTGACAGGAATTCGCGCAAGCAGCATACGCGGTAGGCGATCTTGTTCTTTGGATAGACGTTATTGACGATTCTCGAGCCGCGGATTTTTTCCGGATCCGTCGTCAGCACGATGATGCCGTCGGCCTGCGTTTCATCGACCGGCACCCACATGCTGGTTTCGATGAATTCGCGGCTCATGTTCTTGAGCAGGTCCATCGGCTTGACGCGGTCGGACTTGAACGGTTCGTATGGCACGCCGAAATACGCAGCCAGGGCCTCGCCAATCGCCTGCACCTTGACCTGAAATTCGTCGATCAGCACCGTTTCGATATCGAGGTTCTTGCGGCGGGACGAACGGGTTGCGAGATCAAGTTCTTCGGCAGAAATGACCGCGTTCGTTACCAGGTGATCGTACTTGCCCTTGATCGCCAGCGTTGGTTTTTGGCGCTGCTTGTAAGCAATGGCCAGCGTTTCGCAGACGTGGATCGCGCCCTCTTCGATCATTGGCGGGAACGGCTGCCCGGCTTTTGAATTGATGATCTGGACGACGCCGATCAGATCCCTGGTCTGGGCCTCCACCACCGGTGCCACCAGCATCTGCTTGGTGCGATAGCCGGTTTTTGTATCAACCTGCTTGAGGAAGTTCAGTTGCGGACTGTATGACTTCAGTTCCTTTTCGTCATACACGTCGCGGATGTTGATCATCTTTTTATGTACCGCGACGAAACCGGCGATGCTCTGCTCTGCGATCGGCAGCTTCAGGTCCTTGAACGAATTCAATCCGGTCTTGACCTTGGAGACGATCGAGGTCTTGTCTTCGCTGACGAGGTACAGGGTCAGACGATCCGCGTTGAATAATCCGCAGATGTCCTGGCTTAACTCGAGCATTATCTCGTCGATATTGCTCGTTGCATGGATCTGATTAGTTACGGCTTGCAGGTTCTTCGAGAAATTCAGCTTCTCGGCGAGGTTGTCCTGCGCCACCGGCTTGTTCTCGAGCACTGTACTCATGGTGGTTTATCCCTCAGTCAGAACGCATACCCGTTGAACGCAAATCAAGCTGATCGCATCACAATTCAAACACGTGGTTGTTTTCCAGCATGCGCGGGTTCCACTGTCCGGCAGATTCCTGAATTTCGCGCATGGTCAGTTCCACCTCGCCCGGCTTAAGGTGCGTTATGTATATATCGGCCTGGCGCGTGAATTTCTGCAGCTCCGCCGCGAGCAGGCTAGGGCATAGATGCTTGGACGCAACGGCGAGATCTTTTTCGCGGTTGCAAAAAGCCGTTTCGATGAGCAAATAGCGGAGATTTTCAATCCGGTTTACCACTTTCCAGAGAGCGTCATTGGTCGTCGTATCGCCGGTAAATACCAGGCTCGCGTCGCCCGAATCAATCTGGAATCCGACCGCCGGCACAACATGGTTGGCGGGCAGTGGCGTAATTTTGCGCTTGCCTACGCTGACGGTTGCGCCAATTGAAATCGCCTGATAACGCAAAAATGGCTTGGACGGTTCCGGGATCTGCGTAAAATCCGGCCACAACTTCCAGTTGAACAGGTGCTGGCGGAGTATCTCGATTGTCGGATCGATCGCGTAGACGGTGAGCGGCTTATCCCGCATCCAGCCGACGGTATCGACGAGGAATGGAATCGAGGTCACATGATCCAGATGCGAATGGGTCAGGAACACATGGTCTATGCGCGAAAGCTCGTCGATACTCAGATCACCAACGCCGGTTCCGGCATCGATAAGAATATCTTCGTCGAGCAGCATAGCGGTCGTGCGGAGCGTTCCGCCGATGCCGCCGCTACATCCGAGTATTCTGAGTTTCATCTAAGCAATCGCTATTTCGTCGTAAACGTGAATGCGCCGTCCCAGTCCTTGCCCGGCGGGTTCGCGCGCAGGTATGAAATGCGCTCGACGAATGTTTCGCTGTAAAGCTTGTTGCCGGGCACCAGCTTCTGCAAATTAAACAACTGCAATTCCGCCTGGTCCCAATCCTGGCCTCGATAGAGCCTGAGGAACTGGGAATACAGCTTCACCTCTTCAAGGCGCGATTTCGCAACCTGCCCCTGCAATCCAATTGGTTCGAAAATCGCCACCGCGACATCCTTGCCCTTTACCCTGACGCGGTCAAGTTCGCGAAACACCACATCCGGTACCGCATCCCGGGTTCCTTCGCCGACTATGATATCAGCGCCGTATTCCTTTGTAATGCCTTCGAGCCGCGACGCCAGATTGACCGCATCCCCCATGACAGTATAGGCCGTACGCAGTTTTGATCCCATGTTGCCAACGCTCATGCGCCCGGTGTTGAGGCCGACTCCGATGCGGATTTCCGGCCAGCCCCGCTTCTGGAATTCCGTCTTGAGTTTCGCCAGGGCTTCGTGCATTTCGAGGCCTGCCATGATGCCGTTGCGCGCATGATTCGCGTCGGCCAGCGGGGCGCCCCAGAACGCCATGATGCAGTCGCCCATGAATTTGTCGACCGTGCCGCGGTGCTTGTAGATGACCTCGGTCAGCGGCGTCAGAAACTCGTTCATCAGCCGGGAAAGCTGTTTCGGATCGAGCCCTTCCGAGATGGTCGTAAAGCCGCGCACGTCAGTGAACAACACGGTCATTTCGCGGGACTCGCCCTCCATCGAAAAACTCTCGGGGTTCTTTGCCATTTCGTCGACCAGTTCGGGCGGCACGTACTGGCCGAACAACCCGGTGATCTGGCGTTTGCCGCGCGCCTCGACGAAATAGCCGTAAGACATGTTGAGCGCGAACAGCAGGGCGATCATTACCAGACCGGAGGCCAGAGGCAACACCAGATTGCCGAAGTGAAACACCACCAGATTGCCGGCAAGCACTGCGATGAGCACGGCAATGGTCACCAGCAGCGACTTCAACGGGTTGAGCATGGGCAACAGCATGGCCATTGAGACGCCGGCAATGATCAGCAAGATGAATTCTGCGCCGACTACGTAGGGCGGCTTTTGCTTGATGTTGCCGTCAATCATCCCGCCGATCATGTTGGCATGGACTTCGACCCCGGGATAAACAGTCTCAACGGGCGTCGCGCGCAGATCGAGCAGTCCCGGCGCAGTGGTTCCGACAAGAATTATTTTTCCCTTCAGATCGTCGAGTTCAACGCGCTCGTTGATGACATCGACCGCCGAAATATATTTGTAACTGCTGCCTGCGCGCCCCCCCTTGCCGCGGTAGGGAATGAGCGCGGTAACCGCCTCGTCGACCGGGATCTTCAACGGGCCGACCTCGATCCATTCAAGGCCCGAATAGTTTTTGCTCCAGATTTTGTCGCCGGGGTATCCGGGAACGACCGGTGCCTGCCCGAGCAACATGCGCACGATCGCGAGCGACAACGGTTCGTAATAGGCTCCGGCGTGCTCGGCCAGCATGGGGATTCTGCGCAGTATGCCGTCAGGATCCGGATCGAGCGTGAAATGTCCTCCGGTTGCCGCCGCTTCCTGTAATACCTGCAGATTTGCTGTGTGCGATGTGTATGACGGGAATCCGATGTTTTTTGCGAGAAAGGTTCCGGCGGGAAGAACCGCGGCGGGCAACAAACCCTTTTTGGCGCGTTCTTCATCGCGCGTGAACGTATAACCAAGAACCACGGCGCGGCTCCGCATCTGGCTCGCAAATATTGCATCGTAGTCGAGTTGCGGCTGCAGCCTCTGCAACGCCGACTGGAAGCCGCCGACATCACGCAGTTCCTTCTGCGCAAGTTGTTCGAGCACGCGCAAGCCCGAACTTTCATCGCGTTCCGCAAACACCACGTCGAAACCGAGGATGGCGATGTGATAGTGGTCGAACAGTTTGTCCAGCATCAGTCCAAGTCGGTCGCGTGGCCAAGGCCAGCGGCCCTCGCCGCCCTTTTCCTTTTCGGCCAGGCTCTTTTCGTCGATATCGACGATGACAATACGGGGATCAAGCGTGCGCGGCATCGTCAGCGTCAGGCGCGTGTCATAGACGATCGCTTCCAGGCGCTGGATAAGGGGAAGCTCCAGCCATTTTGCGGCATGCAGCAGGAACACCATCACTAAGACGAGGCCCATGCCGATGCGTACCAATTGCTTTTTCAATCTGCCTCCCGTATTGCCGCCGCCGACCCGCAGCAACTAAGGCGGGTCGTCACAGAAAATATTGCAAAATGCGCGCTATCGGCATTTGGTCACATCATATCCTGCGGGGTGGGATTCAGCCGCTCTTTCCGCCCCGCCAATGTGACAAATTACCGGTCTTGATTTTACCAAAGGGGGGTAAGCCGCGCACCGGGCCTGCCGATTACCGGATCGTCGCGGGGAACTAGCCGTTCTTCAGAAAGAATTCCATTTTGACGCCAGCCAGCTCGATCACATCGTGATCATTGAGTTGGTGGGCCTGTGCATCCAGAGTTTTTCCATTGACGACCGGATAGCTTGCGCCTTCGACGTGGGTAATGAAATAGCCATGGGGACGGCGCGTGATGACGGCGACCTGCACGCCGGGCTTGCCCAGCGTAGTCAGATTTTTTGTCAGTTCAAGTTCCTTGCCCGTAGAGTTACCGGTCAGTATCTGGATGGCGGCAAGCGTTTCCGGCGGTTTCGGCGCACTCGGGGCGGCGGTCTGCCGCGGGCTTTGCGTGGTGGTCGCCGTTGGATTGATCTGCGTGTCGCCAAAGCTTCCAGCCGGTCCCGCACCCATCGCTTTTGCCATGGGCGCGCGCAACACCATGGTTTTCTCAAAATCCTGGACGGTGGCCTGACCCGCGTTGGTATCGTTCACATACTTCAGCTTGTATTTGCCGATTTCGACGACGTCGTTTGTTTGAAGAATGTGTTTTTTGACCGGATTGCCGTTGACCAGCGTGCCGTTGGTGCTGCCCAGGTCTTCAAGAAAAGAGTCGTTCAGAATCGTCACAATAAGCGCGTGCTCGCCGCTGACCGCCAGGTTGTCGATCTGAATATCGTTGTGTGCCTTGCGGCCGATCGTAAACCGCTCCTTGTCGAGCGGCACTTCGCGGATGACCGCGTTGTCCAGACTCATGATCAACTTTGCCATGGCAGTATCCCTGTAACCTTATTATCTAAACCACGCCTTGAACCTGGCAAACCAGCCGGTCGGCGCCGCAAAATCTCCGACGATTCGGACAAGAATGACCGAAATGTTGTCGCGCCCGCCACAGTCATTGGCGAGTTGCACCAGTTGCTTGGCGGCGAGAGGAAGATTGGCCCGCATTGCGTCCAGCGTGGCCTGAATATCCTCGTCGGTGACCATATCACTCAAGCCGTCGGAACACAGCAGATAGATGTCGCCCTGTTCCACATCATAGGTATGGACTTCTGTTTCAACGTCCGGATCTATGCCGACCGCGCGCGTGACCAGGTTCTTGTTCTGCGAATAACGCGCCTGCTCCTTGGTGATCATCCCACTGTCGATCTGTTCCTGTAACAGCGAGTGATCGCGCGTCACCTGGGACAAGTCATCGTTTCGCAGCCGGTACAAGCGCGAATCGCCGATGTGCCCGACCGCCATGCGGTTATCGAAGAACAATGCAACAACCAGCGTCGTGCCCATGCCGGCATATTGCGGCTGGCTTTTCGCCGTCTGATAAATGGCGGCGTTGGCCTTGCCGGAATTTTCGCGCACCAACGCGGCTGCCAGCGGCTCAGTCCCGCCCTCCGCCATTTTGTGCGGCTCGTGTTCCAGCAATGCCTGTTTCATTTCCGTCGTCAACATGGCAACGGCGATGCCGCTCGCCACCTCGCCGGCGTTATAGCCGCCCATGCCGTCAGCCAGAACAGCAAGGCCCAACTCGGCGTCGGCGGCGATGCTGTCTTCATTGTGCGACCGCACCATGCCCGGATCGGTGGCGGTGGCGATCTCGAGGGAAGTCGCTAAGTTTGCAGCCATAATTTACAACCCAATGTCGACGACGTCTGATTTTGCGGCCGGATCGCCGCCCTCGGCTGCGCATGCCTTGATCGCGCGTGCCATATCCTCGCCTGTCTGAAACCGCTCCTCGGGATTTTTCGCGAGCGATCGATTCACAATATCTACCAGGCTTTGCGGCAAAGTCGGGCTGAACGTCAGAATATCAACGTGCGGCTCATTCGCAATCTTGAACATCAACTGCGCCATCGAATCGCCCTGGAACGGCAGATGGCCGCTGACCAGTTGATACAGCGTGACGCCCAGCGAAAACAAATCCGAGCGTCCTTCAATCTTTTTGCCGGCGAGCTGCTCTGGTGACATATAGCTCGGCGTGCCAAGCACCATGCCGGTCTTGGTTTTTGATGAATCGGTGATGCGGGCAATGCCGAAGTCGGTCACCTTCACGGTGTCGCTCTCGAGATCGTACATGATGTTCGCGGGTTTGATATCGCGGTGCACGACGCTGTTGACATGCGCATAGGAGAGCGCTTCTGCGACCCGTGCGACGATGCTGAGCACCTTCGGCAGGGGGAGCAGGTTGTCCGGTTTGACATACGGCGCGAGGTCCTTGCCTTTGAGAAACTCCATGGCGATAAAGGCGAGGTCGTGTTCTTCACCGGCATCGAATATGGTGACGATGTTCGGATGGTTAAGACGTCCCGCGGTTTCGGCCTCGCGGAAGAAACGGTCCTTAACGTCCTGCAATTCATCCGCCTCGAATTCCTGGGACAGCGCCATCGTCTTGATGGCAACGACCCGGCCGATTTTCGGATCTTTGCCGAGATAAACCACGCCCATGGCGCCCTTGCCCAGTTCCTTCTCGACCTGGTAGCGCCCGAGCATGGGTTTTTCGACGCCGCCGCCGGGCAGGATAACGGTGCCGCCCGGATGCCCGCCGGTGCCACCAAGGATAACGGTTTCCGACATCGCCTTGGCACGACCGACACGGTCGGCAATATCCTTGAACTTCGGATTCTTTTCGGCGATATAGCGGAAGGCGTTCTCCGCCTTGTTGAACTGGCGCTTGCGCTCGTAATCGAGCGCCAGGTTGTAAATCAGATCAAGCACCGAGTCGTCGGGTGGAAGCTTGCGGAAATAATCAAATGCCGTATCAAGCTGCCCCTGCCCCTGGTAGCCGAGGCCGAGCATACGGTGGCTTTGCGCCAGATCGACATCGGAGCGCGCCTTGCCGCTTTCCGTCACGAGGAATCGCTTCGTGGTAAGCGCCAGGTGGCCGATCAGCAAAAGCGTGATCGAAGCCATCAGCTGTATCCACATCAATTGCACGCCCATCATGACGAAATGGGTAACGAGCAGCACGACGAAAGTTGTAGCGGTGCAGACTGCCGCCATGCCCGCCTTCATGCGCGGTAGCAAAGCAATCAGATAGGCCGCGACGAGCAGGAATATCAAATATTCCAGCCACGGCGCCCATGAGGGGCGCACGAAAAAATCCTCTTTCAGGATGCTCGATACGGAATGCGCCAGCGTTTCCACCGGTGACATGCGCGGCGCAATCGGCGTCGGGAAGGAAATGCCAAGGCCCGAAGCAGTGGCGCCGATCAAGACGATTTTGTCCTGATATTTTGCGGCCGGTATCTTGCCGGTATAAACATCAAAAAACGAATCCACCGGAAACGCTGACTTGCCGTCACGGTCACCATAGAAAAAAGTGTACATGCGCAGTTCCGGATCCGTGCGGATACGCAACTTGCCAAGCTTCACCTCTTCACCCAGCTTGAACTGGATATCGGCAACCTCAAGATTCAGCGTTTTCGCCGCAATCATGAGTGACAACGACGGGAAAAAACGATCGTAGTAACGCACCATCAGTGGTTCGACACGCGAGGCACCGTCGACATCCTGTTGCGCGTTCAAATGTCCAAAACCAACCGCGCTGGCCGCCAGATCGGCGATCGGATAGCCGGGGTTTATTCCCGGCGGCGGCAGGCTGTCAGCGCTTTTATCTTTCGAAACGATGCTGTTTGCCGCGATGTTTTCGGGCAAAGGCTTGTCGGGATTACCCTGCGGCTCAAACGGAAACTGCTGAAACACAATGGGCAGCAGAACGTTGTTTGCCTTCTTAAAGCTGTCGGCAAGTTTCTGGTCGGTATTGAGCGCAGCCGACGCCTCGGTGAGCAGCGTTTCGAGCTTCTCGATGTCAGGCTCTTTTGAACCTTTAAGGCGCGACGCCGAAAAAGTTTCGTTCAGCTTGTTGATGTAGCTGAGGCCCGCATCGACCTGGGGCTCGAAAAAGAACGCGGTGTAGCCGATCGTCTTTGCTTTTGCATTCGAGAGAATATCGGTCATCTTCGCGTGTACATCACGCGGCCACGGCCAGCGGCCGATATTGGCGATGCTCTGGTCGTCGATCGCAATGACTGCGATTCGGTCAGAAGGCGCACGCGAAGCGGCCTTCACTCCAAGATCATAGGCCTTGCGTTCCAGGCTCTGAATCAGGTCGCCGTTGGATGCAATCAACAGCACCAGCGCAACCATCAGTCCGAGAAACCAGTCGGATTTCCAAAAAGTCAATTTTTCATCCCCAATCCCACCATTTTGTATTTTTATTCTATAGGGTTAACGCCGATGACTGAAGTATTTTACGACAACTTAAGACAAGTATATGATTTTTTGTAGAACTCTGTAAATAAATTTCACCAATACAATGGCTTAGAGCGTAGAAAATGTAACATGCCTGATTCCGCCTTGTCCGCGGTGGAATTTGCGGCCCAGCTCGCCTAACCCGGCGAACCAAGCGCGGCCCCACGCATGGATAAAGCAAAAAAAAGGCCACGCATGGCGTGGCCTTTTCCTGATGCAAAAACAGGCGGGAAATTAACTGCCCAGTATTGCCCCGGCAGCAATTCCACCACTTTGAGCGACTTCACCGCCGCTCAATTTCTTGCCGTCCTCGAATTTGGCCTTCAAAACCTCGACTGTGCCGCCTTGTACGGTCACTTTGAAACTTTGCGCAGTTACGGCGGTAACTTCGCCAATTTTGCCGGTAACATCGGCGAAACGTCGGAAAAGAGCCTTGCGCGCGTCAAAAATTTGTAACTTTTTGCCGTTGAGCGTCGTCCACGCGCCCGGTGCCGGGTTGCAGCCACGAATCAGGTTGTAAACGTGGTCAACTGGCTTGGCCCAGTCGATTTTCGCCTCTGCGCCACGGCACCAACCTTCGTAACTCGCTTGCGACTCGTCCTGCACCACTTCTTTGTGCTTGCCAGCCACCACCAGATCGGCCGCCTCGACCATCGCCTGCACGCCCATCGGGAAAAGGCGGTCGAAATAAATGGTGCCGAGCGTGTCGTCGGCGCTGATCGGTGTTTTCTTTTGCAGCACAATTGCGCCTTCGTCGAGCCCGTCGGTCGGCCGGAAAATGGTCAGGCCAGTTTCGGTTTCGCCTTTGATGATGGGCCAGTTGATCGAACTCGGCCCGCGGAACTTCGGCAGCAGGGACGGGTGATACTGGATCGTGCCGCACTTCGGAATGTTGACAAACTCCTGCGGCGCAAATTGCAGCACGAACGCCATGATGCCGATGTCGGCATTGGCCTCCTGCATCGCCTGCACCGCCTCGGGGGCGCGCAACGATTTGAACTGGTGCACCTTGAGCCCTTTTTCCTGCGCCGCGACACGTAACACATCCGGTCGCGCGCCCTCTTTCTCCGGCGCACAGAACACGGCGGCCACTTCGTCGCCACGCGCAAGAAAAGCCTCCAGCACGCCCTTGCCGAAGTCCTGCTGCCCGATAATTGCAATTTTCATGCGTGCTCCTATTTTTTCTTCGGCGGCATCGAAAATGCGCCGGCCTGTTTTTTCGCCTCGATTTGCGCATCGCTGAATCCCAGCACCTCGCGCAAAATCTCGTTGGTATGTTCGCCAAGCGTCGGCGAGCGTTTAACGACGGCCGGCGAGGCGGACAACTTGATCGGCATACCGACGTTGAACCATTTGCCGCGCTGCGGATGATCAAGTTCAACGTACATGTCGCGGCCGCGCACGTGCTCGTCGTTGGCCAGATCCTCGGTCGACATGATCGGACCGCAAGGAACGTCGAGCGGATTGAGGATCGCCATGAATTCGCGCTTGGTGTAGTTCGCGGCGAACTTCTCGATGTAGGCCCACATATCCGTCTGGTTTTTGCGACGGTCGGCGATCTTGGCAAAGCGCGGATCCTCGGCCAGGCCCGGCTGGCCGATATCGGGGCCGATGCGTTTTGCCAGGGCGTCCCAAACGGCCTCCTGCACCACGACATAGATATAGTCGTCGACATCACCCGGCTTGCATTTGATGGCATTGCCGAGCTGGCCGCCACCCGAATCGTTGCCCGCACGCGGCGTTGCCTTCAGGCCTGCGGTCGGCCGCGAGTATTCGGAAAGTCCACCGTGCGACAGCCGTTGATGATCGCGCCACTTCACGCGGCACAGGTTCATCACCGCATCCATCATCGCCACTTCGACGTACTGCCCCTCGCCCGTTCGATCGCGCTGGTGCAATGCCGCCAGCAAACCGATCGCCAGATGCAGCCCGGTGCCCGAATCGCCGATTTGCGCGCCGGTCACGAAGGGCGGGCCTTCCGGGGTGCCGGTCGTGCTCATCGCGCCGCCCATGGCCTGCGCGACGTTTTCATACGCCTTGAAATCCGAGTACGGTCCGGACGAACCGAAGCCCTTGATCGAACCCATCACAATGCGCGGGTTGATCTCGTGTATTTTTTCCCACGTAAAGCCGAAACGGTCGAGCACGCCGGGCCCGAAGTTCTCCATGATGATGTCGCATTTTTTCAGCAATTCGACAAACACCTCTTTGCCTTCCGGATTCTTCATGTTCACCGTGATTGAACGCTTGTTGCTGTTCAGCATGGTGAAATAAAGGCTGTCGGCGTTGGGCACGTCGCGCAATTGGCCGCGCGTCGCATCGCCCTGCGGATTCTCGAACTTGATCACGTCGGCGCCCATCCATGCCAGCAGCTGCGAACAGGTCGGCCCCGCCTGCACATGGGTCATATCGAGTACGAGAACATCTTTCAAAGCTTCCATTCTGATCTCCAAAAATTCTGCGGCGGATGAAAACCATCCGCCGTTGCTGAACTGTCTGACTTATTTCTTTTTCGCGGCCTGCGGATTCAGGCTCGTAATGCGGCCGCTTTCGGTGCCGGCGGTTTCATCGATGACGGCATTGATCAGCGTCGGCTTGCGTGAACGAATCGCCTCTTCCATCGCCTGGCGCAATTCGGCCGGGGTCGTCGCATGCACGCCCACGCCGCCAAAGGCCTCCATCAGCTTGTCGTAGCGCGCGCCCTTGACGAATACGGTTGGCGCCACATCGGCGCTGCCGCTCGGATTGACGTCGGTGCCGCCGTAGACACCGTTATTGTTCATGATCACCACGCAGACCGGCAGGTTGTAACGGCAGATGGTCTCGACTTCCATGCCGGAGAAGCCGAAGGCGCTGTCGCCCTCGATCGCGATCACCGGCTCGCCGCTGACGACGGCGGCGGCGACGGCAAAGCCCATGCCGATGCCCATGATGCCCCAGGTGCCGACATCGAGACGTTTGCGCGGCTTGTACATGTCGACGATGCTGCGCGTGAAATCCAGCGCATTGGCACCTTCGTTGACCAGAATGGCCTCCGGGTTGGCCTTGACGATGTCACGCACCACATTCAGTGCGCTGTGGAAATTCATCGGCACCGGATTCTTCGCCAGCGTCTCGGCCATCTTCCCGATGTTCTTGTTCTTGCGCTCGGCAATTGCACCGGTCCAGTCGGCCGGCGGCTTCGTCCAGCTGGAACCGATGCCAGCCAGCAATGCGGATACGCAGGAACCAATGTCGCCGACCAGCGGCGCATCAATGCGCACATTGCTGTCGGCCTCCTGTGGCGAGATGTCGATCTGGATGAACTTCTGGCCGCCCCAGTCCTTGTGGGTCTTGCCGCCCCAGGTCTTGCCCTTGCCATGCGAGAGCAGCCAGTTCAGGCGCGCACCGACGATCAACACGACGTCCGCCGCCGGCAGCACGTAAGAGCGTGCGGCGGATGCCGACTGTTCATGCGTGTCGGGCAGCAGACCCTTGGCCATCGACATCGGCAGATAGGGGATGCCGGTCTTTTCGACCAGCGCGCGGATGTCGGCATCGGCTTGCGCATACGCCGCGCCTTTGCCGAGTATGATTAACGGACGCTTGGCCGCTTTCAACAAATCAAGCGCGCGTTGCACGGCGTCCGGCGCCGGGATCTGGCGCGGCGCCGGATCGACCACCTTGATCAGCGAATTCTTGCCCGCTTGCGAGTCCATGCTTTGCCCGAACAGCTTGGCCGGCAGGTCGAGGTAAACACCGCCCGGGCGGCCGGACACGGCGGCGCGGATCGCACGCGCGATGCCCACCCCGATGTCCTCGGCATGCAGCACGCGAAAAGCGGCCTTGCACAGTGGCTTGGCAATCGCCAGCTGATCCATTTCCTCGTAGTCACCCTGCTGCAGATCGACGATCTCGCGCTCGCTCGAGCCGCTGATGAGGATCATCGGAAAACAGTTGGTGGTGGCATTCGTCAGCGCGGTCAGGCCGTTGAGGAAGCCGGGGGCCGACACCGTCAGGCAAATGCCCGGCT
Source organism: Chitinophaga pinensis (assembly GCA_943329075.2). Taxonomy (GTDB): domain Bacteria; phylum Pseudomonadota; class Gammaproteobacteria; order Burkholderiales; family SG8-41; genus PALSA-1004. The sequence continues at coordinate 79,952 of CALQCM020000005.1, read as the reverse complement.
TTTGCGTCATGAACCCGGCGATGGCGGCGGCGTTGCCGGCGTTCTGCTCGTGGCGGAAAGAGATGACGCGCAGGCCCGCGGCCTGCGCCTTGCGCGCAAAGTCGGTAATCGGAATTCCGGGCAAACCGAAGATCGTGTCGATGCCATTGAGTTTGAGGGCATCGATGATCAGGTGAAAGCCGTCGGTCACGTCCTGTGCTTCGGCGCCCTTGTTTTCAGTAACCGTATCCATCGAAATCTCCTAGTCAGCGGTGCATTTCAAACTGCTTGAATTCTTGTTTTTTTAAGGGGTTTAAATATAGGCAGTGGCCGTGGCTGGGGCATTGACCACGGTCAATAATCCCCATTTTGCTATACTGCCGCGAGCGCAAACCGGCGCCGCTGCACGGTGTAAAACCGGATCCCGCCCAAGCCTGATGACCGCACTCCATAAACATCCCGAAGCCAGGTTCATCCGGCTGCAGCTGCGCCAGAACCTTGCACTGAAATCGATGACCGCCGCGCATTGGGCGGAACTGGAGCCTTTGCTCGAAATCACGGATTACGCCAAAGGCTCGCCGCTCGAAAACCAGGGCGATGAATCGATGCAGCAGTACTTCATCCTCGACGGCATCCTCAAGCGGGTGGTGTCCAGCCCCTCCGGCAAGGAGATGATTCTGCGTTTCGCCGCCGAGACCGAAATCGACACCAGCTATGCCGCCTGGCGCCTGAAAACGCCGATGCCCTATGCGATCCGAGCCGTCACGCGCGCGCGCACCGCGCGCCTCGCCATGGAAGACTGGGTGGCCTTTCTCAACCGCCATCCCGCGATCAAAAACCAGTTTGAACTCGCCGTCATGAAACTGATGAGCGAGGTGATGGCGCACACCATCACTCTGCACCTGCTCGACGCGCCGGGCCGGGTTGCACGCTTCATGCGCAAACACGCCGAACTCATCGAGCGCGTGCCGAAAAAGGAGCTCGCTTCCTATCTGAATCTGTCGCCGGAAACCCTGTCGCGCCTGAAGCGGCGCGGCAAGATCAAATTTGATTGAGTCGTTGCGGCCCGCGGATTAGCCGCGCCGGCCGCAGAGCGCCATCAGCTTTGAAATCAGCGGCCAGAACAAAAGCATGAGCGACAGGCCCATGATGGTGCCGACGAGCCCGTTGGAGAAAAACACGTCCATGCTGCCTTGCGAAATCAACATCGACTGCCGGAACGAATCTTCCGCGCGGTCCCCCAGCACGAGTGCGAGCACCATCGGCGCCATCGGGTAGTCGAGTTTCTTGAAGACATAACCCATGACGCCGAACATCATCATGAACCAGATGTCGAGCATCGCGTTGTGCACAGTGAACGCGCCGATGGCGCATATGACCACGATGATCGGCGCGATGATCGAGAACGGAATGCGCAGGATCGCGGCGAACAGCGGCACGCAAGTCAGCACGATGATCAGGCCGGCGAGATTGCCCAGATACATGCTGGCGATCAGCCCCCAGACAAAATCTTTTTTCTCGATGAACAACAAGGGGCCCGGCTGCAGCCCCCAGATCAGCAAACCACCGAGCAAAACGGCCGCCGTCGGCGAACCTGGAATGCCCAGCGCCAGCATGGGCAGCAATGCAGAGGTGCCCGCCGCATGCGCCGCCGTTTCGGGCGCGATCACGCCTTCCAGCTGGCCGGTGCCGAACTTGCTGCCCTGCGGCGACAGGCGCTTGGCCACGCCGTAACTCATGAACGAAGCCGGCGTTGCACCGCCCGGCGTAATCCCCATCCAGCAGCCGATTACACAACTCCTGATTGACGTCATCCAGTAGCGCGGCAGCTTGCGCCAGGTTTCGACGACCACCTTGAAATTGATTTTCGCGTTGTTGCCGGAGAACGACAGTCCCTCTTCCATCGACAGCAGGATTTCGCCGATGCCAAACAAACCGATGACGGCGACCAGAAAATCGAAACCGCGCAGCAGTTCGTGCCAGCCGAAGTTGAGACGCAACTGGCCGGTCACCGTGTCCATGCCGACCGCTGCCAGCGCGAAACCGAGCATCATCGCCGCCAGCGTTTTGAACGCCTGCCCCTTGCCCATGCCGATGAAACTGCAAAACGTCAGGAAATACACGGAGAAAAATTCCGGCGGCCCGAACTTGAGCGCGAACTTCGCCACCAGCGGCGCCAGAAAAGTGATCATCACCACGGCGACGAGCGCACCGACGAACGAAGATGTGAATGCCGCGGTTAGCGCCTCGCCTGCGCGCCCCTGCTGCGCCATCGGATAACCGTCGAAGGTTGTGGCGACCGACCACGGCTCCCCGGGAATATTAAACAGCACGCTGGTAATCGCGCCGCCGAACAGCGCGCCCCAATAAATGCACGACAACATGATGATGGCTGATGTCGGCTGCATCGTGAATGTCAGCGGCAGCAGAATGGCAATGCCGTTGGCACCGCCCAGGCCGGGCAGCACGCCGATGATAATGCCGAGGGTCACGCCGACAAACATCAACCCCAGATTGACCGGCGTCAGCGCAACCGAAAAACCATGCAGCAGGGCGTTGATCTCTTCCAAATTGCTCCCTTACGCCCAGGCGCTCAGTAACCGAAAACTGCCAGCGGGTTGTACAAACTGCCCTTGAACAACGACACCTGGAACCAGACTTCAAACAGCATGAATACGGCGGCACTGGTGGCCACGCCGAGTGTCACCGATTTAAGCCACGAGTAATGACCCAGCCAGGCCATGAAGCCGGCGATGTAAACCGCCGAGGCCAGATAAATGCCGAACGCCTGGATGGCGATCACGTAGACGATCGCCGGCACCAGCACCGACAACACCAGCCTCAACTGCCCGCGCTCGACAAATGTGCCGCGACCGTTGGGTGTCATGCCGCGCAATGCCTGCCAAAGGATGGTGCCGCCGGACACAGCGATGATCATGCCGACATAAAACGGGAAATAGCCCGATTCGGGGCCGTCTTCCGCCCAGCGCGCACCAAGCCGCCAGCTGTCCCACGCAACTACGAGGCCGATCACCAACAGGGTGGCCGACACCACGATTTCCATCGTGCGATTGGTTACTGCCGCGCTGTCATCGGAACGGAGTTTCGACATGAAAAAGGGCCACGACAGGAACATCGCCCTGCCGCACGGCCACCTTGAAGGACTACGGTTTGGCCAGGAAGCCGGCTTCTTTCATCAGATCGCGATGGAGGGCCTCATTTTTTTCGATCCACGCCGCGAATTCCTTGCCGCTCATGAAAGTCTGGTTGAAAGCACCGTCTTCCATGAATTTTTTCCAGTCCGGCGTTTCACGCACTTTTTTCATGAGGTCGACATAAAAAGCCACCTGTTCCGCAGTCACACCACCGGGCATGAAAATGCCGCGCAACATGACGTAATCGGTCGGCACCCCCGCCTCGCCGCAGGTCGGAATGTCATTCCACGATTGCTTGTCGGTGACCTTCGTTTTGTATGGCATGCGCGTATCGTCAAACACGCACAACGGCCGCAACGCGCCGGCGCGCCATTGCGCGACCGCCTCGATTGGATTGTTGACGGTCGAATCGATATGTTTGCCGACCAGTTGCACGGCGACGTCACCGCCGCCCTTGAAAGGCAGATAGATGAATTTGATCCCGGTCGCCTTTTCAAGGCTGACGGTGATGATCTGGTCTTCCTGGCGCGACCCGGTGCCACCCATCTTCATCTTGTTCGGACCGGCCTTCTTCACCGCCTCGATATACTCCTTGGCGGTTTTGTATGGCGCCTCGGCGTTGACCCATAATACGAACTGGTCGAGCGCCAGCATGGACACCGGCGTCATGTCGCGCCAGTTGAACGGCACGCCGGTCGCCAGCGGCGTGGTGAACAGATTCGACAGCGTGATGATGATTTTGTGCGGGTCGCCCTTGGCCTCTTTTGCCGCAAGAAAACCCTCGGCGCCGGCGCCACCGGATTTGTTTACCGGAACCAGCGACTGCTTCATCAGATTGTGTTTGGCGACGATGCCCTGAATCAGGCGCGCCATCTGATCGGCGCCGCCGCCAGTGCCCGCGGGAATGACAAACTCGACGGGTTTAGTCGGCTCCCATGCCGCCGCACCTGCCGTGACCGGAACCACTAAAACCGACAGATTTGCAACTGCAGCAAACGACGCGCGCAACAACGCTTTGATATTCATTCAGGCTCCTCCTGATACTGCAACTGCGTAATCCCCTGTGCCCCATTGCTGCAAACCTAGTTTTATTCGCGGCGTGTGCCCGCCGCTTAAGATCCTGTGACGCAGCCAGCCGTTCAACTCCCCGGCTTTATTTCGGTAATTGTTTCTGCGCTGTTTTCCTTGCGCGCAGCCAGCCACTTGCCGACCACAATCACAATCACGACACCAACAATCTGCGCCCAGCTGATGTCACCGATGGGTGTGTGCAAATGCATCCAGCCCATGTTTTCCTTGATGCCATCGACGACCGAAGGGTCGGTCACCAGCATTTCGCCGGCCACCCAGCCCAGGATGCCGGCACCCGCCGTGATGATAATCGGGAAACGCTCCATCAATTTCATCAGGATGGTGGCGCCGAAAATGACCAGCGGGATGCTGATCGTCAGCCCCAGTATCAGCAACAGCATGCTGCCCTTGGCAGCACCGGCAACGGCAATCACGTTGTCCACGCTCATCACGAGGTCGGCGATCAGGATAGTCTTGATCGCCTGGAACAGGTTGTCAGAACCGTCGACATCCTCGCCGCCGTCTTCCGGAACCAGGAGCCCGATCGCAATCCAGAACAGCAGCAATCCACCGATGATTTTGAGATAGGGCAGCGTGAGAAGTTTGACCGCGACTATGGTGAGCAGGATCCGCAGAACAACCGCGGCGCCAGCGCCCCACATGATGGCCTTCTTTTGCTGCGCCTCGGGCAGCGACCGCGCCGCCAATGCAATGACCACCGCGTTATCGCCGGACAAAATAATGTTGACCCAGATGATCAACAGTAAACCGTGCCAGAACGCCGGCGATTGAACTTCAGCCAAAAACTCCATCCACTCCTCCTGTAACGCTTGCCTATGCGGCTATTTGTTCGAAATGCCGCGAGGCCGTAATGATACCCGAGCCTTGAGCCCGCAACACGCTGGAAATCTCTTGCGTTAGAACAAACCGACCACCTTGCCGTCGTCGGTCAGGTCGATTTTCTCCGCCGACGGCACTTTCGGCAGTCCCGGCATGGTCATGATGTCGCCGCAGACCATCACCACGAATTCGGCCCCCGCGGCCAGCCGCACCTCACGTACGTTGACCACATGCCCCGAGGGCGCGCCGCGCAGGTTCGGGTCGGTCGAGAACGACGACTGGGTTTTCGCCACGCACACCGGGTAGTGCCCGTAGCCGCCCTCCTGCAGTTCCTTGATGCGGTTCCTGACCTTGGTGTCGGCGGTGATGTCGGCTGCGCCGTAAACCTTGGTGGCGATCTTTTTCATTTTCTCCCACAGCGGGTCGCTGTCTTCGTAGACGAAGGTCGGGCTCGATTTCTCGTTGCAAAGATCGACGACGATGTTCGCCACGTTGGCCGCGCCGGCGCCGCCGTCGGCCCAGTGCGTGGCGACCACGACCTTGACGCCGAGTTTCGCGACGCGCTCGGTCAGCAAATCCATTTCCGCCTGAGTGTCGGCGGTGAATCGGTTCACCGATACCACGGTCGGAATGCCATAAACGTTTTTCACGTTATGCACGTGGCGCTCAAGATTAGCGAGGCCTTTTTCCAGGGCCGCCAGGTTTTCCTGGTTCAGCGCATCCTTGCCCACGCCGCCGTGGTGTTTCAGCGCGCGCACCGTCGCCACGATCACCGCCGCGCTCGGGCGCAGGCCCGACTTGCGGCATTTGATATCGAGGAATTTCTCGGCGCCCAGATCGGCGCCGAAGCCGGCTTCGGTCACCACGTAATCGGCGAGCTTCAGCGCGGTACGCGTGGCGATGACGGTGTTGCAACCGTGCGCGATATTGGCGAACGGGCCGCCGTGAATGAAGGCCGGATTGTTCTCCAGCGTCTGCACCAGATTCGGTGCCAGCTGGTCTTTCAGCAACACGGTCATCGCGCCATGTGCCTTCAGGTCGCGCGCGCGCAACGCCTTGCCCTCGCGCGTGTAGCCGAAAACGATATTGCCGAGGCGTTCTTTGAGATCTTTTAGCGAGGTGGCGAGGCAGAAAATCGCCATCACTTCGGAGGCCACCACGATGTCGAAACCGTCTTCGCGCGGATACCCGTTGGCGGTGCCGCCCAGCGAGACGACGATGTCGCGCAGCGCGCGGTCATTCATGTCCATCACGCGCTTCCAGGTGATGCGGCGCGGATCGATGCCGAGTTCATTGCCGTGCGAAATATGGTTGTCGATCAGCGCCGACAACAAATTGTTGGCCAGCCCGATCGCGCCGAAGTCGCCGGTGAAATGCAGGTTGATGTCTTCCATCGGCACCACCTGGGCGTAACCGCCGCCGGCCGCACCGCCCTTGACGCCGAACACCGGCCCAAGGCTCGGCTCGCGCAGACAGATCACCGCCTTTTTGCCGATTTTGTTCAGCGCATCGCCAAGACCGACTGTCGTCGTCGTCTTGCCCTCGCCGGCCGGCGTCGGGCTGATCGCCGTCACCAGGATCAGCTTGCCTTCCTTGCGGTCTTTCAGACTATCAACGTATTCGAGCGAAACCTTGGCCTTGTAATGGCCGTACGGCACCAGGTGCTCCTCCGGGATGCCGAGCTTTTCGGCAATCTTGGTGACACGCTGCATTTTCGCCAGTTGGGCGATTTCGATATCTGATAGCGCCATGGTTCTCCGTCCTTCGTCCGACCGCTGCGCAGAAATTTGCAGAGCGGATTGTTTGATTTGAATTTTTACGGGTTGTGAATATAGGCCGCGCCGAATTTATGAGCCTTGATCGCAGTCAAGATTCGGCTTTGCGCACATTTTACACTGGATTAGTCGCTTATTCCGGCTTGATGCCGGCCTCGCGGACCACCCGCCCCCATTTCAGCCGTTCGGACTCCAGATAACGCCTGAAAGCCTGCGGGGTGTCGGCAACCGGTTCGAACGCCGATTGCAACAGGCGACTGCGCAATTCCGGCGCCTCGACAATGGCACGGATTTCGCGCTGCAATCGTTCGATCACCGCACGCGGCGTTGCCGCCGGCGCCACCACGCCGTTCCAGTTGTTCGCCTCGTAGCCGGGCACGCCGGCCTCCGCGACAGTTGGCAACTCCGGCACCACCAGCGAACGCTGTGCGGTGCCGATCGCCAGGGCGCGCAGCTTGCCGGATTTGATGTGCAGCTGCACCGTCGTCAAGTTCGCAAACATCAGCGCAAGCCGGCCGCCGAGTAGATCAGTCACCGCCAGTGCGCCGCCCTTGTACGGCACGTGCAGCAATTCCACAGCGGCCATGCTCGCAAACAGCGCCACTGCAAGATGACTGGCGCCGCCGATACCGCTTGATCCATAAACCAGCCGGCCCGGCTGCGCCTTAGCCATCGCAATCAGTTCGCGCGCCGATTGCGCCGCCACCGCTGGATGCACGACCAGCACGTTGCTGGTGGCCGCCACGTTGGTGACCGCCGCAAAATCGCGCGCCACGTTGAATGGCACCGCTTTGTAGAGCGCCTCGGCCACCACCAGCGGCGGCGTTGCCATCAGCAAGGTGTGACCGTCGGGCGCGGCGTGCGCGACGATTTCAGTCGCAATCAGCGTGCCGGCGCCGCTACGGTTGTCGATGACGACGGGGTAGCCCAGCGTTTCGGTCAGTTTCTGCCCGATCAGGCGTGCCAGCACATCGGTCGAACCGCCGGCGGCGTAAGGCACCACCAGGCGCAGAGGACGCGTCGGAAAATTCTGCGCGCAGACCTGCGAAGCGGCGAGCCACGTCAGAGCCAGTGCGGCAAAGGTTCTGTTGTACACGCGTTCAGCTCCGGTAAATCGGCTCGGGCTGCGTAAAAAACGACAGCAGGATGTGGTAGGCAATGCGGTAATTGATCTGCTTGGTGCTGTTATGCGCAATGCCCGGCATCAGCGCGAACTGCTTGTCCGGATGCGGCAGGCGCGCGTAAAAATCGAGCAGGTCTTCCGTGGATGCAATGCCGTCGAACTCGCCGCGCATGATCAGCACCGGCACGTCCAGTTTGGCCGGATCGACCACCGGCAGCTTGCTGCACATATCGACATAGGTGCCGGTCGGCACCGAATCATCGAGCGCGAGAATGGCATCGGCGTAGGCATCAATCACCGACTGCTCGGCACCGCCACCATGATCGCGCGTGAAAATGCTTTGCACGAACGCACGATCAATCTTGCGGCGGTTGGCGGCCAGCCACTGCGGCAGCTTCTTCGTGCGCGCGGCCAGCGTCGGGCTGCCGCGGCCGGTCCACACGAACGCATCGAGCGCCAGCCGCGACACGCGCCCGGGATGACGCTCGGCGAATTTCGCCGCGCGCAGCCCGCCCGACGAACTGCCGTACATGAGGAACTTCTGCGTGCCGCGCGTCTGCCGGATGTAGTCGGTCGCCGCCGCCAAATCGTCGGCGCCGTTGGCGATGTCGCAATTGATATCGCGGTGCTTCGATGAGCGGCCGTAGCCTTCCAGGTCGACGCACCAGGTGTCGAAACCGCGGTGCGCGAACCATTCCATCAGTGAAGCATCGGGATTGCCCGGCAGCGGCAGATCGAAGGCCGGCGTGGATGCCATCGACGACCCGTGCACGAAGATGATGGTGCCGCGGCAGGGCAGCGCGGATGCACGCTTCTCCCACAGAAACAGTTTGACGTCGCCCTTGTGCGTCCAGTGTTCCTGCCCGACGATCAGGGCACCCGCTTGATCCATTCCGCTGCTCCTGCCAATTTCTAAAACCGTGGAAAGCGCGGCCGCGCCCCGGATCAGGCGGTTTGCTTCTTGCCAATATCGCGGCCGCCGCCATAGCTCGAACGCGGCGTCAGTTCGCCGCCGCGCATGACCTTGACCGCGCAATACTTGAACTCCGGAATCTTGCCGTAGGGGTCAAGCACCGGATTGGTCAGCAGATTGGCCGCCGCTTCGTAATAACAAAACGGCACGAACACCGCATTGCGCGGCGTGCCATCGTCGGCGCGCGCAAAGAGGGAAATCAGGCCGCGCCGCGATTCGATCGTAATGACGTCGCCCTGCTTCGCGCCCATCGCATCGAGGTCGAGCGGATGAATCGAAGCGGTCGGCTCGGGCTCGATCGCATCGAGCACCGAGGCGCGGCGCGTAATGGCGCCGGTATGCCAGTGTTCGAGCTGGCGGCCGGTGATCAGCACAAACGGAAATTCGCGGTCAGGCTGCTCTGCCGCCGGAATGATATCCACCGGCACTAGCTTGGCGCGCCCGGTCGGCGTCGGAAACTTGTCGATGAAGACGACCGGCTGGCCCGGATCGCCTTCTTTTTCACACGGGTAGGTCACGCTGCTTTCGGCCTCGAGGCGCTCCCACGTGATGCCGGCAATCGAATGCATCGCCTGCCGCATTTCGTTGAACACATCTTTGGGACCGCTGTAATTCCAGTCGAGCCCGACGCGGCGCGCAATTTCCTGGATGATCCAGAGGTCCGGTTTCACCTCTCCCGGCGGCGTCAGCGCCTGGCGGCCCATCTGCACCATGCGGTCGGTATTGGTGACAGTGCCGGATTTTTCCGGCCAGACGGTTGCCGGCAATATGACGTCGGCGTGGTAACAGGTTTCAGTCAGGAAGATTTCCTGCACGACGAGGTGTTCGAGTTTGGCCAGCGCTTCGCGCGCATGGTGCGCATCCGGATCGGACATCGCGGGGTTCTCGCCCATGATGTACATGCCGCGGATGGTGCCGGCGTGCACCGCGTCCATGATCTCCACCACCGTCAGACCCGGCTTCGGATCCAGCGTGGTGTTCCACAATTTTTCGAAGCGCGCGCGCGCCTCATCGTTGGCGACGCGCTGGTAGTCCGGCAGAAACATCGGAATCAGACCGGAGTCCGACGCGCCCTGCACGTTGTTCTGGCCGCGCAGCGGATGCAGGCCGGTGCCGGGACGGCCAATCTGGCCGGTCATCATGCACAACGCGATCAGGCAGCGCGCATTGTCGGTGCCGTGGATGTGCTGCGAAATGCCCATGCCCCAAAAAATCATCGAGCCCTTCGACTTCGCGTAGAGCCGCGCCACCGTCTTGATGGTTTCGGCCGCAATGCCGCACACCGGCGCCATCGCCTCCGGACTGTAATTGGCGACGTTCTGTTTGAGCTCTTCGTAACCGATGGTGCGCGCGCGGATGAAGGCCTCGTCGACCAGGCCTTCGTGCACGATCACATGCATCATCGCGTTCAACAGCGCAACGTCGGTGTCGGGCTTGAACTGCAGATAGTGCTTCGCGTGCCGCGCCAGATCGCCGCGGCGCGGATCGGCAACGATCAGCGTGGCGCCGCGTTTCACCGCGTTCTTCATCCACGTCGCCGCCACCGGGTGGTTCGAGGTCGGATTGGCACCGATCACCATGATGAGGTCGGCGTTCGCCACATCGTTGATCTGATTTGACACGGCGGCAGAACTGACACCCTCCATCAGCGCGGCGACACTCGAGGCATGACACAGGCGCGTGCAATGGTCGACGTTATTGGTGCCGAAACCGGTGCGCACCAGTTTCTGGAAGAGATAGGCCTCTTCGTTGCTGCCCTTGGCCGAACCGAAACCGCACAGTGACGAACTGCCGCGCGTGTCGCGCAAGGCCTTTAACTTGCCGGCGGCGAAATCGAGCGCCTCGTCCCACGTCGCTTCGCGGAAATATTCAAGCGGATTGGCCGGATCCATGACGAAATCGGCGGACTTCGGCACGCCGGGTTTGCGGATCAGCGGTTTGGTCAAGCGCTGTTTGTGATGCGCGTAATCAAAACCGTAGCGGCCTTTGACACAGAGGCGGCCGTGGTTGGACGGGCCATCGCGGCCATCGACCGTCAGTATCTTGTTGTCTTTGACGTTGTAGGTGAGCTGGCAACCGACGCCACAATACGGGCACACCGAGTGCACCTGCTTTGCGGGCTTGACCATGCCGGCGTCGCGCGCCGGCATCAGGGCGCCGGTCGGGCAGGCCTGCACGCATTCGCCGCAGGCGACACAGCTCGAGTCGCCCATCGGGTCGTCAAGATCGAAAACAATTTTCGCGTGTTCGCCGCGGAAGGCGTAACCGATGACGTCGTTGACCTGCTCTTCGCGGCAGGCGCGCACGCAGCGCGTGCACTGGATGCAGGAATCGAGATTGACCGCGATGCCGTGGTGCGACAGATCGGACTTCACCGCATGCCGCGGTGCGAAACGCGGCTTGCCGACCTTCAGTTTCGCCGCCCACTGGTCGAGTTCCGAATTGAGCGTATGCCGCTCTTTCGGCATATCCGACATCAGTAGCTCAAGCACCATCTTCTGCGACGCCACTGCGCGCGCACTGTCGGTGCTGACTTCCATGCCCTTGGCCGGCTGGCGGCAGCAGGACGGTGCCAGCACGCGCTCGCCCTTGATCTCGACCATGCACGCGCGGCAATTACCGTCGGGCCGCAGGCCCTCCTTGTAGCAGAGGTGCGGCACTTCGATGCCGAGCCGCTTGGCGACCTGGATGATGGTCTCGCCGGCATTGGCGGCGACATCTTTGCCGTTGAGTTTGAACTCAACCGGCATGGCCGCGTGTTCGTATTTGCTCGTCGCCGTCATGATTCGTTCCTTCGCTGAAACCAACAGCGCTATGGATCTTCGAAACAAGGGGGCACGCCCCCTTGTATATCCCCCAACTTCAGCAGAAGCGCTTGCTTACAAAATCACGCTGCTTGCGCTTCCCTATTCAATTTCGTGCCTGAAATATTTGATCACGCTAAGCACCGGATTCGGCGCCGCCTGCCCGAGGCCGCAGATCGAGGCATCGACCATCGTCGATGAGAGTTCCTCAAGCAGCGGCTGGTTCCAAGTGCCGGCCTGCATGAGGTTGAGCGCTTTGGCGGTGCCGACGCGGCAGGGCGTGCACTGGCCGCAGGACTCTTCCGAAAAAAACTTGAGCAGGTTGCGCGCCGCCGCTGCCGCCTTGTCGCGGTCCGACAAAATGATCACCGCCGCCGAACCGATGAAACAACCGTGCGGCTGCAGCGTATCGAAATCGAGCGGAATGTCGCCCATGCTCGCGGGCAGAATGCCGCCCGACGCGCCGCCCGGCAGATAGGCATAAAACTTGTGCCCGGCCAGCATGCCGCCGCAGTATTCTTCGAGCAGTTCCTTCACCGTGATGCCGGCCGGCGCCAGATGCACACCCGGCTTTTTCACGCGCCCCGACACCGAGAAACTGCGCAACCCCTTGCGACCATTGCGGCCCTGACCGGCAAACCAGTCGGCGCCTTTTTCCAGAATCTCGCGCACCCAGAACAGCGTTTCCATGTTGTGTTCGAGTGTCGGATAGCCGAACAAACCGACCTGTGCCACATACGGCGGGCGCAGCCGCGGCATGCCGCGTTTGCCCTCGATCGACTCGATCATCGCCGATTCTTCACCGCAAATGTAGGCACCCGCACCGCGCCGCAGATGAATCGGCGGCAACGGGCACGGCGGGTTTTTCTGCAGCGCGGCGATTTCTTTTTCAAGAATCGCGCGCACGCCGGCATATTCATCGCGCAGATAAATGTAGACCTCGGAAACCTGCGCGATCCACGCCGCGATCAGCATGCCTTCGAGAAACCGGTGCGGATCGCGTTCAAGGTAATAACGATCCTTGAAGGTACCCGGTTCGCCCTCGTCGATGTTGACCGCCATCAGGCGCGGCATTTTTTCACCGCGCAGAATGCGCCACTTGCGCCCGGTCGGAAAACCCGCGCCGCCCAGTCCGCGCAGGCTGGATGACTCCATCGTTTTCAGAATGTCTTCGGCGTCGCGCCTGCCGGCCAGGCATTCGACCGCGAGGTTGTAGCCGCCCTTGCGGCGATAGGCGTCGAAGCCGGTGTATTTTTCGACCGCGCATTTCGTCTGGCCCGCCTGCACCGCAGCGGCAACTTTTTCCGGCGTCGCGTTGGCCAGCGGGTTCTGGCCGATCACCGCGACCGGCGCCTGTTCACAACGCCCGACGCAGGGCGCGGGAATCACGCGCACCTTCGCGCCCAGCGTGGTTTTCAATTTTCCGAGCAGCGATTGCGCGCCGGCCATTTCGCAGGACAGCGAATCACAGACGCGCACGGTCAGCGCCGGCGGCACGGCGTCGCCTTCCTTGACCACATCAAAGTGGTGATAAAAAGTGGCGACCTCGTAGACCTCGGCCGTAGCCAGATTCATCTCGCGTGCCAGCGCGACGACGTGTGCGGCCGAGATATGGCCGTAGCGGTCCTGGATTTTATGCAGATGCTCGATGAGCAGATCGCGCCGGCGCGGCGCGGCGCCGAGCAGGGCCTGGATAGCGGCCTGCGCCGACGCCTCGAGCGGCCGGCCCTTCATGCGGCCACGCCTGCCGTTGGTGTTTTCCCGTTTCAATGCAGACTCCCGTCGATTGCCGCCGCAGGCGGCGCGTTGTCGCGCCGGATTATTTCAGTACCGACTTGAGTAGCTTGCCCATTGCGGCCGGGTTGCGCGTGATCTTGATTCCACACTCTTCCATGACGGCCAGTTTTTCCGCCGCAGTGCCCTTGCCGCCGGAGATGATGGCGCCGGCATGGCCCATACGTTTGCCGGGCGGCGCGGTAAGGCCCGCGATAAAGCCAACGACGGGCTTTCGCATGTTCTCTTTGATCCAGCGCGCGCAGTCTTCTTCGTCCGAGCCGCCGATTTCACCGACCATGATCACGGCCTCGGTGTCCGGGTCGTCGTTGAACATTCTCATTACTTCGAGGTGCTTCATACCGTTGACCGGGTCGCCGCCGATGCCGACGCACGATGACTGGCCGAGCCCCTGCTCCATCAACTGGCCGACCGCTTCATAGGTCAGCGTGCCCGAGCGCGATACCACACCGACCGGGCCCTTCTTGTGAATGTGCCCGGGCATGATACCGATCTTGATTTCATCCGGCGTGATCACACCGGGACAGTTCGGCCCGATCAAGCGGGTGCGACGGCCGAGCATTTTGTATTTGGTGCGGATCATGTCGCGCACCGGAATGCCTTCGGTGATGCAGATGACGAGATCGAGATCAGCCTCGACGGCTTCGTCGATCGCCGCTGCCGCAAAGGGTGGCGGCACATAAATCACCGACACATTGGCGCCGGTCTGTTCCTTCGCTTCGCGCACGGTGCCGAAAATCGGAATGCCTTCGTACGATTCGCCCGGCTTTTTCGGGTTCACACCGGCGACGTAACAGTTCGCGCCGTTGGCGTATTCCTTGCCCGTTTTGGTGTGAAACATACCGGTCTTGCCGGTGATGCCCTGCGTCATCACGCGGGTGTTCTTGTTGATCAAAATGCTCATTTGCGTTTCCCTTTGGCCGCGGCTTTGCGCGCAGCGCGCTTCTTGGCAGACTTTTTAACAGGCTTTGCTTTGCGTTTCGCCACACTCTTGCGGGCCGGCTTGGCTTTCGCTTTCGGCTTCGCTTTTGCTTTGGCTTTCGACTTGGCCTTCACCGCAGCTTTAGCCTTGGGTTTAGCCTTGGGTTTAGCTTTGGGTTTAGCTTTGGGTTTAGCCTTGGGTTTAGCCTTGGGTTTAGCCTTGGGTTTAGCCTTGGGTTTGGCTTTTTTCGCGACTACTTTTTTCTTCGGCTTGGCCTTTACCGCAGCCGGCTTCGCTTTGGGCTTGGCTGCAGACTTGCCGCCCGTCACCGCCAGCGCCGCCTTGACGACTTTGGAGGCGGCGTCGTCCATATTGTTGCCGGAGATGATCGGCAATCCGGAATCGGCAAGAATCTTCTTGCCCAGATCAACGTTGGTACCCTCAAGACGCACTACCAGCGGCACGGTCATATGAACCTGCCGCGCGGCGGTGACGATGCCCTGCGCAATAACGTCGCACTTCATGATGCCGCCGAAAATGTTGACGAGAATCGCCTTCACCTTCGGATTGTTCAGCATGATCTTGAAGGCCTCGGTCACCTTCTCCGCGGTGGCGCTGCCGCCCACGTCGAGGAAATTGGCCGGGCTGCCGCCATAGAGCTTGGTGATATCCATCGTCGCCATCGCCAGCCCTGCGCCGTTGACGAGACAGCCGATGTTGCCGTCGAGCGAAATGTAGTTGAGATCGAATTTCGAGGCCTGCACTTCGAACGGGTCCTCTTCGTCGAGGTCGCGCATCGCAAAAATATCCGGATGACGGAACAGCGCGTTGTCGTCGAAGTTGAATTTGGCGTCGAGTGCGATGACGTCACCGCTGCCGGTGAGAATCAGCGGATTGATCTCGGCGAGCGACGCATCGGTTTCGTCGAATGCGCCATACAGCCCCTGCAGCGCAACGCGTGCCTTGGCAATCGAGCCCTCCGGAATGCCGATTTTGCGTGCGGCATCGTCGGCTTCGGCGTCTTTCAGGCCGGTGCCCGGATCGACGAATACCTTGTGGATTTTTTCCGGCGTGTGCGCGGCGACTTCCTCGATGTCCATACCGCCCTCGGAACTCGCCATCAGACAGACGCGCTGGGTGCCGCGATCAACCACCATGCCGACGTAGAGTTCTTTCTTGATGTCGGCGCCTTCTTCGACGAGGAGGCGGCGCACTTTCTGCCCCTCGGGGCCGGTCTGGTGCGTTATCAGCATCATGCCGAGAATTTGACCGGCGTACGCTTTGACTTCATCCAGCGAGCGCGCCAGTTTGACGCCACCACCCTTGCCGCGACCGCCGGCATGGATCTGCGCCTTCACGACCCAAACCTTGCCACCCAGTGTCCGCGCCGCTGCAACCGCTTCATCGACGCTGAAACACGCAATGCCGCGCGGCGTGACAACGCCAAACCGGCGCAGCACTTCTTTTGCCTGATATTCGTGAATCTTCATGGATTGCCCTGTCTATTGCGCATGACCGATTTCACCGCACCGCCCGCTCATCCGGCCGGCTGCGTGCCGCAATCCATCGAACATCACGAAAAATTGCGGCGCCTTGCCGTTGATGACGACGTCCGCAGACGTCCCAGCGCGTGCCGGTGTTGCCGGCGGCCACGCTGCCGGCAAGACAGACAAGTATATCCGAATCGCCTCATCGTTAAACCGGGCGCAGCAGGTTCGGCGCACATTTAAAAGACCTCGTGCGAGGCCGGCGAATTCGCCTTGAATTGCCCGGCGGCACGGCGGTGGACGTGCGGCGTGCAAAGGCCGGCGAAAAGCATGATCAACGCCCGTCCAAAGCGCTGGCGGTCGAGCAATGCGGGAAACCGAAAAAAAACAAAAAAAAAGCGCAACCCCGAAGGGTTGCGCTGAGGTTCCACCAAAGGAGGAGGTTTTGGAGGATATGCGCCGACACCTGTAAAGATGCCCAACGCGACATCATTATGTCCCCAAACCAGCCCCCGTGCAAGTATTTTCTGCTGCTTTGCAATAAATAATCTGAAAACAAACTTTAATTTTTAATTTTCAATACGTTATGTATTTATTGTGCGGGCGAATAATTCATAAAATGTGACTTTATTCCGCGTCAGCACCTAGCGCACGACCATGATCGGAATCTTGGCGTAGAACAGCACTTTGCGGGTTTCGCTGCCCAGCAGGGCCGCCGCCAGGCCCTTGCGCCCGTGCGAATGCAAAACGATCAGATCGCAGCCCTTGCCTTCGGCGGTCTTGATGATCGCGTCATACGGGTGATCGTTGGTTTCACACACCGAGTCGCACACGACTCCGGCCGCTGTCGCCGTTTGCTTGATGTAATCGAGATACGATTCAGCGCGCGCGCGCGCCTCTTTCTCGATGCGTTCCTCGGTCACCGGATCGAAAGCGCCTTCGTAGGCGATCATCAGGTGATAGTCGGGAACCGCGTGCACGCCGGTCACGCTGGCACCATGGAACTTGGCGAGTTCAACGCCGATGTGGATCGCTTTTTTCGACAACTCGGATCCGTCAGTAGGAATCAAAATATGCTTGAACATACGACCCTCCTTTTGGCTGCACTACGGCGCCGTTATAACAAAGGGGCACGCCGATATCAAATGATATTTGGCGCCGCATAAAACCGCCGAAACCGCGGGCACCGTACGTGATAAAAATCCACCGCGCGGTCCTTCGTTATAATCACCGCCAGCCAATTTTCCCAATCGAATGGAATCCAGCGCCATGTCCCAAAAACTGATCCTGACCGGCGACGTCAATCTGATGGGCGTCGTCGACCCGACCGTGCCGTTTCGCCGTGTAGCCGCGGAATTCAAAGCCGCCGACGCCGTTTTCAGCAATATGGAATGCTGTCTTTACCTGCCGCCGGCCGGACATTCCGTCGAGAACGAGGGCTTCTTCGCCGATCCGGCGCCGGCCGGCGAAACGCTCAAGAACGGCGGCATCCAGGCGGTCGGCATTGCCAACAATGTGAACTACGGCGAAGCGGCCATCACAAAATCAATCGCGCGCCTGGATGAAGTTGGCATTCCGCACACCGGCGCCGGCGCCAACCGCGACGCCGCCTATGCGCCGGTCATCCTCGAACGCAACGGCGTGCGCTACGGCTTCATGCAACGCACCGCCGTCTATTGGCCAACCAATCACGAAGCAACCAAACATACCGCCGGTGTCGCGGTGATGAAAGGCCACACCGCCTACCAGTTGCCGCTGCATAAAACGCGCGTCGATATTCCGCCCTGCAACCGCCCGGGCCTGCCGCCGGTGATCATGACCTGGTGCGATGCCGCGCACCTGAAACTGTTCCGCGAAGACGTCGCCGCACTGCGCGCGAAATGCGACGTGCTGGTCGCCTCCTGCCACTGGGGCCTGAAAACAGAAGTCCTCGATTACATGACCGAATGGGCGCATGCGGCGATCGACGCCGGCGCCGATGTCGTCATGGGCCACGGCCCGCATTACTCGCTGGCGGTGGAAGCCTACAAAGGCAAGCCGGTTTTCTACGGCCTCGGCAGTTTCTCCTTCCACACCGGCCACGGCGGACGCAAACACGGCAACTGGGTCGGCATGCTGGCGCGCATCGCAGTCGACGGCAAGGCGGTCAAGGGCGCGACCTTCCAGTTCGTGCGCCACAACGAGCAAAACGAATCGGTGCTGTGCGCGCTGGCCGATGAACAGGAAACACTCAAGGAAATCGCCGCCGCCAGCAAGACCTACGGCGTGACGCTCACGCCGCAGGGCGACGAGGTTGCGATCGCACTGAAATAAGGCCGGCGGTTCGCGTTTTTCGTGGCGCAGGCGCCTCGCCTGCGCGAAGCACCAACGCGAATTCCACATGATGCACGTCGCGTGCGACGGGTTCCGCCGGCGGACGGCAGAAGGCTGTTGACGCAGGCGGGGCGCCTGCGTCACAAAACCGGCAAGGCGCGGCTATCGTGCCAGGCCGAGTTCAAGCAGCACGCCTTTGACTTCATCGTACTCTGCCTTCCACTGCAGTGCCGTGTCGGCGCTGTTCTTGTAAATATTCTCGACCTGGTTCTCGGCGAGTTCCTTTTTCCACTCATCAGTTTTGACCAGGGCACCCAGCGCCGCATCCCAGAACTGGATTTGCGCGCGCGTCATGCCCCGGGGCCCGGCAAGGCCGCGCCACAAATCGAACGCGCTGTTGACGCCGAGTTCCTTCCACGTCGGGATTTTTGCCAACTCGCCGCCAAGGCGCGCCGGCGCACCGATGACGATCAGGCGCAGTTTGCCGGCCTGCACCTGCGACAGCATCGCCGACGGCGCGCTGGCCGCCAGATCGACATGACCGCCGAGCAGCGCGGTCATCGAATCGCCGCCCGAGCCGAAGACAACGGTTTTCAGTTTGCGGATATCGACGCCGCCCGCTTTCATCGCCAGCACAAACGACAGATGCGTCGCATTGCCGAGCGCGGTGCCCACCGCAATACTGAGCGATGACGGATCTTTTTTCAGCTGATCGAGCACATCCCTGCCCGTCTTCAGCGGCGACTCCGCGCGCACCACGATGCCGACGTATTCCGCCCCCATCATCGCCAGCGGTGTAAGGTCGGTCGGGCCGATCGTGCTTTTGGCTGTGATGTGATTGGTCAGCGTCGACAGCGCGTTGACCGCCAGGTAATGCCCGTCGCCCGCATGCTGGTTCAAAAAATTGAGCGCTACGGCGCCGCCGCCGCCCGCCTTGTTGGTGACGTTAACCGGCGTCAGCACCAGCTTGCGTTCCTGCAATATGCGCTGCACCGCGCGGCCCATGCGGTCCTGTGGTCCGCCGGCGCTGGTGCCGATGATGATTTCAACCGGTTTCTCCGGCTTCCACGCCTGCGCCGACACGCCGGCCGCGACCAGCATTGCAAACATTGCGGCACAGCATCGCGCTGCGCCGAATCGAATAAAGTGCATAAGGATTTTCCGATGATTGCGCTGCGTCGCAGCTAACAGGTAGCATCGTACACCAGTGCCAACATTCCGTTGGCGCCCGCGCAGGGACACAATCCATGGCTACCCGCAAAGCCCGCCTTCGTCATATCGCCATCTCGGTCGCAGATGTCGCCGCTGCGCAAAAATTTTTCGAGGAGGCCTTCGGCATGACCAAGGCCGGCGACGCCGGCCGCGGCGTTTTCATGACCGACGGCACCATGAACGTTGCGCTGCTCGATTACAAGGGCGGCAAAATTCCCGACATGAATAACGACAAACCGCTGATCGGCGCCATCCACTTCGGCATGTGGGTCGACGATCTTGCCGAGGCCGAAGCGCAGGCCACCGCCGCCGGCGCCGTCTACCTGCGCGGCCGCCCCACCGCGGCGACCAAAAGCAATTACGAAGTCAAATTCAGCGACCCGACGGGGATCGTCTTCGACCTCTCGGCCGGCGGCTGGAAAGGCGCCGTCAAGGAAGTCGAGCCAGCGGAATAAACGCGAATGCGCCGCGCTTGCTGGCGCAGCGCGGGGTTCCCTATAATCTGCGCCTCACGCCGCCGACACGCAGCGGCGTCCATCCAACGAGGGGAACGCCATGACGACTTCAGTATTCACCGGTGCCGACGGCTTCGCGCCGGCCAACGACAACAGCCTGCGCGACCGTTTCACCGCCTGGCTGCACCAAGGCTTCGCACGCTCGATGGTACCAGTAGCCGCCAGCGTCATCACCACCGACACCAACGGCCTGACTGCCGGTGAAATCAAACTCGACACGCGCGATGGCCCTATCCCCGCCTACCGCGCGGTGCCCGAGAAGAACGGCAAGTATCCGGTGGTGCTAGTGGTGCAGGAAATTTTCGGCGTGCACGAGCACATCAAGGACGTCTGCCGCCGGCTGGCCAAACTCGGTTACTACGCGATCGCGCCGGAACTCTACTTCCGCCAGGGCGACGTCACCAAATTCACCGACAACACCGAAATTTTCGCCAAGGTCGTCAACCACGTGCCCGACAGCCAGGTCATGTCCGACCTCGACGCCGCGGTGGTGTTCGCCAATGCCAGCGGCAAAGGCGACACCGCGAAGCTGGGCATCACCGGTTTTTGCTGGGGCGGTCGCATTACGTGGACCTACTGCGTGCACAACCCGAAGGTGCGCGCCGGTGTCGCCTGGTACGGCCGTCTTGTCGCGCCGTCGAAAGCGCCGCTGCAACCGGCTTATCCGGTCGAACTGGCACCGGTGCTGAAAGTACCCGTGCGCGGTCTTTACGGCGGACAGGATGCCAGCATTCCGCAGGACCACGTCGAGCAGATGCGTGCTGCGCTCAAAGCCGCCGGCAACACCGCGAGCGAAATCATCGTCTATCCCGATGCGCCACACGCCTTCTACGCCGACTATCGCCCGAGCTTCCGCCAGGAAGCCGCCGAAGACGGCTGGAAACAAATGCAGGACTGGTTCAAACAACACGGCGTGGCGTAAACGCGTCGCGCGTCAGGCCTCGTCAGTGCATCATCCGGCGCCTGAGCGCCCCCACCCCAACCCTCCCCCGCGCGTCGCGCAGGGGAGGGCGTTTTTTTCTGCGACAGCCCATGCATTAGGTCCCTTCCCCCGCCTGCGGGGGAAGGTCAGGATGGGGGCGTTGAGCTTCGCGCTCGCGACGACGTTTCATTTCACGAGTGCCACTGCACAAACCTGGCCGCAACGCCCCATCCAATTCGTCGTCGCTACCGCACCCAGCGGCGGCACCGATGCCGTCGGCCGTCTGATCGCGCAAAAACTTTCCGAAGCGCTCGCGCAAAACATCGTCGTCGATAACCGCCCCGGCGCCAGCGGCAGCATCGGCAGCGCACTCGTCGCCAAAGCAGCACCTGACGGTTATGCGCTGCTGGTCGCCAACGTCGGCCACATTGCGATGAACCCCGCCATCGCGCACGTGCCCTTCGACACGCTGCGCGACTTCACACCGGTAACCATGCTTGCCTCCGGCCCGCTGATCCTGATCACCCACCCGTCGGTGCCGGCCAAGACCGTGCGCGAACTCGTCGCACTCGCCAAATCAAAACCGGGCAAGCTCAACTACTCGACCGGCGGCAGCGGCACCACCTCGCATTTCGGCATGGAGTTGTTTAAGTCAGTCACCGCAACCGACATCGTGCACATCCCGTTCAAGGGCATCGCACCCGCCACCATCAGCCTGATCGCCGGCGAAGTCGATGTGATGATGAACACCACGCCGCCCGCGCTGCCACAGGTGCGCGCCGGGCGCCTGCGCGCGATTGCGATGGCGAGCCTGAAGCGCACCACGTTCGCACCCGAGGTGCCGACGCTGGTTGAATCAGGCCTGCCGGGATTCGAAGCCGGCGTCTGGTACGGCATCATGGGGCCGGCCGGGCTGTCACCCGAGATCGTCACGCGCCTGCATCAGGAACTCGCGCGCATCGTGCGCCTGCCCGAAGTGCGCGAGCGCCTCGCCGTCGAAGGCGTCGAACCGGTCGGCAACACGCCGGCGGAATTCGCCGCTTACCTCAAAACCGAAATGTCGAAATACGCGGCGATTGCGCAGAAGGCGCGCATACGGGCGGAATAGAAATACCTTAGCTCATTGAGCGCGGTTTATCGGTCGGGCCCAAGCGAGCGAATTGCTGTATTGACATTGTCAATACATGCAGACACAATGCCTGCCCATGGACGTGCGCTACCGCATTGCCGGGAATGATTTCGTGTGGAATGCCGCGAAAGCGGCCGCCAACAGGCGCAAACATGG
The DNA here is from genome assembly GCA_943329075.2 of Chitinophaga pinensis. Taxonomy (GTDB): domain Bacteria; phylum Pseudomonadota; class Gammaproteobacteria; order Burkholderiales; family SG8-41; genus PALSA-1004. Next base: position 57,782 of record CALQCM020000005.1, on the reverse strand, counting down.
TGTTCGTTTCGAAGATGCTGCCACGGTATTCCTCGATCCGTTGTTTGTCATGACGGATGCCTCGCGAAATGAGGAATCACGAAACGCCATTATCGGATTCGACCACAGCGGAAGACTGTTGTTCGTGGTCCACATTGAAATCGAAGGCGACCACATACGAATTGTTTCGGCGCGCTGCGCCGAACGAAACGAGGAAAGACTCTATGCTAGATAACACCCTTAAGAAACGCCTGACCAAAGACCGCCCGGTAACCAGCATTACCCTGCGCATTCCGGTAGATGTCGTCGACAGCCTGAAAGCGATCGCACCACACAAGGGGTATGGTGGCTATCAAACCTTGCTTAAGCACTATATCAGCGAAGGCTTGCGTCGTGACGAAGCGGCTTACGCCCCCGCCGCAATCAAGCGTCTGACACTGGCATTGAAAAAACGCGGCGTTTCAAAAAAGGTGCTCAGCGAAGCTATGCGTGATCTTGCCGCCTGAATTTAATTTGAGCCTGGAACCTTTAATCACGTCAGTCTCGTAGGGTGGGCACCTTCGGTGCCCACGGGTAGTTCCGTTCACAGCCGAATACGGGTGGGCAACAAGCTGCCCACCCTACAGGTTTGAATAAATCGCCTACGCCGTCGTCAAAACAACCTTGCCGATCACCTTGCGGTCGCGCACCAGCGCCAGCGCCTCCATGTAACTCGCCAGCGGAAAAGTCGCCATCACATAGGGCTTCAGTTTGCCGGCGCGATAAAGGTCGAACAACTGCTTGCGCACCGCCAGGCACTTTTCCGGTTCGCGGTCGCGGTAGTTGCTGAACTGCAGGCCGATCAGCGAAATGTTTTTCACCAGCAGGTGGCCGGCCTTCACTTCCGGGATGCGGCCGCCGGCGAAACCGACGACGATGATGCGACCCGACCACGCGATCGCGCGCAGGCAGGCATCGAATATATCGCCGCCGACATTCTCGACCACCACGTCAACACCCTTCTTGCCGACCGCCGCATAGACCTGGTCGCGCAATCCATCGCGAATATTCTCGACACTGGTATCGATAATGTGATCGGCGCCGGCCGCTTTCGCCGCGGCGGCTTTTTCCGCGTTGCTGACGGCAGCGAGCACGGTTGCGCCGAGCGCTTTCGCAACCTGTATGGTCGCCATGCCGACACCACCCGCCGCACCGGTGACCAGCACCGATTCGCCGGCCTTGATGTGCGCGCGTTCAACCAGCGCAAAATGCGCGGTCATATAGGTGAGGCCCATCGCCGCCGCTTCGGTGAAGCTCATCGCCTCCGGAATCACATGGCAGTTGACGGCCTTCGTCGCCACCTGCTGCGCGTAGCCGCCGTATTCAATCTGAATCAATACACGGTCACCGGGTTTGACGTGCGTGACTTTCGCGCCCACCGCTTTGACCACGCCTGCGCATTCCTTGCCCGGGCTGAACGGCAGCGGCGGCAGCACCTGATACTTGCCCTGGATCACCAGCAGGTCGGGAAAATTGACACTCGCTGCCTTGATATCAACCAGCGCTTCGTCTTCACCCGGTTGCGGGCTGGCGACGTCTTCCAGCGCCATGCTGTCGAGTGGGCCGAACTCTTTCACCACCAATGCTTTCATCCGAAACTCCGCTTGCGTGATTACGTGAGGCGCGCAGTTTAACGCGTCCGCCGTACAAACAAAAAGGCGGGGAAACATCCCCGCCTTTTTTGCCTTTGGCGCTGCGGTTTTCACCGCTGCCCCTGGCGCCCGCTTACTGCTTTTCGGGATTGTTCTTCTTGTTCTTCTTCGCTTTTTTGGCTTTCTTTTCGCCCTTGGCTTTTTTCGGCGCATCGGCTTTCGGCGCATCAGCCGCTGTGGCGGCCGGTGCCGTCGTCGCAGCCGGGGCCGCTTTCGGTGCATCGGATTTGGCCGGTGCTTGCGCGAATGCGGCGAGGGTCGAGGTCGCGAAAATCGCGGCAACCAGCGTGGTGATCAGCTTGTTCATGGTAACTGCTCCTCTAGTGGATCCGAAGTCCGGATGAGTTCAACAACGTATAAGTATACGGCAGGTTGACGGCGGCGCGGCGGCGCGCTGGCACGCCCGCGGCTAATTGCTTATAGTAGCGCCTCATTTTACTAGGGGGAATCGCATGGAACTCAATCTTAAGGGCCGCACGGCACTCGTTACCGGCGGTTCGCGCGGCATCGGTTTCGGCGTCGCCGAACGGCTCGCCGCCGAGGGCGTCAACCTGCATCTGGCCTCGCGCAGCGCCGACAGCCTCGACGCGGCGCGCAAGAAAATCGTCGATGCCTACGGTGTCAAGGTCACGCTGCATCCGCTCGATCTCTCCAGCCACGAGAACGCCGTCAAGCTGGTCAACGCCAGCGGCAGCATCGATATTCTGATCAACAATGCCGGCGCTATTCCGAAAGGCTCGCTGACCGGACTCGACGACAAGGCCTTGCGCGAAGCGTGGGATCTGAAACTGTTTGGCTTCATCAGTGTCGCGCGCGAGGTCTATCGCGATATGTGCGAACGCAAGAACGGGGTCATCATCAATGTCGCGGGCACCGCCGGCGAGCGGCCGAACGCCGACTACCTGGCCGGCAGCATGGCCAACGCCGCGCTGATGACCATGTCGCGCGCACTCGGTGCTGAAAGCGTGAACCACGGCGTGCGCGTGGTGGCGGTCAATCCGGGCGCCACGGAAACGGATCGTCAGGTCATACGCTGGAAAGCGCTCGCCCAACAGAAATTCGGCGACGAGAACCGCTGGCGCGAACTCACCACCGGTTTCCCGATGGGCCGGCTCGCCACGCTGGATGAAGTCGGCAGCACCATCGTGTTTCTGTGTTCGGCGCGCTCCGGCTACACCAGCGGCTGCGTGGTCACCATCGACGGCGGCGCCAGCTGGCGCGCGTAACGTTCAGGTTTCACGCCGGTTATTTCTTCGCTGGATGCGCGTCGCGGTCGACGGCGTTGACTGCGGCATCGTAGGCCTTGCGCGCCTGCGCTTCCTTGGCTTTCGCAGCGTCGAATTTCTTCTTCGCCGCGTCGGCCTGCAGCTTCGCCTCGTCGGCGCGCTTCAATGTATCTTTGTGAATCGAGTCGGCCTGACGGAAGTCCTGTTCGGCGTCGCGCGACGCCCGCTCGGTGTTCTGCATTTCGCGATACGCGTTGCCGGCCTTGAACTGGTCGCGCTGCAGGTTCTCCGCACTCGGCTTGCCGACCTCGACCGGCGCCTGCGCCAGGCACAGCGTTGCCGTCATTAAAACAATCATCGTGAGAAATCGCATGTCAAGGTCTCCGCATACCGCCCATTGATTTCGTATATTAACCCCGCCGCCGCACCGATGGTTGGACGCCCGCGCGCGGTCACGCGATAATCCGGGCTCCTCATCGGGCAACAAATTTCCGGAGCAGGCATGAGCTACCAGCGTTTTGAAGTCGAACCCGGCATTGAACTGAACATCGCAATCGACGATTGCACCGACCCCTGGTCGGGTGCCGAAACCGTGCTGATGGTGCACGGCCTCGCTGAAAGTGGCGAAGCGTGGCGCGGCTGGGTGCCGCAACTGTGCCGCCAATACCGCGTCGCGCGCGTTGATCTGCGCGGCTTCGGCCGCTCGACGTCGATGCCGGCAGACCATCCGTGGAACATGGAGCGCCTGCTCGACGATCTCGCCGCAGTGATTAAATATCTCGGTTGCTCGACAGTGCATCTGGTTGGCGCGAAGAGCGGCGGCTCGATGGTGCTGACGATGGCGGCGCGAAAACCCGAACTGGTGCAATCGGTGATTGCGGTCACGCCACCGGTGATCGCCGCGGCCGGCACCACCGACTGGCTGGTGCAGATCGAAGCCGAGGGCATCGAAGCGTGGGCAAAAACCACCATGGCCGGACGCCTCGGCAGCAAAGCCAGCGCCGCGGAAGTCGATTACTGGATCCACAACATCCAGGGCAAAACGCCGTTGTCGACGCTGCAGGGTTATCTGCGCTGGGTGCCGGGCCTCGACATCCGCGAAGAAGTGCTGAAAATAAAATGCCCGAGCCTGATCATCACGACCACCGGCAGCGGCCTGCGCACTGTCGACAGCGTCAAGGCATGGCAGCAGAAACTGGCGCAGTCGGAATTGATGGTGATCGATGGCGACGCGTGGCATGCGGCGGGGGCTTATCCCGATGTGTGCGCGAAGGCGGCGGCGGAGTTTCTGGCGCGGCTGCCAAGACCCTAACCGGGAAGAAACGAAAAAGCGATCGCCGCTCTTGTGGCGCAGGCGACCCGCCTGCGCGAAGCGCCAGGGCATCATTACCGCAAGGGGGTTTGACGCAGGCGAGTCGCCTGCGCCACAAAAGCTATGCGCACTGCGCGCCCTGCCAAATTCAGAATTCAGCGCTTCGCCCAACCCGGCAACGCCTTGCTGCGCGCAATCCATCAGACGATCGGTGTTGTGGCGCAGGCGACCCGCCTGCGCGAAGCACCAGGGCATCATTACCGCAAGGGGTTTTGACGCAGGCGAGTCGCCTGCGCCACAAAAGCTGTGTGCACTGCGCACCCTGCCAAATTCAAAATTCAGTGCTTCCGCCCAACCCGGCAACGCCTTGCTGCGCGCAATCCATCAGACGGTCGGTGTTGTGGCGCGGGCGACCCGCCTGCGCGAAGCACCGGCGCTGGAAACAACGCGATAGCAAGGCAGGGGAATGGGAGCGTGCGGGATTGGTCAAAGGTGTCTAACGCAGGCGGTTCGCCTGCGCCACAAAAGCGCGCCTTGCAATAATCGTTAAACCACCAATAGATCGAACAACTCATTTACCGGCGTTTGCAGCAAACGCTTGCGATCGAGACATAGATCGATGACCGCGCGCCGCTGTTTTTCCGCAAACACCCGCGCCACATTTTTCTCGAATTTTTCGATCAATAGCGGAATGCCGTCTTTACGGCGGCACGGATGGCCGGCGGCGAACTCAACCTCGACACGTTTGGTGCTGCTGCCGTCCTTGTAGTGTACGCGGATCGCATTCGCATTTGAACGCAGCTCGGGATCAAGAAAGCCGCTGCTGTAGCGTTTGTCTTCATAGACCACCGTTTTCGCGCGCAGCGGATCGATGCGTGCATCGGCAGCGATATGGTCTTCGTAATCCTCTGCGGTGAGCCGCCCGAAGATCAAACCGATCGCCGCCACGTACTGCAGACAGTGATCGCGATCGGCGAAATTCGCCAGCGGGCCGGTCTTGTTCAAAATGCCGAAAGCGTAACCGTAGGTCCACAGTTCGACCTTCTCGATCTGGTCGATGCGGTCTTTCACCTGCGCGTGCAGGCGTATCGCCGCCTCGGCCGCAGTCTGCGCGTGAAACGCCGCCGGAAATGAAATCTTGAACTGCACGTTCTCGACGATGTAGCTGCCGTACGGGCGCTGAAAAGTGAAGGGCTTGCCGTCGGCGAGCACGTCGTAAAAACCCCAGGTCTTCGCCGTCAGCGCGGTCGGGTAACCCATCTCGCCTTTCAGGGCGAGCAGCGCCAGCCAGACGCCGCGGCTCGCCGCATCGGCCGCCGCCCACGATTTGCGCGGGCCGGCATTGGGTTGGCGGCGGAACGTTGCCAGCACATGGCCGTCGATCCACGCATTCGACACCGCGTTGATGATTTCTTCGCGCGTGCCGCCGAGCAACTTGGTCACCACCGCGGCCACCGCAATTTTCACCAGCAGCACGTGATCGAGGCCCATGCGCTTGGTGAATGCGTTCTCCATCGCGAGCCCGCCCGCCACTTCATACGCCTTGACCGCCGTATCGAGCACCTCCGCCATCAGGATCGGCGGCTTGCCCTGTGCCACGCGCGTGCGGCTCGCCCAATCCGCGGCGGCGAGTATGCCGCCGAAACAATCCGACGGATGAACAACCGTTTCACCGTTGAACGCATCGTTGTAATCGAGCCAGCGGATCAAGGCGCCGATATTGAACGCCGCCGTCACCGGATCGAGTTGATGGGATGTGGCCGGCACGCGCGCGCCCTGCGGCACGAGGGTGCCGGGCACGATGGGTCCGAGCAGCTTGGTGCAGTCGGGATAGGCCATTGCCTCGAAGCCGCAACCGAGGCTGTCGATCAGACAATAGTGCGCGGTCTCAACGGCGAGTTTGCTGCGCACGCGATAGCAGTCAACGTAATCGGCGATGTCGGTGATGACGCGGTCGGGCGCGGGCCGCGCGCCACTGCTGTGACTGGACATGAAACGGGGCCTTCCGGAAATATTCGGGCGGCAAGCTTAACATCGCTGTGCATCGCACATGCGCCGCGCACAAGAACGCCGTCATCTGCTATGGTAGCGCTCCATGCGCAGCCGCTACGGCGCGCGCACCTGAACCCGCACCAACCATCGGAGAATCCATGCGACATACCGAACAACGCCAGCGCCTGCGCGCGATTTTTGCCGGCAACCAGTGTTTTTCGCCCGCCACCGTCTACGACGCGCTGTCGGCGCGCGTGGCCGAATCGGTGGGCTTCCAGATCGGCATGCTGGCCGGTTCGGTGGCCTCGAACACCACGCTGGCCGCCCCGGATCTCATCCTCATCACGCTGACCGAATTCGCCGACCAGGTGCGCCGCATCATGCGCGACAGCAATCTGTCGCTGGTGGTGGATGCCGACCACGCCTACGGCAACGCGTTGAACGCGATGCGCTGCGTGCAGGAGCTCGAACACGCCGGCGTGTCGTGCATGTCGATCGAAGACACCGTGCTGCCGCGCCCGTTCGGACAGAAAGTCGCCGAGACTTACACCTCGATTGAAGAAGGTGCGGCCAAGCTGCGCGCCGCGGTCTCAGCCAAACAGGACCCGTCGTTCATGATCGCCGGCCGCTCGTCGTCGCTGAAGAGCGAAGGCCTCGAAGGTGCGCTGGCGCGTTTCAAAGCCTACGAAAAAACCGGCGTCGATGCGATCTTCGTCGTCGGCCTTGAATCGCTCGAACAGATCAAGGCGATCCATGCCGCAGTGAAGCTGCCCATCATCGTCGGCTCGGCCCCGGCCTCGATCAAGCGCGAAGACCTCGCGCCCTACAACGTGAGGATCATGCTGCAGGGCCACCAACCGGTGGCGGCGGCGGTGAAAGCCTTGCAGGAGTGTTATGCGCACCTCTTCAAGGGCGGCGCGCCGGCCGACCTGAAGTCGAAGATCGCCTCGAACGAAGACATGGAAAAGCTGCTCAACGCCGATCGCTACAAGCAATGGCAGCAGGATTATCTGAAATAACGCGGCAAGACCGGCCTGTCGCCGGGGTTTTGTGATGTAGTTCCTGTGTTTTTCGCCAGCAACCGGTTTTATTGGCGGTGGCGGTGCGCCGGTAGGCGCACCGCAGCGGCAACCATAATCATAACGAACGGCGTCAGGGGCACGTGCATGGCTGGGGATTGGCGACGCATCGAACTGTCGCGCGACGAAATCCGCGCCGGCGAGCTTGAAAAAATCCGTTCGCAGTTTTCGTTGTTCATGATGACCAACGAACCCGCCGGTGAAATCGCGGTGTTCACGCGGCGCGGCAAATCCGGCGGTTGCGAGGTTTACTTTCCGCCGGCCGCACTGCGCTTCGCCGAATTCGTCTTCGAACGCCACCCGCCCGGCGCCAGCCGCCCGCCGGCACTGCTCGGCACCACCTTGCTGGCCGGCAGCCACGACTCGGTCGCCACGCTGCTCGGAAAGTCGTCTGACGTGCAGTCGTACCGCAAAACCGCCGAACCGGCGGGCGCAGTCAGCGTCGCCTTTCTGCAGCAGGAAAAGACCGGAACCTCCGGTGACTGAATGCAGCGCAGGTTGTCAGACGCTATGATGCGGCTTGTGATGCTCGTAAAAAGCTAAAAAACGATTTACCACAGGAGGCACAGGGTTCACCGCGCAAAAAACGCGGCAGCGCTCGCATTTTTCTCGGTGTCCTCCGTGATCTCTGTGGCTTATTTTCGGTTTTCAGGACAGACACTCATGGAACTCTGGTACGACAACAACGACAACTGGCAGCGCGCGCAGGATGCGCTGCTCGCCGCCGGCGTTACCGACGGATTGCCGGTGGTGCCGCCGACACCGGCGCGCGTCAACGCGATGCTCGCCGCGCACGGCTACAACGCCGCTGACGTCTTGTGCGATCTGCCGCCGCTCTTCGCGCCGGTGACCTGGCAGGACATTGCGATCAACGCCGTGATGGCCGGCTGCCTGCCCGCCTATCTGCCGGTGATCGGCGCCGCGGTCGAAGGCATCGCCGCAGGTGAATTCAATCTCGTCGGCATCGCCACCACCACCGGTTCGGCCGCGCCCATGATCATCGTCAACGGCCCCATCGTGCAGCAAATCGGGCTTAACGCCGAAGGCAACGTCTTCGGCCCCGGCCACCGCGCCAACGCCACCATCGGCCGCGCGCTCACATTGATTCTGCGCAACGTCGGCGGCGCGACGCCCGGCGAACTCGACATGGCCACCATCGGCCAGCCCGCCAAATACACGTGCTGCATCGCCGAGAACGAAGCGGCCAGTCCGTGGGCGCCGCTGCACGTCGAGCGCGGCTTCGATAAAAGCGACAGCGTCGTCACCGTCGTCGGCATTTCCGGTTCGGTCGAAGTCGTCGATTCGTCCAGCCACACGCCCGAAGATCTCGCGCAGACCTTCGCACAATCGATGCTGATCGCCGGCACCGCCGGCAGCGGCGGCCTGCTCGGTGGCGGCGAACCGCTGCTCGTCATGCCGCCGGAAATCGCGCAGGCCTTTCAGCGCGCGGGCTGCAGCAAGGCGCATGCGAAGGCGCTCATCCACGAACGCGCCGTGCTGCCGCGCGATCGCTTGTCTGCAGCAATCCGCGAACACCGCGCCGTGCTCGCACAATCAGCCGGCGAAGATCCCAACGCGGATTTAAGAATTGCGTATGCGCCGGATGATGTGATGATCGTCATCGCCGGCGGCGTCGGCGTCAAAGCGGCTTATCTGCCGACGTGGGCGGGCATGACCAAGGCGGTGAGCCGCAAGCTGCGCAGTAAATAGTAAACGCTGGCCACGCCACGTACGTCATACCCGCGAAAGCGGGTATCCAGAATTTCCGTCAACGTACAACCTGGACTCCCGCTTTCGCGGGAGTGCCGGAGTGGCAAGGAACTGCTTAGATGCGATTACCCGTAATCGCCTCAAAATGCTCCGCAAACGGCGGCTCTTCCCAATACTTCACCAGCAGATCACGAAACTGCGCGCGCCGCGGCGACTGGCGGAAATTCACCTCGTGCGCCGCTATGCTCTCCCAGCGGATCAAATAAAAATACTTGCCCTTGGTTTCGACACAGCGCTGCATTTCATGTGAGATATAACCCGGCGTGCTCGCAGAAATCGCGGCGGCCTGCGGAAACACCGCCTCGAACTCGGCCATGAGTTCCGGTTTGATTTTCATGATGGCAACTTCAAGAATCACGACTCCTCCCCTGTGAATAAATAATTATTGACCCGCCTAATATTACCCGTCGCCCGCATATCACAACGGCATGATGACATCACAATTCCTCCCCGCCACCGAGCGCTGCCGCCTGCGCCCGCGCCGCGCGCTTGTGCGCCGGCCCCGCCCCCGGCTTGCCCCACGGCGCCGCCTTGAACAACTCGACCAGAAAATCCACGAACACACGCAACTTCGGCGCGACGCGTTTCTGCTGCCTGAACACCACCGAGATGTCATAGCCCTCGGTCTTGTAGTCGGCGAGGATTTCAACCAGCTTGCCGCTTTTCAGCCGCGGCCGCGCGTAGTACTCGGCCACCTGCACGATGCCGAGGCCCGCGGCAGCGGCGGCGACCAGCGCTTCACCGCTGTTGAAAGTCATGTAACCGTTCATCGCCACATGTCGCATGGCGCCGCCGCTTTTGAAGCGCCATTCGCGAATGCGGCCGTTGCGCGGGCGGCGGTACGTTAAACAAGCGTGGGCGGTGAGTTCCTCGGGCGTGCGCGGCGTGCCGCGTTCCTTCAGATAATCGGGTGACGCGCAGACGACGTAACGCGTTGACGCGAGGCGATGTACTACCAGCCGCGAATCCTGCAGTTCGCCGACCTGCACCGAGGCATCGATGCCGGACTCCATCGAAAACGGCACGAAGTCGCTGCAGACGATTTCGAGCGAGACCGCCGGATAGTCGCGCATGAAATCTGGCAGGTGCGGCACGATCCACATGCGGCCGAGCGCCGAGGGCATGCTGACGCGCAGCCGCCCGCTCGGCACGCGGCCGGCGCGGCCCGCCGTCAGCTCGGCCTCTTCGAGGTCAGCGGTGATCTGCTTGCAGCGTGCGTAGAACTCGGCGCCTTCCGCGGTCACGCTAAGCCTGCGTGTCGTGCGGTTGAGCAGGCGCACCGACAGGCGGCGTTCCAGCCTTGTCAGGGTGGCGCTCACCGCCGAAGTGGACACGCCCAGCGCGCGCGCAGCACCGCTCAGCGTGCCGGCTTCGGCGACGCGCAGGAATACGAAAATACCGTGCAAACTATCCATGATGGAACGTCGTTCGTTCAGGCACCCGGCATGCCAACCCAATGCCGTCGTCCCCGCGAAAGCGGGGACCCAGGCTCTTCCTTCTGGACACCCGCTTTCGCGGGTATGACGAAAAAGGATGCGCGCCCGGTTTGCATCGACTCAATCCTCACTCATTCTTAATGCGGGGGTTAACAGTGATTCTAGGTCGCTTCGGCTGTTCGAGCCAGTGGCAGTTCACTAGAATGCTCTGCTCACCGGCGCCGCACACTGCGGCCCGGCCTGATTTCAACAGGAAGGAACTATGGCGCTCATACTCAGAGGCGTAATGCAGAGTCCGGTCACTCCGCTGAAGGAAGACTTCAGCCTGGACATCCCGACCTACGAAAAACTCGTCGATTTCCACGTCCGCACCGGCGCCACCGCGATCTCGTGGCCGCACCACAAAGCCGAATCGCACAATCTGACGATGGAAGAGCGCAAACGCGGCGCCGAGGCCACGGTCAATGCCGTGCACGGCCGCGTGCCGGTGTCGATCCACGTCAGTGCGATGTCGGTTGAAGATGCAATGGATCTCGCGCAGCACGCGCAGAAAATCGGTGCCGATGCGATCATCGCCATCACGCCGTACTTCTGGGCGCCCTCGCCCGACGCGATTTACGATTACTTCGTGCGCCTCGGCACTTCGATCGATCTGCCGATGATCGCCTACAACTCGCCGGCCTATCTCGAAGGCGTCGAGTTCACCGCCGAGCTGATCGAGCGCCTGCTGTTGCGGCTGCCCAACCTGGTCGCGATGAAGGAAGCCTCCTTCAACAGCGAGAAGTTCATGGAAATCTCGCGCGTGGCATTGAAAGTGCGGCCGAGTTTCTCAATCGTCGCCGGCGTGGAATTTTTAGCCCCTTCGGTGCCGCTGGGCTGCGTCGGTTCCTACTCGTCGGCCGGCGCGATCTGCCCGAACCTGTGCACCGCGCTGTTCGATGCCTGTATCAACGGCCGTAGCGCCGAAGCGCGCGAACTGCAGTTCAAGCTTGCCGCGCTGTGGGATCTGTTCCGCGACCAGTATCCGTCGTCGCTCAAGGGCGGCATGGTTGCGATGGGCCGCTACGTCGGGCCGACGCGTCCGCCGCTGCCGACCGCAAGCAAGGAGCGCGAAGCGCTGATCGCCAAGAAGCTTGAGGAACTTGGCATTTTGGATACCGAGCCGCACGGCTGGTAATCAGGAACACACGCAAAGGTCAATGAAGATGCCTACATTCACGCCAGGTCTGGTCCACTCGCCGGTGACGCCGTTCACGCCCGACCTCAAAATCGATTACGGCACGTTCGAAAAAATCATCGCCTTTCATCTGAATAATGGCGCGCAGGCGCTGGCGGTGCAAATGCACGAAGGCGAATCGGTCAGCCTGTCCGACGCCGAGCAGCGCAAGGTCATCGATTTCGTCATCAGACAGGTCAAAGGCAAGGTGCCGGTCATCGCGCATGTCAGCGATCCGGGCACGGCGATCGCCGTCGCGCGCGCGAAGTACGCCGAAAAAGCCGGCGCCGCCGCCGTCATCGCGACCTCCACTTACTATTGGACACCGCCGGCGAACATGGTGCTCGAACACTTCGCTTCAATTGGTGGCGCAGTGAAAATCCCGTTCTATGTGCTGTTTACGCCCGATGAACTGGGCGGCACCCACCACATCAACGCCGACATGATGATGAAGCTGATCGACCGCCTGCCGAATTTCGCCGGCGTCGCCGACTGCAGTCTCGACTGGCAGTTCATGATCAACGTCGTTTCTAACGCGTGGCGCAAGCGGCCGGATTTCCAACTGCTTGCCGGCAACGAATACATGGTGTCAGCCGGTGCCGTCGGCGCCACCAGCATGTTCAGCTCGCTCGCCGCCATTGCGCCCAGGCGCATGCAGAAGCTCTACGAAATCTGCCGCACCGAGAAGTATTTCGACGCGCGCGAAACGCAGGAAGAGATCGTCGTGCTGCGCCAGACGCTCAAGCCCTATGGTCGCGGCGCGCTCAAAGGCGCGCTGCGCGCCATGGGCCGCGATGTCGGCCAGGTGCGTCCGCCGCTCGATCCCTTGAGCCCGGGCGAGATAGAAAAACTCGCTGCCGACCTCAAAGGTCTGAAGTGGCTATCGTCCGAGCCGACGGGCTGGTAATTCGCTTCGCGCAAAACGTACACTCCCTCTCCCCGCAATAGCGGGGAGAGGGCGGGGGCGAGGGGAAGCGGTAGTATCCTTGCAACCGCCCCCTCACCCTAGCCCTCTCCCCCTGAACGGGGGCGAGGGCATGATAGCTTGGAGCATCCCCATGATGATTCGAAACCTGATCCCGCTCGGCCTGCTGGCCTGCGCACTCTCTGCCACTGCCGCCGAACAGCCCTACCCCAACCGGCCGATCCGCATGGTGGTGCCGCAGACTGCCGGTGGCTCGATGGACACCAACGGACGCGCGCTGGCCGATATCCTGTCGCGCGAATTCGGCCAGAATGTTGTGATCGACAACCGCGGCGGCGCCAACGGCATCATCGCCGGCGAAATGGTCGCCCACTCGCTGCCCGACGGCTACACACTGCTCTACAGCTCAAACTCGATGATCAACAACCAGCTCGTCAAGGCGCAGCCGCCGTTCGACGTGTTGCGCGACTTCGAACCCGTCACCAATGTCGGCAAGCTGCCCGGCTATCTCGTGCTGGTCAACCCGCAGGTGCAGGCGCAGGGCCTCAAGGAATTGATTGAACTCTCGAAGACCACGCGCGACCCGCTGCGTTTCGGCTCCGGCGGCATCGGCAACGCGCAGCATCTGTTGGGCGAACTCTTCAACGCGCGCACCGGCAGCAAGTTCGTGCACATCCCGTATAAAGGCCTGCCGATCACGCCGCTGCTCGCCAACGAAGTGCAGATCGCCTTTGCCGCGCCGACCACCGTCATGCAGCACATCAAGGCCGGCCGCCTGCGCGCACTGGCAATCACCTCGCCGAAACGCTGGAACGGCCTGCCCGATCTGCCGACCACCAGTGAAATCATTCCGGGCTTTGTGTATGAAGCGGCGTGGCACGGCATCTTCGCACCGGCCAAAACGCCGCGCGCGATCCTGCTGCGCTGGCAGGCCGAGGTGGCCAAGGCGATTCAGTTACCCAAGATGCGGGAGCTGCTCGAAAACGGCGGTTATGTGCCGGTCGGCGACATGCCCGAGGAATTCCGCAAGTTTCTCGAAGGCGAGCTGAAGCAGGGCCGCGAATACATGCGCATCGCCAAGGTCCAACCCGAATAGCCGTTCAGCGCGGCATCGACAGAGGAGGAAGTAATGAAACGAATCGCCATCAGCATGGCCCTGCTCTGCCTGTTCGCCGCAACAGTTGCATCAGGCCAGACGTATCCAACCCGGCCGATCCGCATGATCATTCCACAGCCAGCCGGCGGCACCATGGACACCAACGCGCGCGCGCTGTCAGAACCACTGGCGCGCGAACTCGGCCAGAACATCGTCATCGACAACCGCAGCGGCGCCAACGGCATCATCGCCGGTGAAATGCTGGCGAAAGCGCCGCCCGACGGCTACACGCTGCTGTTCACCTCAAGTTCGCTGATCTACAACCAGGTCATCAACAAGAAAATTCCGTTCAACGCGCTGCGCGATTTCGTACCGATCACGCAAATGGCGCAGACCTTCGGTTATCTGGTGCTGGTGAATCCGGCAATCGGCGTGACGACCATGCGCGAGTTGGTTGATCTAAGCAAAAAACGTCAGGTCGCTTACGGCTCCGGCGGCATCGGCAACAGCCAGCACTTCCTCGGCGAACTGATCAACATCCGTTCCGGCGCCAAGCTGGTGCACGTGCCATACAAGGGGTTGGCACCGCTGCTGGCGGCAGTCATGGGCAACGAGGTGCAGGTCGGACTCGCCACACCGTTGACCGTCAACCAGCACATCAAGGCCGGGCGCCTGCGCCCGCTCGCCTATACGGGCGACAAGCGCTACCCGCAGATGCAGGAACTGCCGACGATGGCCGAGGCCGGCGTACCCGACTGCGTGTTCGAACCTGGCGGCCACGGCATCTACGCGCCGGCGGCCACACCGCTGGCGATCGTCAACCGTATACAGACCGCAGTGCATACCGCGGTGCGCACCCCGAAGATGATCGAGCACCTGAGTCACGGCGGCTATGTGCCGGTCGGCAACACGCCGGCGGAATTCCGCCGCTATCTTGAATTTGATCTCAAGCGCATTGCCGAAATCGCGCGCCTGGCAAAAATCGAAGTGCAGGATTAACACTTTCAGCGGAACAACCATGATCAAACTACATTACATGCCGCCTTCGGGCAATTCGTACAAGGTGCGCATTCTGCTTTCGCTGCTCGACGTGCCGCACGAAAAGATCCTCGTCGACAACGCGACGCGCGAACACAAGTCGGCGAAATTTCTGGCGTTGAATCCGCGCGGTGAAGTGCCGGTACTGGAAGTCGACGGCGTTTATCTGTGGGATTCAGCCGCCTCCCTCGTCTATCTCGCACGCGGTTTCGGCGGCGAGACCTGGCTGCCGTCCGACCCGCTGCAAATGGCGCAGGTCATGCAATGGGTCTCGCTGGCGGGCAACGAAATCCAGTTCGGTCTGCAATATGCGCGGCGCGGCATGCTGCACGACCGCTGGACCGCCGGCACACTCGAACAGGGCCAGGCCATCAGCCGCGTCGCGCTCAATACGCTCGAAGGCCGATTGAAAAACAATGACTGGCTCGCCCTCGGCCGGACCACCATCGCCGACATTGCCTGTTTCCCCTATGTGGAAACGGCGCCGCAGGCGAACATCGCGCTTGAAGAATATCCGGCGATCGTGAAATGGATCGCGCGCTGCAAGGCGCTGCCGGGTTGGGCCAAGCGCTGAGCCTGTAGCCCGGAAGAAGCGCAGCGTATTCCGGGGAAGCCCGCCCCGGATTTCATTTCATTCCATCCGGGCTACGATTCTGAATTTCGCAGGCCTCGCATTGCGCACAGCTTTTGTAGCGCAGGCGACTCGCCTGCATCAAAAAAGCCTCGCAGTAATGATGCCCTGGCGCTTCTCGCAGGCGGGTCGCCTGCGCCACAACACCGATCGTCTGATGGATTGCGCGCTGCAAAGCGTTGCCGGGTTGGGCCGAGCGCTGAATTCTGAATTTGGCAGGGAGCGCAGTGCGCACAGCTTTTGTAGCGCAGGCGACTCGCCTGCATCAAAAAACCTTGCGGCAATGATGCCCTGGCGCTTCTCGCAGGCGGGTCGCCTGCGCCACAACACCGATCGTCTGATGGATTGCGCGCTACAAGACGTTGCCGGGTTGGGCCAAGCACTGAATTCAGAATTTGGCAGGGCGCGCATTGCGCACAGCTTTTGTGGCGCAGGCGACTCGCCTGCGTCAACAAACCTTGCGGTGCTGATGTCCTAGTGCTTCTCGCAGGCGGGTCGCCTGCGCCACAACACCGGTCAAGCAAACCGGAAAAACTATTTCTGCGCTTCCAGACACTCGATCAGCAACTTCAAAGCCGCCTCGGCGAACGCATGCATGTTCTCCAGTCGATCACTTTTTCCCGTTCGCAATGTCACGGCACGCTCAAGCGGCCCGACGACCCCCACACAGGTATGCCCCGCCGGATCGCCGTATCGATTGCCGGTCGGGCCCGCCGCGCCGGTTTCACCAACGCCCCACACTGTGGCAAAACGTTCACGCGCGATGCGCGCGCGCACCAGCGCGTTGTGTTCGGTCGCAGCACGAATGCCGCCGAGTTCCGCTTCGCGAAAATCGCGCACCGCGTCCCAGGCCTGGCGCGTGTAAACCACCACGCTGCCGATGTAATAGGCCGAGGCGCCGGGCACCGCCAGCAGCGCCGCCGAAATCAGCCCGCCGGTCGATGATTCGTTCAGTGCAATTGTCTGGCGGTGCGCTTTGAGCAGCGCACCCGCCCGTTCCGCCAGCGGCATTAACTCACGCATCGTTCATCCCCCCGCCGCCGCAGGTATCACGGCGGCATTTTTTATAATGACCAACAACATCGTTGTAACAATACGATTGTAGCGCGAAGCGGGAAAATTCCTTGCAACCGCACACCGATTACCCCGAGGGCGGGATTTTGATTGTCTACCCGCAGAATTTTTGCATGCCATCGCAGCCAAACACCCGTGTTCGAATCGCCGTCTGAATATTCCAGATAACGCGTCGCGCGCCGCCACCCGCTCGCGGCATTTTGGCGACCGCGCTGGCCGGCCGCACCGCGTCGGTAGTCTCGCCGGCACACGCAAGCCCCTGATTTGACTTGCAGTCCGTCCGAAAAACCGGGCGCGGTAGCGGTTTCTCAAGGCCGGGACTATGATGAAAAATCCCGCATCGATTGGAGCCCGCCATGCCGCGCACGATACGCATGATCATCGCAGAGCAGGAAGTCGTTATCGCCGCTGCTGACACCACCGTGCTGGACGCGGCGCAATTGATGAAGCAGCGCAAGGTCGGTGCGGTGATGGTCGTCGAGGCCGGCCGGCTGGTCGGCATCTTCACCGAACGCGATGCGCTGTTTCGCGTGGTTGCCGACGGCCGCGAGGCGAAACACACGCAGTTGAGCGAGGTGATGACGCGCAGCCCGCAGTCGCTGCATCCGGACAAGTCGTTCGGCGAGGCGCTGCACATGATGCACGCCGGCGGCTTCCGCCACGTGCCGGTGGTCGAGGACGGCAAGCCGGTCGGCATGATCTCGGCGCGCGATGCGCTGGGCCCCGAACTGGAAGACTTCGTCTACGAAATGCTGCGCCAGGAGCAGGTCGACAACGTCCTCGCCTGACGGCAACGCCCCTGCCGGGCGCGGCGCATCGCCCGCGTCAGCCGGCGGCCGAGCCGTTATACTGCGTCTTTTGCAGCCCGGTAATGCGGCCCAGACGGCACACCGCATGACTTTGATTCCAGGGACCCACGCGTGACCCGCCAAAAAGACACGATGGCGGTGTTGTTTGCAGACGTCAGCGACAGCACCCGCCTCTATGAAAACATGGGCGATACCGCGGCGTTCACGCAGGTGCGTGAATGCCTGCAGATCCTCGACGAGGCCGCCCAGCATTTCCAGGGCCGCGTCGTTAAAACCATCGGCGATGGCGCCATGTGCGTTTTCGCCAAGGCCGAAGATGCAGCGCGCGCCGCCATCGAAATGCAGGACCGCATCGATCTGCGCCCGCCTTCGCCCGGCCGCTCGAAACTGACCATCCCTATCGGTTTCCACTACGGCTCGGTGCTGCGCGAAGCCGATGACGTTTTCGGCGACACGGTCAACGTCGCCGCGCGCATGGCCGGCCTTGCGGTGCCGGGACAAATCCTGATGACGGCATCGACCATCGAAATGCTGCCCGCCGATTTGCGGCAGAAGACCCGGCGCCTCGACGCGCTGGCGGTCAAAGGCAAGGCGCAGGCGATCGACATCCAGGAACTGCAATGGCAGGACAGCGACACCGCGACACTGGTGCCCGGCCGCACCTCCGGCTTTGCGCATATGACCGAGCCGCGACTGCGGCTGATCTGCCAGGGCCGCGAAATCGAATACCGCATGACGATCACCATCGGGCGCGAACCGAACCACGACCTCGTCATCATCGACAAGATGGCGTCACGCAACCATGCACGCATCGAAAAACGCCTCGATAAATTCGCGCTGATCGACCAGAGCGCGAACGGCACCTACATCACGATCAGCGGCCGCGATGAAATTGTCCTGCGGCGCGAAGAATTCATTCTCTATGGCAGCGGCACCATCGCCTTCGGCGAATCGCCGCGCCGGCAGCGCGACGTCACGCTGGTGCAGTTCCAGTACGAATCGCCCGAAGAGCGCCTCGCCTCCGGCAAATAGCTGTACCGCGTTAGCGCGCGCGTTGACATTGCGCGCCGCCAAAACGATACTGCGGTGTATTCATTCACACACCGCAGCAAACCACCGCAAGGAACCCCGACATGTCGGAAAAAGACCTGCGCGCCAAGTACGGCGCGTCTGCCTATGACGCCGGACTGAAACTCCAGCCGAACACTTTTGCGCGGCGCATCGCCGTGCGCGACAGCCTCGACCAGCACTACACCAAATTGTGGATGGACTTCGTCGTCACCGGCATGATGCGGCGCCCCGCACTCGATGCGCGTACGCGTTTTCTCGTGCTGACCGGCCAGTTCACGATGTCGAAGAGCTATCCGATGCTCGAAGACAATGTGCGCGCCTCACTCGCCGCCGGCATCAAGGCGCGCGAGATCCTCGAAATCATTCTGCAGTGCACGGTATACGGCGGCCACACCGCGGTCGATCCGGCGCTGGAACTGTTTCATCGCATAGTCGAAGAACAAGGCCTGCTCGAAGAACTGCGCGCCTCGCAACTGCCGATCGACGGGCGCGACGGTATGCGTTTGTATGAAGAAGAAGCCAAGACCTGGCTCGAGGAAGACAAGGCCGACCCCCGCTTCGCCGCGCTGAAAGAAAAACACGGCTGGCTCGGCATCGGCCGCGGCCTCACCATGCGACCGAAACACCACCTCAATACGCTGTCGTGGCAGGACGCGCTCGACTCGTCGTGGGCCAAGCTGTGGGTGACATTCACCTATCAGGGCATGTACGGCCGCGGCATGGTCGACGACAAGACGCGCTTGTTGTGCATGGTCGGCAACTGCGTCGCTGTCGGTGAAGGCCACGAGGGCCGCGCGCACATGAAGGGCGCCATGCGCAAAGGCGCCAAACCGCGCGAGATTCTCGAAGTGATCCTGCAGTCGTGCACCAACTTCGGCATGCCGCCCATGCTCAAGGCACTGAAGATCTTCGTCAAGCTGATGGAAGAAGACGGCCGGTCCGCCGAAATCGGCAATCCGCCCAAACGCGTCGAAGACAAATAATCCGGGCGCCGCGCGCCGCAAAAAGAAAAGAGGGGAACGCAATGGCAGCAGCACCAAAGGGCAAGCTCGCGGGCGAAACCGCCATCGTCACTGCCGCCGGCCAGGGACTGGGCGAAGAAATTTCCAAACGCTTCGCGCAGGAAGGCGCCAACATCGCGGTCGTTGACATCAACGAAACCGAAGCCCAGCGCGTCGCCGGCGAAATCAACGCGGCCGGCGGTTCGGCCATCGCATACAAATGCGATGCAACGAAAAAAACCGAAGTTATCGCGATGGTCGGGGCGGTGCTGAAAAAGTGGGGCACCGTCGACATCCTGATCAACGCCGCCGGCGGCTTCCATCAGTTCGCGCCGATCACCGAGATCGCCGAAGAGGAATGGGACCGCGTCATCAACGTCAATCTGAAAAGCGCCTTTCTCTGCACGCAGGCGGTGGCACAAACCATGATGGACAAACGCAAGGGCCGCATCATCAGCATCGCCTCGGGCGCCGGCGTCGGCCCCAATCCACACGCACCGTCGTATCTGCCCTACGGCGCCGGCAAAGCCGGCCTGATCGGCTTCACCAAACTCCTCGCGCGCGACATCGGCCAGTACGGCGTCACCGTCAACACCATCGCGCCCGGCACCACGCTGACGCCGCGCGTGCGCAAGGTGCGCGACGCTGCCAGCGTTGAACGCATCAAGGAGCGCAATCCGATGAAAGTGCTGGTCGAGCCGGAAGACACCTCGGCCGCGGCACTGTTCCTCGCCTCGAGCGAGGCGCGCTACATCACGGGCGTGAACCTCAACGTCAACGCAGGCAACATCATCGTCTGAGCCTGCGTCTGTGAGAATGCAATCTGTATGGGCGTTGAGCGTCACGCTCGTCGCCGCGAGTGCATACGGGCAGGCTTTCCCGTCGAAGCCCATCCGTATTCTCACCTCCGAACCCGGCGGCGGCACCGACTTCGTTGCGCGCATGGTCGCGCAGGGCCTGAGCGAAAGCCTCGGCCAGCAGGTGATTGTCGAGAACCGCGGCGGCGGCAGCGGCGTGATTGCCGGCGAAGCGCTGGCCAAAGCGGCGCCTGACGGCCACACGCTGCTCGCCTACGGCAGCACGCTCTGGATCGTGCCCTTGATGCGCAGCAACGTCGCCTACGATCCGCAGCGCGATTTTCAGGCCATCGCCATGACCGACCGCGCGCCGAACGTGTTGGCTGTGCATCCAGCGTTGCCGGTGAAAAACGTCAGTGACGTCATCGCGCTCGCCAAAGCGCGCCCCGGTGAACTCAATTACGCGCGCGCAGCCGCCGGTGGTCCGCCGCATCTATCTGCCGAATTATTCAAAGCGATGACGAAAACGCAATTAACCGCCGTGCCCTACAAAGGCGGTGGGCCGGCGGTCATCGGTCTTCTGGGCGGACAGGTGCATCTGATGTTTGCAACGGCGGCGTCGATCACGCCGCATGTGAAATCAGGCAAGGCGCGCGCACTGGCGGTGACGAGCGCAGCGCCGTCGGCGCTGTTTCCCGGCGTGCCGACCGTGGCGGCGAGCATGCCGGGTTACGAAGCGGTGGCCCTGAACGGCGTATTCGCGCCTGCCGGCACGCCGGCAGCGATCGTCAATCGCCTGAACAGCGAAATCGCGAAATTCCTGCAACGCGCTGAAGTGCGCGAACGTTTTCTCGCTACCGGCGTTGAAACCGTAGGCAGCACGCCCGCCGAATTCGCCGCAACGGTGAAAGCCGAAGTCGCGAAATGGGGCAAACTGATTCGAGAGGCAGGTATCCGCGATGAGTGAGGCAACCGTGACCGACCGCGCGCTATGGTTTACATGGTACGACTTGCCCGAGGCAGGCCGCAATGAACATCTGGCCTGGCTGCATGACGAATACATTCCAAAAGTACTCGCGCGCCCCGGTGTGCTGTTGGCCGCGCACTATGCTTCCGAATCCAACATTGTGCCGCAGGGCGGCGGCAAGGGCCGCGTCGGGCAGCACGTCAGCGGCATTCCCGACGGCGACCGCTACATTCTGATCTTCGGCGCCGATGCCGCGCATGTCTTTGCCAATCCGGTGCCGCGCGCGTTTCACGCCGCATTGCCGGAAAGAGACCGCGACATGCTCACCATGCGCGTCGGAGAGCGCGTCAACCTGATGGTTGAAGAAGCGCGTGTGCATGGCCCCGCCTTCAATGGCCGTCTGCCCGCGCCCTGCATCCAGCTCGGCAGCTTCTGTGCTGACTCATATGAAAACGAAGACCTGATCACCGAATGGTTCGCGCAGTGCCGCCTGCCCTCGGTGCAATCGCTGGCCGGCTGCGTGCGCGCGCGAAAACTGGTGTCGGTGTCCGGCTGGGCCAAACACGCCGCGCTCTACGAATTTGATTCGCTGAAATCGCGTAACGATCATTTTGTTTTTTTCGAGCGTGCACAACCCGAGATCGAAGCGTGGTCGGTACGCACCGTGAAGCACTTGGTACATGCGCCGAAATCGTCGAATGTCGCCTGCCGCATTTGGCCGCCCACACCCAACGGAGGCAAAACATGAAGGGTTTGCCGTTGGCCGCAACCCTGCTTCTAGCGTCATTCGCAACCGCGCAAACGTTTCCAACCAAACCCATCCGCATCGTCACCGGCGGCGCCGGCGGCGTGCTCGACTTCTCCGCGCGCGTGATCGCGCAGGAACTCACGGCGAGCATGGGCCAGCAGGTGATCGTCGAGAACCGCCCGACGGGCGTGATGTCGGGCGAAATCGTTTCGCGCGCTTCGCCCGATGGCTACACATTGATTCTAACCGGCAGCACGCTGTGGGTCATTCCGCTGCTGCAGAAGGTAATCTTCGATCCGCTGCGCGATTTCGCTCCGGTCACGCAGACGGTCACCACACCCAACGTCGCCATCGTGCATCCTGGTGTAGCGGCGAAATCGATCCGCGAATTGATTGCTGTGGCGAAAACCAAACCCGGCGAACTCAATTACGGCACCTCGGGCGTCGGCACCGCCAACCACCTCGCCGCCGAACTCTTCAACCTGATGGCCGGCGTGAACATCGTGCGCGTCAATTACAAAAGTCCGGGCGCAGCACTCAATGAAGTCATCGCCGGACAGCTGCAACTGATGTTCGCCACCGCGCCGACGGTCGCGCCGCTGATCAAAAGCGGACGCCTGCGTGCGCTGGCGGTGACGTCGCTGAAACCATCGGCGCTGGTGCCCGATCTGCCGAGCATCGCCGATTCGGGATTGCCCGGCTACGAAATGGTCACTATCAACGGTCTGCTCGCTCCCGCGCGCACGCCGGCCGCACTCATCAACAAGCTGCACGCGGAAGTCGTGCGCGCGATGAACAAAGCGGAAATCAAGGAGCGCCTGTTTGCCTCGGGCGTCGAAGTCGTCGGCAGCACGCCGGCCGAACTGGCCGCCACCATCAAGGCCGATTCGGCAAAGATCGCCAAACTCATTGGTGACGCCGGCATGCGCGGCGAGCAGTAAACTGCCGCTCATGCCACGCGTTGCCGCCCTCTATCGTTATCCCGTCAAAGGCGGCACGCCCGAGGTCTGCGAGTCGCTGACGGTGCTTGCTGAAGGCCGCATTGCCGGCGACCGCGCGCTGGGATTTCGTTTCGCCGATTCCGGCCTGCCCGACACGGCGTGGAGCAAAAAACACGGCTACGCCGCGCTGGTCAACACGCCGGCCCTCGCGCGCCTCGCCATGCGCTTCGATTCGCAGACGCGTCATCTGCACATCGCGCTGGGCAACGAGGTGCTCGCCGATGAAAACATCGACGGCGCCGGACGTCTTCGCCTTGCTGCAGCCGTCGAACGTTACGTGTTGGCACAAGCCGACAATCCGCTGACCGGACATCCGGAACGCCTGCCGCTCGAATTGATCGGCAACGGCATCACGCCGCGTTATCAGGACAGCGAACGCGGCGAGATCACGCTGCATAGCCGCGAAACGCTCGCCGCCGTTGCGCAGGCGACCGGCGACGCCAATTTGAGTGAGCTGCGCTTTCGTTCCAATATCGCCATCGAAGGCGTGGCGGCATGGGACGAAGACCAGTGGATCGACCGCCGGCTGCGCATCGGCACGGTCGAGCTTGAAGTGACAAGAACCAAGGTGCGCTGCCTCGCCACGCATGCCAATCCGGCGACCGGCGTTTACGATGTGAAGGTGATGCAGACGCTGATGCGGGCGTTCAAGCAGGCGCAGCCGGTGTTTGCGGTGGCGTTGGTAACAATTGGTGGGGGTGGACAAATCCGCATTGGAGATGATTTGGAATTAGCCGGCTAGCTGAAATGCATGCACTTGGCATTTGTTACATTTGGGCAAATAATATTTGTCACCTAAATTTTGTCAACTAATACTAGTTAGGCCCCACAAGGTGAGCACCATTAGCCCGAAGAAGAGATCACTCTTTGCACTGCTCCTAGTGCTTGGGATATTCCCCCTTAGGTGGCTTTTGTCCAGATTGCTACCGCCGTCCTTAGGCTGGCTTGCCCAGCTTTCGGGCCTCTTGGCTGCAGTCGGCTTTTGGGTCGCCTATCGTATCCGGTGCCCTCACTGCCACAATCGCGTTTGCTCCAGTTAAGGCATTAGGTGGTTCCCGGCGGGCGGAATGGTGTTGCTGTGGGCCGTCCGCGAATCCTGCCCACATTGCCATGGAGCGCTCGAATGGTAGCCGTCTTCGAAGTCGCCGGGTTTAACGGGCGTCGGTGTGGCCCAACCCTGCGGTCAACCTCGCTCCCTTCGGTCGCTGGACGCTGCGCGATAAAGCCGCGCAGCGCCGGTTACCTTGAACGTTAATGCAATTTCCACCCCAACCACTCACACAACCCCCGCCCCATGATCCATTCGAGATCGCTCTTTGAGAAGAAGGGCATCTCTTCGGTGAACATGGTGACTGACTGCCGGTAGGTACACGGCAGGCGCGCAAGGTCGGTGCCCCAGAACATGCGTTGCGCGCCGAAGGCAGCGTGCACGCGCTTCAAGTAAGGATGCAGCGCGCGGTACGGCCACACGTCGCTGGTGTAGGTCGGCAGCGCGCTGACCTTGACCGCAACGTTGGGCCGCTTCGCGATCGCCAGCAGCAGGTCGAGATCGCGGAAGGCCTCTTCGTCTTTCTTGCTGCTTTGCAGGGCGAGGTGACACAGAATCAGTTGCAGCTTCGGAAATTGTTCGGCAACGCGGTCGATCAGGTGCACCGTTTGATGGGTGACGATCAGCATCAGCGGCATGCTGGCCTTTTCGGATTCCTCCCAAAGCCAGTCGACGCGGCCCTCGGTCAGCGCCGGCGACCACTTCGGACGGTTGAAGCTGCAGCGCAAGCCGAGCATCCCCTTTTGATCGCGCCAGGTCGCAATTTTCGCGCGCGATTCCGGTGCCTCCATGCTCATGCGCCCCATCACGGCAAAGCGGTCGGGATACTTCTGCGCGGCGGCAAGGCACAGGTCGTTGCGGTCGTTGTCCCACGACGGCGGCACGAGAATGGCGCGGTTGACGCCGGCGGCATCCATTTCGCGGATCAGTTCTTCGGCACCGAGCGGCGGATCACGGTGCGGTTTGACGGGGCCGTCGCGCCACGGGCGCGCAGGCGTGTTGGGTCCCCAGATATGAACTTGGGCGTCGGCGATGAACATGATGCTCCTCTGTGAAATTTTGCGGTATCAATACGAGCTACCGCTTTTGTTATCCTGACTTCTTTGTTCGCGCGAAGCAATTAAAACCTTCCCGTTCCCCGTTCCCCGCTCCCGTTCGGAGAGAGGAGCAAACCTTCGCCCGCCGGGAGAGTGTGGCGCGCAACGCCGAGTGAGGGTAGCTTTTAACTATTTTTCTCACGTTAATTCATTTCACGCAACCAATTCTAAGAAGTGCGCGCGCTTACGACAACCGCCGCGCGCGTGGTATCTTTGGAAAAAATTGAAAAACAAAATTTCCATGTTAAAGAGAACTCCATTCACCGGAACGCTTGTGTGCGCCGCTGCGCTGTGCGGAATTTTCGCGACCG
The DNA here is from genome assembly GCA_943329075.2 of Chitinophaga pinensis. Taxonomy (GTDB): domain Bacteria; phylum Pseudomonadota; class Gammaproteobacteria; order Burkholderiales; family SG8-41; genus PALSA-1004. The sequence goes on along the minus strand of CALQCM020000005.1, from coordinate 32,467 downwards.
CCATTCTGCATGCCGCTGACATGACGCGTTACCCCGAGCGCCCGATCCGCCTGATTGTGCCGCAGGGCATCGGCGCCGGCACCGATCTGTTGGCGCGCCCCTTCGCGGTGAAATTCGGCGAAGCGCTCGGACAACAAATCGTGGTGGACAACCGGCCGGGGGCGAGCGGCATGATCGGCCTCGAGCTTGTCGCGCACGCGGCGCGTGACGGCTACACGCTGCTCGCCACTTCTGCGGGCATCCAGGTGGTGGCGCCGCAACTCTTTCGAAAACTGCCCTTCGACCCGAACCGCGATCTCGCGCCGCTGTCGCTGTTCGCGGTGACGCAGAATGTTTTGGTGATTCACCCCTCGCTGCCGGCGAAGACCACCCGCGAATTCATTGCTGCCGCCAAGGCCGCGCCGGGTAAATTCAATTTTGCCTCGGCGGGCACTGGCACGCAAAGCCATCTGGCGACGGTGCAGTTCAATCTGCTGGCCGGCATCGACGCCGTGCACGTGCCGTACAAAGGCGGCGGTGCACTCAACGCCGCGGTGATCGCCAACGAAACGCAGTTCTCGGTGACGCCGCTGCCCGGCGCGTTGCCGCATATTCGCTCGGGGCGCTTGCGCGCGCTCGGCACCGGCGGCGACAAGCGCTCGACGCAAATGCCCGATGTGCCGACCATTGCCGAAGCCGGTGTGCCGTTTCAATCGACCGGCTGGACCGGCATCCTCGGCACCAGCGGCACGCCGAAAGCGATTTTCGACAAGGTGCATGCCACACTGCTGAAAGTGATGGCGCAACCCGAGATGCGCGAAATGATCGAGCGCCAGGGCGCCGATGCGGTGACCAGCACGCCCGAAGCCTTCGGCCGCTTCATCCATGAAGAATGGGGCCGCTACACGCCGGCGATCAAGGCCGCGAATATCAAAATTGAATAACCCGCGGTTCATTCATTGATGGGTATTTTCGACGGATTGCTGCATCCGCGCGGCATCACGGTGATTGGTGCCAGCAACGACCTCACGCGCCCCGGCGGACGGCTCGTGGAGATCCTGCGCGACTGGGGCTATGGCGGTCGCGTCTACCCGGTGAATCCGAAATACAAGGACGTTGCCAGCCTGCCCTGCCTTGCTTCACCGCGCGACATCGACGGCCCCTGCGATCTGGCGATGATCGCATTGCGCGCGGAGAACGCTGCCGCCGCGGTGCGTGAATGCGGCGCGGCGGGCATCCGCTTCGCCGTGATCTACGGCGGCGGCTTTCGCGAAATGGGCGATGACGGCCGCGCGCATGAAGCCGCATTGATCGAAGCGGCGCATGCGGCCGGCGTGCGCCTGATCGGCCCGAACTGCCTCGGCGTGCTCAACGTGCCTGATCATGTGTACTGCGGCATGGGACCAATGCTACGCGAGCCGCGCCTCGCCGCCGGCCATGTTTCGCTGGTCTCGCAAAGCGGCGGCTTCGGCTACAGCCTCGCCATGCGCTGCAGCGAAGCGGGCCATGGCCTGCGTTATGTGGTCACCAGCGGCAACGAGTCCGACATCAGCACGCCGGAACTTATCGATTATTTTCTCGATGACCCGCAAACAAAAATCGTTGTCTCTTACATCGAAGGCCTCAGCGACGGCCGCGCGCTGATGACCGCCGGCCACAAGGCCGCGCGCCTCGGCAAGCCCTTGCTGGTTTGGAAGGCAGGCCGCCGCGAACAGGGCGCGCGCGCGGTCGCTTCGCACACCGCGAGCATGACCGGGCGCTACGACCTCTATCAGGCCGCACTCAAACAGGCCGGCATCATCGAGGTGGACAGCATCGACGAGGTGGTCGAGCTCGTGCGCGTGTTCGCCAGCGGCAAGCCAGCGCGCGGCCCGCGCATCGGACTCACCGGCGGCTCCGGCGGCGCAGCCATCGTCTTTGCCGATGCCTGCGATGAATACGGATTGCAGATACCCAAACTCTCATCGACCACCATCGCGGAATTGCGCGCGCATGTCGCCGGTGTCAGCGCGCGCGGCAACCCGGTCGATTACACCGGCGGCTGGCTCGACGACCCGAACGTCGATAAATTCAGGAACGTCGTGCGCCTGCTGCTTGCTGACGAGAACGTCGATCAGCTTTGCATCATGTTTTCGACCGCGCAAGGCAAACCCGCGCTCAACGGCGCGCAGGTGCTCGCTGCCGCTGCGACGACCACGCCAAAGCCGATCATGGTGTTTTCATCGGCGCCGTCGGCATCGATTGGCGAAGTGCTGCGCATCTTTGCCGCCGCCCGCATTCCGGTAATGACGACTCCGCAGGGCCTCGCCCGCGCCGCGGCCGTCAGCTTCGCCTTCGCCAGCGCACGTGCGCGCCTTGCAGCCGCGCCGGCATCGCAGCAGGGAAAACCGCAGAGTCCCGGCGTAAACCGCCGCGTGCTCAATGAACACGACAGCAAGGCGCTGCTGGCGCGCAACGGCATTGCGGTGACACGCGACCGTGTACTTACACCGGGCGCCGCGTTGCCCGATGATCTCGCCTTTCCGCTGGTAGCCAAGGTGCTGGCGCGCAATCTGCCGCATAAATCCGATGCGGGTGGCGTCATGCTGAATCTGCGCAATCAGAACGAGCTGAAAGCCGCTATTGAATCGATATTCGTGCGCGTGAAACAAGCCGCGCCGCAGATTGCGATCGAAGGCGTGCTCGCCTGCGAAATGATCGATGATGCGCTGGAGGTCATCGTCGGCGTCGTCAACGACGCGGTGTTCGGCCCGGTGGTGGCACTCGGGCTCGGTGGCACGCTCGCCGAAATCATTAACGACCGGGTTTACCGCGTGGCGCCGTTCGACGCGGTCACGGCGCGCGACATGATCGCAGGCCTGCGCGGACATGCGCTGTTCGGCGGTGTGCGCGGGCAATCCGCGCGCGATGTCGCAGCGCTGGCCGAGACCGTCGCGCGCGTCTCCGAACTGGCTTGGCAGTTGCGCGAAAGCCTCGTCGAACTCGACATCAATCCGCTGTTCGTGCGCGCCGCGGGTGCGGGTGTCGTGGCGGGCGACGCATTGGCAGTGCTTGCCAACGGATCGTAGGATGGGTTGAGCGCAGCGAAACCCATCGGTATGGAGACGCCCGACGAAGGGTTGCGACCTCAACCCATCCTACGAAACTCAAGCACCGTCATTGTTGGCGACGGGAAATTTCCGCTACCATCGGCCTCACAACGACTGTTCCACAAAATGCGATCATTTAGTCGAGGAGACATTCGCGATGTATTTCTACCGCTTCGAAGGCATGCAGACGCACCATTTCAATCCGCACCTGTCGAGCGCAACGGGCCCCATCCTCGAAGGCGAAACGATGTACTTCCGCCTTGTCACGAAACGCGCCGGCACCGGCGCGGACCTGCATTACCACCCGAACGAACTGTTCGCCTTCCCGCTGCGCGGCAAGGTCGACAGCATCGTCGGCAAGGACCGCCGTATCGTGCAGCCGGGCATGCTGGTGCACTTTCCGCCCTACGCGCGCCACGGCTTCAAGGCGACGGAGGACAATGATCTGGTCTATCTCTATATCAAGGACCGCACCTGGACCATGATAGGCGCGGCGGCTGACGAAGCGCTGCCGGATGAAGCACCGTCGGTGACTGAGGTCGCGCGCAACATTGCCGCCGGCAAATATCCTGGACAGAAAAAAGACCCGTCAAAATCGAAGGCGATCATCAACGGCCTCGGCAGTTGTTATTACACGCTGATCGATTCCCTGCGCGCGCCGCCAGCGTCGGCACATTGCGCGCGCCGCGTCGAAGGCACGCACATCACATTCAATTTCGTCGAATCGCCCGCCGGCCATGTCAGCGGCGAAAAGAAGGCGGCGCACGAGATTTTCGTTTACGTGCTCGACGGCGAACTCGATGCACGCGTCGGCACAAAAAAGAAACGCGTGAAAAAGGGCGACGTCATCCATGTGACGCGCGGCAAAAACTGGCAACTAACCGTAACCCAAAGCGGTCCGGTACGCTACGCCGGCGTGCAGTCAACGCCACGGCTCGAAGCCTATATCGACAAACACGGCGCCGCCGACAACTGGCGCGGTTGAATGATTTTGTGGCGCAGGCGACCCGCCTGCGTCAAACCACATCGGCACAGGGATGCGTCTGTGCTTCGCGCAGGCGGGTCGCCTGCGCCACAAAACAGACTAGAACCCATCTCAAAAATACTCCCGCCTCCCTGCCCCTCAAGGGGAGAAGGGACCTTCTGCCATGCGCAGGAAAATGAAAACGCATGGCGTGAATTAGAAAGTTCCTTCCCCCCTAGTGGGGGAAGGGCAGGATGGGGGGAAGAAGCATGGCTTCTAATACGACGTCAACCCGCCGTCGAGCATGAGGGTCTGGCCGGTGATGTAGGATGCCGCATCACTGGCCAGATACGACACGGCACCGGCAACATCCTCGACCGTGCACAACCGGTGCAGCGGGATCTTGTCGATCATCGCCTGCATGTATTTCGGGTCGCTGCTGGTGCTGGCGCGCGACGGCGACTCGGTATCGAGCCGCCCGGGCGCGACGGTATTGACGCGGATGCCGTATTCGGCCCACTCGATAGCCAGCATGCGTGCCATGTGCACGACGCCCGCCTTGCCGACGCCGTAGACGGAGCGTTCGGCCGCCCCGATCACGGCGTGTGTGGAGGAGATACTGATGATGCAGCCCGGGCGTTTCGCACCGATCAAATGGCGGCCCATCTGCTGCGTCATGAAAAAAGTGCCGGTGAGATTAACGCCGATGTGCGCCTGCCATTCTTCCGGCGTCACATCGACGGCCTTGCGGCGAATGTTTGATGCAGCGTTATTGACCAGCACATCGACGCGCCCGAAGGCCGCCACCACCGATGCAAACACCTGCTCGATGCTCGCCTGCGCATTGAGATCGAGCGCCACCGGCACAACGCGCCGTCCGCTTGCCCTGACCTGCTCGACGGTTTTGGCGAGGTTCTCGACGCGGGTGGCCGCCAGCGCGATGTCGTAACCGTCGCGCGCCAGTGCCAGCGCACACGCTGCGCCGATGCCGTAAGACGCACCCGTGACAAACGCCACCGGCCGCACGCCGTCATTCCGCTTTGATGCCTGCATCCCTGATCACCTTTCCCATTTTCTGCATATCGGCCTTCATGTAGGCGGCGAACTCGCGCGCCGAATTGGCCACCACTTCTGCGCCGGAATTGAACAAACGTTCTTTCACCTCCGGCGATTTGAGCACGCGCACCGCTTCGCGGTTGAGTTGTTCAACGATTGCGGGCGGTGTTTTCGCCGGCGCATACAGGCAGATCACGGCGGAAAATTCATAACCCGGCACCGTGGCGGCGATCGTCGGCAGACCCGGCGCCAGCGCCGACGGCTGTGCACTCGACACCGCCAGCGCGCGCACGCGGCCCGATTTCATATGCGGCATCGCCCCGCCCACATTCGGAAACATCAAATGGGTTTCGCCGGCAATCAGGCCGTTCAACGCCGGGCCGCCGCCTTTGTACGGCACGCGGACGATATCGATGCTGGTCATCGCCTTGAACAACTCGGCTGACAAATGCGGCGACACCCCAATGGTGCCGGCGGCGTAATCCAGTTTGCCCGGCCGCGCTTTGGCGTAATCGATCAACTCGCGCACGCTTTTCACCGGCACCGTCGGATGAACGACAAGCACGTTGGGCAACTGCACCGCGATGGTGATCGGCGCAAAGTCGCGCAGCGGGTCCCACGCCACATGCTCACGCAAATACGGCAACAGCCAGATGTTGGCGCCGTAGACGAGCAAGGTATAACCATCGGGGTTGGCGTTCTTGGCAATTTCCGCAGCAACGATGCCGCGGTTGTCGACAATCACGCGCTGGCCAAGACTGGTTGTCAAACCTTCGGCCAGCACGCGTGCGGCGATGTCGTTACCACCGCCGGGTTCGGAGGTGACAAACCGCACCGGCTTCGCCGGATAGGACTGCGCCTGCGCGGCGGCGCAGATGACGGCGGCAACGAGTGCCGCCGCGCTGCGAAGTGCCTTCATGATTTTCTGCTCTCTATCTATGCATCTACCAGCCGCGCGGTTCAGCCTGCATAAATTTCATCGCCTGCAGGCCGGCGGCGAGTTTGCGGTGTTCTGCCTCGGTCAGCGCGCGTGCCGGCGGCCGCGGTTCTCCGCAATCACGCCCCATCGCGCGCAACGCACCCTTGAGGCCGGCCAGACCCGCGAGCTTCAGACAGTGCGCGAGTTCGGCAAGGTCTTCCTGCGCCGCGCGCGCCTGCGTGAACTGCTGTTTGGTGCACAACTCGTAGACCTGCTTCACCAGCTTCGGCGCAACCGCGGCCAGCGGCGAGAACACGCCCATGCCGCCGATCGCACCGGCCGGCACCATGTAATCGGTGCCCGGAATCAGCTGAAACCCCGAACGCTTGGCACTGCCCAGCGAAACGGTTTCGACCATGATGACGAAATCCATCGTCGCATCGACCACGCCGCACAGCGTCGGCACACGATCGATGACATCGAGCATGATTTCAGTGGTCAGTGGCGTACCGACGTCTTCCACCGGCGGGCTGCACAGGAAAAACGGCAGCTGGGTCGCGTTGCCGATCTGCGCGAGGTGCTCGGTGACCATGCTGGCCTTCGGATGCCAGAAATAGGGCGGATGCGACACGATCGCCGCGGCACCCGCTTTGGCGGCATGCTGGGCGCGTTCGATGGCGATGGTGGTGCCCGCGTCGCTGACATGCGCAATGACCGGCACACGGCCCTTCACCTGTTTGATGACGAAGTCGAGCAGCACACCCTGTTCGTCGTCCTTCAGGCTCATGTCTTCGCCCGCGGGCATCGGCGCGGCAATCGCCTCGGCGCCGTTTTTCAGGTGGAACTCAATAAGTTTCGCGTAGGTTTCATAGTCGATGCTGTGGTCGGCCTTGAACGGCGTGACCGGTGCATGCACCAGACCGGGTTTGAAATTAGCCATGATCTTGTTCTCTCTCGTTTCGCGTTTTTTTGATTTACCAGCCGTGCGGCTCGGTCTGCAGGATGTTGAGTTCTTCAAGCTGCTGGCGCAGGAAGGCGATGCGTTCCTTGGTTGCGGTGGGCAACGGCGAACGCGTGGGCCCGACCGGGCGCCCCATCATGATCATGGCGCCTTTCAGCGACGACGGGTACTGCTCCTTGAAGACGCGCCACAACCGTGAAATCTTGTACTGACATTCACGCGCGAGCGGCCAGTCGTTGGCCACCAGTGCAGCGAAGTATTTGTTGCAGAGATTCGGCGCAATCGCACCCGACGAAGAGAACGAACCGCAGGCGCCTAGCGGATACGAGGCCAGCAGGTGTTCGACGCCCATGATGATGGCGAAACCCGGCCGCATTTTCAGCGAGATGCGCGAGATCTCCATGAACTTTTCGCTGTGGAAACTGGCGTCCTTCATGCCGATATAGTTGGGCAGGCGCTCGATCAGGCGCTGCGTCAGTTCACCGGTGAACTCCACGCCCTCGCCATTGCGCCACGGCGAGTTGTAGGTGAGCATCGGCAGATCGGTGTGGGTGGCGATGCGCACGATCGAATCGAATATTTCTTCCTGCGTCGGCCGCCGGCAGTACGGCGAAATCGTCAGCAGCAGGTCGGCGCCGATTTTCTGCGCGTGTTTGGCGATATCGAGAGAATCTTCCTCGCACAGGGTGCCGGTGAAAATCGACACCGGCACGCGGCCGGCAACAGTCTTGACCGCGATCTCGGCACCGAGCTTGCGCTCGGCTATCGTCAGATTGAGCGACTCGGCCTTGTGGTGCGGCCAGGCAATCGCCGGCGCGCCGTGGCGGACGTGAAAGTCCACCATCTTGGCGAAACCGTCGCCATCGAAACTGAAATCGTCTTTCAACGGAGTAACCGGGGCCTGCATCACGCCATGAAGATTAATTGGCATTAAGATTCCTTCCCAATCTGAAACGATGTGAATAAATTATTGAACATGACCTAACCTGCTGACAGAAAATCCGTCGTCCCCGCGAAAGCGGGGACCCAGGGGTTTTCATCCTGGATTCCCGCTTTCGCGGGAATGCCGAATTGGAACATAACCTCGTCCTGCGCTTATGTAATCCTCAAGCGTCGCGCGGGCGGGGAAAATCCGCCTTGCCCGGCAATCCAGCACGCGCACCGAGCAATTCGTAATAACGCCCCGCCAGCGCCACATCCTGCAACGCCGTGCCGACCGACTTGAAGGCGATCATGCCGTCGGCCGGCAGCACCGCATCACCGGCGACAACCTGCGCCAGCGTCTTGAGTTTTTCCGCCGGCAGCGCGCCGGCTTGCGCCGCCCGGATCAAATCGCCGGCTTCGTGCACGGCATGCGGCGAATCGGCCACCACCAGCGCGGCGCGTCGAAAGCAGTCAACATCGACCTCGGCAAACTGCTTGCGCGTATTGCCGACCGCACAGAGCAATTTGCAATCGGCCAGCCATTCGCCACGCAACACCGGCTCTGGGCTGCGCGCACTGCTTGCCGCCGCGACCACCTTGTGGCCGCGCACCGCGGCTTGCGCCGAGGCCACCGGCGTCACCGTGATGCCGAGCTTTGCCGACATCTCGCGCGCATAGGCTTCGCGGTTGGCGACGGTCGGGCTGTAGACCGACGCGGCTTTGACGTCATAGACGGCAGCCAGACTTTCGAGCTGCATGCGCGCCTGATTGCCGGAGCCGATGATGCCCACCGTTACTGCGCCGGCGAGCGGCACCTTGCGCGCAATCACGCCGCTGGCACCGCCGGTGCGCAGATCGGTGATCAACTGCCCGTCGAGCCAGGCCAGCAGTTCGCCGTCTTTCAATCGATACAACGTGACGACATAGCGCACCCCGGCGCCGTCGATTGAATGGTAGGCCTTGGTGGCGAGATAACCGGCAGCGTGGTCCGCAGCCACCAGCATGCGCATCGCACCGCCGGCGAATTCAGTGATGTATTTTTGCGAGACGTCCGTTTGGCCGGCGGCCTCATGCGCGAGCGCGCGTTCGAGCAGATCGATCACGTCGCGCATCGACAGCGCGCCGTCCATTGTTGCGTAATCCAGAATCACCGCCACCGCCCGCCCCCTTGCCTGCCGTTTATTCCGCCTGAATGCGGGCTTCTTTGACGACCCGCGCCCATTTCGCCACTTCGCCGCGCACCATGTTGCCGAAATCCTCCGGCGTGGCGCTGAGCGTGATTTCTGCGCCATCGTCGAGAAAGCGCTTTTTGATGTCCGGATCCTGCATCGTGCGCAGCACCGCAGTATGCAGTTTGGTAACAATTTCGCGCGGCGTGCCGGCCGGCGCCAGAATGCCGAACCACTGTACCGCCTCGTAGCCCTCGACGCCCTGCTCGCCGATGGTCGGAATCTCCGGCGCGATCGACATGCGCTTGGCACTGGTGATGCCGTAGGCGCGCAACCGGCCCGAACGCATGTGCGGCAGCCCGGTGATGCTCGCCACCACCGTGATCGGCACGTGGCCGGCGAGCGCATCGATCAGCGCCGGATGCGTGGCCTTGTAGGGCACGTGCATCATCTTCGTGCCCGTCGTCAGCAGGAACAGTTCCATGCCCATATGCTGGATGGAACCGATGCCGCCGGTTGAATACTGCAACTGGCCCGGATGCGCTTTCGCCAGCGCGATCAACTCGCGCACGTTTTTCGCCGGCAACGATGGATGCGAGAGGATCATCTCCGGCACCGTCACCATCAGCGACACCGGCGCAAAGTCGCGCACCAGGTCGAAGGGCACTTTTTTCATCAGGGCGACGTTGCTCGCGTTCGACGCGATCGCCGTCAGAAATGTATAACCGTCCGGGGCGGCGCGAGCCACGAACTCGGCACCGATGTTGCCACTGGCGCCGCCCTTGTTTTCGATCACCACCATCTGCCCGAGCGCTTCGCCGAGTTTGGGCGCGATGATGCGGGTGGTGGTATCGGTGGCGCCGCCGGCCACCGAGGGCACCACCCAGCGCAGCGGTTTGTCCGGATAGGCCGCCGCGTTCAGTGGCGGCGCGAACAACGCAGGCAGCAATGCAAAAATCGCACGACTTGCGCAAAGCCTGGCAACATTCATAGCGGTTCTCCGGGTATGCGGCGGTCGCGCCGGAAGGCTGCCGGCGCCGCCTGTTCGAAATGGTGGTGGGCCCTCTCGGACTTGAACCGAGGACCAACGGATTATGAGTCCTATTTTACTTAAAAACCACAACACGCCACAATCAAACAACACAATAGAATCAGGCCTCTCTTGTTGCCGCTTGTTTCAGACATTTGCCGTTTTCTGCCAACAACTGCCCCACCATTGCCCCACGGAAAGGGAAGGCAGGCTTGCTTCAGCGTTGAAGGTTGGATACCCCTCAGAAGGCGCAGAACGATCATCGTGGCGAACCTTCTCGTGATCGCGATGCCCGACGAAACAAACGGCAAAGCTGCGGTCGTTGAGTTGGGGAAAGCGTAGGAAATGCTTCAGCTTCGCGTCAATCTAGGCTGTATATTTATATTGAAATAAGCTTGGCCAGGTTTTTCCGCCTACAAACCTTGCTCGCTGATGGAAAAAATTCATTTAAACGGAGCGCGAAACCGATGATCGAGACAGTGGAGGATCTGCGTAAAACCTTTCCCGCACCCAAGCCGCGGGCTGTAGCCAAGCAACTGGACCGCCTTGATCAGCACTGCCTGCGCTTCATTAGCCTGGCGCCATTTCTCGTCATCGCCACCGCCGGCAAGGATGGGCACGTGGATGCATCACCGCGTGGCGGTGCACCCGGCTTTGTGCGTGTAGTTGACGACAAGACGTTGCATCTTCCCGATGCCCTTGGCAACAATCGTCTGGACTCGTTCACCAACATTGTGCAAACGGGAAAAATCGGTATGATTTTTCTTATTCCCGGTATTGATGAGACTCTGCGCGTCAACGGCAACGCAAAACTCAGAAATGAAGCGGAACTCCTGCGCCAATTTCCCCATGAACGGCATCCTACTCGCATGGTGATCGAAGTCTTCGTCGAGGAAGCGTATTTGCACTGTCCGAAGGCGCTCATGCGCTCCAAGCTGTGGGCTGGCGACTATCGCATTGATCGCTCAACTTTTCCGTCGCTAGGACAGATGATCAAGGACCAAAGCGGATCACCCGAACCGGTTGAAACGCAGAGCGAAGCGGTCGCGCGATATCTGACCGAAATATAGTGCTTCGGTAAAGAAATTGACCCAGAGCGGCATTTGGTAATCAAAGAATACCTGTCGTTGAACCGCTGATGGTTTGACCTGCAGCATCGGGTCGACTATGGCCGATCGCATTTCCCGAAACTGGCCGTTCTATTTTTCTCGCAAGCTGACGTTCGCGTTTAGTTAAAGCTATCGCTACATGCGTTCACGCGCCTCCGCGGCGAATGCATTCAGACAGTTCAAATTCCGCCTGTGGTATCTAAATATGACCATGTACGTAGCGGATGCCTCGTCTCTCTGGACTGCTCCGCAATTATTAAATCTGATGCCGACGTGCGTAGAAAATCGATGGAACTTATCCTCCACGAAAATGTGATCGCGCAACAGCCTGTATTAATGACAATTGCATAGTAATGGCCGACCGATTATGGCGCCACCTGCTCTGCCAGCAGGCCTAAACGAGAATCGCCTCCCTCAGATGCACTCGGTTGATCCACTTTCCCTAAATTGAACACAACGCTCAATTGGCATAAAAAAACCAGTCACGTCATCCACACTCCATCTGTCATTTTTGGACGACCGACCGAGTAAACGTTTTCTCAATAAGGCTTTCCTGCTCTCCGCTTTCCGCAGAATCACCTTGCCTCAGCAGCACTCCCGACACCTCATCATCTGTAATTTCATAGGATTGATGTAGCTGTGGTGCAGTTCTATTTATGCGCACATTAAAAATGTCGGCTCGGTTGTAATGCCCGGCAAAGTCGTGCGAAATTTTTGCGCGAACCCCGTTCTCCAAATCAATATCTGCATAAAGAATGCCCTCTCCCATGCCGAGCGGTCCTGCGATCACATCGCTGAGGGGATTGACGATCGTGGACCCACCGCTATTATTCGGGTTGTGAAGAAATGCTCTATCTTCGTCCGTAGCGGCAAGCATTTCAATCATTGGCTCATTCAATGCTCCAAGAGCATTAATGACGTATGCTTTCGACATCATGGCAACGGCGCGTCCAGCGCTTTCCGCTCGGTCGGAGGCGGGAAAACTGGATCCTTTATTGCGGGTACTAGGCCAACTGGCCACATGAATCATAGTTCCCTCGGCTATGAGCGCAAAGACCGCCAAGGGATTCGAATTCTCTCCGCAGATAAGTCCGCTGATCTTTCCGTACTTTGTTTGAAACGCATGTAACGTGTCACCATAGCCACCCGTATGAACCAAGCGCTCACCAACTGTCGGAACCAACTTTTGATGCTTACCGAGAATGCGACCCTCATCATCAATAAATAGCTGAGTATTAAACAATGTGCCAAATGTGCCAGGGCGTTTTTCGCACAGGCCCATCACGACGTGCACTCGCGCTTCACGCGCGGCGCGGCATAATGGGTCCGTGGCCGGTCCCGGGATCTCTACTGCATTTTTGAACAGCTCAGTAGCCAGTTTAAGGCTGTGACTGCTGGTCGCGGGATGGAAGTGATACCAAAGCGGGTGGCCAGGAATGAATCCTTCTGGGAAGCCAACCACACTGGCGCCCGCTGCGCCAGCCTCCTTGATGAGCGCACACGCCTTTTCTACCGTTGCTTCCCGGTTCAGAAAGATCGGCGCCGCCTGAATGGCGGCCACTTTAAGCTTCGGATATTTGTCGCCCACTTTCCCGTCCTCCCTATTGAATTTTAATCTTTCAACAATTCACGTATGAATAATCCATCAAATCAGTCCGATGCGGAAATCCCGACCTCCTTAACTACTCTTCGCCATTTCTCCACATCGCGTTTGATTACATTCCGGAAATGCTCCGGTTGGCCACTGACCGCTTCGAGTCCTTCGCCCGCCATTCGGGTTTTCATATCTTCCGATTGAAGCACTCTCCCTATCTCGCGATTCCAAAGCGCAACCACCTCCTTAGGCAGGCCCTTGGGCCCCCAAACGCCGTACCAATGGAATACCTCATATCCGGGAACAGTCTCACCAATTGTTGGCACATCCGGAATTGCGGCAGAACGCTTAGTTGTAGTTACACCGATTGCTCTCAATCGTCCCGACTTAACGTGAGGTATCGTTGCCAGGATACTTATCGCAGTCAGCTGTATCTGACCACCGATAATCGCATTAAGAGCAGGGCCGCCTCCTTTATACGGTATGTGATTAAGATCCGTCTTCGTCTCAAGTTTGAAGAGCTCCATCGACAAATGCATCACACTACCCGTGCCTACTGACCCGAAGTTCACCTTTCCCGGATTGGCCTTTGCGTAGGCAATGAGTTCTTTCGTGCTTTTGACTGGCATGCTGGGATGAACGGCCATCAAGAACCCTGTTTCACCCACCATTGAGATGGGTTGTATGTCCGCAACAGGATCATAGGGAAGTTTGTAAAGTGCAGCAGCAGCAGCATAACTACCCGACACGAAGATCAATGTATAGCCATCCGGACTTGCTCGCACAGCCATCTCGGTTCCTATACTGCCCCCTCCTCCGCCTCTATTATCGACCACCACCGACTGCCCCAGAGACTCCGATACGCGCTGAGCGATAACCCGAGCCAAAATATCAGTCCCGCCGCCAGGGGCGAACGGAACGATCAAGCGAACTGGCCTGCTAGGGTAAACCTGGCCAAATGTAGCCTCCGCGACAACTGAGGCAAGCACGGCACCAAGCACTAGCATAGATAGTTTCATTGCTTACTCCACCGATAGAACGAGTCACCTGCACTATCCGGCAATAGTTCGATCGCCACAGACCCGAGACAACGCAGGGCAACGCTTCGATGCCCATCTTGGCCATCGACGTAGAGATATGCTTGCGGCCCCGCATGGCCTTCGCACTGAAGCAAGTCTCGTAGCATGCGAGCTCCAGCGAACGGATATCAGAGCAATGAATCCAGACGAACGCTCCGCATCCTTATTTAACCGCAAGATTGCTGCAGTAAGCGCAATAGATGTCTTCGAAAACGTTGCGTAGACGAGCTCGAAGCTAACATGCTAATTCCGCTCGCTGGAGCCCTGCAATTCCGAAGAAGATCGAGCTTCGCTTTACTCCGACAAATGAACGTAAATCTCCTCGCCCTCCACTTTCGTTTCATACATTTTGAGGCCTCTGTAGTCGTGAATTTCGCGCCCCCCCTCGGCAAGATCAAAACGCCAGCCATGCAATGGACAGGTCAAAATGCTCCCATTAACTTCAGATCGCTCCATTGGACCAAAAACATGAGGGCAAAGGCTATCAAATGCATATACCTTGCCTTGTAACTCGGCAAAGGCCACCTTTTTCCGCCCAAGTTGGACGCACTTTATTTTCGCATTGAGCTCCGACCGGTTACCAAGACGCTGCCAATTACTTGCCATCGTTATCCTTTCATTTAACAAAATATAGCGCGCTGCAGGAACGGCTGAACATCATCCGGTTGGTAGCCAGCGGCCAAAATGCGCGGCTTTAGCGTCTCCATCACGGAATCCATGTCGTCGAGCAAGCGCAGTTGCTTGAAGTGTTCCTCAAACTCAATGCCGAGTGACATCGCAAGTAGGCTGAAAAAATGATGCGTTTCAACCCCATACTTCAACTGCATCTTTACGTGCTGTCTATAGCATGAGTGATACGGAACGATGAGAGCGTCCGCACCTAACGCTCTTGCTTCCTCGAACATCGCCGCCTGATCATCAGGTGGCATGGGATGGACAGTCTGGCAGTGAATTCCGGGGCCAGCCGACTTCTTCGCCGGCAAAAGCTCGAGGCCAGGAATTGCATTAAGTACAGCTAGCGCATTAGAGCAGTCACGGACACGAGCTGGACTGACATCATGAGCATGAAAAATGACTCGCTTATTGACGGGATGCATATATGGTTTTAGCGCATCCAGATGCTCTACAAATAGTTCGGCAATATTCGAGTGTCGGAAACTCTGTCCTTTGAGTGGATACAAAGAGAAGACATCATCGCAATCCGGGCAAATCGATAAAACAGTCTGCGGTTTCCCACGATTAAAGCCCAGAAGTGCCTTAGTGGCCACCTCTTCCTGCAAGTCACCATCGCCAAGGTTCTTATGAATTGAGCCGCAGCAATTCTCCGGTCCACCCATGATGATGAAATCGAGCCCGAGCTTCTCCAATACTTTCTTGGCGATATAAGCGACAAATAGTGTGGCATGTGCATTACACGATATGTGCAGAATTAGGGGAGCCTGCCTGCCCCGTAGTGGTAGCTCAATCTCCCACTTGAGATCGTCGGGCGCGAGCAGCCGGCCAAGCGCTCTCGCACCTTCAAACGCTGTCGTATAAGTCCGTTTCGGCAAAGATGCCATCCTCTTCTCCTGTTACTACTCCCTGCTATTCCCGAAATGCGAGGCTATCGGGTAGAAAAAGGCTTTCCAGCGTAGGGATATGATCGATGAGCTGTTGCTCGTGTAAGTAGTCAGCTAGTCGAGACACCACCTTAATGTTTGAATCGGTGAGGCCGTAGGGAAGCGGGTCGCCACCAAAGACGTCGAATATATTTGACCAATAAAGCTTAGACCACGGAACCAGACTAGCGCCAAGCTTCCTTCGGTACGCCGCGCGTTTGCTTTCTAAGTAAATGTCGAAAAGCAATTTAGGGAGATGCGGCAAACGCGCCAGCACGTCCGAACGAATCACGATGCAGTGATTAATCGGAAAGATGCCAGTGCGTTTGTAATAATCTTCCTCAATCTGCTGTGCCGGCTCAAAGAGCCGGCGAAACTTCCGCTCTTGTGGTGGCCGGTGCTCATCACGTGGAGCGGAAGACATCATTGCATCAACTCTACCGGCCTCAAGGAGCGATTCTGGATCCCCTTCTAGGAGCGTGACTTTAGCTGCTGCTGGTGGTTGAAACCGCCCCTGTCGGTTATCGCAAAACCAAGAGATGTCACGCCAGCTGACCCCATATTCCTCATTTAGCAGACCGCGTACCCATACCGCCGCGGTCATTGAATAATCTTCAACTGCCAGCCGCTTGCCGCGAAGATCTTCGGGTCCACGAATGCCGCTATCTTTTCTTACGTATAAGATGTGATGCCGAAATGCACGATTGGGGAATACGGGGATAGCGGAGAGCCACTTAGCCCCCTTGTCCATCAGCATGATGAGATTCGCAAGAGAGAACTCGCATGTTTCATAACACTGCTCTAAGATCATTTTTCCAAAAATGGCTGAGGGGGATCCTCGCGTATATCTTATGCGTACTCCGTCGCGCTCTTGTTCTAAACCCAGTGCATGCTCGTAATCACCGCCGACTAATTGGACCGTTTCCACTATCAACCTCCTGGACTAGGGCAATACGGCGATTGCATTAATCTCGATTAGCATGCGGGGATCTACCAGACCCGTTACCTCTACCATCGTGGAGGAAGGCGGATCGACCGGAAAGTATTCGCGACGTATCGCGTGAATGTCATCAAAGGTTTTGATGTCTTTAACAAAAACGCATACTGACACCAGATCTCGCAGTGTTCCGCCAGCAGCTTCAATAGTCTTTTTAAGGTTCTCGCAAACTTGGCGAGTTTGTCCGCGAATATCACCCTCGAAGATGACATTGCCAGTCTCGTCCCGAGAAGTAAAACCGGACAAAAACACCATGCGTCCCGGCTGCGTAACTACAACAGCGGGAGACCAGACACCGGCAGGCTTGGCAATTCCTTTAGGCTGAAGAATTGTTTTTGTCATCATTGAAAATTCCTCTTAACGTAATTAGTCGACGCTCGCGCCGGATGCTTTTACGACATGACTCCATCTAAGTATCTCGGATTTGAGAAAGGTCGAGAACTCCTGAGGAGTAGACCCGACTGGATTGAATCCTAAGTCGATTAGCTTTTGGCTAACGTCGGGTTGCTGTAGTGCATTGATAATTGCGCGATTAATGCGGTCGATTATTGCGTCTGGCGTTCCGGCTGGAACCAGCACACCTTGCCAAGACTCGGCCACGAAGCCAGGTATCGTTTCTGCCATGGTGGGCACATCGGGAAGAGCAGGGGAACGTTTCGAACCACTTACGGCGAGCGCTCGCAGCCGCCCCGCTTTCACTAATGGCACTGCGGGGGCCATTGTCGAGAACATCATGTCGATTTGACCGCCAATGAGGTCGGTGAGAGCTTGAGGGACGCCTTTATACGGTATGTGAGTGATATTAAGGTTCTTATTGTTCTTGAACAGTTCCATATTCAGGTGCGGTGATGCGCCACTACCGGATGAAGCGTAGTTCATTTTTCCAGGATGCTTTCGCGCTAATGAGATAAGGTCAGCAACCGATCTAACAGGCAAGGAAGGATGGACCACGAGTACAGTCGGGGCAGTGGATACCAAGCTGACACAAGCGAAGTCTTTGACTGGATCAAAAGACAGCTTCTTGTAGAGGCTGGACACAATCGCATGGTTGGTTGCAACCAACAACATCGTGTAACCGTCGGGCGGTGACTTTGCCGTGAGTTCCGCGGCGATATTCCCCGCGGCTCCCGGACGATTATCAACGACAATTTGTTGCCCGAACTGCTGAGCCAGCTTCGCACTCAGAATGCGGGATACGTTGTCACTTGCACTGCCGGGTGGATAGCCAGCAATGAAGCGTATTGGTCGATCGGGATAGGTTTGGGCTACCGCAGATGGAAAAATAAAAGCGTTCGCGAAGAACAGAATGAGTTGTGCGATAAAACGGACAGCTTCCATTTCGCTCTCCAAAAGGTTAGCAATGGATTCCGGGAGGGGTTACACCGGACAATAATTGCGTGCAATGTGTCGGTTTCATTGGCCGGTGGCGCATTTCGCTGCGCTGCTTATGGTCCCGCCTTAGTGGATACGTCTTTTCTTTATCTACCAAAACGCTTGGCCATAAACCTTCCACTATCCAAATGCTAAATTATGATCTCTCGCGCTGCGCCTCTTACGTCCATCTCATACTCCAGGCCTGCAACAGGTGGACGTGCGTAAGTCCACGACAGACCACCCTGACACGCTCCACGAGCCGCGAGCATTTCACCAACCAAATGACCAATGTTATTAACGGTATACGCTTGCGTGCTTACTGCATCCCCCCAAGAGAACCCAAGCAGCCCCAGTCGACTTTCCATTTCAGCAATGACACCGGCAACCTTTTCCCGTAGTCCTTCGGGGGAAGCATCTCCGGGTCTAACTATTGCTCCCGCTGATGTACCTGTCCGTACGCGCTCCGCGCCGCCGGCCAAAATGAAACTCCCCTTGCTGGCCCGCACACCCTTGGCCGGCACTGTATACGAGAACGCATGCATAACTGCTTCGGCCGGTGCGTGATACATAGGGCAGACGTTTGTGCGTGCTACGGGATTGATCGGTCGATCCCCGCCTTTGTATATTCCCCATCGCTCTAAAGTCTGTACATAGACCTTATTGAAGTCGTAGAAGCCTTGCTCACTGAGAGGATCCGGTGATCTCAATTCACAAGCGGCGAACGCCTGAATCGGACGCCCAATTGAACTCAGGTGGGACTCAACGGCGGAATATGCTTTCAGTAGGGGCAAGGGGGTCGCAAAGCGTGCGCGTTCGATCTCATAGCCAGGCTGGGCGGCAACGCCACTCGAATACTGAAAAACTGCTTTGATAAACCGATAGCCGCCCGCTTCGAATACTGGCACTTCCGTCATAGAAACTCCTTGCATTTGCAGTGAAGACGACTTTGGCACGTCAATAATTTTAACTATGCAACTAGCGTTGAGGCTTATTGGCTCAGTTATTTGTATCTTTAATTTAAACAATTGCTTATTTGGGCGCGATTCAAATACGAATCTAGCAATTTGCCTACTGTTTAGCCGCTGAATGGGGTGGAACCTCTGACTGTTGAGCCCGCCTAATCGTGCAGGCATTATTTCGGGCTTCTGCCGATCCTGAAATCGGATCCCATGGTGGACCATACGCGATGGCGGTATCGACATTAAATGTTAATGACCCATGGTCCGCACTTTTAATCTCCGGATACCACCACCCCATGCCGGTCGCGACAATATCCGCCGGGACCTCCGAAGTTATTCGAACTTTCAGCAAGACACGTCCCACGCCGGAAGTTGTTTCCAGCCATACCCAGTCGTCCCCAGAGACGCCATATCGAGCCGCAGTAGTTGGGTGAATTCTGATTTCAGGCTCGTTTTGAATCTTTCGCGCCCATTCATGATTTCGGAAGCGCGAATGGTGATACGCCATCGTCCGAATGCCTGTTATGAGCGTTAGAGGGAAATCAGGGTTAGGCTCTGCATAGTACGGTGGGTGATAGTCTGGCAAAGGATCGTAGCCGGCATCTTTTAAACGCCCAGAAAACAGTTCAATCTTTTTGCTGGGCGTCTTAAATCCTTTCTGCCGGTATTCCGCATAGGTGAAATCGTAATTATAAAAACCAGTCCGACATATATCCTCAAAAGAGAGCCCGGTCTCTTTTAACTGGTAATCAATCAACTCCCGGTGACTATTCCAAGGCAATAAGTCGTAATCCAGTAACTCGCGCTCGCGCAAGGCGTTTCGCAACTCGATTGCGATTTCTAAGTCTGTTTTTGTTTCTCCCCGAGGCTTTAAAACGCGCTGCACGACTGAGAGACACGGCCCGCCAGCATCTGCCGATATGTCCTCTTCTTCTAACAAAGTAGTCTTGGGAAGAATATAGTCAGCGAGTTCGGCTGTCGGCGTTATATGGTCTGTCGCTACAACTAACAAATCTAGACTTTTGAGTGCAGCGATCGTTCTTTGAATATTTGGATACGTGCATGCAATATTTACGCCGCTAACATAAAGCGATCGTACGGGATATGGTTTGCCGGTAATAATTGCTTCTATTAACGTGGGGTTATGAGACGTCTTGGCCCAGCTATTAGGGCCAGACCAGAACGGAAACTCTTTACCACCGATAATTTCCCGCTCCCTATCCGCAGGCATGCGAAAACGCGGATTATTGATAATGCCCATGTAATCTCGGAATCCGGGGAGTTGCTTTGATGATCGGTTGCTTCCTTCGCGATCGACGTTTCCGGTCAATGCAAGCAGGGCATGAAAAGCTATCGCGGTATATACACCGTTAGCTTGGGCGTCAATACCATGTCCTAGCACCAAGCAGCCAGGCGTCGTCTTCGCAAATAACCGCGCCGCATCAATAATCGTTTCGGACGGGATACCCGTAATTTTAGAAGCGGTCTCCGGTGAGTAGTTGTTTGCACGAACCCTTAGCTCTTCCGCCCCAATGCACCATTGCTGAACGAAGTCATTATCAAGGAGACTCTCAGCAAAAATTACTTGAATCATCGAAAGCGCGAGCGCGGCGTCAGTGCCAGGCCGTAGTGGTAGCCACAAATCGGCCGCTTTGGCAATTTGCGTCTGACGTGGATCGATAACAATTAATTTTGCACCCTTCTTTTGCGCCGCTTTAATATGCATCCACTGCACTACGCTCGATTCCGATGGACTCTTTCCAACGATCAAAATGCAACGTGTATTTTCAAGCTCGCCCCCAGTTTGACCGCCTATGCCCGTCAACATCGCCGCCGTATTTCGGCAGCCCATACATAGATCCTGGTTAATCATGTAGTTTGGTGACCCTAGGCTGCGCAACAGCAATGGCATCGCGACTCCCCGAGACGAGGAGTGATTAGAAACCGCGCCGGCAAGTGCGGCGGCGCCATATTGGCGCTTTACTGCACCAATCTTATCTGCGATGTCATTTAATGCTGCGCTCCAAGATACTCGCTCCCACTTGCCCTCGCCGCGCGCCCCTGTTCGGCGCAGCGGATAAATCGGACGATCAGGATGCGCGAGCGCGGCTACAGGTGCATGATGGCCTTTAATGCAAAACGCACCATGCGAGTGGGGATGATCTGGATTACCTTCGATTTTGATAACCTTTTCGTCCTGCAAATGAACTATTGAACCGCACCTGACGGAGCACTCTTTGCACGTGCTTGCAATTGTTTTCTTATTCACGTTCAATCCAGAGCCTTATTAGGCAAAAGTAATCTTTAGCGATCGGATCACGTTGTTGGAGCGATGGTATAGCTAAAACAAGCAGTGGCTGTTCTAATATTGGCAGCAATGCGTTCATGCAATTGCAATTGCATTAATGCTCACAATTACGCAAACTTCACGATGCACATAATGGGAGAGCACCAATTTATGCCCCCCCAAACGCGAAAACGATTTTGTTCTTCCAGACTACTCCCGACGTCGAGCCCTATACGAATGTGATCCGGGCATGCAAGCTGTAGCTTAATCATTTTTTTATCCCCATAATTCTTGTCGCACAAGATGGCATCTTCAGGCTAAGGATGGGTCTTGCATCTATCAGGAGAAATTAAAAATGGATCTGCAATTGGTCGGGAAAACAGCCCTCGTCACGGGAGCCACACAAGGAATAGGTCGAGCAATTGCACGTGGATTGGCGGCAGAAGGAGTGCAGGTATGCATTGCCGCCCGGCGCAAGCAATTGCTTGATGAACTTGCGGGGGAAATTGTCGCTGCCGGTGGATTGGCACCGCGCGTTATTGCGATTGACATCGTGCAAAAGGGTGCGCCTGAACACTTGGCGGCTTCTGCAGTGGCAGAACTTGGCAAGGTCGATATCCTCGTAAATTCTGCAGGCGGTAGCAAACCGCCCATTACGATTGATGCGCCGGAAGAGGCATGGGAAGAAGCCATGACCCTAAACTACGTGCGTGTTCGACAGCTTACCCATGCAGTTCTTCCAGGCATGATCGAACGACATTGGGGGCGCATTATTAATATCAGCGGAAAATCGGAACCGACAAGACTGGTTGCTGTACTGCCAGCCAAGGCCGCAATCCATGCGTGGTCGAAAGGTTTGTCTCGGGAAGTTGGAAAACACGGCATCACGGTGAACTGTATTGGTCCTGGGCGAATTATGAGCGAGCAGATACGCAAAAAATATACCGATGAGTTTCGCGCAAAAGAATCTGAAAATGATATTCCGGTTGGTCGCTATGGAGAGCCAGAGGAGTTAGCATGTTTGGCAATATTTCTTGCTTCACCGATTGCGCGCTACATTACCGGCACGCTGATGCCGGTTGATGGCGGCATGCGACGCTTTGCATATTGAAAAACCAAATTTGTCTTTGCATATGCGCCTGAACTCATTCATTTTGGATCCCAGCACTCTTAAGTATTTTGCTCATTGTGGCTGTTTCCGTTCGCATCGTTGCCGATAGCTCATCGGGAGAGCTGGCAACAGTCTCCATTCCAGCGCTGAATAGCCGCGCCTTTACATCTGGCATTCTTAAGACGCTTACAATTTCTTGATTTAATCGATTGACGATATAGGACGGCGTCCCCGCCGGCGCAAAAAAGGCTGCAAGGGTTTCATATTGATACCCTGGCACACCGCTCGCCGCTATTGTGGGCACTCCTGGCAGTAACGCAGTGGGTTGAGCGGTGGTAACTGCTAACGCCTTTAATCGGCCGGAGGCGAGATGTGATGCCACTGACGCGGCAGTTGGAAACATGAGTTGCACCTCGCCACTCATTAACGCGTTCATCGCCGGCCCGCTGCCTTTGTAGGACACGCGAACAAAGTCGATCTTCGTCTTTGCCTTAAAGAGCTCTGCTGCGACATGCGGTGATGCACCTAATGACCCAGAACCGTAATTGAGTTCACCTGGTCTAGCTCTAGCAAGTGCAATCAAATCGCCAACCGATTTCACTGGTAAAGATGGGTGAACCACGAGGACATCCGGAGTTCTGGTTGCCAGAGTGATCGGGGCGAGGTCCTTCACTGGGTCATAGCTGACGTACTTTTGCACAAATTGAGAAAGCCATACAGCGTCGCCATAGAAGAGCAGTGTATAACCATCGGGCTGTGCCCTGGTTGCAAGTTCAATGGCGACAATGCCGCGATTGTCGATAATTACTGATTGCCGCAAACGTTCAGTAAGTTCTTTCGCAAGAATTCGCCCTGCAAAGTCATTGCCGCTGCCGGCAACTGCTGTGACAACACGAATAATTTGAGTCGGATAATTTGGTTCCGATGCGCTCGCAAGTAGTGGGATTGCCAGAGAAACAACAAGAACTGATTTGGCTGCATGTTGCATCAGGATTCCATTGTTAACGATGGAAAGGTTGACCCATTTCGGCACTGCAACTCTTGGCGATTAATCGACTCGAGCGCCGGATGCTTTTATCACCTGCGCCCATTTGCGTCCTTCCGACTTAATATAATCAGCAAATTCTGCGGGCGTACTTCCAGCCGGATCAAATCCGATCTCTACCATTCGCTTATGAACTGATGGCATGCGAATTATTTTTAAAATACCATCATTGAGTTGCGCGATGATGACCGACGGCGTTCCAGCCGGCGCGAGGATGCCTTGCCATGTCACTGCTTCAAACCCTGGGAGCGTTTCGGCCATAGTTGGAATATCTGGCAGAGTAGGCGATCGTTTAATTGCCGAAATTGCCAATGCTCGCAACTTCTCAGATTGAAGTAGCAGCAACACTGGTGCGACCGTTGCAAATATCATTTGAATCTGACCGCCAATCAAATCTGGTAACGCCGGCGGCAGCCCTTTGTATGGAATGTGGACAATATCGAGTTTCGCCATACTCTTGAAAAGCTCCATAGCCAAGTGAGGATTGCCGCCGTTCCCTGAAGATCCGTAGCTAAGTTGACCAGGCTTCGATTTGGCCAGCGCGATTAAGTCGCTAACTGACTTAACGGGGAGCGTGGCGCTCGTGACAAGCACTACATACGCAGTTGATACAAGGCAAATCGGTGCGAAGTCCCTTGTTGTGTCAAACGGCAGGTTCTTATAAAGGCTAGAAACAGTCGCGAAGCGAGTGGATACCCATAAAATCGTGTAGCCATCCGGGGATGCCTTTGCAGCTGCTTCCGTTGCGAGATTACCTCCGGCGGTGGTTCGACTATCAACCACTACCGGCTGCCCCCACAGAGCGGTAATTTGTTGCCCCAGTATTCTGGCCAAAGTGTTACTTGCGCTCCCCGGGGGAAACTCCAGCAGGAGGCGAATGGGTTTGTTAGGGTAATTTTGCGGAAGTGCGTGTGCTGGCGCGCATAGGGCTGTTAGGAACAGCCCTGCTCCCATGGCAGTCATGCACGCGCCCATTATGCCCACTTTTATTAAATGGTTATTTTCGGAGCCTATAATCATGACGTTCCAAAGAGCTCGAATCATCAATTAGGAAGTCTGGAGAACAAGCACGTTTTCTGCAACACCAATTATGCGAACGCTTCGATGCGGAAATGAGAACGAATGTTGATGCCCCCTCTCCGAGTGATCTCCAAACGATACACCCTTGTTCACCAGTCCTTACGTACGAAATTCAGAATATGCGGTTAGACGATATCAAGTGCTTTCTCGAAGTCTCCAGAGTCGGGGGAATAAGAAAAGCAGCGGAGCGACTAAATATCGCCTCTTCGGCCGTGAGCCGGCATATCGCGCACCTCGAGAGTAGTTTGGATGCGCGCTTGTTCGACCGACAGGGCCGGGGAATGACTCTAACGCCGGCAGGGCATTTGTATGTCCAGTATGCGCGCGATCTTCTGGCGCGTGAATCGCGCATTCAATCTGAGTTAACTGCGTTAAAAGGCCTTAATAAAGGACACGTTTGCATTAACTCTACTGAAGGACATGGTGCAGACTTTGTTACTCATCTGATTGCGAGCTTTCGTCGTAAGTATCCCGGCGTGACATTCGAACTAATAATTACGAGCACGAAAAATATTCTCATTGCAGTTCAGGAGGGAACGGCCGATATTGGCATTGCATTTATGCCCGAGCCTTTACGCGGCATCGAAAGTGCTATTAGCATCAAGGCTCCCATTCTCGCGGTTATGGCTCCTACCCACCCATTGGCCACAAAAGCGCACGTTAACCTCGCCGAAACACTTTCGTATCCACTAGCATTGCCCGATCAGAGCTTTGGAATTCGACGAATATTAGAATCGATTGGATTGGCGTCCAATTTAACTTTTACGCCTGCCCTCGTCACAAATTCCATTTCAGCGATGAAAGGATTCGCAAGACACGCTGGAGGAATTTCTTTTCTTACGGAGATGTCCATAGTCCACGAGGTGGAGATAGGTGCCCTGGTTGGAGTTCCAATTAGCGATCCAACGCTCCGTCGCACAACCATAGAAGTATGCATGCTGGGCCAACGACGCCTCCCATCTGCCGTGAGCGCCTTCCTGCGCCACATCAAATCCGAGACCGCGGCGATAAAATCTAACAACGCAAGCGAAAAGCGGTTGAACAATAGATAGCCGCCTAAGGCCAATAATTTAATATTCCTCTGTCAGAGTTGTTCTGACCCGCATTATGGCGCATGCATGTTCTCAATTTTGCATCAGTACGTTCCCGTATTAGTTATTGCAGCAGTGGTCAGAGTCCGCCACACTAAAGTAACCTCCACTGAGGAAGAGATGAGAACACCGGCGACGAATCGTAATGGTTCCGAGGATGTTGCCAGATCTGTTTCTCATGCTGATCGACCCTGCGACGCGAATTCAAATTCGAGTGAAAAAATAAATATTGTCAGGGATATCAATGAAGACAATAGTAGTCGTAAATGAGTCCGACGCCATCTACCCGAAGAGGCTTGAACGCCCACTGGTTTGAATCGATTGAGGATGCCACAACATTAGTTTAGGGTGCACGCAGGAAATGCAGCGAGGATTCGCCTGAAATAGCTCGTGGCGAATTGCCATCCGCTGAATCCACTTTATTGGCGCAGGCTTGCCCACGCCAGTAGAGACTTGTAGGCCCGGCTTTTCTCTTTAGATCTGGTTCAGAAATTGGTAGCGGTTCAAGCCTCAATTGTCACGTTCTTTCAAGGCATCCTTGGTAGAACGCCTTGAAAATCAGATTTTGATGACCGTCGACCCGACGGTGGTTCAGTAGCTCCTTTTTTTTATTGCTCATCGAAGAAAGGTTAGACATGTTCTCCAAAAAAGCTATTCACCCAGCAAAGATCTCGAAGGCTCGAGGTGTGTATAGTGCTGCGATTTCCGTTTCAAACCCCGGAAAGCTGGTTTTCCTTTCTGGCTTTACTTCACGGAATGAAAAAGGCGAAGTCGTTCACGCGAGTGACATTCGCGGTCAAACTCGTCAGGTATGCGAAAATTTGAAGGCCACAATCGAAGCGGCTGGCGGCAGCTTGTCGGACCTGGTGTCAGTTACGGTATTTGTTCGAGACGTGAAGGATTTTCACGCGATTCATGAAGTGCGAAAGGAATACTTCCCAACAGACCCACCCGCATCGACAATGGTCGAAGTGACCAGTCTAGTGCACAAGGATTGTCTAATCGAAATCAATGCGATTGGCGCCCTCCCCTGATACATTTTTCGCGACGTCGATTTAATATCAAGGAAAAGTCGTGGCCGAGCTAAAAAAACGGACATACACAAGCGCTTTTGAAGGGCAACGAACTCTCGGTCGTTTGCTCGCGCCTGAGGGATTTACTTGGGAAATCGAACTTCCGATTAAGTCTCGAGACGTGCCCCTCATTCTGCATATTTCATGTAATGCGATCCTCACATCATTTATCGCATATATTGCACAGCAGATATTGCAGCAGTTACAGCTCGACTTCGTAATTTTGGGAGGGCCTGAAAACTGCTGTGGATCTATTCATAAAAATCTGGGCGACAGTGATCTGCAAGAAGAAGTAGCAACGAAATCATTGCTGGGATTCAGAAGAGCACATCCCAAAACCGTGCTTTCCATTTGCCCTGATTGTGACCACGTTTTCGCAAAATATCGGATCCCAGATCAAGGCTTCCGCCACGCCAATATCTCAGCCCTTTTAGTCGAGCATATCGATGCTCTTAGGGAAAAAATGCGTCCTGTCAATCGTCGAGTAGTTATTCACCGTCATGACGTCGATGAACTACGCATGGGCGATGCAAACAGGATAGAGATGCTTTTAAATGCCATTCCTGGACTTAAAATCTTGCCTGCAAAGTACGCGCATCCGGCGAGCATTCACTGTCATACAGTGCATCCTATGGCGCCAGAAGATCAAGCGCGAATGTTCTCCGAAGCAAGGGAACTCGGCGCTGACGCGCTAGTAGTGCCTTACCATTCTTGCTATCGTCAACATGTGAAGATGCAACTTAAATACGGCATCGAAACCCAACATTACTTTGGGCTGCTTGCAATGTCGCTGGGAATATCGTTTGAGGAACCGTTCAAACAACTTCGATTACTGGACAACATTGATTCCGTAATGTCGGCACTGCACCCCAAGATTAAGTCTATGGGTTACGAAGAAGAAGTTGTTAAGTCATATGTAGAGCGGTCAATTTTTTGTTGACATTTTATTAACAACAATTAATTCTTGGTCTTCGGATCGCATATACGACAGAATCGCTGACATTACTCGAACGATATGCGTGCCACTTACCTTCACCAATACGGCCCGACTTAGCACCTACATTTCATCGTAATTTTTATCAAAGCGGTGCCGGCATTTGCCTTTGACACGATGGGTAGCTTGTGTCAGCATGAAAATCAAACCAAGAGGAGACTGCAATGGGTGACGTGTATCCAAAAATAAAACTGGCTGCCGTTCAGGCGTCGCCTGTCTATCTCAACCGCGAGGCAACCGTAGAAAAGGCTTGCCGTCTAATCAGAGAAGCGGGTGCGGCAGGCGCTAAGGTCATTGGCTTCCCTGAAGGATATCTTCCGGGACACCCTCTTTGGTATCACTTTCATCCGTCAACCACAAAGGAATCTCTGCGGTTGGCTACGGAGTTATTCAAGAACTCGGTGGAAATTCCTTCTCCAGCTACTGATGCCCTATGCGAAGCTGCGCGCCAAGCAGGCGCCTACGTCGTAATGGGTTTATGCGAGAAGCGGCCCGGAACGCATGGCACACTGTTCAACAGCCAGTTGTTCATCAGTTCAAAAGGAAAAATCCTCGGGAAGCATCAGAAGTTAATGCCGACGGTCGGCGAGCGCCTTGTCCACACTGGCGGATATGGCGATACCCTACGAGCTTACGATACTGAGTATGGAAGACTCAGTGGCCTCATTTGCGGAGAAAATTCCAACCCATTGGCCATATTCGCGCTTCTCGCTGATGAAACTGCTATTCACGTTGCAAGCTGGCCTAATTTGCCGGGCCGAACATCGCTGCCGCGTTCCGAGCGTGGCGTCATAACTGGACGGGCTTTCGCCTTTATGTCTAAGGCTTTCGTGATAAATGCCTGCGGCGCAGTAAGCGACGAAATGAGAGAGGTATTTGCCTACACTGATGAGGATCGCGTATTCCTAGCCGACCCCGAGCTTAGCGGCGGCTCAACCATTATTGGTCCAGATTCAAAGGTGATTGCCGGCCCGATGGGGCCCGAAGAGGGCATCCTCTATGCTGACGCCAATCTGGAAGATTGCGTTCTTGCCAAGGTGAAGCACGACTTTGCGGGCCACTATAACCGTGCCGATGTATTCACGCTTGTCCTGAACGATCGTGCTCCCGAGATTTTCCAGCGACAATCAATGCTCGATCGGAGAGCGATGGAAACAAATGCGACGATGCCAGATCGCGTTTCTGAAGGACCCTTGCTCGCCAATGAGCCAGCGATCCAATCTACGAGCGAGCCGCCGTCTCGTTCGACCGAACGTCCGCGAGCAGTGCATAAGGCATAGAGCAGCAGCACGCCCAACCGGCGAGCGCCCTGGAAAAGTTTCAGGGGGTGTGCCTCATTTACACGACTTTATGGCGCCGCCAAGGCCAAATGGCGAAGGAACCCCATCATCGTGAAGTACACTGCCTTCGTAATCCGTTCATTCGCTCTCGCGGCAGCGAGCATGATGGCATTACCTTTAGCGGCACAGACTTGGCCCACCCGCCCAGTGCATATTGTCTCGCCATTTACGCCGGGCGGTGGCACTGATCTAATCGGTCGCCTACTCGCACAACGGCTGGCTGAGCAGACCGGCGGATCTTTTTTGGTAGAAAATAAGCCAGGCGCTTCTGCGACCATTGGTGCTAACTATGTCGCCAAGGCCAAGCCGGACGGCTACACTTTACTCATATCTGCACTCGAAATGTCGACTCACCCGGCCATGCGATCGAATTTGCCTTACGATCCGTTGAAGGACTTCGCTTGCATTTCGCAGCTCACATCCAGCCAATTCGTGCTCGCAAGCCACCCTGCCGTGCCAATAACGACAATCCGGCAGCTTATCGCACTGGCAAAAGCGAAACCTGACCGGTTGACCTACGCCTCGTCCGGTTCGGGTGGTGGGCCTCATCTCGCAGCCGAACTGTTTCAGCTAATGGGTAATTTGCGCCTGACCCACGTTCCATTCAAGGCTACTGGCACTGCCGTTATCGGTCTGATGGGCGGCGAAACCGACTTGCTTTTTGCAAGCACGGCCGCGGTCGTGAACCATACCAAGACAGGCAAAATCCGCGCCCTCGCGGTGACTGGTCCAAAGCGTTTTCGTGAAATTCCGGATGTCCCTGCCATCTCCGAATCAATTCCGGGCTACGAAGTGACGCTCTGGTATGGCTTATACGCCCCGGCTGGCACTCCTTTGGATATTGTGCAGCGATTGGGTATAGAGTCGCGTCGCACATTAATGATGCCCGATTCAATGGACGCACTACTGAAGAGCGGTAACGAGCCGGTCGGCAGTTCACCCGAGCAATTCTCAGCTTTTCTGCGGTCCGAAATTGCCAAGTGGCAGAACGTTGTGAAAGCCAGAGTGTTGCGGCCGAGCGAATATTGACCACCTGTGCCGATTGAATTTTGACCAGGGGCTTTTGCTGACCTGACCACGGCCAGCTGTGGATAACTATATCTGTTTTCGGGTTCCGTTTCTCCTTTTCATCAATTCTGAAGACCACAGCGACGATAGTTGCAGTGGTTTTCAAGCGTCAGTGGTTCACAACTCAGAACGGTTCTGGTTCCTGTTCCGCGACGGTGCCCAACCCATCAATGGGATTCGCTTTTCTGTTTTGTTCCCGTGCTTTGATTTGATTCTTAGCCTGTTTGGTGCTGTGCAGGAAACGATAGGATTGGTTTCCCGTCTCAACGATGTGGCAGTGGTGCGTCAGTCGGTCGAGGAGCGCCGTGGTCATCTTGGCGTCACCAAACACGCTCGACCACTCTGCAAACGTCAGATTCGTGGTGATCAGCACGCTGGTATGCTCATAGAGCTTTGATAAGAGATGGAAGAGCAAGGCGCCGCCGACCTGGCTAAATGGTAGATAGCCCAATTCGTCGAGCACGACTAAATCTAGCCGCGACAGACTGAGGGCGATGCGGCCGGGCTTTCCCATTAATTTCTCATGTTCCAGTGCGTTGACGAGGTCGACGGTGGAATAAAACCGCACCTTTTTACTGTGCTGCGTCACCCCCGACACGCTCAGTGCGGTGGCAAGGTGCGTCTTGCCCGTGCCCGGACCACCGATCAACACCACATTTTGTGCGGTCTCGGTGAAGGATAGATCCGAGAGCTTGTTGATCAACGCCTTATCAACAGGCGATGCCGCAAAGTCAAAGCCCGCAAGATCGCGGTGCAGCGGGAACCGGGCGGACTTCATCTGATGTGAGATTGAGCGCATCGCGCGATTGGTATCCTCCGCTTCAAGAAGGTGTTGGAGTAGCCATTGCGAACTATCCACACGCGTTGTCACGCCGTTCTCTATAAGTTCTTCCCACGCAACTGCCATGCCGTGCAGACGTAACGATTTCAGATTGGTTGTGATATCAGAGTGCATTATTGGGCTCCGTTTCCTGTTGGATTTCGCGCAACTGGTCGTAGCGCGCGGTGTCAGCCCTGGGGGCCTCTTTGAGCTGCAGATCGGTTTCTGCGGGCGGTGGCGCTGGCGGGCTATTCAAGCGTGCCAGCACGTTCTCGACGTGCTCGATGCTGACCTGACCGCTCGGCGTGACGTCTTCGAGTGCGATGGCGACCGCCACCAGCACCGCCTCAAGCCCTGCGCGTGGCACCACGGCCAATATATCGGCCATCGCGCGGTCGCCTCCCGGGTAGCGCATGAGCGACTGTCGAAGTTGCTGCAATACAGGCGGCATCTCCAGAAACGGCGCCCCGTTTCTCAGCGCGCCGGGCTTGCGCTGGACCAGCTCGATATAGTGCTGCCAGTCATATGCGGTCTTGCCTTGGTTCGATAGGCGATCGTGGCGCGCCACAATCGCATCACCAGCCACCACCACAATCTGGTTGGGATAAAGACGCGTGCTCACAACCTTGTTGGCCCATTCGCAGGGCACCGAGTAACGGTTGCGCGCCACCCGCACCAAGCACGTGCTGCTCACCCGCGAAGACGCCTCTACATAGCCATCGAACGGTTCTGGCATCGGCATCAGGTGATCACGCTCGATTTCCAGCATGTCTGCAACCGTCAACTCGGGGTGATCGGGGTGCGCCGTTTCCGCCCATACCGCTCGGCAGCGGTGCGCAAGCCACGTGTTCAGCTCGATAAATGTGCCAAACCGCTGCTGACTTGCCTCGATCCAAATCCGCCGGCGGCTGTCCTGAACATTCTTCTCAACGATGCCTTTCTCCCACCCAGAGGCGACGTTGCAGAAATCAGCATCAAACAGGTAATGGCTGCACATGGCCTTAAAGCGAGCGTTGACCACGCGCTCTTTGCCTTTCTTGACCTTGTCGACAGCGGTCTTCATGTTGTCATAGACCCCGCGACGAGCCACGCCACCCAACGCCGCAAACGACCGCGTATGGGCATCAAATAACATTTCGTGGGTTTGCGTCGGGTAGGCCACCAGCCAGAACGCGCGACTGGCGCACAGCTTCATGTGCGAAACCTGCGCTTTATAAAACAGCCCACCCACCAACAAGCCTTCTTCACTCCAGTCGAATTGGAAGGCCTCACCGTTCTCAAAGAAAAGCGGCACAAAGGCCTTGGGTGCCTTCCCGCCCTGTTCGCGCCAGGCGCGAACGAAGTCGGTCACTCCGCTATAGCCACCCCGATAGCCTTGCGCCGTTATTTGCACAAACAGCGCACGTGCCGTGCGCCGACTATCCTTGTGCCGCAGTTGATCGGCCTTGAGTGCCTGCAACAACACCGGCTCAAAGGAGGAAATCTTGCGCAGATCCTTCGTGCGCAAATACTTCGGCACCACCGAACCCGGCGCCTTCAGCCACTTCTTGATGGTGTTGCGCGCTAAACCCGTGCGCTTTGCGATCGCGCTGATCGAAATACTGTCGCGCATTCTCATGCGCCTTACCTTGCCCAACATGTCCATTGTGATCACCTCGACTCCCTGCTTAAAAAGTAAGCAGGTCGATTGAACACCCTGGTCAATTTTCCTTCGGCACAACCTTCATAAACTGGTCAATTTTCATTCGGCCTCAACA